>NZ_CP151968.1:1463333-2195000 GCF_038593155.1 Ureibacillus sp. FSL K6-8385
TGCGGAAAATACATTTACCGTCACCGCCATGACCCAAACAAAATTTGACGAGTGGGTGGAAGAAGTGCATGAAACGGCCGAACCCCTCACGGAAGATACGTTTGAACAATTATTGGAACCCGGCCATCTTGGAAGAATGACTTTCACAGGAACCCATCTGGCGTTCTCTCCTGCACCGGAGCATGAGCATTCCGACGATGGGATGGATTCCGAAAAACAGCACAATATGCATGCTAAACATGCGGCTCACGAATAAATTAGAATCTAGCAGTTTTCGCAATATATTTTGAGAGGAGAAAATTCGATGGAATTTTTTGAACGATTTGCGGTGCCGAATCCAAACCCGGCCATTTATGCATCCATGGTAGCCATCGTCGTTGTATCCCTCGCCATCATCATTGGGTTGACCTATTTTAAAAAATGGGGTTACCTATGGCGGGAATGGTTGACAACAGTGGACCATAAAAAAATTGGGATGATGTATTTAATCTCTGCGCTACTGATGCTTTTCCGCGGTGGAGTGGATGCCCTCATGTTACGGGCACAGCTTTCCATGCCGGATAATAAACTGCTGGACCCGCAACATTACAACGAAGTGTTTTCGACCCATGGCGTCATCATGATCATCTTTATGGCGATGCCGTTCATCTTCGCTTTTATGAACCTTATTGTTCCATTGCAAATCGGGGCGCGGGATGTGGCGTTTCCTAGACTGAACGCCCTCAGCTTCTGGTTATTTGCTGCCGGGGCGATGCTATTTAACATTTCCTTCGTCATCGGCGGTTCACCGGATGCAGGATGGACATCCTACTTCCCCCTTGCCGGAACCGAATTCAGCGAATCCGTCGGAACGAACTATTACATGATCGCCATTCAGATTTCCGGGATCGGTTCCCTGATGACCGGAATCAATATGATTACGACGATTTTAAAAATGCGCGCACCTGGCATGACCTTGATGAAAATGCCGATGTTCACATGGGCCAGCTTTATGGCATGTGTCATCATCATCTTTGCCTTCCCGGTATTGACCATCGCGTTATTGATGGGAACAACCGACCGTTTGTTCGCGACCAACTTCTTTACGTCAACAAACGGCGGTATGGACATGCTTTGGGCAAACTTCTTCTGGGTCTGGGGACACCCTGAAGTGTATATCCTGATCCTCCCCGCCTTTGGGATTTACAGCGAAGTGATCTCCACATTCTCCGGCCGCAACCTTTACGGATACAAATCCATGGTCGGCTCGATGGTCATCATTTCTCTGCTATCGTTCCTTGTTTGGACCCACCACTTCTTTACAATGGGTCAAGGCGCGCTCACAAACAGCATTTTCTCCATTTCTACAATGGCGATTGCGGTGCCGACAGGAGTGAAAATTTTCAACTGGCTGCTCACGATGTGGAAAGGGAAAATCCGTTTTACCGTTCCAATGCTTTACTCAGTCGGATTTATTCCACTGTTCACCATCGGGGGCGTGACCGGAGTCATGCTGGCCATGTCAGCGGCGGACTATCAATATCACAATACAATGTTTTTGGTCGCCCACTTCCATAACACGATCATTCCGGGCGTTGTCTTCGCGATGCTGGCTGGACTCACGTACTACTGGCCTAAAATGTTTGGCTTTATGTTAAATGAACGGATTGGGAAATGGGGCTTCTGGTTCTTATCCATTGGATTTGTTCTCGCCTTCTTCCCGATGTACATCACAGGCTTGAACGGACAAGCCCGCCGTATGTACACATACTCTGAAGCGACAGGTTTCGGACCTTTGAACTTCGTCGCATTCATCGGTGCATGTTTGATGGCGATCGCCTTCTGTCTCATTGTCTATAACATTTTTTACAGCATCAAACACTCTCCAAGAAACGTTGGAGACGATCCATGGAATGCCCGCTCTTTGGAATGGGCCACTCACAATCCGGTGCCGGAATACAACTTTGCCCGCACGCCTCATGTGGCTTCCAGCGAAGCGTTCTGGGACGCGAAAAAACATGGGCATGAATTGTTCAAAGGGGAAATTGAAGAAATCCATATGCCAAACTACAGCGGCGTGCCGTTCATCATGGGCGTCATCTTCTTCATCTGCGGATTCTCGTTCGTCTTCTCCTTATGGATACCGGCGATTGTTTCCTTAATTGGCATTTTCGCCTGCATGGTGCTACGTTCCTTTGAAAAAGATGACGGACGCCTCATTTCGGTGGAAGAAATCAAAGCGACGGAAAGCAAATTTGAATCTGCGGAGGAAATTAAAACAGCCGTAAGCACGTATGGAGGTGCCAATTCATGAAAATCGATCACACGCAGCCTCTGGAATACAGTACGCAACAAAACCAATTGAACATTTTTGGATTCTGGATCTTTCTCGGCGCTGAAATCATGTTGTTCGCAACGCTTTTCACCGCCTACTTCATCATGGAAAACCGGACAGGCAACGGGCCTACAGGGCCTGAAATCTTTGAAATCGGGCCAGTGCTATTTGAAACGTTTATTCTTTTGACAAGCAGCTTCACCATCGGTCTTGCAGTCCATGCCATGAGAATCGGGCGCAAAAAAGCGATGCTCGCCTTTTTGGGAGTCACCCTGTTGCTCGGCGTTGCCTTCCTTTCCGCCGAAATCAATGAATTTGTACATTATTATCATGTGGGGGCCACTTATCAAACGAGCGGATTTACCGCCGCCTTGCTGACGACGCTCGGAACCCACGGGGGCCACGTAACCCTCGGCTTCTTTTGGGGGTTGTGCATCTTGATCCAGGTGATGAAAGACGGGATTAATGCCCGCACAGCCAACAAATCCTTCATCTTTTCTCTCTACTGGCACTTCCTGGATGTTGTCTGGATTTTCATCTTCAGCTTCATCTACTTGAAAGGATTGATGTAATAATGAAAGAATTGTTTCCTGTTAAACAGGTCGGCGGCTATTTATTTTCTTTGGTATTGACCATTGTGGCATTGATCGTGTATTTTATGGATTTCTCATTTCCGGTCGCAATGACGATCCTTCTTGTGACTGCCTTTGTACAGGCCGCAGTGCAGCTGGTGCTGTTTATGCACGCCGGTGAAACGGAAGACGGAACAGCGATTTATACGAATGTTCTTTATGGCATTATTATCGCGATGGTGACCATCATCGGTTCCCTGTTGATCTTTGTTTGGGATATGTAATCTGGACTGAAAAGAGGAGAAAGGATTTTTTGAGCGGACTCAAATCATCCTTTCTCCTTTCATTTATGTTTCCCGTTTATTGTGTTCCATTAAATTCAGAAACAGGCCTATGAGCAACAGGCACATGCCGCTCTTTACCATTTCGCCCCCGTACCAAAAGGAAAAATCCAAAATAAAGCCACCAATTGACAAAAGGAGCCCAAGAACTAACAGCAATGCGGAAGTTTTTAAAAAAAATGGAAACAACGGCAATTCCTCCTCGATCCGGAAAGTGAACATATTTTATGCTTTCTGTTCACAATTTAGACAATTTTTTACAAACCGTTACCCCAAATTCTTAACTTTCAAACAAATAATTTTGGAATTGCCTTTTGTCCTTCAGAAAACTGATGGTCAATGATAAGAAATCAAAAGGGAAACAACATAAAAACATCATCGACCACCGAGATATTTGATTCATTTTTTGAGATGTTTAAATAATACCTCTTTAAACGCTTGATCATGCTCAATACTAAAGGCTTTTTCAAAGCTTTCTTCCGTCTGTTTGATCATAAAACTTTTTGTAAACCGCAAAGTATCCCTCGGAGATTCCAAGATCCGCTTTGCAACCTCGACGGATTTGCCCAACACCTGTTCTTTTTCCACCAGATAATTCACGAAGCCGATGTCATATGCTTTCTCGGCATCCATCTTCCTTCCGGTAAAACAAAGATCCTTCGCAATCCCTTCCCCCACTATCCAACGCAGCGGCGTATAAATGGGGGGAGCGCCAAACTTAACTTCGGGATGACTAAAGGCGGCATCTTTTGAACTGACCCGCAAATCACAAAGCGCCGCCAAATCGAAGCCTCCCCCAAACGCCAAACCGTTAATTCCGGCAATAATCGGCTTTGGAAAATGCCAGACGTCCCGATGATATTTAGCAGAAGACTCATAGATTTCATCGAATATGGACGGGTCCTGGAACTCCGATAAATCAAAACCGCTGGAAAATGCATTTCCCGCTCCTGTAATGATCACAACACCGATATGATCCGAATTCTTCCATCTGTTTAAATATTCCGAAATTTTTCTTCTCATCGAAATGTTTAAGGCATTCTTTTTTTGCGGCCGATTTAAAGTAATGATCCCGATTCCATCTTCCCTTTCCTTCACTAATATTTCTTCATCCATTGGTTTTCCTCCTTAATATAAAACTGGCAAGAAGAAAACAATCGGTCTCTTTATGGCGAAAAATAAATGTTGCGTTAAAGCAACTTATTTTAAAAAGCTTTGAATATATTTCTCCAAGTTTTCGCAAACAGCGGTCAAATATTTGGAATCCTGATAAAGTTTGGATAATGCCAGCCCGCCCTCCAAAGAAGAAATGAAAAAGATTGCCTGCTCTTTTGCTGAAATATTGGAATGAAACCTTCCATTTTTAATGCCGGATTCTATGATTTCAGAAATTGTTTCGATGAGATTGCGCATCGTCTTTTGGGCATGTGGCAGAAGTTCGCTGTCTGGCCGGCAATCCATCTCGATGGAGGCATTGAAAATTGGACAACCGCCGGTAACCGGAATATCCTTTGCCAGGTTTTTAAAGATTTCAAAAAATGTCTGCAAAAGCGTTAATTCATCGCTTGCTGACTCGGTTTTTTCCAAATAGACATCCCTTACAGTTTTGACGGCGTAATAAAAGGACTCAATCATCAATTCATTTTTGTCTTTAAAGTGTCTGTAAATTCCCCCTTTTTTCAGTCCGGTTTCATTCATGATATCGGATAACGAAGTCTGATAATATCCTTTTTCATTAAAGAGATGCGCAGATTTTTCAATAATGAATTGCCGTGTTCTTTCTCCTTTTCCCATCAAAATCCCCTACTTTTGCGACCGATTGGTTTCTACTTTATTTTATTAAATATTCTATTAATTTATGAATCTTTTCTAATCAATTTATTGTTTCCGATTACAGTTATCACAATAGCTGATAAAAACCGTTCTGATTGATTAATTTAAATGCAGAACCCCGCATTGAAACCATGCAAAGTTCTGCATTTTTAATGATATTCCCCTTCATTTTTTCTATGTTTCCCATCCCATTCGGGCTTGAGTACAATATAATCACGTTAGTTGTTGATGGTTGCAACTTTGCCGAAGCGGGAGCTTGCCCAAAGTTCTTTCCATTTCACAATGGACGTCAGCACAATCACCAAACCGAGCGCCAACATGATGACCGATAGCATGCCATTCACCATATTGTATCCGCTTGCCGCTTCGTTCCAATACACGTTTTTGATCATCCAGATGCCTGCCACATTTACGGTTACATATAGGTAAGCGAGCGGTATCAAACATGTCAGGGCATAGATGCGTTTATCAGCAATTTTCAATACAAATGTCTCGCCGCAGACCAAACCGATGGATGCCATCAACTGGTTGGATACACCAAACAGCGCCCATACGGAAGCGATGTCCTCGGAATTCAATAAATATCCCCACATGAGGCAGGCCAAGGCGCTCGCCCCAATGGCGCCAACCATCGAATCCGTTTTCTTCAATGGTTTAATGACATTGCCCAAGAAATCTTGGATTAAATAGCGGGCTGTCCGTGTCCCCGCATCGATTGCCGTTAAGATGAACACGGCTTCAAACATGATGACGAATTGATAGAAATAGCTTGTCAAATGGCTGAACCACTTGATTCCTGAGAAAATGGAAGCCATCCCGACCGCCAATGTCACGGCGCCGCCTGTACGGCCTTCCAAATTCATGCCGATCGCTTCGGAAAGGGCCGGCAATTCCACGGCCTTCATGCCTAATTGGGCGAATTTTTCAGGTGCCGAATTGATGGCAAAATAGTCGGCAGGATGCAATACTGTTGCGGCAACCAATGCCATCACCCCTACCACACATTCCACCAGCATGGCACCAAATCCGACAGGGCGGATATCTTCCCATCGGTTCAACATTTTTGGTGTAGTTCCGGAACCTACGAATGCGTGGAAACCTGAAATCGCTCCGCAGGCAATCGTGATGGAGACGAACGGCCATACAGGCCCCGCTACAATCGGACCTCCCCCATGAATGAAATCAGGGATGACTGCGGGAAACCGGATAACCGGATTGATTATGAATACCCCGATGATTAGCGCGATAAAAACCCCGATTTTCATAAAGCTGGACAGATAATCCCTCGGTGCAAGCAGGAACCATACCGGCAACGCCGCCGCAAAAAAGGCGTAGATCGGCAAAATCATCGCCAATGTTTCTTTGTCTAATGTGAGCACATTCCCCAGCCAAGTGCCTTGAATGGACGGTCCGTAGAAGACTGCCCCAACAAGCAGTACCACACCGATAATCGTTGATAGTTTAATATTTCCCGTAAATCGATTGATCAATCCCATGATCATGGCAATCGGAATTGTGGAAGCAACCGCAAAAGTGCCCCAAGGATTTTCTGCCAATGCCCCCAAAATCACCATCGAAAGGCCGGCCATTGTGATCGTAATAATGAACTTTCTATAAATCTTTCAGTTTGAACATAAACTTATACTAGCACTATATTTGTTATATAACAATATTCATTTTTATCATCTGTTATATATACAAATGGATATATAATATAATATAGTAGAAACTATTTAATAGTTGGAAAACATCAAGATGAGTTTATCCGTTTTTTTCTCCTGTAAAGCAATAATTTTCTATTAAAATCAGAATTTTTAAAAATATTGTATTTTTTTCGCAATTCTTGCGGGGGTTCGCCGATAAATCAGCCGATGATAAAAAAAAAAAGCCCCTTTCAATGAAAAAAGCTATACCTGCTTCCAGGTATAGCTCCGAAAGATTAAGGGGCCAACCGGCAGGAATCCCCTTTTAAGATTTCCGGGATTCCGTACCATACGCGGATCACTTTTTCGCTGAGTTCAAAAAGCTTTTGGTACAATCTTCCACACGTGTCTCTCAGATGGCGTTCCTCTTTGGAAAGGGGCACAATGCCGCGGCCGATATCGGTGCAGATGCAAATCAGATTCGTTTCCCGGTCCAATCGCTTCAGCTCCTCCAGCACTTCCGCAACAATTTCATCTTCCGATAAGTCGTATTGGGGAATCAATTTTTCGAATCCTCCGATGATTACATAATCTTTTTTTGAAAAAGGTCCTTCGGGGATTTCGCCCTCATACCAAAACATCCGCCCGATGCCCGATTGTTTCAGCGATTCTTTCACAAATTTCCGTTTACCGTTATAGGCGCCACCGATAACCGATTGCATGCTTCCCCCCCTTTCATCGACCTGAAATCGTCCCAATGAAGTGTATACACTTTCCGATGTTCGACCATCAATTCCCGGAAGCTTTGTTTCTGATATAATGCCGCAAGCAGCAACCGGATGACGCCGCCGTGGACGACAAACACATACTCGCCGCTTCCGGCGACAATTTGCCGGAAGCAATCCAGCACCCGTTTTTCAAATTCGGCAAAGGATTCGCCGTTCGGAGGGGTCGCTTTGCCCGGGTCGTCAATCCAACGCCGGTACCTTGCATCCTCTTTCAAATCTTCATATGTCTTCATCTCAAAATCGCCAAAATTCAGTTCCCTCAGCCCGAAAAACGGATGATAACGGGCATCGGGAAAATAAAGCCGCGCAGTTTCGCGGCACCGTTTCAAATCGCTGCCGTAGACATCTTTCGCCCTGATCGGAACGAGGCAATCCGCCTTTTGATAAACGATGGATTCATCCGTCCATCCGAGGTATTTCCCCTCCACATTCGCCTTCGTTTTTTCGTGCCGGATCAAATGGACGACAACAGCACAATTCCCCATAATGCAAGCTCCATCCCTTCATATAATGCGCCGAGCAAGTCGCCGGTCATGCCGCCGAAATGGATATATGTCCACCTGCGGTAAAACCAGGTCAAAACGAGCATGCCGGTCAGCAAGATCAACAAACCATATATCTTTAAGGCGAAAGCGGCCGCAACAATGATCAATGCGTAGCCCAAGATGAAAATCCATAAATGTTCCGGCACCACTTGTTTTTTAAAATAGGCAGCCAAACCGGATTGTTTCACATTCATTGACATATTAAAATAAATCAGCATCGCGAGCCTGCAAAATACTGGAATGAAAACAAAATAACAGTAGAGATGGGCCGGGCTTTGCAGAAAGATTTCGTAAAAGACGCCGACCTTCAGCAAAATCAGGACCACCAGATGAATGGCGCCAAAAGCCCCTACCCGGGAATCGCTCAAAATCTCCAACCGCTTTTCTTTGTCCCGATAGGAAAAGTAAGCATCGCCCAAATCGATCCAGCCGTCGAGATGCAATCCGCCGGTCATGAAAATGTGAAACACCACCACAAGAATGGCCATAAAAAGCGGGGAAAATCCGGCATAATGTTCATTGAGGAAAAGAAGGGCAACGCTTGCCAAACCCATCAAAAAACCCATAAACGGCATGGCGCCGAACATGGCCGTCACAGTTTTTCCGCTCATTGGCAGCGCCCTTCGGATAGGGAAGGACGTAAAAAATTGGAGGGATAATAAAAAACCCGTCATGAAATTTTTCACACAAACACACCGCCTATTTTTTTCTTACACTGATTCCATAATCCAATTCGTAAGCTTCATCGCAAACCGACACAATCCATTGATGCAGTTTTCCGATGAGCTTGCGATATAAATGGACTTCCTCGAAGGGCGAAGCGGGTTCATCCAGCACTTCATTCGATACCAAAAGAACCATCGCTCCTTCCCGCTTCCATCCCATAATCTCTTTTTGAAAGTTTCCAATATGTTTCAGGATTTCTTCCATGCGTCCTTCTTGTACGGATTCGGTATGATATAAAATATTGTTTAGCCATGTCGTGATGCAATCCCAAAGAACGACGTCATGCTTTTGAAAGGGAACGCCCGGCAAATCGTAGAAGATTTCCATTGTCGCCCATGGCATGTGGGATTGTTCCCGGTCCTGTTGATGGCGGAGAATCCGCTTTTTCATTTCTTCATCAAAGGGAACGCCGGAAGCAATATAGTATAAACCCTTATGATATCGCCGAAAAAGATTTTTGGCATACGTTTCCGCAAAAGCGCTTTTTCCGCTCCGCACACCGCCTGTTATAAAAATGATTTTTCCCAAGATGTTCGCCCCTTTTTCCTGGTCAATTCCAACGATTGGAATAAAAAATGCCAGCTGTCCAAAATGAGTATATCATTTCATGGACAGCTGGCAATAAAGAAATATTATTTCCATTCCATTCCGACCCGGAGGATCCTGTAATCCATGCTGACCTGGATATCCAGGTCTTTATACACTTCATACCATCCTTCATCATCTTTTATCTGTTCATTCCAATATTTCGGATAGTACGCCCTCACTCTTGCGCCGATCCCCAGTATATCGGATTGGTCTTTCTGCAATTTTTTGATCAGTTTCTCCAAAGATTCTTTTCCCATTTTGTTGATTGTCTTTTCGAGTTCCTCCAATTTTTCTCCGCTCAAATTCTTGCTTTTCGGTTCTTCTTCGATAAATCCTTCTATGTTGACCCGGATGAAGACTTTCGGCTTGCCGTCCACCATTTTCACAGAAATGTCGGAACTTCTTCTGTATGGTTTAACCATGTAAATGCCGCTTTTATCCTCGGATTGAACCACATTCGAATAACCGGCAGGATTTTGCCCCTGCATTGCCAATACCGCACCGGTTTCTGTCGGGGAAAGCTTTCCCACCATTTTGTGCTCTTTAAAATAAGCAAGCCCTTCCACACGGATATGGTCCCCCATCGGTTGGACGAGGGGAATGATGGCATCCACCCCGATATCCGAAAAATCAATCCACACCTTTCCTAAATACACTTTCGGCAATTTGCCGAACTTTACCGCTTCCTTCAGCGTATTTGCCAAGTATAAGGAAGGAACGGTCTGAATTGGCGGAGTCGCATTTAAAATTTGATGGGCTTCCCCCTCCGTAATCATGACCCATGCGGTTCTCCTGATTTCATAATCCCTTCTCAAAAAATCCATGATATCCTCGATACTGTTTTTGGCGATTTGATCACTCATTACAATCAGCTGAATATGGCCCAAATGGATTTTTTCGGCCAATTCCTGCTGCAGGTTGGACAGGGCATCTTTCATCGTATAGCCGTAAGTAACGAGCAGCCAATCCGTATCTCCCGAGTTCGTATCTCCTCCGCCCGGTCCCAGCATGACTTTTCCGGGCACCGCCAACTGTGCCGTCAGTTTATAAATCCTCTGATTTTCCTGTTCCGGAAACTCCCCTTTGCCATGGGTCACTTCCGGCATTTCCGCCGCTTTGCTTTCATCGGCCAAATCGATTGCCAACGCCAAAATGATGGCCCTTTCTTCCAGCTCATAACGGTCCCAGCATCCGCCCAACAATGCGGCGCTCACCAATATAAGAAACATGAAATACTTGTTCATTGCACACGCACCCTTTTTCGAATACGGCCGATGATCAATAAGCCAATTGGAAGGGCGATATAAATAATTAATACGAAAAAGGCGGTGTTGATCCAATAATCATAAATTTCATAAATGTTGTCAGGGATGAGCGCAATCACATATATGAAAGGCACCATGATCGTCGAAATCAGATTGAATTTGTCCGTGCGGAAAATTTCCGCGGTTCCCCGGACAGCCACAAAATAATGGGAAAACAACGTCGTAAAAACGGCGAAAATCCAGGTAATGAGTATAATTGCGTCTATCCTCGATAACACTTCCCCCGGTATTTGGATAATTCGGCTGAGGGAAAGGACGGGCCAATACAATAATTCCAATTCCTGGACTCCAAAAACCCCCAATGTCATGACAATGCAAAAAAGGATGGCCAATCCTCCCAAAAACAGCCCCCAAATCCCGTTTTTCACGCAATTCTCATGGTCCTTTATATAAGGGATCAGCATGGCAACCACAAAATAATTGGTAATCGCCGCCATCATGAGAAAGGCGCCTTTCATAAATTGGAATAAAGAAAGTTCATGGCCGAAAACCGGAAGAAGATGGTACGTCTCCAAATCTTTTATTGAAAAGAGCAGGAAAACCATCGGAATCAATAGAAACGGCAAATAAAAAAAGTGAATGTAAGCAAAAGTGGAAACATTTCGAAAACCGGCCAAAGTGCAAAGAAAGATCATGATGATAATCGAAAATTCGATGGGCGTATTCGGCAATAATCCGCTGGCGAGCACTTCCGCAAATTGCCGCACTTCAAGCCCCATGACAATCATCATCGAAACGATGATCAGGACATTCAATAAGTTTCCTATATATTTTCCCAACAACAACCGGTTGCATCCAATAATTGTATATTCTTTATATTTTTTGCCCAGTTCCGTAATGGCAATCAGGCTAATGGAAGACAAGATTAACCCGACGACACTTGCCAATATCGCCGCTTCCCCTACTTCCGCCACAATGAACCGCGGCAACACCATCAATGGGACACCGATGATTGTGCTTGCAATTATTCCAGCCACCTGAATTGAACTAATGAAATCGGTATGCTTCATCTTTTTTCCCTTTTCCTTTCTTCGAGGAAATTGTAATCTGTATGATCCTCCACCATTTCACCCATGCGGGTCTGATCTTGTGGATAAATATTTTGTGGACGTTTTTTCAATTGATAAAACGGTGCCCGGACAATCGAATCTTTCAAAGCTTTGATATTTAATGGCGCATATGGGGCTATATAAGGGACACCAAAGGATCTTAATGAAAGCATATGGTTGACGACGACCATCAACCCGATTGCAATACCCAACAATCCGAGCGTTCCTGCCAATAGGATGAGTGCGAAACGCAGCATCCGGAACGTGTTGGCCGCATTGTAAGAAGGAACGGCAAAGGAACCGATGGTGGACATGCCGATAATGACCACGGTGATTGGACTGACAAAGCCCGCCTGCACGGCAGCTTGTCCAACGACCAGCACCCCTACGATGGACAAGGCGCCGCCCACCTGTTGCGGCATTCTGACGCTGGCTTCCCTCAACACTTCCATTGACAGTTCCATCATCAATACCTCAAACATGACCGGAAAAGGGATGCTATGCCGGCCGCTGGTAGCAGCCACCACATATTTCGCCGGAATCAATTCCGGATGAAAGGAAATGAAGGTGATATATATGGATGAAAAAGTTAATGAAAATACTAAGGCGATAATGCGGAAAATCCGCACAAAGGATGAAATGACCCAATGCTCATTATAATCTTCCGTTGCTTGATAGAACTGGCTAAACGTGACGGGAACCACCTGTAAATTAGCACATTATTTCAGAATCCCTTTTTCAAATTATTTCGGACGGATTCTGAAATAATGTGCAAAATCTTTGCGAATTATTCCAGGTTTTGCAGATTATTTCCGAACATTTGCACATTATTTCGGATGATTAACTAGAATGAGGATGGATCGGGATGAAACATAACAGGGGCCGATCAGCCCCTGCTGTGTCAGTACCCCATTTCTTCGGCTGCCATACGCACAATGTCTTCGTCAATCATATGTTTTTTTAATTGAGCGCCGTATAACAGGCAAGTGGTGGCGAGGTTGTTGATGATCCGCGGCCACCCCTGCGACTGCAGGGCGATCGCTTCTAAGGCAGCTGGGGTAAAAATCGGGTGTTTCGCCCCCGCCTGTTTCAGGCGGTGTTCGATATATCCTACCACTTCTTCCTTATCAAGAGGCCCCATCTGGTATCGCATGATGATTCGTTGGTGAAGCGGACGGTGTTGATTCAACCGTAGTTTTGCCTGTAAATGGGGCAGCCCCGCCAAAATCAAGACAAACGGATTTGTTGAGTCCATGTGAAAGTTGAACAGGATCGCGATATCCTGCAGAAAGGCATCCTTCGCTAAATGCATTTCATCGAGGATGAACACTGACGTTACCCGTTGTTCATGATACAAGCGCTCGATCCCTTGTTGGATTTGATAAAACAAGTCGACCTTGCGGTATTTCGGCTCTTCCCCGAGCCCGAAGGCAAGGCCGCGATAAAAGTCCATCACGCTTCCCGTTGACAATGGAAAATAAACGACGTGATACAGTGACGGATTCAGGGATTCCTTAAACGCCCGAAGGGCGAATGTCTTGCCGGCCCCTGGTTCACCGATCAATAGCCCGATCCCTCTTGTTCGTTTCACGTAGTCCAAAGCGGCGAGGGCCTCTTGATACGAGGCCCCTTGATAAGCCTCTGGTGGATTCGTCTCCTTCGAAAACGGCTCTCGGGAAAGGGAATAAAACGTTTTATACATCGTTTTCGCCTCCCTCTACCGGAACCGCCGCAAACGGTGACCGATGGCGTTTCACATAGGCATTGTCCTCGAAGCGAACAAGGACCGCTTCGGCGACCCGTTGACCGTCTTCGTACACATACACGCCTTGTTCATCATAACGGAGTTCGATCGATTGTCCGATGAACCGGGGCGGAACTTCATACAGCTGCTTGTTCAACGTGACCGTACCATCGGCCTTCACTTTACGGTATTCGCGTTTCAAAAAGATCGAGTCGAGCCAATCCGAATCCTCGACGAACGACACCAAATGGACTTGCGATTGAAACACTTCATGTGGCGTCTTCCCGTTCAACGAGGCATGCGGTTTTCGATGGTAATCTTCCTCCAACCACTTCCAAAATCGCTCGTTTAGCTCTTCGAGCGACTTCGGTGAATTCATTTCGAGCAACGGGTAAAACCGCGTCTGTACGGTGCGGAAAAATCGTTCGATTTTCCCTTTGCTTTGCGGATCGTACGGCTGGGTATGGATCAAGGTGATCCCTAACTCCGCGCAGGCGTACTGCAAGGGTTCCGCCCGATAAATCTTGCCGTTATCCGAGTAAATTCGCTTCGGCTTTCCGTATCGAAGCAGCGCTTCCTTGGTTACGATCCGCAACCCGTCAAATTTCTCGGAAGAGAAAAACTGAGCGTACGGCACGACCCGCGAGCAGTCATCGATATAGGCAATCAAAAACGTTTTTTGCGTTTTGCCATTCACGCGAATCAACGGGCCATGGGACAAATCACCTTGCCAGAGCTCATTGACCTGATCGTACGCGAATCGTTTTCGTTCAGGAATCGGTAAAATTTCTTTCCCCACGAGGTTGTATTTTTTTAAAAGTCGGTATATAGTGAAATAAGAGATGGATTGGATTTCCCCCTGCTCGATAAGGTGTTCGTAGAACACCGTCACGGGCATGTGGGGGTGTTTTTTTCTCAGGGCTAAAATGTGATCCTCTTCTTCAGGTGACAGCCTCCGGGAATGGCCACGGTCCGACCGTCGTTTCGGCTTCAGCGCCTCAAAGCCCCCTTTTTTGTACTGCGTGCACCAGTCGAGGATCGTTTTGGCGGCGATGCGTTTCTCTCCATGGTGGGGAACTTGATGGATCCGTTCCGCTACTTCCTTCAAGTACGTTTTTGGATCGACTTGTCCATTCACCAATGGAGCGATCAATCCATACCGAAATAAAGCGATCTCCTGTCTCATCGACTCATTCATTTCGATCTCCTCCTTCGTTCATCCCATTCTAGGACCTTATCGGTCCATCCTGTCTCTATCCTATCGGATCATTCCCCCGACCGTCGAGAGGAAAGGTTTGTGGAATCTATAAATGATTCCATATAAGGGGATATAAGTAAAATCAGGAACTGAATGTACGTGCAAAAAGATGCGTCGATCGGTGCTCCCATATCTCTTGGATGACGAAAAAGAGGCCGATCTCCTCCATCGTCTGGATCCACCATAGGGCTCGTTCTCTCGCTTGGGCGATGGCAGGACCAATTTTTCTCCAGCGCTCCGCAAAAAACCAATGAAGGTGGTTCAAATTTCGGAATAAACGTCGGACATAAAATAAAACCCCTTCATCCGTAGGAAGGAGTGGAGCCTCCTCCATCCCCCGTTTCGGAGTCAGGCCCAACCGTTCTTTCACCACTCTCCATATGGTGGGCAACGTATACTGAAAATAAGGGAGAAGAAATGAAGGCAACACGGCCACCGTCCTCCTGCACTCCGGGCAGCGATACCGAGCGATCCAAATGCGATAAGACTGATGCGACGTCACGGCATTTCGTTCGTAGTACCCATGGCGATAAAGAGGGCGTTTTGCCTGGCAATGAGGGCACCGCTTAAGAAGGGGAAAGTCGTTTTGTTTTCCCCGCTGGGCATATGTCTGGACATCGACCTGAAAGTCATGAAACCGAATCACGTCCTCGTCCCCCCTCTGGAAATCACCCATGTCCCATTCCGAAATAATTCACAAAAAATTTAGCACATTCTTTCGGAAAGGGGGAGAGGGATATTCCGAAGGAATGTGCAAAAAAGAGTCTTTTTTGTGCGGAAATAAAGTGATAATTTACACCACCAATGCGGAAGGACTTCCATTCATTAAAATGGCAACACGTCCTTCCAGAAGATTTCCGACCACTTTTGTCGGCCTTTCCGTATTAATCACTTGCGGGAAAGGGGATTTCGGATTATCTTCAATCATTTGTTCAATGTAGCCGGAATCCAAAATTCCGTCAATCTCAATCGCATCAATTCGTTGCTTCACTTCTTCCACCAATGCCGGATTGGCAATATCTTCTATATAACAAACGGCAACTTTTGTTTTCGTGCGGACGCCTACCTCCGTTTCTTCCACCCGAAATTCCGGAATTGGCAGGCGATACCGCAACAAGGAAATATTGATGGATAATTGTTCGATAAATCCGTCCCTCGGTCCCCGGACAGCCCGTTCCGTATCCGGCTCGTCTATGCTTCTTTTTTCCAGCTGCAGCACATCCAGCTCCAGCGCTTCCAGGCACCCGTCAATGAATACAACCGCTTTCCCTTGCATAATGGCGCTGATGATTTTCGACATATCTTTGACGGTCGTTGTATCGTTATAATACAAAACGTTTTCTATTATATATTGTGGAATCTTGTCTTTGTTTTCTTCCACCATCCGATGTTCTTGCAGCAGCTTGATAATGTCCTGATTGATTTTTTCTTTATCGACCAATGATTGAAAATAGATGATAGCCGATGGAATTTGGTTGAAAAGTTCAAATCTTCGGAAAGAGTAATCCAGATCCTTTTCAAAAATATTTTTCAATAGTTGGATATTGTCTTCAAGGCTGCCGGATATCGGCTTGTTTTTATGCTCATTGACAATCTTGCTTTCCAGGTATCGCAATGTTTGATCCGTATTGGGATTGCTTTTTTTAAAGAACGGCGACAATCACAATCACCTGCCTATCTGTTCCTTTTTTCTTGCTGTTATTATGTTCTGAGAAAAAATTTGCATACATGCATTTTATTTGCTAAAAACGATTTGCTTGATTTCTTATGTAACATATTTTAAGATTTTCTTATTCTTTCCTTCCAATTCAGAAAAAGGGGAATTGCCGATTTGAACACTATGAAAATGGAATCATATAATCGCAATCTCATAGTCAGTATCCTGCTGGCGGCGTCCTTTGTTTCTTTATTGAACCAGACGCTGCTCATTGTCGCTTTGCCATCCATCATGGAGGAGTTTTCCATCACCCCTGGGGAAGCGCAATGGGTGACGACCGGCTTTTTGCTCGCCAATGGAATCATGATTCCGATTACGGCCTTTCTGATTGAAAAGTACAGCAGCAAATGGTTGCTGATTTTTGCCATTGGCATCTTTGCGTCGGGGACATTTGTCGGCGCCGTTACTCCGAATTTTTGGATGCTGATTTTGGCCCGGATTCTCCAGGCGATCGGCGCGGGGATGCTTATGCCATTAATGCAAACGGTCATCTTTTCAATCTTCCCTGTTGAAAAACGGGGGGCGGCAATGGGGGTCAGCGGTCTGGTGATCGGATTTGCTCCGGCTATCGGACCGACCTTGGCTGGTTGGATCATCGACCACTTCTCATGGAGATATTTGTTTTATACCGTTTTGCCGTTTACGCTGCTTGTGCTGATTCTCTCCATCTTCTTGATGAAGAACGTGACGAGGCAGAGGGAGAGAAAACTTGACGTTTTGTCGGTCATTTTGTCTTCCTTTGGCTGGGGAGGCATTCTTTACTCGACAAGTTTAGTCGGTTCCTATGGATGGGCAAACCCGAACGTCATGATTTCCATCGTCTTCGGCGCCATATCGTTGTATCTCTTCATCAGCAGACAATTTAAATTGGAACAGCCGATGCTGAATTTCACCGTGTTTCATTCAAAAGAATTTACATTGACGACGATTCTTTCCGTCGTCGTGTTCGGGCTGTTGATCGGGCTTGAAACGATTTTGCCGATTTTCGTGCAAAAAATTCAACACGGCACGGCCCTTACATCCGGTCTGATGCTTTTGCCGGGAGCCGTCATCACCGGAATCATGTCGCCGATTTCCGGCAAACTGTTTGACCGGTTCGGCGCAAAAGGGTTGTCCATCATCGGATTCAGCTGCATGGTGCTTGCGACGATCGGTTATACGCTTATTCATAAAAACACGCCGGTTCCTTTGATTTCTTTCATTTTTGCAATCCAAATGTTCGGATTTTCGCTGATGTCCATGAATCTCATGACTTCCGGCATCAATTCATTGCCGCATGACATGATTGCCCATGGCACGGCGATGCATAACACGATCCGGACAGTCGGCGCCTCCATCTTCACGGCCATGCTCGTTTCCGTGATGAGTTTCGGGAATGTACAGTCTGTTTTGTCCAATGAGGAAATTTATAAAGGCATCAAAATCGCCTTTTTCGTCGCCCTTTGTTTTGCTTTCATCGGATTGTTCCTTTCGTTCTTCCTGACAAAGAAACGGCCTGCAGATGACAAAGATTTGGAAAGCGCTTCCTGACATTTCGGTTATCGTCAAATGAAAAGAGCGAATGGGGAATTTTGAAATTCCCATTCGCCCTTTTTTATTGCTTTTCAAAAATTTCCGGATAAATGGTTTTGGCTAACAATTCAGCGGCTTCCGCGATGCGGGGGCCAGGTCTGTCCAATAAATCCGCCTGCAATTCATAAACCGCCCCGTCTTTGATGGCCTTAATGGACTCCCAGCCTTGTCTGGATTTAATTTCTCCAGCCGGATTATCAACATAGTTTACTGTAGTTATGATCACTTCCGGATTCCGGTTGATGATGTCTTCCTCCGTCACGGAGAACCAGCCTTTTTGATCCGCATAAATGTTTTCAACGCCCGCGGTTTCAATCAACTCCTGCTGGAATGTGCCGGAGCCCATCGTCCAGATGTCCGGAGCTGGCGCGATTTCAAAATACACTCTTTTCTTTTGTATAATCTTGTCGGTTTTTTCTTTCAGCGCTGCCAATTGCCCTTTGATGTTTTCAACAAGTTCTTTTCCTTTATCTTCAACACCCATGGCTTGGGCGATTTGATTGATATCTTTATACACATCCTCAACGGAGCTTGGCGATTGGATGACGAACACTTTCAAGCCCGCCTCTTCCAATTGCTTCACCTGCTCTTCGCCGCCCATTGTATAGGCGAAGATGACATCCGGATTCAGCTCCACGATTCTTTCCACATTAAAGGAAGTCGGGGAACCGACCTTTTCAATATCTTTCACTTTCTCAGGCCAGTTGTCATATTCCGTTACGCCGATGACCTTGTCGCCGACGCCCAATGCAAACAAAATCTCCGTATTGCTCGGCTGCAATGAAATGACCTTTTCAGGCGCTTTTTCGAATTCGATTTCTACGCCCCGGCCATCCACCACCGTATACGATTGTCCGGATTTTTTGTCTTCCGCATCCTTTGTAGCGGCATCTTCTTTGCCGCCGCAACCGGCCAGTACAGCGATTAATAAAAATACTGCCAAGAACCAAATGCGTTTCAATGCAACCCCTCTTTCTATGATTTTTGTGCTTGATATATCAATATTTTTATTTATTTTTTTATCAATGCACCCCCTCTTTCTATGATTTTTGTGCCCTTCAAAATAGTATAGAGTGCCAACGAAGAAATTGATCATTTTGGCACTCGTGGTGAACATTATACATTACATTCCGGGCATTTTCCATAGATTTCGAATTTATGGGATTCAATGGCATATCCGGGCAGCATCGATTCCAGCATTTCCATCGGGCATAATGATACTTCTTTCACCATTCCGCATTTCATGCATATAAAATGATGGTGGTGGTGATCCACTTCGCAATGCATGCGGAACCGTTTCTCCCCGTTTAATTCCGTTTCTTCCAATATCCCCAGCTCGACAAAGGTTGCCAGATTGCGATAAATCGTGTCATAGCTCATGCCGGGGTAATCTTTTTTCAGCACTTCCAACAAATCGCGGGCAGTCAAATACTTGTCCGTCGCTTCAAACATGGATAAAATGAGCTCCCGTTTATCCGTTTTTTTGTACCCATGGGCTTTCAAGATTTCCCAAGCTTTTTCCCGATTCATTGCTGCGCCCCCTTCTGAACCGCTTTTTTGCATAAGATGACGATGATCAGTATGGCAATGGAAGTAACGACAATTGTACCGCCAGGCGCCAGATCCAGGTAGAATGCGAGGATTAATCCGATAATGACCGCCATTTCCCCGAAAACGACGGAATACACCAGCGTTTCTTTGAATCCTTTTGAAAGCCGCATAGCGCCGGCGACAGGCAAGGTGATGAGGGAGGAAACGAGCAAAATCCCAACAATCCTCATGCTGGCCGCAATTGTCAGCGCCACAATGATCATAAATAAAAAATGGATCATGGTGGCCGGAAGACCGGATGCTTTTGCATATTCTTCATCAAAGGATAGAACAAAAAGTTCTTTATAGAAGATTGTTAAAAATAGCAACACGATGACGGCAATCGCGACGATAATCCACAAATCTTGCCTTGAAACCGCGGATACCGTCCCAAATAGATATCCCATCACATCCGTCGTGAACCCGTTGGCCAGGGAAATGAATACGGCGCTCAATCCGATTCCGCATGACATGATAATCGGGATGGCCAATTCCGAAAAATGTTTATATAAAACTCTTAACCTTTCAATCAGGACGGAACCGAGTATGCTCGCGGCAATCCCGAAATAGATCGGGTTGAAAAAAGCGAGTGCGGCAATATGTTGATTTAATAACAACCCTCCGGTAATTCCCGCCAATGTGACATGCGAAAGGGCATCGGCAATCAATGACATTCTCCGGACAACGATGAATACCCCCAAAAGCGGCGCGATGAAGCCGATGATGATGCCGGAGAGGAACGCATTTTGCAAGAATTCATAATGTAATATCGCTTCGATCATATCCGGTTCTCCTTACACAGCCCGTACGGAATGGCCGTACCATTGGTAAATTTGTTCTTTTGGAAGCCGGTTGTATTCGTCGATGCTTCCATAAAAAAGAATCCGCTGATTCAAAAATGCCACATGGCTGATTTGATTGAAAGGCGCTTCAATATCGTGGGTCACCAAAATAATCGTTAAATGATGTTTCTTATTTAATTCACTCAACATATCATAAAATGATTGAACATGTTTGATATCGACACCGACTGTCGGTTCATCCAGAACCAGAAGTTTCGGCTCGGAAATCAAAGCGCGGGCAATGAACACCCGCTGCTGCTGGCCTCCGGAAAGCTCACCGATCCTGCGGTTGATGAATTTTTCCATGCCAACCGCCTTCAGTGCCTCCATCACTTTCTGCTTCGCATCTTTCGGCATGCGTTTAAAAAGGCCGGCTTTTTTCGTCAGCCCGCTTTGCACCACTTCTTTTACCGTGGCCGGGAAACCCGAGTTGAAGGCATTGGATTTTTGCGAAACATAGCCGATCCATTCGTGATGCTGGAAGTCTGAGATCGGCTCTCCGAAAAGCTTGATCTCGCCTTTCGCTTTCAATAAACCCAAAATTATTTTTAACAACGTGGATTTCCCTGAACCATTCGGTCCTATCAGGGCCAAAAAGTCCCCTTCCTCTACACTTAAGGAAACATTGTTTAATACGGGATTCGATTCATATGTAAATGAAACGTTTTTTAGCTCCACATAAGGTGTTTTCATCATTTCTCTTCTTTCCAATTCAGAATCATTACGATTTACATTCTGTAAGTATACGGGATTTGTTTTTCTTTGTAAAGGTTTCTTGCTTGAAGTTTAGAAAGGATGAGTGGATGAACCATATCATTGAATTTTGGGAGTCTATGTTATCGAAATCCGATAAGGAGATCCGCAAAATGGCGAAGCAATATGGAGTGGATCTGACCATTGAAGAGATCCGCCAGCTTCGCCCATTGGCGCAGCAGGCAAACATTACTTGGCTTGTCACGGGAATTCCCAATTGGGTCTTGAAAGAAGCGGAGCGGATCCTTGGTTACAAGAAATATAAAAAATATAAGAAGATGCTGGACGATTTGAGGTAGGTTTACAGTAGAAAGAGAGCGAATGAAAAGAAGTCATTCGCTCTCTTCTTTTAAGGATGGTCCGCTTTCGGCCGGGTTTGTGGTATGAATCCCCCATCTATCGCCGCTTCTGCTTACGATATCCGCCAAACTTTTGGAATAATCCGCCGTTTTTCATTGAATTTCCGCCAACATTGTGAACATATCCGCCAATCGATAATTGATGGCTGCTTCTGAATCCGATATCCGCCAAATCAGGGGATATCCGCCGATTCCCCCGAAATTTCCGCTAAATTCCGGAATTTATCCGCCAATCCGATTCTTTATTGAACATCCTCCAAACCCAAGCCGCCATACTTCAATCAATCCGCTCCTGAATGGAAACATCAATAATGCTCCACAATCGCTTCCACGGCTTTATCGATATCCTTGATTTTATTTTTCGTTTGGTTTTGCGTCATTACGGCAAAAGCATACATTTTTCCGCTGCTTGCCGTCACATATCCCGCCAACGTGTACACTCCTGAAATATGACCTGTTTTGGCAATCACCCGGTTTTTCAAATGATCCTCCAAGTACCGTTCCCTCAGTGATCCGCCGATTTCCCTGTCCTTTTCTCCACCGAACGGCAGACTGTTGAAAAAGATTGGGAAAAAGGGCTCCTTGCGAACTTTGACCAGCAAATTCGTCAGCTCATTGGCGGTCGTCCGGTTTTTGTGAGAAATGCCCGAACCGTCCTCAAACTGCCAATGTTCCATATTCAGCCCGATGTCTTTTCCGTATTCCCGAATCACTTTCAATCCGTTTTCGAAATCCCCTTTTCCCAATTCTTTTTTCCCCATGGTTTTCACCAAAATGTCCGCGATGCTGTTATTGCTCAATTTCAAAAACGGATTGACGAGATCGGCCAAAGGCATGGATTGTTTCGTGTAAAGCAGCTTTGCGCTTTTTGGAACGGCTTTCCGCCCAATGGACGTGCCCTCGAAAGCGAAACCTTCCTCCTCCAATGTTTTTTTGAACGCAATCAGCGTATTGATGGTCGGATCATGCAACGTGACCCAATCTTTATGGGGAGCGCCCAACGGAATATTGCCCGAAATGACCACTTCGTTCGAATTATATTTGCGGATGATTTCAATCGTGTTTTTTTCTTTTGCATTCACCGTCTTTGCCTCATTCACAAACACCATGCCGCTATCATTGGGTTCAAATTTGATACGGGGCTTCATTCCGACCGATGTAGGGATGACATGGACGATCATCGTTCCCGCATCATAGTCCCGATCCGGCGACATCGTCAATGCGCTGATCCTTGAAGCATAATAATAGCTTTCGTCCTCTTTGGCCACCCCCGGGGAAAGGGCCTCCCCTTCAAAATAAAAATCATCCCCATATATATTTCCTTTGATGGTGTGCACTCCCAGGAGCTTCAAGATGTCACCGATTTGAGAAAAGTTCCTTTTTTGAAAGGTCGGATCGCCGCTGCCTTTGAAATACAAATCGCCGATAAGTTTATGATCCACAATCTTCCCGTCAACAAATACCGCGGTTTTGAACCGGAAATCCTTCCCCAATGAATGCAATGCACTCGCAGCCGTAAGCAATTTCAAGGTGGATGCCGGCTTCATTGGCGCATCGCCGTTTCTGTCATACAAAATGTCCCCGGTCTCCAGATCGCGGATGGAAACGCTGATGCCGTTTGCGCCCAAATATTGATCGACGGCATCATCAAACGTTTTCGCCTGTATTGGATGAATATAGAAAAAAATAAACAGTATCGTTGATAGCAAGATATTCCTTTTCACCATCACAGCCACCTTCATTCTTTTTTCATTTGCCTCCATTATGCCCAGTTGCGCCTTTTTTTAATTGGAAAGAATCAAAAATTCCGCTATCAAAAATAAAAAGAGCGGGACTTCTCTTTCCCGCTCTTTTTCTCCGCCTCTTAGCCTCGCAATGCTTCAATCCATTCCGGATGAAACTCACCGGTTTTCAACATGTCAATTTCTTCTTTATAAGGCGGCTTTTTATTTTTGGAATCCGGACCTACCCAAGGCGTTTCCAGAATTTTTGGAATGTCTTTGAACGCTTCATGATGGACGATGTAATTTAATACCTCAAACCCAATATGGCCGAAACCGATATTTTCGTGGCGGTCTTTTCTCGCGCCGCGTTCGTTTTTGCTGTCGTTGATATGCACCACTTTGATGCGGCCGATGCCGATGATTTTATCGAATTCCTCCAGCACGCCATCGAAATCTTCCACGATGTTGTAGCCTGCGTCATGGGTATGGCACGTGTCAAAACAAACGGACAGCCGTTCATTATTGGTTACTCCATCAATGATTCTCGCAATCTCTTCAAAGGTTTTTCCGCATTCGGAGCCTTTTCCGGCCATCGTTTCCAGGGCGATTTGCACCGGTGAATCCCCTGACAACACCTCGTTTAAGCCTTCAATTATTTTTTTGATCCCCTTTTCTTCCCCTGCGCCGACATGGGAGCCGGGATGGAGCACGATTTGCGTGGCTCCGATCGCTTCCGTGCGCTCGATTTCCTTTTGCAAAAATTCCACGCCCAACGCGAAGACTTCCGGCTTCACCGTATTGGCAATGTTGATGATGTATGGGGCATGCACGACAATATTGGAAATGCCGTGCTCCTTCATGTGTTTCAGGCCCGCTTCAATATTCAATTCTTCGATGGATTTTCTTCTTGTATTCTGGGGTGCCCCCGTATAAATCATGAACGTCGTCGCCCCGTAAGATGCGGCTTCTTCACTGGCGGCAAGCAGCATTTTCTTGCCGCTCATCGATACATGTGAACCAATTAACATTCTCAATTTCCCTTTCTATCGCTTGCTTTTCTTTTTCAATTTTTTCTTGATTTTTTCCATTTCCATGCGCATTTGCTTCTTATAACCCGGTTTTACCTTTTTCGGTTTCCGCACCAAGGCTTTGGCCACCTTGTCCAATTCGTTGTCCTGCTTCACGCGTTTTTTCCGGGCTTTCCGATCTTTTAATTCAATCCATTCACCGTCTTTGACATCACGGTGTTTGAACGCAACGCCCAGCTTTTCCTCAATGCGGTCCAAATCCTCCTCATCGTCTGGGCCATATAGTGTAATCGCCGTTCCCTCAAGTCTCGCCCGTGCGGTACGGCCAACCCGGTGAACGAAAAATTCCTTGTCTTCAGGGAGCTCATAGTTGATGACGTGGGAAACGCCTTCGATATCAATGCCCCGCGCAGCCAAATCCGTGGCGACGATGTATTGGAATTCCAGGTCGCGGATTTGCTTCATCATTTTCTTGCGTTCCCGCGGCGTCAAATCTCCATGGATTTCCCCCGCATGGATGCCATTGTCTGCCAAAAATGCGGCAACTTCCTCCGCGGTCTTTCTCGTATTGCAGAAGATGACGCAGAGGAACGGATTGATGGCTTGGCAGACCTCGAGCAATTTTTCCTTCCTGTCTTTGGAACGGATCGGCACAAGCAATAATTCAATCCCTTCCGCAACCGGCCTGCGGTCATTGATTTGGATATGCACCGGGGATTCCATATATTTTTTTAGGAAAGGCTGCAATTTTACCGGAATCGTGGCAGAGAAAACATACATTTCCAAATCCTCCGGCATCCGTGCGGCAAACCCGTCGATCTCTTCAATGAATCCCATGTCAAAGGCCAAATCCGCCTCATCGATGACCAAAATGGGGGCCTTATGGACCAAAAGGGCGTTTTCCTTCACCAAATCGTTGATCCGGCCAGGCGTCCCGACCACAATGTGCGGCTGGGTTTTTAATTTTTCCATCAAACGCTGCTTGTCCGTCCCGCCGATCAATAATTTCGCGGTGATTTCCGTACCTTCGATAATTTCTTTCAACCGGTCGAATATTTGGGTCGCCAATTCCCTTGTCGGAGAGGTGATAACCGCCTGCACTTCCTGTTTGTTCACATCGATTCTTTGGACAATCGGCAATAAAAACGCATGGGTCTTTCCCGTCCCGGTATGGGCCTGCCCAATCGCGCTTTTCCCTTCAAGGATGAGCGGTATCATCTCCTTTTGAATCGGCGTCGGCTCCTTGAAGCCGAGCTTTTCAATGGCGTCCATAATAAAGGGGTTGAAATGAAAATCCGTAAAGTTCGACATCTTTCGTACCTCCTAACATACGTAATATTGTAACATTACCGCATAAGAAAGAACAATGATTACAACTTTTAGAGAGAATCGCCCTTATCCTGGGGGAATATAAAAGGACAATGAAGAAAACCGCCCTTACCCGGGTGGAATATAAAAGGACAATGAAAAATATAATGCATAGTACTAAGTCAAGTCTTTCAGCACCGGAGTTGATGATAGCGATTTTTGGAACGGAAAGGAGGAAGGGACATTTTCCAAAATTTAAAAAAAGAAATTGTCGCCATCGAAGTATCCGGCGGAAAACTATTAAACGGCTGCATTGTCGATTCAAGCGACGAACTTATTGTCTTGTATGTGAAAAATAAATTTGTCTATGTTCCCTTTGAACATATTCATTCCTTCTATATAGATACAGAAAATGAGAACAATCTTCAATCTCCTTCAGAAATTCCGGCATTCATTTCAAAAGGAAACGAAAATCTGACATTAAAAAACATCCTTTCCTTGGCGACAGGAATCCATGCGGAACTGATGGTGGCCAAAAACGAACCTTTGCACGGCGTCATCACAAAGGTCCTGGATGATTATATCGTCTTTGAATCGCCCGTCTATAAAAGCATGTTCATCGCCCAGCGCCATTTGAAATGGCTCATTCCTCATTTTCATCAGTTCCCTTATGGCTTGAATGAGCAGGAATTCCTTCATCTATCGTCAAAGAACAGCACAACCTTTCAAAACACCTTCGCCTCCCAAATCGCAAACCTGGCCAATCAGTTCGTCATCCTAAACCTGGGGAAAAACTTTTCCCATATCGGGAGAATCAAAAACGTCAACCACCAGTTGATCACGATTGAAAACGGCAAATCGATTCTCACTTATTTCAATCTCTCCCATATTCAAATCCTCCAATTAGTTTAATAGAAATAAAAAAAGGCTTTCAAGAAAGTTCCCGCCTTCTTAAAAGCCTTTTTTTATTATTTTATTAATGGATTTCCACTTGCTGTTGTTTTAATTCCTCATATTTTGCCACGTCAAATTCCTTTTCCGACTTGGAAATGACGACGGCTGATAATGCATTTCCGATCAGATTTGTAACCGAACGGGCTTCGGACATGAAACGGTCCACCCCGATCAATAGGGCGATTCCTTCAATCGGAATAATCGGAAATGCCGCCAAAGTTGCCGCAAGGGTAATGAATCCGGAGCCAGTAACGCCGGCCGCACCTTTGGAAGTCAGCATCAAGATGGCCAAGATGGTCAGTATTTGCGTCATCGTCAAATCGATTCCGTAAGCTTGCGCGATGAACAAGGATGCCATCGACAAATAAATCGCCGTTCCGTCCAAATTGAAGGAATAGCCAGTCGGCACGACAAGTCCGACCGTTTGCTTGGAGCAGCCGAACCGTTCCAATTTGCGGATCAAAGAAGGCAACGCCGATTCGGAAGAAGATGTACCGATGACGATGAAAATTTCTTCTTTGATATAGGCGATAAATTTAAAAATATTGATGCCATAAAATTTGGCGATGGAACCCAAAATCAAGACGATGAACAAAAACATTGTCGTATAGACTGATGCCATCAGAAGACCCAGATTGGCAAGGGATTTTACACCGAAATTCCCGATCGTGTAGGCCATCGCGCCAAATGCGCCGATCGGTGAAAAAATCATGACCATGCCGACAATTTTGAAAAAGATTTCGGAAACATTTTCAAAGAACGTAATGACAGGCTTGGCTCTTTCTCCGACCGCTGCCGCCGCAAGTCCGAATAACACGGCCGCAAACAACGTCGGCAACAACTCCCCATTTGCCAAAGCGCCAACAAAGTGTTCAGGTATAATGCTCGAAATAAATTCGGCAAATCCATGCCCTGATTCAGCAGCGGCCGATGTATATTTGGAAATGTCGGCATTTTCTGCCGCGGACGTATCAAGCCCTTTCCCCGGCTGGATAATCATTGCAACGACAATCCCGATGGCAAGGGCGAGGGTGGAAACGATTTCAAAATAGAGCAACGCTTTTCCACCGATTTTTCCTACCTTCTTTACATCCCCCATGCTGCCGATTCCAATGACGACTGTCAAGAAAATGATTGGCGCAATCAACATTTTAATTAATTTAATGAACAGATCCGCCAGAATTTTCAATTTTGCGCCAAACTCAGGCCATATGGCACCGACGATGATCCCCAAAATGATTGCGATAATGACTTGAACCGTCAGATTTTTTAAGATTTTCATATCATCATCCCCGTCATAATAGATTTGTTTTTGCTTGAATCTATAATAATAAAAATTATTTGAAAATTAGGGTTTCGTTCATAATAGTTGTTTTGTTTCTTTTGTTCATTCCGAGGAAACCTTCTTTGAACCGTTCGGAATTTCAGCGTTTTTCTTGTTATAACACTGATTTTTTCTTATGAAATTGTTATATAACAAAAATAAAAAAGGCTTCCTTTTTTAAAGGAAACCTTTCATTTTGTTCATTTTGTTCAATAGAAAATTTAATGTACTTTCCCGATTTCTTCCAGCAACATTTTAAAATAATTTCCGTTTATTTTTTTGTTGTATGACTCATAAAGAGGGCTGACCGCTTTCTTCCATTGTCTTTTATTTTCTTCATCCAACTTCATGATTTTTACATCCGGCTCATTGGAAAGCTTCCGCAGATATTCTTCATTGACCTTTTCGGCAAGGGCAAATTGCCAACCCTGCATTTCTTCCAAAGCTTCCAAAATGATTTGTTGGTCCTTTTCTGTCAAACTGTTCCAAAACTCTTCGTTCATCATCACCGCATAAGCCATAATGCCGTGGTTGGACAACGTGATGTAATTTTCCATGGTGTAGAATTTCTTGGAATAGATATTGGAAATTGTGTTTTCCTGTGCGTCAATTAAATGATTCTGGATTTCGTAATATACATCATCAAAATTCAAAGGAACGGGATCTGCATGGAGATATTCAAATTGCTGAGAGATGATGCCGCTGTCCATCGTTCGGACCCGTTTTCCCCGAAAATCTTCCGCGCGGACAATCGGACTGTTGGAAGATATTTGCTTAAAGCCGTTGCTCCAAAAGGTGAGCCCTTTGATATGAAGTTTCGATAAATCCTCCAATAACGCTTCGCTCAGGTCTCCTGTCAAAACGGCTTTCAGCTCCTCATTCGTTTCGATGAGAAAAGGCAAGTCCAATACCTGCCAACTTGGAAGGCGGGATGTCATTTTGGACGTGGTCGGCGCAATCATTTGCACCTCATTGTCCAATAATGCCTCCAGTTCATCATAATCGCTGTGCAAGATGCCGTCCGGAAAAACTTTTACGATGATGCGTCCCCCGCTTTTTTCTTCCACGAGTTCCGCAAACTTTTTGGCCGCCATCCCCTTTGGCGTATTTTCCGCCACGACATGGCTGAAATGGATCACAATTTGGTCGTCCAATCCGACCTGCTCATCATCGTAAGCGATTTTTTCGTTTGAAAACGCTCCTTGCTGGTAGGCGATGAATCCCATAATAAATAGAATCGTCAACACAGCGCAAGCCAAAAAATATTTCATATACGTTTCACCATAATGACATGTAATATAATATGGTTATAGCCATTATGACAAAAAAGCGTCCGGAGGGCAATGAATTGGAAAAAAGAAAATTGTCAATGAACACGAAAATTATGCTCCTGACCTTTTTCATTATTGCCTTCTCCTTTTTTATTGCCGGTACGTTTGTTCTGGGAAGCATGATCAAGGAAAGGGAAAAAGAAATCGGGCAAAGGGCCATGCTGGTGGCAAGGACGGTTGCGAATCTGCCTGAAATCAAAACGGCCCTGTTAAACGATAATTTCCGGGAAGCTTCGAAGAGAATCGATGATATCGTGGATGAAATCCGCACCATCAACCGCGCGGAATATATCGTTGTGATGGACATGGACCGGATCAAATATTCCCATCCATCCAAAAAGCAGATTGGAAGAAAGAGCCGGTCGACCGATTTAAACGCGGCCTTTGCCGAACACTATTATCTTTCCAAAGCAAAAGGAGAAAAAGGAACGACGATTCGGGCATTCGTCCCGATCATGGAGCAAAATAAGCAAATCGGTGTCACGGTTGTCGGCTACTTTCTGCCGACATTCAATGATTTCTTTTCCGAATATTCCAATGAAATTTTCATCACCTTCGCCCTGTCGATGATCTTTAGTACCTTTGGCGCAAAAGCCCTTGGCATGAATATTAAGAAGCAGATTTTCGGCCTTGAGCCCGATGAGATTGCCAAAATGTATGTAGAACGGACGGAAACCTTCAACTCGATGCATGACGGCATTATCGCCATTGATCAGGATATGAAGATCACCATTTTTAATCAAAAAGCTTGCGAAATTTTAGGCGTTGATTTAAAGCCTTCCGAATGCATCGGAAAAAGGATTGAGGAAGTGATTCCGGACACAAGGCTGCCGGAAATCGTCAATACCGAAAAACCTGTGTATGACCAAGAAATTTTTGTCAACAACCACAGCATTTTGAGCAACCGGATTCCCATCGTGGTGGACGGGAAAGTGGTCGGTGCCGTCGCCGTATTCAAAGATCTGACCGCCTTTAAAAAGATGGCGGAAGAATTGACGGGCGTGAAAGCATATGTACAAGCCCTTCGCGTGCAAACCCATGAATACAAAAACAAACTGCATACCATTGCGGGGCTATTGCATTTAGGGCACACCAAACAGGCGTTGGAATACTTGTCGCAAGTTTCAAGCGAGCATGACAATGTCACAAAATTCCTGAATGAACGGATCTGCAATGAAAACATTTCCGGGTTATTATTAGGGAAAATCATCCGGGGCAAAGAATTGGGCATTACCGTGACCATCGACAAGGAAACCCATTTCACCAATTTTCCGGAGAAGCTGGATTACCATGATTTTGTCGTGTTGCTGGGAAATTTGATCGAAAATGCTTTTGATGCGCTAATCGCCGCGGACAGGGAAGATAAAGCAATCCACATCTCGATTGACGACCGGGACGGGGTGCTGGCCATTGAAGTGAGCGACAACGGCATCGGCATGACGGATGAAGTAAAAGCGCGCATTTTCGAAAGGGGCTTCTCCACAAAAGATAATGAAAACCGTGGAATCGGCCTGTTTCTGGTGAAAGAAATTGTGGAAAAAGGAAACGGTGTTATGGAAGTATCATCCGCGCCAGACCAGGGAACGACATTTTTGATTACATTCGATTTATAGGAGGTTTTCATGGCTATAAAAGTTTTATTGATTGAAGATGATCCGATGGTTCGGGAAGTAAACAGGCAGTTTATTGAAAAAGTGGAAGGTTTTAAAGTGATTGCCATGTGCAAAAATGGCGTGGAAGGATTCGAAAAAATCCTTGAATGCAAACCTGATTTGGTATTCATGGATATCTTTATGCCTGAACAGGATGGGATTGCGACTTTAAAAAAAATCCGTTCCAGCAATTTGCCGGTCGATTGCATCGCCGTCACGGCGGCCAATGATATGCAAACCATCCAGCAAATATTGCATTTAGGCGTTTACGATTACATTATGAAGCCATTTACCTTCGAGCGCATGCAGCAAACCTTGTTGAATTATAAAAAATTTAAATTGATCAGTTCGGAATCGCAAATTTTAAACCAGGAAGAATTGGACAACCTGCTCCATCCGCAGACCGGCCATTCCGATGCGGAAACAAAGGACGAACTGTTGCCGGAAGAGCTGCCAAAAGGGTTCAACCGGTCCACCCTAAATAAAGTGATCCACTATCTTCTTGAAGCGGAAAACGGCGCTTCCGCCGATGAAGTGGCAGCAGCCATCGGGGTCGCAAGGGTGACGGCAAGACGGTATTTGGATTTTCTGGAAAAACAAAAAATGGTGAGCGTCGATGCCCATTACGGCGGTGTCGGAAGACCGGTCAACCAATATTTTATCCAGAAGAATAACCTTAAAATGTAGCAATGAAAAAATAAAAAAGGATTTTATATATTAGCGGAATCTAATATATAAAATCCTTTTATTTATTATTCAATTTTAAGGCGGTACCATTGATTATTCCGGCAAAATTTTTGGAACCGGTTTTGGCTCTTTGATCTTTGGAAGAATTTTGTCAAGGGTCACTGAACGTTGAATGACATGGGTCGATGGATCGTTTTTATCAAATTTCTCCAAAAACGAGATGACCTCTTTGACGATCGGCGTCGGTGTCGAAGCGCCCGCCGTCACGGCCACTTTGTCGATATCCATCAGCCACTCAATTTTTAATTCCGATAAATCGGCAATACGGTAAGCCGGTATGCCTGCAATTTCTTCCGACACTTGCTTCAACCGGTTGGTATTGTTGGAGCGCGGATCGCCCACAACAATGAGCAGATCGGCGTCCTTCGCCTGCTGGGCAACCGCTTCCTGGCGCATTTGGGTGGCCATGCAAATTTCTTCATGGACTTCTACATGAGGATATTTTTCTTTTATATAATCCATCAAATGTTTGACGTCCCATTGGCTCATGGTTGTTTGGTTGGTGACAAGCAATTTGTCATTTTGCAGATTCAGATTGTCAATATCTTCTTTATTTTCCACCAAATATACGTGTTCCGGCGCTACACCGATTGCCCCTTCAGGCTCCGGATGGTTTTTTTTCCCGATATATATGATGTCATAGCCTTGACTTACTTTTTCCCGGATCAATTCATGGGTCACCGTCACGTCCGGACATGTTGCATCAATGGCAACAAGGCCTTTTCTTTTTGCAATTTCGCGCACTTCCGGCGATACCCCGTGGGCAGTGAAAATGACCGTCCCTTTATCGACTTTTTCAATGATTTCTTTCCGGTCTTTTCCGTCAAGGGTGATAATCCCTTCTCTTTCAAATGCATCCGTTACGTGTTTATTATGAACAATCATCCCTAAAATGTAGATGGGTCTGGGCAATGTTTTATCCATTGCGGCATTTCGAGCAATGACCATTGCGTCAACCACGCCATAGCAATAGCCGCGTGGACTGATTTTGATGACTTCCATCGTGTCAACTCCTTCTGTTGGTACATAACTTTATTATACCGGAGCTTGACACTGATTACAAAGTTTCTATTTTATATATGGATCAAACGGCGGCTGAAAGATTTTCGGAACGGAAGGCCTCGTTTCATAGGATGGTCTCTGGCTTCTTCCTGTTTGGCCGAATCTTTCGGATCGGGATGATCTTTCCGCTTCTTCCCTTGGTTCATTTCCTTGTGACGGAATCCCTTGGAATCCTTTATATAATTTCCACAATGCCGGCAAATTCCGGAGCATCGGTGCAGCTTGCTGGATATAGGGCTGGAAGCTTTGGGCTGTCGCCAAAAAGCGATTCGCCGTTTCCAAAAGGGTATCCAATCTGGTTGCTCCCTTTGGCATTGGAGGAAAATTGCGTGGAACCGGTGGCGGCAATGGTCCCGGCCGAAAGCCGAATGGCTGCGGCGGTTGAGGGAACTGCGGAGGTGTTGGCGCGAAAAAGTTCGGTCTTATTGGCGGCATCTGGTAATGAAAATGATGTGGTTGCATGGAAATCTCCTTTCTGTTTAATCAATGACGTAAGCTTTCTAAAATAGGATATGCAAGCATTGGAGGAAAGGTACAATACCGGCTGAGGAAGGATGAGGATGCCATTCCTTGCTTGCGAAAAAACACTGCACCCTATTGACAATAATGCCCGGCTATTGGGCCTTTATTCCCCGGTTTGCCATGAGAAAAAAAAATCGGATGAAAACCGCTGACGCTTTCATCCGCTCCTTTTTTCAATTAAATGAAAATAAACGGTTCTGTATTCACTTCCGATTCGATAAATTCAACATCGAATTTCCCTTGGCAGAGGTCTGTCATTTTTTCTTTTACCCCTTTGATCATCACTTTCTCAACATGATGGCCGGGATCGACAATATTCAATCCGATGGCTTGCGCATCCTGTGCCGTATGGTAATACATGTCCCCTGTCACCAGCACGTCGGCCCCTGCCCGTTTGGCGATATGGATATATTTATTCCCGTCACCGCCAAGCACCGCAACTTTGGAAATTTCCTCATCCGGATTCCCTACAATGCGCACCATCGGCACATTTAAGCGTTCTTTCACATACTCGGCAAATTGTCTTAAACTCATCGGCTCCTTCAATGTTCCGATGCGCCCGATGCCATATTCGTTCGTTTCCTGTGCCAGCGTATAAAGATCGTAAGCGGGCTCTTCATATGGATGGGCATTCAACATCGCTTTCAAAATCCGATTTTTCATGGATGCCGGGAAAACGACTTCGATTTTCTCTTCATCGGTTACTTCAATTTCACCTACATCTCCGATATAAGGATTTGCCCCTTCCAAAGGACGGAAACGCCCCTTTCCGTCCGTGGAATAGCTGCATGAATCATAGTTGCCGATTTTTCCCGCCCCTGCTTTTGCGAGAACATAGCGCAGCTCGTCCGCATGATCATCCGGTACGAATACCGCCAGCTTCATTACATTTTCCGAATAGGTTTTCTCCAAAATTTCGCGGTTCTCCAGCTCCAATGCATCGGCAAGCAAATCGTTGACGCCGCCTTCCGCCACATCCAAATTTGTATGGGCCGCATAAACCGCAATATCGTTTTTCAACAGCTTTTCGTATAATTTCCCGCTCGGCGTATCGGTTCTTAAATTTGACAGTTTCCGGAAAATCGGAGGATGGTGAGCAATGATAAGCTGGCATCCCTTTTCAATCGCTTCGTCCGCCACTTCTTCGTTGACATCAAGGGTCACGAGCACCCTGGTCACTTCTTTATTGAGGGTGCCGATGGCAAGGCCGATCGGATCGTTTTCCATGCATGCCAGTTTTTTCGGCGCCCAGCTTTCAAACAGTTGAATAATTTCATTGCCGTTTGGTTTTTTCATGTCTGGATGACCTCCTCGACTAATGCAATTTGGTGAAGGATTTGCCTGCGTTTCTCTTCAATTTCGGGCGTCTGTTCCGCCTTTTCCAATGACTTTAGCACTTGTTTCCAATGCTTCACTTCATGGGTCCATTTTTTCAGGAACACTTCCGACTTTTCCTGGATGAGTTTTTTCCCCATCAAAATTTCCGCTTCCGAAAGCTCCATCGGTCCCCGTTCAAGGACAATAATTTCATAAATCTTTTGATCTTCTTCCACAATCGCTTCATCTAAGATTCTCCATTGATGTTCCAGCGCCCATTCGCGAATGACTTTCGCATGGGTGTTCGGCTGCAGGATGAGCCGGGTAACGGAATTTAATTTATCCGGATTTTTTTCCAAAATCGAGACAATCAGGGGGCCTCCCATTCCTGCGATGGTGATGGCATCCACCTGATCGCCGTCTTCAATCGCTTCCAATCCGTCCGCCAACCTTACCGTGATCAAATGTTCCAGCCCTTCCTCCCTTACTTTCTTGACGGCCGATTGATAAGGCCCTTTTACCACTTCTCCTGCTATGGCCTTTGGCGAGATGCCATTGTGAACCAAATAACATGGCAAATACGCATGGTCTGAACCGATATCCGCCACAATGGCCCCTTTCGGTACAAAGGAAGCGACTTTTTCCAACCGCTTGGAAAGATTTTGTGCATTCATGATGTTCCCGCCTTTTTGTTAATTTCCAGCTCCCATTATATAAAAAAATAAACCCTTAGTCGCCTCCTTTAGCAACTAAGGATTTATGTAATTATTTCAATGAAGTGATGTAGTCAGCAATTTTTTCAGCTTCTTCTTTAGATTTCATTCCTGGGGTCATTGGAGTTCCTTCGATACCGTTTGTAAGAACGTCCACGATACGCTCTTTATCAAGACCAATCAAAGAAGGACCCATGCCGCCTTTCAAATCGGCACCGTGGCAACCGATACAAGTTTGTACAAGCGCTTCATCTCCGCCTGATGCAGTTTCTTCCGTTTTAGTACCCTCATCGCCTTCAGCATTTTCTTTTTGTTTGCCAACACCGTCTAAAGACAGGAAGAAAATAAGTGCGATACCCAATGCCATAATGAGGATATAAGGAACGATTGGGTTGTTTTTCATTTGTTTAACCTCCTTAAAATTCGTCAAAACTCTGATGGTTATAGAATATAGTCAACAACCATTATTGTACTTCATATTTCATAAAACGAAAAGACCTTAACAGCAAGTTTTACATGGAATGTAACAATTTCGACATTTTTTATCAGGCCAATGCTAATAAATATAGCAATATTTCATTGGATTTCATTATTCCCTATCTGAACAAAATTATTTTCAAAAAACAAATTATGTATCAGAAATTACAGAAAGAGCAACAGGTAACCTGCAAGGATCAGAATTCCCAGAACGCCGGAAATCGAGAAATATAACAGCTTCAGTTTGACCCCGGCGACCAGCCACAAAAGGCAATTGGCGATGAGCAAAGCATACAGCATCACGTTATTGTGTTCAAAATAAACGAGGCTTACTTTGACGGAAATCCCCAATATCAATAATGCCGCGGCCACTTGCAATATCGGCGCAATCAAATCCTGCTTCTCGACTAATTTGAAAGCATATACGATCAATAAAACCGTGATGCCTCCCACAATGCCCAAAGCAACCGGGACATAAGAAGTCATGCGGAACAAAAATACCAGTAGGGCAGCCGCTAAAACCATCGTCAACAAGGAGAAAGCCGCCCTTTTCCGTTTTTCCTTTCCCCAGATCGAATTTCCGGAACGGATCTGGTCTTGCAGCCCAACCCCTTCTCCTTCCGTATAGAGGGCCATCAAAAAATCGCAATAATGTTCCGGCAATAGCTTATGCCGTTTCCAAAACAGGATTTCATTTAAAATAATTTCTTTTTTCGGATCATCCATACATAATCTCCAAGATTCTTAAAATTCTTTATTTCCATTGTATATTTTTTTCTAGTTTTCGGCATCGATAGAAAGTAATAAATTTCTATGAAAATTGGTTAAAGTTTTCATATAAAAAGGCACCCAAACAGGGCGCCTTTCCGGATTCAAATCATATCATTATTCAAGGAAATCTTTCAATCGTTTGCTGCGGGATGGATGGCGCAATTTTCTTAAAGCTTTCGCTTCAATTTGACGGATCCGTTCACGGGTTACTCCGAACACTTTGCCGACTTCTTCAAGCGTGCGAGTACGTCCGTCATCCAGGCCGAAACGCAGGCGAAGCACATTCTCTTCGCGGTCAGTCAACGTATCCAGCACATCTTCAAGCTGTTCTTTTAACAATTCATAAGCGGCGTGGTCGGCAGGTGATTGCGCATCATGGTCTTCGATGAAATCGCCTAAATGGGAATCATCCTCTTCGCCAATCGGCGTTTCCAATGATACAGGCTCTTGCGCAATTTTCAGGATTTCCCGGACTTTTTCAGGCGTCAAATCCATTTCTTCCGCAATTTCTTCCGGAGTCGGTTCGCGTCCTAAGTCTTGAAGTAATTGCCGTTGAACGCGGACCAATTTATTGATGGTTTCCACCATATGAACAGGAATACGAATCGTTCTTGCCTGGTCGGCAATGGCGCGCGTAATCGCCTGGCGGATCCACCATGTAGCATAAGTGGAAAATTTAAAGCCTTTACGGTAATCGAACTTTTCAACCGCTTTAATCAATCCCATATTGCCTTCCTGAATCAAATCCAAGAAAAGCATTCCGCGTCCTACATAACGTTTTGCAATGGAAACCACCAATCGCAAGTTGGCTTCCGCGAGTTTCTTGCGGGCTTCTTCATCACCCTGTTCGATCCGCTTAGCCAATTCCAGCTCTTCTTCTGCCGTTAATAAGTCGACGCGTCCGATTTCTTTTAAATACATACGGACAGGGTCGTTGATTTTCACACCAGGAGGAACGCTTAAATCATTTAAATCAAATTCGTCTTCAAGTTCTTCTTCCTGTTTTGCAATCGCTTCGTATTCGAACTCTTCCTTGCCTTCCACCCGAATATCATACTGGCTTTCCAGCTCTTCCGCAAATTGAAAGATATCCTCAGGTTCCAATTCAAACGGTTCGAGTTTTTTGGAAATTTCCTCCATGGAAATTCCTTCGTCCTTCGCTTTTTCCCGAAGCTCATTTTTCGCTTCTTCCAATTTTTTTTCTAAAATTTCTCTTGAACGCTCTGACAAATTGTCCGCCATAAACCTTCCTCCTTTAAAAACCAAATCAATCAAATGGCAGATAAAGTTCTTTTCAGCTCGACTATCCGTTGGACGAGTTCCAACGCTTTCTTATGCTCATGCATCCGTTCGGCTTCCTTGGAATCATGCATGAGTTTTTCGATTTCGAGTTTGATGCGATGTTTTTTCAGCTGTTTCAGGCAATCTTCTATTTCGGCATCTTTAAAATCCGGATCCCGGTCGACCAAAGCAGCTTCCATGACGATCCTCCGAAGCTCGGCATCGTCCAATATTTCCAGAAACCGTTGGTAATCCGGCATGCCATGTTCTTCGTAAAAACCGATCAAACGGACAAATACCGCAATATATTCATCATGTACGAAAGGTTGCGGTTCCTCACTCCGTAAAATGTTGTTCACCACTTCCATATCAAATAACATATGTGAAAGAAGCAGTCTTTCAGCACGTTCTGTCGCATTTAAATTTTTCGGATGAATTTCTTGGCTAACTACTGTATTTTTTTGTTCAGCTCGTTTATAATTTTTAGCAAAGTCAGCATCTAATTTTCTGAATTGTGCATAAATAGCTTCTACGGAAACCTTGGTTTCCTCCGCCAATTCCTTGATGTATAAATCACGTTCAACCGGCGAAGCCCTGCCAACGAGTTGCTCAAGCACTTCCTGGATGTATTGCAAAACATCATTTTCAAATTGGAAATTCTTGTTTCGGCGTGCATACAACATCATGAAAGACATGTAAGTATGCGGTTTTTCGACCATTTGTACAAATGATTCCGGGCCGTATTTTCGGATGTACTCGTCCGGATCCAACTGATCGGGCAGCACAACCACTTCGACATCCATTTGTTCGTTATACAGCAATTCCGCAGCGCGTTTGGCAGCTTCCCAACCGGCATGATCACCGTCGTAACAGATCACTACATTTTGAACTAAGCGTCTTAGCCTTGTGATATGCTCTTTCGTCAAGGAAGTGCCCATTGTTGCCACTGCATTGTCGATTCCGGCTTTTTTTGCAGCAAGTACATCCATGAATCCTTCCATTAAGATGGCCTGACGTTTTTTTCGAATCGGAGCCCTTGCCTTGTCCAGGTTAAAAAGCACTTCGCTTTTCCGAAATATTGGTGATTCAGGACTATTCAAATATTTCGGTTCTGATTCTTTCGCCTCAAGCAGACGGCCTGAAAAACCGATCACCTTTCCAAATTCATCGCAAATCGGAAACATGATCCGTCCCCGAAAGCGATCATAGTAAGTATGGTCCGATTCTCTTTGGATGATGAGTCCGCATTCCGCCATCTCATCGAGGGAAAAACCTTTCCGCTCGAGCAAAACGGCCACCGAATCCCATGCCGGCAAAGAATATCCTATACCATAAGATTCGATATCTTCCTTCGTAAATCCTCTTTTTAGCAAATAATTTAAGGCAATCTCGCCATCTTCCGTGTTCATCAATAAATGATGATAATATTCAGCAACAAATTGATGGGCATTCAACATATTTTCTTCTTTTTGTGAATATCGGCGAAGACGGTTGTCCATACTTTGGTTTTGGATATCCACATGAATCCCGAGCCGTTTCCCCAATTTGGAAACCGCCTCCGGGAAGGATATGTTTTCAATATCCATGACAAAGGTGATGACATTTCCGCCCGCGCCACAGCCAAAGCAATGGAAAATCTGCTTGTCCTCTGAAACCGAAAAAGAAGGTGTATTCTCATTATGGAATGGACACAACCCAAACCAGTTTCGGCCTCGTTTGGTGAGCTGGATATATTCGCCGATGACATCGACTATATCCGACTCTGTTCGGATTTTTTCAATTAACTCTTCCGGGATTTTATTTACCATTCCATCACCAACTTTGTTGCTCCATTACACAATTCGATAAAAATTAAAAAATTCCTCTAAAAAGCGACACAAAAAGTTAATTTTTTTTAAAATAATTGTTAAAGACATTTTTACCACAATTTTGTTATTATAAAACATTATTCAACAAATTTCTATACCCTTTTTTCATTTTTTTAAAAAGCGCAAAAAAACCTCCTGCTCGGAGGGTTTCATGACATATTTTTCAACCGTTCCAACCTTTCGATGATGTCATTCGCTGTTTCCTCAACCGCTTTATTGGTCACATCAATCACTTCGCAGCCCAATTTTTCCACCACTTTATAAAAATAGGCTATCTCCTTTTCAATTCGATCTTTTTTGGCATAAATGGCGTCGTCGCTTAATCCCAAAGCAATCAGCCGCTCTTTCCGGATGGCATGGAGTTTTTCGGGGGAAATGACCAGGCCGAAACACTTTCTCGGATCTACCTGAAATAATTCTTCCGGCGGCTCAACCTCCGGAACGATCGGCACATTGGCCACTTTGTACCGCTTATGGGCCAAATATTGGGAAAGCGGTGTTTTGGATGTCCGCGAAACGCCGATCAGCACCACATCGCTCAGTAAAATTCCCCTTGGGTCCCGTCCGTCGTCATATTTTACGGCAAACTCAATAGCCTCCACTTTTTTGAAATAATCCTCATCCAATTTGTGGACAAGTCCCGGTTCTTCCAACGGCTGTTCATCAAGCTTCCGGCTGAACAACTCAATGACGGGGCCAAGCAAATCGATACAATCGATGTTCAATTGTTGGCATAGGTCCTTCATCAACTGGCGCTTCCGTTTTTCTACAAGAGTAAAAGCGATGATTGCATCCTGCATCACCGCAATTTCGACAATGTTTCTTATATGATCATCGCTTGAAATGTGAGGAAACCTTCTTATAATGACGCCGTCAAAATTGGGCCGAAATTGCGTGGCAGCCGCTTTTACGACCTGTTCGCCAGTCTCGCCAACCGAATCCGATACGACAAAAATTTTTAAGTTTTTCAAATCAGCACCTCTTACAAATCATTGATTTCCGACAATGAAATAAAGGCTTTTGTGATATTTGTCTTTGTCAGACGTCCGACAATCTCCAATCCGTCTTCCCGTTCTTCCACAACCGGCAATGAATCGACTTGCCGCTCAATAAGTTTTTTCGCGGCATGTATAAGCGAATCGTTTTTATGGCAATATACTATATTAGGCATTCTAGTCATGATGATATGAACCGGAATCTTTGTAATCGCCTGCGTTCCAAGGCACGTCCGGAGCAAATCTTTTCTGGACAGCACTCCTTGCAGGCGGGAATGCTCATCCACTACAAATAATGTGCCCACATCTTCCAAAAACATTTGGCAAATCGCATCATAAGCGGTCATATTTTCAGAAACGACGACCGGCAAAGATTGGAAGTCTTTCACTTTTAAATTCATCATGGACTCTGCCACAGAGGCCATGGTTTTTTTGCCCGAATAAAAATACCCGACTCTGGGTCTGGCATCCAAAAAACCTGCCATTGTTAAAATCGCGAGGTCCGGCCGGAGAGTTGCTCTTGTTAAATTCAATTGTTCCGCTATCTTCTCCCCTGTGATTGGACCCTTTTCTTTAACAATCTGCAGAATTTTATCTTGACGTGCATTGAGTTCTATTGGACTCACCGCCTCAATTAGTGTTATACTTTTACTCAAATATTATATACTATTTTTATTACATTTGCTAAGAAAAGTCCTACATGATAAAATAATGTCACAACTAAAACCGACAACAAATCATTAATTTCATATATTCTAGGCGATGACAGGACTATAAGTATCTTTTCAACCAACAGCGAGTAGGGATGGTGAAAGCCTACACGAAAAGAGAAACGGCATCCTGGAGCCTTTTTTCAAAAAAGAGGATTGCATTTCTTTTTGGATGGAATGCAATCAATCGGGGTGGAACCGCGGGTGTCAACAAAGCACTCGTCCCCGGGCGCATTGCCCGGAGACGGGTGCTTTTCTATATTTATAATGATAAAAATATATAAATTGGGAGGAACAAAAATGGCTGTTCAATCAATGGAAACCATCGTGAATTTAGCGAAACAACGCGGATTTGTATTTCCGGGATCTGAAATATACGGAGGCCTTGCCAATACGTGGGATTACGGTCCGCTTGGAGTTGAACTGAAAAACAATGTCAAAAAGGCCTGGTGGAAAAAATTTGTTCAAGAGTCTCCGTACAATGTCGGTCTTGACTCTGCCATATTAATGAACCCGCGCACTTGGGAAGCTTCCGGCCACGTCGGGAATTTCAATGACCCAATGGTCGATTGTAAACAATGCAAAGCCAGACACAGAGCCGACAAATTAATCGAAGAAGCCGCAAAGGAAAAAGGCGACGAAATCATCGTTGACGGCCTGTCTTTCGATAAGATGCAGGAATTGATGAAACAATACGATGTTCACTGCCCGGACTGCGGCGCTCAAGACTTTACGGAAATCCGCCAATTTAATTTGATGTTTAAAACTTTCCAAGGCGTTACGGAAAGCTCCGCAAACGAAATTTATCTGCGTCCGGAAACGGCCCAGGGAATTTTCGTCAACTTCAAGAACGTGCAGCGTTCCATGCGCAAAAAGATTCCATTTGGCATCGCCCAGATCGGCAAATCTTTCCGTAATGAGATTACACCGGGCAACTTCACTTTCCGTACACGGGAATTCGAACAAATGGAACTGGAGTTCTTCTGCAAACCTGGTGAAGATTTAAAATGGCAGGAATATTGGAAGGAATTCTGTAAAAACTGGCTGTTAAGTCTGGGAATGAGTGAAGAAAATATCCGTCTTCGCGACCATTCAAAAGAAGAATTGTCCCACTATTCAGCAGCCACAACGGATATTGAATACAAATTCCCATTCGGTTGGGGAGAACTTTGGGGCATCGCCGACCGGACGGATTTTGACTTGAAACAGCATATGGAATATTCCGGCGAAGATTTCACTTATGTCGATCCTGTTACCAATGAACGCTACATCCCGTATTGCATTGAGCCGTCTGTCGGCGCAGACCGCGTGACGCTTGCGTTTTTATGCGACGCTTATGACGAAGAAGAATTGGAAAACGGGGAAAAACGGACAGTATTGCGTTTCCATCCTGTATTGGCCCCATTCAAGGCCGCGGTCCTTCCTTTATCGAAAAAATTGTCCGAAGAGGCCATCAAAATTTGGGAAGATTTGCGCAAGTATTTCCCTGTTGATTATGACGATACGCAATCCATCGGAAAACGCTACCGGCGCCAGGATGAAATCGGAACGCCATTCTGCATCACGTACGACTTCGATTCAAAAGAAGACGGCAAAGTCACTGTCCGTCATCGCGACACAATGGAGCAGGTGCGCATTCCAATTGAAGAGGTTAAATCCTATATTGAAAAACATTTAGAATTCTAAAAAAAAAAAAGGGGCTGATTAGAAAGCCGGTCTTTCTAATCAGCCCCTCCTTTATTTTCTCCGGGAAGTAGTGCAGTTGCCTTTGCAGCTTTCGGCGATTTCGCAGCTTGCGCAAACCCCTTTTTTGCTTTTCTTGATGGATGAATAAAGCGCCCAAAACGCATAGCCGAAAATAATGACGCCAAGTATGATGCTTACGATCATTGAAAAGCCTTCCTTTCCGTTATTGGCCGATTCCCAACAACCGGCCTCCTTGATAGATAATGAAGGAAATCGTATAGGCCACCATCAGTCCGTAAATGATGGAGAATAACATCCATTTCTTTGAATCCGTTTCCTTTTTAATGGTTGCAACCGTCGCCAAACAAGGCACATAGAGCAAAATGAACACCATGAAACTATATGCGGATAACGGTGTAAAGACTCCGGAAACTATGTGCTGCAAACTTTCTCCGTCCGGCACAAAATAAATGACATTCATCGAAGAAACCACGATTTCTTTGGCAAGGAATCCTGTAAAAAGGCTTGCCGCAGCCTGCCAAGTGCCGAATCCCAAAGGCGCAAACAACGGCGCAATCCATTGGCTGAAGAGGGCCAAGAAACTTTCATCCGCTTCCACATTTGTTCCTGCAGGTCCAACATAGGACAATAGCCATATCACGACCGTTCCGCCTAAAATGAATGTTCCCGCCTTTTTCACAAAACCTTTTCCTTTGTCCCAAGTGCTCCGGAGCAATGTGCGGACTTGGGGAACCCGATATGGAGGCAATTCTATTACAAAAATCGATTCTTCGGTTTTGATAAACAGCGAAAAGATTTTCGCCAAAAGAATTGCAACAACGATGCCAAGAACATAAAGCGAGAGCACAATGAGCGCCTTATGTTGCTCAAAAAAGACGCTGACAAACAAGCTGTAGACCGTCAACCGGGCCGAACAGGACATCATAGGAGTCAAGAGAATCGTCAAAAGCCTTTCTTTCGGATGTTCGATCGTCCTTGCCGCCATAATGCCCGGCACGTTGCAGCCAAAGCCGATGATCAAAGGAATGAACGCTTTCCCGTTCAACCCGACCAGCTCCAAAATCCGGTCCATGATGACCGCAATCCGGGACATGTACCCCGAGTCTTCCAACAACGAAATAAAGAAAAATAGAATAAAAATTTGCGGTACGAAAACGAGGACTCCTCCGACTCCCCCGATGATTCCTTCGAGAATGAGGCTTTGAATAAACGGCGTGACATGCAATGCCTCCAAAATGATTTCCATGCCCCCTGAAATCGGACCTGAAATTAAACCGTCGAGGAAATCAGACAATGGCGAACCCAGCCAATCAAAGGTCAATTTAAAGATCAAGAACATCAAGCCCAAAAAGGTGATGACGCCGAACACACTGTTTGTCACAATGGCATCAATGATTTCAGTATAGCTCTTTTTATTGACGGATTGCTTCGTCACACAATCAGCCAAAATGGATTGGATGAATTGCTGGCGTCTTTTGAATAAAAACTGGCGGATGGACTTTTCTCCATATCGTTGCTGAATTTTCTTTTCGCAATCCTTGATTAGATAATCTACGAGCGATAAATCCATTATTTCATTCAACTTATTCCGCACAACAAAATTTGCGTCGATCAATTGGATTGCCAGCCATCTTCGGCTGATTTTGCTGTAGCTCGGTAGCAGCCTCATAATTTCTTCAATCAATTTTTCGATTTCCGGACCGTAATCGATTTTAATGGATGAAGTTTTTAATTGGTGTACGGAAAGGTTGTCCAATAAACGATCGCAACCTTTTCCTGTCCGGGCGATGATGGGGATGATGGGTACGCCCAGACGCTCCGCGAGTTTTTCTTGGTCAATGCGGATGCCCTTTGATTTCGCCACATCAATCATGTTCAAGCCGACAATCATTGGTGCCCCGAATTCAAGAAGCTGGATTGTCAGCTGCAAATTTCTTAACAATTGGGAAGCATCCACGATGTTAATGATCCCTTCAAAGGAGCCGTTCATCAAATATTCCGTCGCAACGGCTTCATCTTTGGAAAGCGGGTTGATGGTATAGATGCCGGGCAAATCAATGAGCTGCCCTTTATTATTGGATAAATCCCCCACTTTCTTTTCTACGGTCACGCCGCTCCAGTTGCCGACATAAGCATAGGAATCGGTGAGTATATTGAAGAGGGAGGTTTTTCCTGTATTCGGATTTCCAAATAACGCAAATTCCATCTTATGCTTCCTCCACTTCAATGCATTCGACGTCTTTTTTTCTCAAACTGATCTGTTGGCCGCAAACTTCCAATATATATGGACCGCCAAAAGGCATTTTATGGATGCAAGAAATCTCAACACCTTCAATCACGCCCAAATCCAACAGCCTTTTTTGTACAATCTCGTGCAAGTTTGATAGGTTTTGAATGCGGTATGTTTCCCCCAATTGTCCCTCTGTCAATTTCAATTGGAATTCTCCTCTCAACTGATAATGCGAATCATTAACAATTATATTATAAATGTAATAGTATCGACATAAAATGACAAAAGAACATTTTTTGAATTTTGCAAAGGACAGAAAAAGATTCCATGACCCATCAATCCGCTGCGGAAAACGCTTTGTCCAAGCCGAAAAGCGTATACATTTCAATCTTATTCGTAAATTATATTATATTATTACCGTTTGATATTTTTAAAAAATCTGAATTGTTAGAATTTATGGTGATTATTCATGGAGGCTCCTGTATAATGAAGTTGAGGGGATGGATGTTAGGGGGAATGATCATGTGGATTAGTCAATTGTTACCTTCCAAGAAAGAGGAAAAAATTCAAAAATCCGATGTGTATGACCAATTGCAGGCAATGGTGGGATCCATTTTGAAAAGAGAGGTGCCATCGGGCAATAGCCTCAGCCATTTGCTGTACCATGCAAATGTAAAAATCCAGCAATATCGCCAGGCAGCAGAATATCATCGAAAACGGATCGACATGTCAACGGCCTTGGGCATTTTCCACAAAGAGGCGTACGAATTGGCCATCAAAAAAGGCCGTCATCTCCAGCGTTTGGTGGACAGTTTTATTATGTTAAATATTGAGGATGAACGGGAAAGGATCAACCACCGGATGATGCTTGTGGACGATCGGATTGAAAAACTGTTTATGGAGTTTCAACATCGAGAACAAATCATTCCCGAGATGGAGGAACAGTTTTGGGATACTTTGAAAGAAGATATCATGCCCATTTTATCCGATTTGAATTAGAAGGAAACTTTTGGCGTCTGTTGTTAGACGCCTTTGTCATTTTCCCGATCTTTTTGCAAGGACAGCAAAGCTTCGGATTTTTCCAATTGCTCAATGAAGGAACGGGATTTTAAGCGCATCCCTGTCTGCTCTTCAAAAATCGTGGTGACAATCTTTTTTATGAACCTTTTCGTTTCTTTCTTCAGCTCCAATTTGCCGATTTTTTCAATCGGCACCGTCGCGAACATGCGAATCAATTTCACTTGGGCAGGCGTAAGCCGGATGATGTATGGATCTGTATGGAAGCAGCGGTGGCAAAGAAATCCCCCTTGGGCAAAAGAAAAGGCAAACTCTCCTTCCACCGCTCCACAAGAGGCGCATTGATGCAATATCGGCCTTACCCCGGCATAAGGAAGCAGCTTCCAATCGACAAACAGCGCAATCGCTTCCGGATCATATTCCTCGTCAATGGCATAGAGCGCCTGCCTTAAAACCTCAAACACAAACGGCTCCGGATTCCCTTCTTCAATCAGCCGGTCCACAAGTTCCACTATGTAACTGGCATATGCGGCCCGGATGATATCCGTCTGAATATGCCGCATGGAATGGATCAGCTCGCCTTGCTGCAGCGTCCCCATACCGGTGGTGCGCTGCACAATAAAAATTCCGTGCATAAAGGTTTGGGCAATGGCCGCCAATCTGCTTCTCGGCTTCTTTGCTCCCCGGGCCATGACGGCGATTTTTCCCGCTTCCTTCGTCATTAAAGTGACAATCTTATTGGATTCCCCATAATCCTTTGTTTTTAAAACAATGCCTTCCATTTTGCTGAGCATCATTCGCACTTCCCTTTTTTAGAGGCCTTTTCATCAAATCTGAAAATTTATCTTCCCGCCATTGAAAAAGTAAAATTCGTATAACAAAGAGCGCGCCTTTGTTGGAAAGACCCGCTCCCTCAGGTTAATATTCATCTTCCCGATAGCCGAAGTCACGCAAATAAGTGATTTTGTTCCTCCAATCTTTTTGGACCTTTACCCATAGTTCCAAATACACTTTTGAGCCGAGAAGCATTTCGATATCCCTTCTCGCCAGGGTTCCGATCTCTTTCAGCATGGATCCGCCTTTTCCGATGATAATTCCTTTTTGCGAATCCCTCTCCACCATGATGGTCGCCATCACGTGAACCACGTTTTCATTTTTCTCATCCCGGCGGATTTGGTCAATGACTACCGCAACGGAATGCGGCACTTCTTCCCTTGTCAACAGCAGCACCTTTTCACGGATCAGTTCGGAAATGATGAAGCGTTCCGGATGGTCGGTCACCTGGTCTCTCGGATAATATTGCGGCCCTTCCGGCAAATATTTTTCAATCGTCTCCAGCAGCCGTTCCACATTGTTTCCCTCCAGTGCGGAAATCGGGACGACTTCCGCAAAATCCATCCGGCCGCGGTATTCGTCGATAATTTTTAAAAGATCATCCGGATGGATTTTATCGATTTTGTTGATGACCAAAAAGACAGGCGTATCCGTATCCTGCAGCATTTCCATAATGTATTCGTCGCCTTTTCCGAGTTTCTCCTCCGCATTGACCATGAACAGGATTAAATCCACTTCGCGCAATGTATTTTTTGAAACTTTCACCATAAATTCGCCGAGCTTATGCTTCGGTTTATGGATTCCCGGCGTGTCGATAAAAATCATTTGGCTGTTTTCCCTCGTCAACACGCCTTGGATTTTATTGCGGGTTGTTTGGGGTTTATCGGACATGATGGCGATTTTTTGGCCAATCACGCGATTTAAGAAAGTTGATTTCCCAACATTTGGTCTTCCTATGATGGAAATGAAACCTGATTTGAATCCTTTATTCTCCTGCATCTTCCATATCCTCCGATTTGAATGCATTTGGCAATAATTGTTCTACCGTCGTTTGTGTGATTTTGCCATCCATATTCGCCAAATAAACAGGCATTTCCGGCGGGCAAAATTCCGCCATCACCTGCCTGCAGGCGCCGCATGGGGAGACGGGGGTTTTGGTATCGGCAACGACCAACAGCGCAGCAAATTCCCTTTCCCCTTCCGACACCGCTTTAAAGATGGCCGTTCTTTCCGCGCAGTTCGTAAGCCCGTAACTGGCATTTTCTATATTAGAGCCGGTGAAAATTTTCCCGCTTTTTGTAGCCAATGCGGCTCCGACGGAAAAATTCGAGTAGGGCGCATAGGCCTTTTCTCGGGCGATTTTCGCTTCTTCCAACAATTTTTCCGTTTCCATATGTATGGGAACACACCTCCCTTAGTTATATCCATTTGGGAAGAAAAATGATCAATCCTATAATAACGCTCGCAATCGCGAAGACGAGCACCGCCCCTGCCGCCACATCCTTTGCGGCTTTTGCCATCGGATGGAAGTCCGGCGATGCCATGTCTACAACATATTCAATGGCCGTATTGACCATTTCAAGTCCTATGACAAGGGCAATGGTGATGATTAAAACGAGCCATTCCAACGCGCTTAAACGGGTCCATAAACCGGCAATCACCACGATTACGGCGCTGACCAAATGAAACCGCATATTCCGTTCTTTCGATGCCAGAAGAATGCCTTCAAAGGCAAAGCGGAAGGAACGGAAAAAATTACGCATTCGAATCACGACCCAGTCCGAAAGATGACAGAATTTCTTCCTGTTTTCCAAACATGATCTTCTCTTCTTCCTTCGTCATATGGTCATAACCCAACAAATGCAAAAATCCGTGGACAGCCAAAAAACCGAGTTCCCGTTCAAATGAATGTCCATATTCCTCCGCCTGTTCCCGCGTACGTTCAACGGAAATGATGATGTCGCCGAGCACCCGCGGCATGTCCCCCACAATTTCAATTTCCCCTTCCCCCATTTCCTCCAGGGCAAAGGAAATCACATCTGTCGGCTGATCTTTGCCGCGGTAGTCGCGGTTGATTTCACGAATTTTTTCGTTCGTTACAAAAGTGACGGACACTTCCGCTTCCCCGACATTTTCCAATTTCGCCGCATGTTGCAGCAGGTTTTCGACAAGTTCAATATGTTTTTCGCTTACTTCATTTGTTTCATCCAATAAATCGATTGTTAAACTCATAGTTCCTCCTAAAATATATCATCCAGATGATGAATTGATGTGTCGCGAAATTTTTTGTTCTTGTTTTCGCTCTTCTTTCGGATATTCGATCCGGCTATGAAAGGTGCCGTTCAAAGTTTCACAAAGCACTTTTTCCACAATCTTTAATTCCTTGATGGAAAGATCGCATTCATCAAATTGATTGTCTTCCAGCCGATCTTTGATGATGGAGTGCACTAGGCTTCGGATTTTTTCCGAAGTCGGCTCTTTCATGGAACGGACTGCGGCTTCCACACTGTCCGCGATGCTGATGACTGCAATTTCCTTCGTTTGCGGTTTTGGCCCCGGGTATCGGAAATTCGATTCGTCTTTTAATTTTCCTTCTTCCTTCGCTTTATGCAAGAAATATTTTAACGGACTTGTTCCGTGATGTTGAAGGGCGATATCGATAATTTCCTGCGGCATCCGATGTTTTCTCAAAATTTCCGCGCCATCCGTTGTATGGGCAATGATGATCTCCGCGCTTCGTTCCGGGGGCAGCGAGTCGTGCGGATTGATGCCGGACACTTGGTTTTCGACGAAAAACACAGGTCGTCTCGTTTTCCCGATATCATGATAGTAGCTTCCAACACGGGCAAGCAAGCCATCCGCACCAATCGCCTCGCAGGCCGCTTCCGCCAGGTTGGCCACCATTATACTATGATGATAAGTGCCGGGCGTTTCCGTCAATATTTTCTTTAATAACGGATGGTTCGGATTCGACAGTTCGATTAATTTCATTGTAGACAAAATGCCGAGAGCCGATTCAAAAAACGGCAACAGTCCCATTGTCAATGCCCCGGACAATGTCCCCGAAACAACGGCGGCAGCTCCGTAGAACAACAGCTCCGCAGGATCATAGTGGGATTGGGACATCAATAAATAGACGGCGATAAACAAAACATTCACTGCCACCACAATTCCGCAAGCCTTTAATATATCGGAACGGTTTTTGATGGAATTCATAATATAAAGGCAGGAAAATCCTCCCAGCAAAATGTACAAGGCAATCTCCATCTGCATCACTGCCGAATATCCTTCCTGGAAAACAATTCCCGCGGAGGCCGCCACCATCACCGTCACAAGACTCGCCACTTGCCGGGATGCCAACAGGCTCACCAGCATTGTGGCCAAAGCGGAAGGATAAATAAATGCCACCTGTACATCAAAATCATCCAACAAGCCCGTTATTTCCATCAGCCCGATTGAAAAAAGATAAATGATGACCGTTGCAAGCACTTGCTGGCGTTTCTTCTGCACTTCCGTTTTGCTATGGTCAAACAGAAAATAAAGGAATGCCATTTGCAGCAAAACCAGAATGGCGAGCCCTAAGACCGGTTTGATTGAAGTTTTGTTGTCGGTCATTCCAAGCAACTCCAGCTGGCGGTATTTTTCCCGGTCAATCAGTTCCCCTTCCTGGACAATGATTTGGCCCTGCAAGATGCGGGTCGGCTCCACCGCTTCACGGGCCTGCTGTTTCAGCTCTTCCGTTTTTTCTTTATCCAGTTTTTCCGTTTCAACGATTGCCGCCCTGCCCAGCGTGACATATAAAGGAATGAGCTCTTCATCGATTCCTCCCCCTGAGCGTATTTTGGATTCCAGCCCATCCTGGACGGCGGAAACATTTTCCTTGCGGACAGGCTTCGACAAAGCATCTTGCACAAAGTTTATTAACTTGGTTTGTGCATTGTCCAGCTCTTTTTCATCGGCCGTCAACAACGTCCATAAATGCTCGTCCGTCAACTCGAGGGAATCCTGGCCGTCAGTCACTTCCTTCAATTTCTCTTTCAACTTCCCGATTTGTTCTTCCCTCGATAAATTTTTACCGCCTGCTGAAATATCCTTCCGAACGTCCATTGCAATCTCATAGATTGTTTCAAGAAGCGCTGTCCGGTGTCCGGCAATTTCTTCGTCAAACACATATACCGGTTCAACGGCTTCCTCCGCTTCTTTCCGCTCTTTTTCCGTTTTTTCCACATCTTCCACCGTTTTAACGGCCCGGATTGTTTCGGGTGCCAGTTGAAAGGCTTTGACATCATATGTATCTCCAAGAACATTGCCCAGCATCATGAAAAACTGCAGAGCTCCGGCAATCAATAGGATGACAATCAAAAAGACCCGGAAGCCGAACATATCCAACAAACTTTTCAAATGCTTATCCATAGCGTACCCCCAAAAACTGTATATACCTAGTTTAGCAATTTCTTTTCCGATTTTCATTGATATCATAGATTTTTAAAAAATAAAAATGGGCTGTACCAAAAGCCGATGAACCGGCTTTTCGGACAGTCCCATACCGATTTTCTCATATAAATAGGGCAATTCCAATTAAAAAAACCATAATAATTGCGATGAATCCAATAATAAGACCTACAACGATTGTGAACAGGAGCAGTGTAAAAAATGCTTTCCAGTTTGAAAATTGATGGATTTCGGCAATCGCTGCGATTGAAATGACAATAGCCCAAATGGACGTAACAAATATGGCGAGATTGCTGAGTATTGAAAAGAAAGAAAATCCTTCTCCAGGATATAAAAAGCTGTTTGAATCGATTAAGAACCAAAGAAGATAAATCGGAATTAAAACGATGGACGGCAATGCACTTAAAGCGATCGCTTTAAAAATTTGCTGGTATGTTCCTTTTCCCGCAAACAATTTTCCAAAGAGCCAAATTCCTAAAGCGGAAAAAGCGTTACTGATGACAGCGATGAATGGAGAAGCAATCACCGAGATTAAAATAAGCGCCCAAATAGGGATTTCCGGAAAAATTTCCGGATCATAACTTGAAAAGAATGTGCCGAAATACCCCAAATATAAAATCAAGAATACAAATAAAAGGCTTTTTTCTTGGACTACATAACGGGCCGTTTTCTTGGGATGCATCCAAACGGAGAGAAATGGATTGACTTTCTCGATTGTCGCCGCTTCAATTACTTCGTTCGTTTCCTTTGTTTCATTCATTCAATAACCTCCTAGAAAAATCTTACTCTTTTAGTAAATCATATTATATCCATATAACTCAATAGGAAAAAATAGCCAATTGATGTGAGAAAAATCACACCAATCGGCTCATTTTTCCATCATATTTGGCGGCTTTCCATGTTTATTGCTCTTCTTCTTTGTAGGCTTGAATGATTTTAGAAACAAGCGGATGCCTTACAACATCTCCTGCTTCCAAATACGTAAAATTGATGTCCTTCACATTTTTCAATACCCGTTCGGCGATGATGAGCCCGGATTCCACTTTCTTTGGCAAATCGACCTGGGATTTATCACCGGTGATCACCATTTTGGAACCGAAACCGAGTCGGGTCAAAAACATTTTCATTTGCATCGGGGTTGTATTTTGCGCTTCATCCAAAATGACGAACGCATCATCCAATGTACGGCCCCTCATGTACGCCAACGGAGCGATTTCAATTGTCCCCCGCTCAATCAGGCGCTGCGTATGCTCCGTACCATAAATGTCGTGAAGCGCATCATATAACGGCCGAAGATAGGGATCGACCTTCTCTTTTAAATCCCCCGGCAAAAATCCGAGCGATTCCCCCGCTTCTACAGCCGGCCGTGTCAAAATGATCCGCTTGACCTGTCCATTTTTTAAAGCCTGTGTTGCCAACACGACCGCCAAATACGTTTTTCCTGTTCCCGCAGGTCCAATAGCGAAAACTAATTCGTGGGAACGAATGGCCTCTATGTACTGCAATTGACCAATCGTTTTCGCACGGATCGGCTTCCCTGTATAAGTTCTCGCTATTTCCGCATTGTACAATTCGGAAAAATATTCGATGGTGCCCTTATTCACCATTTTAATGGCGCTGACGACATCCCTCAAATCAATGTTGATGCCTTTTCGAATAACTTTTAAAAGCTCTTTCAATAAGGTTGCCGCTTTTTTCTTCTGTTCGGCCTCCCCGATGATCTGGATGGTTTCTCCGCGGGTAATGATGCGGCAGTTGAACGTTTCTTCAATGAGCTTTAAATTTTTATCTCCCATTCCAAGAAGCATCACTGCTTCATTCGGATTTTCCACATGCAACTCTGTCATTTCTTCCGCCATATCTAATCTCCTTGATCAATAGGATATTCTTTCGCAATATTCTCGTTTACCAAAAACAGGACTTTCCCTTTTACTTTATCATCATCGAATGTAACGTGCAAAATATTTTCTTTCTTGATTCTCGTTTTTGGAGGCAGCGATTGCAAAATTTTTTCGTGCAATAGAGGCAAGATAAATGAGTCGATGTGTTGTTCGGAGAGTTCTTGTACAGTTGAGATATAGTTTTGGGTTTTTTTGACTTCGATATAATTTGAAATCCACTTTGGCAATTTGACTTCTTGTAACGATTGTTCTTTCCCCTTCTCTCCATTATTTTTGAATCCAATCGTCCACTTACTTTCAGTAGCAGAAATAAATTGCACTTTTCTCGGAATTTCAAAACTCGTTTCTAGCCAATAGTCGGCAAAAACTTCTCCCTTCGCACCAACGGCCAAATATTCTTCCTCCCCAACCTGAATGACCCCCGATACAAGAACATCCCCTTGGTAAACGGTCATATTCGGCATCACTCTGCGCTCGCCGCTGGTAATGTTGAAATGGGTGATGACTCCGCTTTTAGCGGCAATTAAATGATAGAGCCGGTCACTTTTATTTTTTTTAATTTCCGTAATTGGCGCAAGTTGGGGAACAATGGTGATGCTGCTTCCTTTTTTGATGATATGGACCCAGGATAAGTCGCGGATTTCTTCCATGATGGTTTGTCTAATTTCATGATCCGATACAAGGCGGCGCTTTAACAAGGGCTGATTCAATTTTATTTTTTCCTTGATCACTTTTTCCACTTTTGCCTCGAGTTCAGGCGTTTCCGCTTCCACATCCACATCCCAGACAAACTGTGAGCAAATGATCGGAATCATTACCATCAACGCTAATCCGACGATGGTCCAGCCGGTTTTTTGAAAAATTTTTGATTCCTGCAAATACCGTATTTTCACTTTCAAATGGTATTTTTTCCGCAATTTGCGGACAGCGGCCACATCTCTTTTGGAAATTTCAAATCGCACTTCATCGTCCAAATATTCCAGTTCTTTCACTTTTACGCGATTCTCCTGCAGGCGGCGAATAAATTCATGCACTTTCTCATTGCGGGTTACGCGGATTTCCACAGGACGGCTATCATATAATTTCATTCTCATTCACCTGACGCTTCATCTCAAAATATTTCAATTCATCAACATGTACTAAAATTTCCTCGTCTTTTAGTACATTGATATGTACTGTGCCAGCCTCGATCGTCACGAGAAAACCTTCATAATAAAACTTGCAGTGATGTTCGGATGCTTCCAAAAATTTGTAGTCACCGATTATACGTAATTGGCGGCAATTCAGCATTTCAATGAAGGGGTCATACTGGAATAATTTTTTCAAAAAAACTGTCCTCCCTTTGAGCAAGTATATGCTCATTAAAGGGAGGACATGAGTTGTTTAACGCTTTTTCGATTTTGGAGGGCCCAAGATTTCCTGTGCAATGACGGCATTCACCAATGCCTCTTTTGATGTCAGGAAGGACAATGGAGACTTTTCCCTGTGCATCGTTTTTTTGGGCAAGACCGTTGTCTCCTTTGGCTGTTCTTTTTTGACGGCTTGCTTGGAAGATGGGCTTGCCGGTTGCTGAACTTCCGGCTGTTTCTCTTTGATTTCGACTTTTTGCACCGTTTCTTTTTTCAGTTCCGCCGCCTCATCTTTCAATTGCTCATAAATTTCCCTTGCGAATTCGTCCAAAGTTTTGATCTCCACTTTCGGCCGGGACTTTTGCGGCCGTATAGGCGGCGTGGACGTTTTTTGCTGCCCTTTTGACTTATTGCTTAGATATGAACCGATAAGCCCAAATATAATGAATAATATTAATGCTTCCAAATATTCACACTCCTTTCCGGAGGAGCATCACCTTATTGCTCTTGCTGATTCTTTGTGACGTTTGCAATGGAATCTCTCATTTTCGTGTCCGCTTCGATGTTTTTATAGTTCATATAATCCATAATGCCCATATTTCCGGAACGCAAAGCTTCCGCAATCGCAAGCGGGATTTGCGCTTCCGCTTCCACCACTTTCGCTTTCATTTCCTGGGTTCTTGCCACCATTTCCTGTTCTTTCGCCACGGCCATCGCACGGCGCTCTTCCGCCTTCGCCTGGGCGATGTTTTTGTCCGCCTGCGCCTGCTCGATTTGAAGTTCGGCACCGATGTTTTTGCCGATATCCACATCGGCAATATCGATGGATAAAATTTCAAATGCAGTTCCGGCATCCAATCCTTTTTTCAATACCGTTTGGGAAATCAAGTCCGGATTCTCCAACACTTTCGAATGGGATTCGCTGGAACCGATTGTGCTGACGATACCTTCCCCTACACGCGCAATCACTGTATCCTCACCGGCACCGCCGACAAGACGGTCCAAGTTGGCGCGCACAGTAATTCTCGCTTTCGCTTTTACTTCAATCCCATTGAGGGCAACCCCTGCAATGAACGGAGTTTCGATGACTTTCGGATTAACGGACATTTGAACCGCTTCCAATACATCGCGTCCTGCCAAGTCGATGGCCGCCGCCCGTTCAAAAGACAGCTCGATGTTAGCGCGATGCGCCGCAATTAACGCATTCACCACCCGATCGACGTTACCGCCGGCCAAGTAATGGGATTCCAATTGGTTGATTGTCACATCCAATCCCGCTTTATGCGCCTTAATCAACGGATTGACAATTCTTCCCGGAATAACGCGGCGCAAGCGCATCCCGATCAACGTCAAAATGCTGACGCGGACACCCGCTGCCAAAGCGCTGATCCACAGGCCAACCGGCACAAATGTAAAGAATACCGCGAGAACAATAATCAATAAAACCAGGCCAATAATCGTCGAGATGAAGACTCCATCCATAAACATCATTCTTTTTCTCCCTCTTTCTCTTTGATTTCTCTTACAACAATGCGCGAGCCTTCCACTTCAATGACTCTCACTTTTTTGTCGGCATCAATATAATTTCCTTCCGAAACCACATCGATTCGTTCATCATTTATCAAAACCGTTCCGGAAGGGCGCAATGGGGTGAGCGTAATTCCTTCTTTCCCGATCAAATCAATGCGGTTGACATTGGATACATAACCTTCTTCCGACGTTGTAGCATCCTTCAATACGAGTTTACTAAAGAGATGCAGGTTCTTTCCGAAAAACTTCACTAATATCACCATTCCTATTATGGCAATCGCCAATGCTATGATAATCGAGTAAGCCATGTGAACGACGCTTTTGCCGGCAAATAAAAGGCTGATGACCATGAGCGCACCGCCTATGACGCCTAAAACACCTCCGGGAACAATAAGCTCGGTGATCAACAAAACAAATCCGATGATAAAGAGAATGAGCGTTTCAAAACCTGCCAATCCGGAAACGATATGGCCGAAGAAAAACAATGTCAATGAAATGATGCCGATTGTTCCCGGCACTCCAAATCCGGGCGAAAACAGTTCGATGGCCAAACCCAGGGCGGCAATCGTCAATAATAGTGTTACCACAACGGGGTTTGTCAAAAACCTTGCGAGCTTATCAAAAAAGGTTTCATGAACCGTCGAAACGTCGCTGCCTTCCAGCCCCGTTTCCGCCAGCAGTTCCTCCAGATTTTGGACTGTACCATCGGAATACTTCACCTGATAGGCTTCATTTGCTGTTAAAGTCAGCAGTTTTCCCTTAGGGCTATTCATTTCGGGCAAATCCGCGCTGGCATCCGCCATCGCCCGGGCATAAAGGGGATTCCGGTTGGCTGACTCTGCTGCTGCCTGCATGTTCTTGATCCATGCGCTATTTGCTTTCTCGCTTGCGGCATTTCCATTCAAATCAATAATTTGCGCCGCCCCCATTGTTGCATTGGGCGTCATATAAATCTCATCCGCATGAAGTGCAAGATATGCCCCGGCCGAAAGAGCCCTGGAGTTAATAAAAGCAATAATTTTTGTCGGTGTTTCATCCATTAATTTGCCGATATCATACGCAACATCCACATAGCCCCCAGGGGTATGTAATTCCAATATGATTGCACGCGCTTTGTTTTCAGTTGCTTCTTGAAAGGAGCGTTTTAAAAATTGCAAAACCCCCTGGTCGATTTCATGGTCGATTGGAATGTGGTATACTTTTTCTTTTGCAAAAGCGCCTGTAGGCCATAAGAAAAATAGAGCCGCAAAAACAAAAATCCACCGCAAAATGCCTGGCTTACCCATGTTCCCCCTCCTTCCCTTCAAAACATTGTTAATAGCTATACGAACAAAGTGTAAAAAATGTTTCAAATTTTTCATATTTCTGCTTATCTATATTGTACCTGAAAATTCTCCGGGATTCCTCATGCATATTTGTCAAACCTTTGTAAAATCTCTTGCGTTGGAACCGGCAAAAATAAAACCCCTGTATTTGAGTTTTCAATCAAATACTGGGGCGTTATTGGCTGAAGTGTATCTTACGCGTGTTACGAACGAAGGGATAATTTAATTAATGGACATTAATTAGACTACCACTTACGTTTACGTGCAGCTTCAGATTTTTTCTTGCGTCTTACGCTTGGTTTTTCATAATATTCGCGTTTTCTGTATTCTTGGATTGTACCGTTTTTAGATACTGTTCGTTTGAAACGGCGAAGAGCATCTTCAAGTGTCTCGTTTTTTCTTACGATCGTTTTAGTCATTCCTTATCCCTCCTTCCGAACACACGTCAATACACGGTAAACATGCGTTTTAATGTGTACCTGAAAAGTATATCGTAATGTAAAATGGAAGTCAATAGTAAAAAACTACAATGTTTCATTTATTATTTTGACGCCGCTGCTTGTACCAATACGTTCCGCACCGGCCTCGATCATTTTCTTCATATCAACAAAACTTCTGATTCCGCCTGAAGCTTTCACGCCAATTTGCTCTCCAACGGTTTTGCGCATCAGCGCCACATCTTCCGCTGTCGCCCCCGCCGTTGAAAAACCGGTAGAGGTTTTAACGAATGCCGCGCCGGCTTCCACCGCCAATTGACATGCTTTAACTTTTTCTTCCTCCGTTAACAGGCAAGTTTCAATAATCACTTTGACCAATCTGCCCGCCGCGGCATCCACCACTTGACGGATCTCTTCCTTCACCCGTTCATAATCACGCGTCTTAAGGAGCCCTATATTGATGACCATGTCGATCTCATCGGCGCCGTTTTCAATTGCCTGTTTTGTTTCAAAAACTTTCGTCTCCGTTGTCGTTGCTCCGAGAGGAAAGCCGACGACCGTGCAAACTTTGACATTCGCACCTTCCAGGAAACGTTTACAGTACTTTACCCAATATGGATTGACGCAAACCGATGCGAATCCATATTTTTTTGCTTCCTCGCATAATTGTTTTATCTGCTCTTTTGTCGCATCCGGCTTGAGCAGAGTATGGTCAATGAATGCAGCATAATTCGTTGCCATCGACAGCGCCCCTTTTTCAGTGATTTATTTTGATCGATTTTTGCTTATGATAACATACGAAATTTTATCATTTTAAGGTGAAAATTGAAAACAGCCAATCCAAACAAAAAGCTGCCGAAGCCACAAACGGCCTTCGGCAGCCACTGGACACAATCCATCATTGCATTTGCTCTTCCAACACGCGCACAAATTGGCCCTCATTGTATGGATAACCGGATTTTGTAATTTTCACTTTCACCAATTTCCCAATCAAATCCGCCGGCCCTTCAAACACTACCCGCAGATAATTGTCCGTATATCCTGACAGCATGTTTGGACCAAACTCTTTTGCGTGTTCTTCCGGAATGACTTCCAAAACATCCCCTTCAAATTGGGAAGCATATTCTTTCGCCAATTGGTCGTTCAATTGAATCAGGCGATGCACCCGCTCATTTTTCACTTCTTCAGGAATTTGGTTTTCCATTCTTGCAGCCGGCGTTCCTGTCCGTTTGGAGTATGGAAACACGTGCAGTTCCGCAAATTTATATTCCTTCACAAAGTTGTACGTTTCCATAAACTCTTCTTCCGTTTCCCCCGGAAACCCGACAATCACATCGGATGTAATCGCGACATTGGGCAACGCTTCTCTGACTTTATTTAATCTTTCCGCAAAGAACGCCATTGTATATTTTCGGCGCATGCGTTTCAATACCGTATCGGAACCGGATTGAAGCGGGATGTGCAAATGGCGGACAATGATATTGGATTCGCGCAAAACATCAATGATTTCGTCTGTAATCTGGGATGCTTCAATGGATGAAATGCGCAACCGTTTGATGCCTTTCACATTCGCTTCAATGTCACGAAGCAGCTGTGCCAGATTGTAATCTTTGAAGTCTTGGCCATAGCCGCCGGTATGGATGCCTGTCAGCACAATTTCCAAATACCCCGCATCCACCAAAGCCTGAGCCTGTTTGATGACCGCCTGCGGATCGCGGGAGCGCATGAGACCCCTTGCCCATGGAATAATGCAGAAGGTGCAGAAGTTGTTGCATCCTTCCTGTATTTTTAATGAAGCGCGGGTACGGTCCGTGAAATACGGGACATCCAATTCTTCAAAGACACGGTTTTTCATAATGTTATGTACGGCATTGATCGGCTGTCTCTCTTTGCGGTACTGTTCAATATAATCAAGCATTTTTGCCCGATCCTGCGTACCGACCACGATGTCCACACCCGGGATTTCCATAATTTCCGCGGGCGATGTTTGCGCATAGCAGCCTGTCACGCAAATGACCGCATCCGGATTTTTGCGGATGGCTCTGCGAATCACTTGACGGGATTTTTTATCCCCTGTATTTGTAACCGTACATGTATTTATCACATAAACGTCTGCTTGCTCTTCAAAATCGACACGTTGATAGCCATGTTGTTTAAACAATTGCCAAATGGCCTCGGTTTCGTAATGGTTGACTTTGCAGCCTAACGTGTGAAATGCCACCGTTTGCAAGGCAGTACACCTCTTTCATTCAAATTCATAGGATATGGCAGAAAGCACATATAAAGGCGCCGTTTCTGCCCGCAAGATTCTTGGGCCTAAAGCAACAGGCATGGCTCCATGTTCCTTCATGGCCTCGATTTCTTTCCTTGAAATTCCGCCTTCTGGCCCAAAAATAAATAAAATCGACTTCGACTCACTATCATACACTTTTTTCAGCTGTTCCGCAAATCTTGTGCGCTTCCCCTTGGCCTCTTCCTCATCAGCCACGAACACTGCATCATAAGATGAAAAGGATTCCAGCAGTTGTCGGAATGAAAGAGGTGGCGAAATCAGCGGGACAAACGTCCGTTGGGACTGTTCCGCCGCTTCCTGCGCAATTTTGGACAATCGTTCGATTTTCCGGCCGCTCTTTTTTTCATCCCATTTCGCAATGGAACGTTCTGCCACAAAAGGGATTAATGCATGCATGCCCAATTCCGTCCCTTTTTGGGCAATGAATTCCAGCTTGTCCCCCTTTGGCAATCCGCAGGCAATATCCACTTGAACGGGCATTTCCGTGGAAGGAACCGTTTCACCCGTTTGTTCCGCGACCACTTCCTGCCCGACGGAAAGAATCGAGCACACATAAGCGGTGCCGTCGTTGACAACAACGATTCGATCCCCTTTTTTCATGCGCATGACTTTCGTGATGTGATGGGCCGGTTCGCCGACAATCGTTATCTGCTTCTGTCCGTTAAAAGGTTCGTTGATAAAATATCGCTGCATTCCGTCCTCCTAAAAGAAGGAGTTGCCTTGCCGACAACTCCGAAAATTATTTTTTCGCAATGATGGATACCCAATCTTCCAACATCAGAACTTCTTCAACGGCAAATCCCGATTTTTCAAGGGCGCTTTTCACTTCTTCTTTTTTTGCCCTGATGATTCCGGAAGTGATAAATGTTCCGCCCGGTTTCAGTACTGCATAGGCATCATCGGTAAACGTCACAATCACTTCAGCCAAAATGTTTGCGACAACAATATCCGCTTCCCTCGTTTCAACCTTATCCAATAAATTTCCTTCATGGACTTCCACAATCTTGTCTACATCATTTAATTTGACGTTCTCGGTTGCCGCCTTGACCGCAATCGGATCCAAATCAAGCGCAATCACTTTACCGGCTCCCAACAGCGCGGCTCCGATGGATAGAACTCCCGAACCGGTGCCTACGTCAATCACGATATCTCCAGGCTTCACCAATTTTTCCAATGCCTGCAGACACATCACGGTCGTTGGATGGGTGCCTGTGCCAAAAGCCATTCCGGGATCCAGTTCAATAATGATTTCATCCGAATTTTTCGGCTCGTAATCTTCCCATGTAGGGACAATGGTGAACCGCTCTGAAACTTTGACCGGATGATAGTATTGCTTCCATGACGTCGCCCAATCCTCTTCGTTCACTTCACAAGTGGTCAATATATTTTTGCCGATATTGATATTGAAATTTTTCAAGTTGGCGATTGCAAGTTTGATCTCCTCGATGGTTTCCGCCAGGAAGCTGGAAGCAGGAAGGTAGGCTTTGACGATCACCCCTTCGGCCGGATAATCGTCCGGATTGAGCTCGTAGATTTCCCCGAATTGATTTTCACGATTTTTCACGATTTCTGATGAATCTTCAATCACCACTCCGCTTGCCCCAGCTTCATGGAAGATATTCGAAACGGCTTCAACCGCTTCATTTGTCGTCAGCACCGATAATTCAGTCCATTTCACTTGCAATCACACTCCAATTTTTCCTCTTCATTCTTTATTTTGATTCACCTTTGAACGTTTTTTTTATCTTGTCAAATAAAGAACTTCCTTGTTCTTCCGGAATATCGCCGCTGATTTCGGCGAATTCACGGAGCAATTGTTTCTGGCGTTCTGTTAAGTTTGTTGGCGTAACCACTATGACATTCACGTATTGGTGTCCCTTGCCGTAGCCATGGATATTTTTTACGCCTTTATCTTTGATTCGGAATTGGGCGCCGGATTGAGTGCCAGGCGGTATTCTAAGTTTCACTTTTCCATAGATTGTCGGAACTTCAATCTCATCACCCAACGCCGCCTGCGGGAAGGTAATTTTCAGATCGTAGTAAATATCGTCGCCTTTTCGTACGAAGTATGGATGTTTGCCAACACTGAAAACAATATATAGATCCCCTGGAGGGCCGCCGTTGATGCCCGGTTCCCCTTGGCCGGCCACGCGCAATTGTTGGCCGTCATCGATACCGGCAGGGATGGTAATTTTAATTTTCTTCCGTTTTTTCACTCTTCCTTTTCCGCCGCAGACCGTACATTTTTCAACAATTATTTTACCAGTTCCGTGGCAGTGGCCACAAGTTCGTCGATTGACAATACGGCCCAATGGTGTGTCAATTGTTTGACTGATTTGTCCTGTACCGTTACATCTGTCGCATGTTTTTGGACTTGTTCCAGGTTTTGCTCCTGTTCCGTGGCATGTTTCACATTCTTCTTCGCGAGGAATTTCAATTTCCGTCTGTTTACCAAATACCGCATCTTCGAAAGAAATGTTCATGCGGAATTGCAAGTCGTCCCCTTTACGCGGTGCATTCGGATCTTTTCTTCGTCTTGAACCGCCAAAGAAACTGTCGAAGATATCTTCAAAGCCGCCGAAACCTCCAAAACCTCCGAAGTCTCCAAAATCGCCGAATCCTCCTCCGCCGCCAAAGCCGCCTTGTCCATTTACGCCGGCATGGCCGAATCGGTCATATTGGGCGCGCTTTTGGTCATCGCTTAACACTTCGTAGGCTTCATTGATTTCTTTGAATTTTTCGGCGGCATCAGGTTCTTTGTTGAGGTCGGGATGGTATTTTTTCGATAATTTCCGATATGCCTTCTTTATTTCATCCTTAGTGGCATCTTTGCTGACGCCAAGGACTTCATAATAATCGCGTTTCATACCTCACACTCGCTCTCTTTTACATAAGGTCTATTTTATCATATATGCTGAAATAATAGTGAAAGTTCTTTCAAACTTTCGATTATGATTTTGTCCTTGCCGCACCGCTTCTTATTAATTCCACATTTTTGGAAGCGTGCGCGAAAACTGCGTAATCTTGAAGTTTGCCAACAATTGTCCCCTATTCATGGAAAAAGTCAAAGACCAATAACGGCTTTGACTTCATCCGAACCATCTATTCAAACAACGAACAGTTCATGAATATGACAAGCCATGTTGATAAAGAAGGGGAAAGGCGGGTTGCGAAGGAGGGTTGGTGGGTGCTCTGGATGGAACCGCCTTTCCTTTTATCAACATGGCGAATTAACAATTTTTAATCATTTATCATCTTTTACTTCTTCAAAGTCTGCATCCACTACACCGTCGTCTTTTTTGCCTTCTCCCTGGTTATCTTGGCTTCCTTGCGCCTGTTGCGCGGCTTGCTGATAAACTTTTACAAGCAATGGCTGAAGAACGCCTTCAAGTTTTTGTTTTGCAGACTTGATGTCATCGATAGAACCTTCTTTTAAGGCTTTGGATAGTTCTTCTTTCGCTTCTGTTACAGATTTCTTTTCATCTTCAGTGATTTTATCGCCCAAATCTTTGAATGTTTTATCCACTTGGAACACTAATTGATCCGCTTCATTGCGAAGTTCCGCTTCTTCTTTTCGTTTTTTATCCGCTTCGGCGTTTTCTTCCGCTTCTTTGATCATGCGCTGGATTTCTTCTTCTGTTAAGCCGGAGTTGGATTGGATAACGATTTTTTGTTCTTTTCCTGTTCCAAGGTCTTTCGCACGCACAGATACGATTCCGTTTTTGTCAATGTCGAATGTAACTTCGATTTGCGGAACACCGCGTGGAGCAGGTGGAATGTCCGTTAATTGGAAACGGCCCAATGTTTTGTTGTCTGCAGCCATTGGACGTTCACCTTGCAGAACGTGAATGTCTACAGTTGTTTGGTTGTCAGCGGCAGTTGTGAAAATTTGCGATTTGGATGTCGGAATGGTTGTATTGCGTTCAATCAATTTTGTAAAGACGCCGCCCATCGTTTCGATACCCAATGAAAGCGGTGTTACGTCCAAAAGCACGATATCTTTCACTTCGCCGGAAATCACGCCTGCCTGGATGGCCGCACCCATCGCCACCACTTCATCCGGGTTGACACCTTTATGAGGCTCATGTCCAGTTTCGCGTTTCACCGCTTCCTGAACGGCCGGAATGCGCGTCGAACCTCCGACAAGGATGACTTTATCGATGTCTTTTGCTGTCAAACCGGCATCAGAAAGCGCCTGGCGGACAGGACCCATTGTGCGTTCCACCAAATCTCTTGTAAGCTCTTCAAATTTCGCGCGGGTTAAAGTAGTTTCAAGGTGCAAAGGACCCTCTGGACCGGCTGTGATGAATGGCAATGAAATTTGTGTAGACGTTACGCTTGATAATTCTTTTTTCGCTTTTTCCGCGGCATCTTTCAAGCGTTGCAAGGCCATTTTATCTTTTGATAAATCGATGCCATGTTCTTTTTTGAATTCTTCAATCAAATAATCCATGATTTTTTTGTCGAAGTCGTCGCCGCCGAGTTTATTATCGCCGGCAGTGGCAAGCACTTCGAATACTCCGTCACCAAGTTCAAGGATGGAAACGTCAAATGTACCGCCACCGAGGTCGAACACCAAGATTTTTTGATCCTCTTCCAATTTATCCAAACCGTAAGCAAGCGCAGCGGCAGTCGGCTCGTTGATAATCCGCTCCACTTCCAATCCGGCAATGCGGCCGGCATCTTTTGTCGCCTGGCGTTGGGCATCATTGAAGTAGGCAGGAACCGTAATAACCGCTCTCGTTACTTTTTCGCCTAAGTAGTCTTCGGCATAGCTTTTCAAATATTGTAAAATCATTGCAGAAATTTCTTGAGGAGTGTATTCTTTATCTTCAACTTTTACTTTGTAGTCAGTTCCCATGTGAGATTTGATGGAAAGGATTGTATTCGGGTTTGTAATGGCTTGCCGTTTTGCCACTTCCCCTACAAAGCGTTCGCCATTTTTAAATGCGACAGCGGAAGGAGTGGTACGGTTTCCTTCAGGGTTTGGAATGATTTTTGGTTCTCCGCCTTCCAATACGGCTACCACAGAGTTTGTCGTACCTAAGTCAATACCAATGATTTTACTCATATTCAATTTTGCCTCCTATTTCACACACAAATTTGAAATTCTTATTCATTTACAGAAACCATGGATGGTCTTAATACACGGTCTTTCAACTTATATCCTTTTTGCAATTCTTTCAGCACAATGCCGGATTCCTTTTCGGAATCGGACTCTTGCATGATTGCCTGATGGACATTCGGATCGAACGGTTCGCCCACAGCCGGAATCACTTCCAGGCCTTCTTTTTTCACCGCTTCGATCAAAGCGTGATAGACCATCTCTATCCCTTTATATAATGCTTTTGCATCTTCGGACTCCACTTTTACCTCAAGCGCCCGTTCAAAATTGTCAATAATCGGCAACAAATCCGTTAGAAGACTTTGGGCGCGGTATTTTTCAGCCGCCTGCAAATCAAGCTGGCTGCGTCTCCGCAAGTTTTCATAGTCGGCTCTCAGCCTTAAATACCGATCTTCATGCTCCGCTATTTTTGCTTCCAACTCGGCAATTTTCACTGTATATTCTTCCGTCGAAAGCTCTTCCGAAGAACTGTTTTCATCCGCTTTATCCGCCGCTTCCTCGATGTTTTCTCCGGCAAGAGCGGAATTATCAGCTTTGGAAGTTTCAGCTTTTTCTTCATTTGCAGCTGCTGTTTCATCAGCAGTTTCGACTTTCTCTAATGTTTCTTCCTGTTTGCTCTTGTTTTCAGTCGTTTCGGACACTGATAATCCTCCTTACTGTCCATCATTCAATTTTTTCCGATAAAGTTCTCGATAAACCTTTTCTTACCACGTCGAGCAGTGTGACGACCCGCTTATAATCCATCCGCGTCGGACCGATAATGGCAATGGCGCCGTTATGATCTTCCCCGGCAGAATAAGTGGCCGTGATGACGCTGCAGTTTACCACTGCAACATGGTTGTTCTCCGAACCGATGCGGATCGTAATTCCCTGTTTCACAGGCTGGAACAGGGAAATGACTTGATTCTTTTTGTCCATTAGATCCAATAATTGGCGGACTTTGTTAATATCATGGAACTCTGGCTGATTTAACATGTTTGTTTTGCCGCCAAAGTAAATTTTACTATCATTTTCCACAGATGCAACTTTTAACAACGATTGAATGATGGAATCAGCCATATGGACATGTTGTTTTAATACTTCGTACGTTTCTTTTTCCAATTTTGTATGAAGGTGAATCAACGGAACTCCAATAAGACGTTCATTCAATATATTTACAGTTTTTTCTATATCTGAAGAATCAAAGCCTTCAGGCAATGAAATCACTTTGTTTTCTACATGCCCCATATCTGTCACGATAATTGCGACAGCTGTTTGTTTCGAAATAGGAATAATTTGGAAACGCTTGACGCGATGATCCGTTACGCTTGGGCCCAATAAGATTGCCGTATAATTTGTCAAATCGGAAAGAATGCTTGCGGCTTCCCAGATAATTTGCTCAACTTCGACCTTCTGTTTTTCAAAGACGGATTGTATCATTTGAATCTCTTCGACGGACATGCGCATTGGTTGCAACAAATGGTCAACGTAATAACGGTATCCTTTTTCGGAAGGAATGCGTCCTGAAGACACATGCGTTTTTTCTAAATATCCAAGTTCCTCCAAATCCGCCATTTCATTGCGGATTGTGGCAGGTGAATAATTGATTCCTTTTTTCTTTGAAATTTGACGTGATCCTACAGGCTGAGCAGATGTAACAAAATCATCAACAATTACCCGCAAAATTTGCAATTGACGCTCAGTTAACATAAAACCACCTCTGTTAGCACTCGTTTGCAGAGAGTGCTAATGCTATAATTAAATTAACAAAACAATGAATTGGTGTCAATGAAATAACCTACTCGCACAATAAAAATTGCCGAAACACCTCATTGCCCAAAAAGCGCCCTTTTTTCGTCAACCTTATCCTTCCCTCATCTTCCGTCAGCAATCCTTCATTGACCAGTTTGCTGATAATGCCTCCATATTTTTCTTTCATGGAAAAGCCCATTTTCTGTTCGAAGCGTTCGAAGGAAACCCCTTCATTTTTCCGAAGCCCCAAAAACATTTCTTCTTCGCATTTTTCCATTAAGGTCACTTCATGTTGATGGAGAATCGGCAATTGTCCCATATTGACCGCTTGCAAATATTTTTTGATCGGACCATGATTGGAGTAGCGTATGCCTTTGATATACCCGTGGGCCCCGGCACCAAAACCGGCATATTCGTCATTATCCCAATAAATTTTATTGTGGATGGATTGATAGCCGTCCTTTGCGAAATTGCTGATTTCATATTGATGGAGCCCATTCATTTCCATTTTGTCCATCAACATCTCATACATTTTCGCCTCTGTTTCTTCTTCCGGCAAATGGAGCTTTCCCCTCATGTATTGTATGTAGAAAACCGTTTTGGGCTCCACAATCAGTGAATAGGCGGAATAGTGGGGCAAATTCAATGCAAGGGCCTTTTCCAGGGTGTCTTCCCACTGTCCGTCCGACTGCCCCGGAAGCCCATACATCAAATCGATGCTGATATTTTCAAATCCCGCTTTGAATGCATCGTCAATTGAACGATAAACTTGATCAATCGTATGGGTTCTGCCGAGCCGGCGGAGGAGCTGTTCGTCAAAAGATTGAACCCCCAGGCTCAAGCGGTTTACTCCCCCGTTTTTTAAGACCTTTAATTTCTCGATGGTGAGCTCGTCCGGGTTAGCTTCTGCGGTAAATTCCATCACGTCGGTTGTCAAATGTCCGCCAATCAGTTCAAGAAGACGTTCGAGTTGGCTTGGTGAAAGGGCTGTCGGAGTGCCGCCCCCCAAATAGATCGTTTCTATATTTGAAAACTGTTCCGGCGATCGATTCAAAGCCATCGCAATCTCTTTCCCCACCGCTTCGATATATTCATCGACCGGCTGATTGCGAAAATATACTTTATTGAAATCGCAGTAATTGCAGATTTGGTGGCAGAAAGGAATATGGATGTAAACCCCCCGAACCATTCGATCCCTTCTTTCCTATTATTATCTAACTATTGTACATTTTCATCCGTAAAATTCAAAGAAAAACGAAGTGAATCCCCATGCGGATCCACTTCGTCTTCGTTCAGCCGATCGTCATTTTTTATTTTCATCATCCATTTTCAAGACGGCCATAAACGCTTCCTGAGGGATTTCAACGGAACCGACTTGTTTCATCCGCTTTTTCCCTTCTTTTTGTTTTTCAAGAAGCTTGCGTTTCCGCGAAATGTCGCCGCCATAACATTTTGCCAAGACGTTTTTGCGCAGCGCCTTGATTGTTGAACGGGCGATAATTTTCGTTCCGATGGCCGCTTGCACAGGCACTTCGAATTGCTGGCGAGGAATGAGATCTTTCAACTTTTCCACAAGGGCTTTTCCCCGTTCATATGCAAAGTCGCGATGGACAATAAAGCTCAAAGCGTCCACCTTTTCCCCATTTATCAAAATATCCATTTTTACAAGTTTGGATGGCTTGTAGCCAATCAATTCATAGTCGAAAGAAGCATAACCTTTCGTACTGGATTTCAAATGATCGAAGAAATCATACACGATTTCAGAAAGAGGCATTTCATAAATCAGGCTGACGCGCGTTGTATCTAGGTAATCCATATTGATAAAAGTGCCGCGCTTTCTCTGGCACAATTCCATGACAGCGCCAACATAATCATTCGGCACCATAATGGTCGCCCTCACATACGGTTCCAGCACTTGGTCAATTTTTTGGGTCGGCGGCATCAACGATGGATTGTCCACCTTCACCTTTGTGCCATCCGTAAGCTGCACTTCATAGATTACCGATGGCGCAGTTGTGATCAGATCGAGATTGAACTCCCTCTCAAGGCGTTCCTGGACAATTTCCATATGCAAGAGGCCCAAAAAGCCGCAGCGGAATCCGAAGCCCAGGGCCTGGGAAGTTTCCGGTTCGAACTGTAATGCGGAATCGTTCAGCGCCAATTTTTCCAACGCATCCCGCAAATCGTTGTATTTGGCCGTATCAATCGGATAAAGGCCGCAGAACACCATCGGATTCAATTTCCGGTAACCCGGAAGCGGCTCTTTCGCCGGACGGTCCGCATGGGTGATCGTATCGCCGACATTCGTGTCACTGATATTTTTAATCGAAGCGGTAATGTATCCGACATCTCCAACCGTCAATTCCTCCATAGGCACGACTTTCGGTGTATGTACCCCGACTTCGACCACTTCATATTCCGCACCTGTCGCCATAAAGCGGATTTTATCTCCGGGCTTGACCGTGCCGTTGACAACCCTTACCAATACGACAACGCCTTTGTAGGAATCATAATAAGAGTCAAAAATCAGCGCCTGCAGCGGTTCGTCCGGATCTCCGGAAGGCGCCGGAATCTTTTCCACGATTTGCTCCAACAGCTCATCGATCCCGATGCCGGCTTTCGCGCTCGCCAGCACCGCATCTTCCGCATCCAGCCCTATCACATCTTCAATTTCTTTGCGCACTTTTTCAGGGTCTGCCGCGGGCAAATCGATTTTATTGATGACCGGCAAAATCTCCAAATCGTTATCGAGCGCCAGATAAACATTCGCAAGCGTCTGAGCCTCGATTCCCTGCGCGGCATCCACGACCAAAATGGCCCCTTCGCAAGCAGCCAAACTTCTGGACACCTCATAAGTGAAATCGACATGCCCCGGAGTGTCAATCAAATGAAAAATATATACGTTTCCGTCTTTTGCCTTGTATTTTAATTGAACGGCATTTAATTTAATGGTAATTCCCCGTTCCCGTTCAATGTCCATGGAATCCAGCAGCTGATCTTTCATTTCCCTTTCGGTTAATGCCTGCGTTTTTTCCAAAATGCGGTCCGCCAACGTGGATTTCCCATGGTCGATATGGGCGATAATGGAAAAGTTTCTGATGCGTTTTTGGCGTTCTAATCGTTCTTCGCGATTCATATCTCCACTCCTAACAAATGCCTCCATGCGACGGGCTTGTCCATATCGCAGGAGGCTTAACCTTTCTCTATCAAAATTGATTTTAGATTTTTCCCAAATGATTATACAAAAAATGATAAACTAAGTTGAATTATACTATGAAGTATAACGAAAGCACAATAATAAACAAGTGTAGTAAATAAAGGAATACAAAATTCTTCAATATACAAAAAAATAGCGTTTAATTATGAAACTTAAACGCTACAAGAAAGAAATGAAAATTATTTTCGGGCCAAGCCGTTTGCCACCGCCTGGGCCAGTACCGCAGCCGTCCGGTACACCTCATCTTCAGTATTGTCGATTCCCCCGATTTCAATTAAAACGAATTCCTTCGCCAGGTCCTGGTTATAAACTCCATCCACTCCGGTCCCTTTTTTCTCAATAATTCCTTTGGAAATATTGGGGATGATTTGATTCATGGCATTGCTGATGGATTGGGCAACCGCTTTATTATGCTTATAGTTCGGATTCTCCGCGCCGATGACAAAAGACGCTTTTGCATAGGAAACGTCTTTATGGACAACGGTCGTTTTATTGCGGGAAGTGGAATCCCGATGAATATCCAGAATCAAATCATAATGATTGTTCTTTAATTCTTCGGCAATATAAGGCCTAGCCGTTTTATATGCTTCATGAAAACCCTTTCCTTTTTGCTTCATGACGTCCATTACATCCACCTGGAGGGTTTTCGCCGAAATCCCGTTCAATCGGAAATAATCTTCGAACAGCTTATGCATCGAAAATAAATTTGTTTTGCTGTCATACACGGCGACCATTCCCTTTTCGTTTTCCAACAATGGCTTATAAGTTTCATGGGAATGGGTAAATACGAGCAGCACTTTGTAAGCGTCTGCCGGAGGCGCAACATCAGACACTACCAAATCATTGGAAGCAAAGAGAATTTTTTCTTCTGGCGCAGCAGGGACAAACTTTTCGTTGTTTGGAAACGGCAAAAGTCCTATCACAATCGGTAACGAGAAAAAGAACAGCAGCGTGAATACAAGTCCTTTAATTTTTCTTACCATAGCATCCTCTCCTTCCACTACGATATGGAAGGAAGAGAATTTTTAGAACTGGTTGACTCTATTCTCTATCCATTGGAAGAGGCAATTGCTGATCAATGTTGAATATTTCGTCATCCAAAGGTCCACTTCTTTAGGAGTGACGATTAATCTTTGGGAATCGGATAAAAGCACTTCTTCGAACAATTGTCTCCGTTCCGCTTTCGACCAGGTCGACCATTCGCCGAATATCGGCCGTACAAGATTTAAATCGACTTCCCCTTCCGTGTCGGAAGTCCATGTTGTGACAGAAAGTTTTCCGGAAGGTCTGTCTTTTTCCTGGATTTTTGTCGCAATGGAACGAAAAACTTTATCCACCGCATCCGCAATGATGACTGTCGCATCCACCACCGTCGGAACCCCGATCGCTGTAACGGGCACCCCCAATACTTCCTTAGAGATTTCAGCCCGTTGATTCCCGACGCCCGAACCCGGATGGATGCCGGTATTTGTAATTTGAATGGTTTTGCATAATCTGGAAGATCCCCTAGTCGCCAATGCGTCGATGGCGAGCACCAGGTCCGGGCGGATTTTTTCAGTCAGCGCATGGACAAATTCGCTTGTTTCAAAGCCCGTTTGTCCCGTAACTCCAGGGGCGTATAAAATGAATTGTTCGACATGGTTTTCCAACTGTCTTGCCTGCATGGCATCAATCGTTAATGGACCGATGGCATCCGGGGTAATCGTTCTGTTTCCAAGACCGATGACCAATACTTTGCTTTCCTTCGTCAGCGGAATGTCTTGATGAATTTCATCAATGTATTTGAGGAAGGATTGTTCCAGCTGCTCCATTCCCTCATGATCTTCAATATTCAGCGAGGGAACCGTCAAAGTGATATATTGCCCCTCTTTTTTTCCTATTTCTTTCGAGCCCTCTTTATTGACAAGCACTTTTGTCACTTTTACCCGTTTCTCGGTATATTCTTCAAAAATGACACCTTCCGACTCATCCAATTTCTCTTTTTGCTGTTTCGTTTGGTGTTGGACGACCTCTTCCGTCTCATCGATCAGGTCTGTTCGATACCAGTTGGTTTCTTGCATTTTAATCACCTCTTTTCTATCATGGTCATTCTGTCAAGTAAATATTCTTTAGTTATGTATTGCAATTATAGGTATCCTTTTGTATAATGTTTTTTGTTGTATTGACAAAAGTTTTAGAGAAATTGTCATCTCGTTGGTTTAGGAGGTGAAAAAATGCCAAATATTAAATCAGCAATCAAACGCGTGAAAACTAGCCAAAAAGCTAATGCTGCAAATTCTTCTGCAAAATCAGCAATGCGCACAGCAGTGAAAAAAGCGGAACAAGCTATCGCAAACAAATCTGAAAACGCTCAAGAATTGGTGGTTTTAGCATCTAAAGCTCTTGACAAAGCTGCAAGCAAAGGAATCATCCATAAAAATACGGCAGCCCGCAAAAAATCTCGCCTTGCAAAAAAATTAGCGAAAGCGAACTAAAATAAAAAGATCAATTGTTCTTACGACAATTGATCTTTTTTCTTGGCATGATCATGCTTCCAAAAAGAAATTAGGCCGCAGTATGATAGCCTAATTTCTTTTTTATATGCCTTCTACAGGCTTTTCATTAAGAACATTTCCAAATATCTTTCCCTGTTTCCCCCGGCCGTTTTCAATTGCAGATCGATTTCAGCAAGCTCATTTAGCGCTTTCAGCAACCGCTCTTCCGTTGGCCGGTCCTTTCTTTCCAGCATCAGCTTTACCCTGTAAGGATGGATTTTTAATTGTTTTGAAATATGGGCTGGCGGGTACCCTTTTTTATGAAGATAATAGACGCTGTTCATCGTTCTGATGTTGTTTGCAAGCAAACCTACCAATTTGATCGGCTCTTCTTTTTGCCGCAATAAATCATGATAGATTTGCAGCGCTTCCGAAACATTGCGGGCAAAATAGGCATTCAGCATTTTAAACGCATCATGTTCAAGGGTTTTGGCGACAAGATCTTCCACCACATCTTTTGTAATGTTGTTTTCTTCTCCCAAATAAAGGGCCAATTTCTCAATCTCCATTTGAAGCTGGTTCATATTTTCCCCGACCATTTCAACGAGCTTGTCCAACGCTTCATCTTCAATCGTTTTCCCCCATCTTGCGGCCTCGCTACGGATCCAGACCGCCAAATCTTTGTCATCGAGGGATTCTGCGTGAAGCATGACGGTTGTTTCCTTCATGAGCTTTGTAATTTTTTTCCGTTCGTCCAGTTTTTCATATGGTGCTGTAAAGATCGTCACCGCAAAATCGGAAGGGTTCTTTAGCCAGTTTTCCAGACGCTTCAAGTCATGGTCGATTTTTTCCGCCCCTTTTTCGACAGGTTTCAAAAAGGCTGCATTTCTTGCAACAATCAGTTTCCGTTCAGATAGAAAAGGAAAGGTATCCGCTTCTTCCATCACAAAATCGACCGGCGTTTCTTCCAGGTCGAATGTCGTCATTTCCACTTCTTCCTGTCGGCTTAGCGCGTTTTTGATGCGTTGAATGGTTTCATCGATGAAATACGTTTCCTCCCCGTAAATGCAATAAACAGGGTCGATCTTCCCGTCTTCAATCTCTTTCCATACTTTCACAAACATTTCGCAAACCTCCAAGTTGTTCGTAAACAATAGTATACACGATTTGCAGGAAGAACTGTATTTTTTGTATAAAATGTGTCAAAATGAAAGAGAAAAGTAAGAGAATTTCAACAATCTGATATAGCTTTTTATACACTATTGACTTATAATGTTTTTGAGTAGGAGGTTATCATATGGCACATCTTAACGAAAATCATGTGACACATAATCCATTCGAAGGCGAAAATGCTTCTTGCAAACGCAATGATGCAGTAGACGCCGGAGTAGGCTTCTTGGTATCATTCATTTTCTTTGTATTAATGTTCGTTATTGCAATCATTGTTGATGCAGTTGCGTAATTCTTAAAAAATAGAGTGTAGACAAATGTCCGTCTACACTCTATTTTTTATTCCTGTTTGTTGCTTGATGTCACTCTCATCGTCTGATTCTTTACAGTGATTTCAATCGTGCCCGCGTCGCCTGTCGTCATCGTTTTTAAACCGTATTGATGAAACCGTTCCACCACTTCCTTATGAGGATGGCCGAAGCGGTTGTTTTCGCCGGCGCTGAAAATCGTAAGCGCCGGCCGGAACCGTTCAACAAATTCTTCGCTGCTTGATGTCCTGCTTCCATGATGCCCCGCTTTCAGCAAATCCAATTCGGGCAGCGTCGGATATAAAGCGATCAGTTTCCGTTCTCCTTCCGCTTCCAAATCCCCCGTAAACATTGCGTCAAATCCTCCCTTTTTCATGTAAAGAACCAGGGAATCATTATTCCCTTCATACTCTGCATCCTGAGGCCACAGGTATTGAAAGTAAACGTCCCCATCCTTCCATGAATATCCCGCAATTTGTTCTTTGATGGGCACCCGCTGCTTTTTTGCTACGTCCAATAATTCCTTCATCACTGGTTCGGATAAGGAGGAAGGTGACACATGAATCTCTTCCGCCCGAATTTCTTCCAATATTTCTTCCGCCCCTTCCACATGGTCGCTGTCGGCATGGGATAAAATGAATACATCAATTTTGGAAATTCCTTTCCCCTTCAAAAACGGTACGACAATTTGCTTTGCCACCTCAAACGGCTCCCGTTGCTTCCATTCTTCTTGGCCAAAACGCAGAACTCCTCCCGAATCAATCACATATACCTTTCTCCGATATGGGAGTTCAATCACTATGCAATCCCCCTGCCCCACATCCACAAAGTTGATGACAAGATGGGGATTCACTTTTCCCTGGAAATAAAGCAACAACAGCGGAATACATAAAACTGGTACAACTGCTCTCCAATTTGCCCGGCAATCCAGTAAGTATAAAGCAATGAAAATGCTGATATAACAAATGCCCATCAGCAACAAGGATGGCTTTCCTGGCATCCACAGCTGATAAGGCAAGGATTGCAAAAAGAAAGTCATCTTTGCAATCATCATGCGCAAAGGCTCATAAAGTTCAAAAAAACATCGGGAAACTGGGTCTGGGAGAAAGGAAAGAAAGAGAAGTACAATATTGGTTGGCAAGATTGCAAAGGAAAAGAGAGGCACATATATCAGATTGGCGAATAACGAGGAAATGCTTAGTTCATAGAAATGGTACAGCAACAGAGGGTATACAATGATTTGAGAAAAGAAAGTGACATAAAACGATTTCGCCCACCAGGATTTTTGGGTTTGCAGAAAGTTGCTAGAATACACCAGACCGGCCGTTGCCAGGAAAGAAAGTTGAAACCCGATTTGATAAATCGCCCAAGGTTCCAGTAAAACGAAGCCGATAAAACTGATTGCAAGGGCGTCATCCACGGCAAGCCTCCGCTTCCATCGGGAAATCATAAGGAGTTCGGCGACCGCCACCGCTCTCCAGACGGATGGGGCTCCTCCGGCAAGGATTGCATAGCCTGGAAGGAGAGACATAAGCAAAATTGCCGCCAGTTCCCGCCTGATGCGCAGCCGGATCAGACTCTCAAACACAATCCAAGACAACACCGCGATGTGCAATCCGGATATGGCAAACAAATGGGTGATTCCCAGCTTTTGATAAGCCCGTTTTGTTTCATCCTCCACATCTTCCTGCAGGCCGATGAGCAGGGCCTCCGCTTCAGGCGCCAAAGAGGAAGGAAAAGTTTCTTCTATATGTTTTTCAAGAGAAAACCGCATCTGGTTTATAAACTGGTGCAAAGAGCCCGCCGAACCAACATATTGCATCGATTCGACTTTGACAATGCCCATGGCGCCATGACTTTTTAAATAATCATTCATATCAAAGCTGTAGGCATGATGGGGCCTTTTCGGCTCCTCCCATTCACCATCTATCAAAAATTTCCTACCAGCCAAAGGCATTTCTTCAAATCGCCTTTTCTCTTGTTCGGAACGCAATTGATACTTGACGTACACTTTCCTCCCATTTTCGTCTTTCATAAACCCTTTTACAAGATCCCCATTTATTTTATAATCGGCCGTCCATGCGTAAAACCCGGGCAAAACAGCCGGCTTTTCAATTTCATTCAATAGGGACGAAAAATAACCGAAAGATGCGATGCCGGATAATAAAATGGCAGCCATTAGGAAAGGATGAAACTTTTTGTAATGGGCATGTAAAACGATCGGAAAAAGAAGGAGTAAAAACAATGGGGTCTCATGGGCGCCAATGGAGGCAACGAGCACAGCCAAGGCCAAATAAACCCATTTATGTTTCAGATCCAAACAGCTCCTTCACCTTCTGTTCGTACCGGGATAATTCTTTTTCGTTTGCTCCCAATTCACGCAGCTTGTCCAGCAAATCGACCATCAATTGATACTTTTCCTGCCTTAAAAAATCAATTTTTGTCTCATCAAACGGAACATGGACCACTTGCACCCCGGCTTTTTCAAATAATTCGATGGCATAAGGGTCATTTTTATAATCGCTTGCATAGTATACATTTTGGATTCCGGCCTGAATAATGGCTTTGGTGCAATGCAGGCAAGGAAAATGAGTGACATAAATATCCGCGCCCTTCGTCGGAATGCCGTATTTTGCACATTGCAGGATTGCATTCATTTCTGCGTGGATGGTGCGCACACAATGATGATCCCGGATGTAGCATCCCTTGTCGATGCAATGCTCAGCACCGGAAATGGAGCCGTTATAGCCGCCCGCAATAATGCGTTTTTCCCTGACGATTGTTGCTCCGACGCTGAGTCTTGGACAGGTGCTGCGCAATGCCAACAAATGGCTTTGTGCCATAAAATATTGATCCCAAGTAATTCGCTCCATATGATTACCTCCATAGTCATGATTCATCGAAATAACGATTAAACGGTAATGAGGTCTTTCAATTTCTCAAAAGTTTTTTCCCCGATGCCGGAAACATTTTTGATATCCTCGATATGTTTAAATTTTCCATGTTCTTCCCGATACTGGATAATCGCTTTCGCTTTGGAAGGACCGATTCCAGGCAAAGTCGTCAGCTGGGATTCATCGGCCGTGTTGATGTTCACCAGTGTTTCTTTACCGCCGGATGGCTGGGTTTGAGTGAATACTTGTCCAATGGATCGCTGTCCCTCCACATCCGGGGTCTCCCCTTTTTTAGGGATGTAGATCACCATTTCATCCTGCAATTTTTGTGCATGATTAATATATTTGGAATCCGCTTCTTCCAGATATCCGCCCGCCAATTGAATGGCGTCGATAATCCGGTCTTCGTTTGTCAATTCATAGACACCGGGAAATTTTACGGCTCCTTTTACATCCACAACGACTTTTGTTGAAGAGGTTTCTTCCGTTTGAAGGGTTTCGTTGTCAGTGAGAGCTGGCTCTTGAGGAATGGTTGAAATGAGTTCCGCTTCATCTGAATGGTCTTGCTGAAGAAATAAATAAATCCCAATGATGAGGCAAAGGATTCCGGGTGCTGCCAATATTTTTCCATACTTTTTGAGAAAGTCTTGGAAAATCATAGAGCACCCCTCTTCATTGTCAGAAGGTAAATCATATGGAGCTACTTTTATCATATCGATTTACCTTCTTGTTGAAAAGATGCTATTTGACCGCGCGAATGAAAATCCGTTCACTCGTTTCGCAAGGAGCTTTGTTTTCCCAGTCTGCCGTTATGAAAACTTCATCAAACCCGGCTTCTTTTAACCACGCTTCATACATTTCAACCGGGAAAGTTCTTTGAACATGTTGCTCGTCAAAACGTTCATACAGTCCCGTTGAATCATCCAATACAAAAAATGTGATGTCATGTTGAACGGAATGCGGCGCTTCCCTTTTTTCGGTGTACCAAATATAAACGATTTCTCCATCATCATACGTAAAAGGGCTTTCCAAAAAGATTTCGTTCATTTTGTATATGGAATGGATATCAAAAAACAGCTGTCCCCCGGGACGCAAAGAAGCGAAAATCCTTTTGAACGTTTCTTTCACTTGGTGTTCCTCTTGCAAATAATTAATAGAATCAATCGGAATCACAATAACGTCAATATCTGAAAATCCTTCCAGCTCTTCCATCGACATTTGATAGAACGGAATCGCTAAACCGGCTTCCTGGGCCCGCTGCTGGGCAACCGCCAACATCGAATCGGATAAATCAATCCCGCTTACTTTGTACCCTGCCTGTTGAAATAAAATCGATAATGTTCCCGTCCCGCAGCCGACATCCAATAATGCAGGATATTTTGAGCTTGGCGCAAACATGGCTACCCATTCCACATACTTTTCATATGGAATATCCTGCATCAGCACATCATATACTTCAGCAAAACGTCCGTAACTATTCACTTGCTATCGGCACTTCGATTTGTGGTGCATCTCCCCATAAACGCTCCAAATTGTAAAATTGGCGGTCCTCTTTATTGAAAATATGCACAACAACATCGTTCAAATCGATTAATACCCAACGGGCGGCGTCAAAACCTTCGACCCTTTTCACATCAAATCCGTTTTCTTCAACTTTATCGATCACTTCCCTTGCAATTGCCTGGATTTGACGTTCGGAATTGCCGTGGCAAATAATAAAATAATCAGCCAACAAAGAAATATTTTTCATATTTAATACCACAATATCTTCCGCTTTCTTGTCATCCAAAGCTTTATACACTACTTGCAACAAATCCGCCATTAAACAAATTTCAACTCCTTTTGCTGTTTACTAATTATTTTTGTAAAACCATCAGTAAGCTAAACCAAAGATTTATAATAATCGTTGTAACACTCGATGGAATCAGGGAAAATCGGCAATTTGCATTCCACCAAAAAGGCCAGGGAATGACGGATGCATGCCCGCATCGCTTCATCCAGGTCCTGCCGCGCTTTTTCCCTCAAAACCTCAATGCCGTCAAATTTCCGGTTTGGTTCGATCATGTCTGCGATATAAACAATTTTTTCCAACTTAGACATATTTGCCCTGCCCGTTGTATGATAACGGATGGCATTTAGGATATCTTCATCCGTAATGTGAAATTCATTTTCCGCAATCCACGCGCCCACGGGACCGTGCAAAATCTCCGGACCCCAATCCAAAAGTCTGGCATCAAGGCCGTTCTCTCTGACAATCGTTTTCATCCATTCTTCATCCGCATATTTGGCCACATCGTGCAAAATGGCAGCGGTTTCTGCCGCTTTTGTGTCTGCACCGTATTTTTCGGCCAATTGAATTGCCGTCTCCATTACTCCTATTGTATGAATAAATCTCTTTTCCGGCATCCGCGATTTAACTCGTTCCAATAATTCATTTCGCCCCATAAAGACCTTCCTTTCGTATGTATGCTTCCACTTCCGGAGGGAGAAGGAATCTCAGCGTGCCGCCTGTCGCAAACCGTTTGCGAATAAGCGTGGAAGACAGCGCAATTTCTGGAGCTTCAACCATGATAATGTCATAGGACGTCTGAGATTTCGTACCCGGCCTTCTGATTCCGACAAATTTGACAAGCTCCAAAAGCTCGTCGATTTTATGCCAAGTATGAAGAGTATCAATCATATCCCCGCCAATGATGAAATAAAATTCCGTGTCCGGCTCTCTCTCCTTCAAAGCTACCATTGTATCGTAAGTATAAGATACGCCGCCCCGTTCAAGCTCTATTGTTTCAACGGTAAATTCCTTGAACGGTTTCACCAGCAATTCCACCATACGAAGCCGATTTTCGGCCGTCGAATCTTTTGGCATTGTTTTGTGCGGGGCAATGGCATTGGGCATAAAGCGGACTTCATCAAGCTTTAAAGCATGATACACTTCATTTGCCATAATTAAATGTCCGATATGCGGGGGATTGAAAGTTCCCCCCAATATGCCGACTTTTTTCATCATGAACACCCGACTTTAAACATTATTTAGGTAATTGGATTCGTTTATTTTTCGTTGACTCTTTATATAGCACGACCGTGAGGCCGATCAATTGGACAAGCTCGGAATTTGTCCCTTCAGCCAACGCTTCCGCCACTTCATGTTTATCCATTTCGCAATTGTCCAAAATGCGGACCTTTATCAGTTCTCTCGCCTCAAGCGCATCTTCTATTTGGCGAAGCATTTGTTCGTTTACTCCGCCTTTTCCGACCTGGAAAATCGGAGTCAAATGATGGGCCTCCGCCCGCAAAAATCTTTTCTGTTTTCCGGTAAGCATAATTTCCTCCTGGTTGTCTATTTTAATTGTTCCATCAATCTTTTCATCATTTCTTCCGTATCCGGATATTGTCCAAGCCAGTGCTTAAAAGCGATTGCCCCTTGGTGGACAAACATTCCCAATCCTGTCACGATTTTTGCTCCGCGCTTTTCAGCTTCCAGCAAAAATGGCGTCATTAAAGGATTATATACGATATCCGCTGCAATCGCCTCTTTTTGCAGCCCGTCCAGCGAAATTGGAAGCCCGCTTTCCCCGGTGGATAACCCTAACGAAGTCGCCTGAATGACGATGCCGTACTGAGACAGCTGTTTTTCCGCTTCTTCCAGGGAGAGCGCGGTTCCGCTGCCGAGTTCTTGTATGATGCTTTCCGCCTTCGACACGGTACGATTGGCAATATCAACTTGTTTATAGCCATATTCTTTCAATGCAAAAGCAATCCCTCTGCCAGCACCACCTGCACCTATGATCAGCACCTTATTCTCCTTATGCTTTCCAACCGCTTCCTCCAGAGCATGAACAAAGCCGGCACCATCCGTATTATATCCTTTTAATGTGCCATCCTCTTGTCTCACAACCGTATTGACGGCGCCCATTTTTTCTGCCATCGGATCAAGTTCGTCCAAATATTGGATAATCTCTTCCTTATGGGGTATTGTTACATTCCATCCGCTTGCCCCGAGCAATTTTAAAGCGGCCACCGCTTCCCTTAAATTCTCCCTTTTGACATGGATGGGAATATATGCCGCATCGATTCCCATTTCCTGAAACCACGTATTATGCATAAAAGGGGATTTTGAATGTTCAATCGGATCGCCAATCACGGCAAACCATTTTTTCATCTTCCTACCTCTCTCTCTTTAAATTAACGAAGGCCGAACGAATACTTCTACACCTTTTGGTGCATGGCAGGCTACGACGGCCGGCGAATGCTGCACGGTAATCCATCCAAGTCCCGAAATCACAATATCCGTTTTGCCTTGCTTAATGGAAAATTCATGACGGACAAATTCCGGCAACCGGTCCAAATATTCTTCGGAAGGGGGAGACAATAATTTCCCTTTATGTTCCTGATACAATCCGTCCGCTTTTACCAGTTTCGTGCGATGTATAGGCAGATCGTTCGAAACATATATTGTAAATGAATTACGGTTGCCTTTAATGTAGTCAAAACGGGCAAGACCTCCAATAAACAAGGTCTGTTCAGGGTTTAATTGGTACACTTTCGGCTTAATCTCTTTCTTCGGTGTAATATATTTGAGCTCGCTTTCGTGGATATGATGGGCCATTTGATGATGATTGATGATTCCCGGCGTATCGTAAATGGCGGTTCCGTCTTCCAGAGGAATCCGGATCATATCAAGGGTTGTCCCAGGAAAATGGGATGTCGTGATTAAATCTCCTTCGCCGGTAACCTTCTTAATGATGCGGTTAATGAATGTCGACTTCCCTACATTGGTGCATCCTACGACAAAGACATCTTTTCCTTCGCGGTATTGTTCAATCGCTTCGATCACTTCATCCATTCCATATCCTTTATGCGCACTTACAAGTTTCACGTCAATCGGGAACAAACCGTATTCCCGGCAGGCTCTTTTCAACCAACGGATGACTTTTTCTTTTTTCACCGATTTAGGCAACAAATCCGATTTATTGGCCACAAGCAATACCGGATTGTTCCCGACAAACCGGTGAATTCCCGGAATGAAGCTTCCGTTGAAGTCAAAAATATCTACAATTTTTACAATCAATCCGTCATGTTCGCTTAATCCGTTCAAGATTCTTAAAAAGTCGTCATCCGTCAGGCGGACCGGTTGCAGTTCGTTATAATGTTTCAACCGAAAGCATCTTTGGCAAATGATTTCTTCTTTTTCCAAAGTTTTTGGCGGCGCATAGCCCGGTGCCTCCGGGTCTTCTGTCTGGATTTTGACACCGCAGCCAATGCAAATTGGCATTTCAGTCATTATCTTTCCTCCCACATCGTAATTCCTTTTCGTTTTAAAACATTAAACAACCGTTTTTCGAAAAAGCGGTTAAAGCGCGTAACAAAACCATCCGACTCCGCAACGGGCCGGACCAAAAACGTATAGAGTTCGAGCCGTTTCGCACCAAAAATGTCCGTAAGCAGCTGATCCCCTATCATCGCTACTTCTCTCCTGCTTAATTCCAATTTTTCCAACGCCGCTTTATAAGCCAGCCCCAATGGTTTTTTGGCACGGTACACATATGGAATCTCCAGAGGCTCCGCAAATCGTTTCACCCGCGCTTCGCTGTTGTTGGAAGCAATCACGATGCGGATGCCCGCCTCTTTCATGATTTGCATCCATTCCGCAACTTCCTCCGTTGCATCCTTCCGATTCCATTCAATCAATGTATTATCTAAATCGGTGATCAACCCGCGTATTCCTAACTGATACAATTTTTCAGGAGTTATTTCAAATACAGATGTCACAAATTCATTCGGCAAGAATAACTTATACAATAGCCTTTCCCCTTTTTTACAAAATTTCTTTCCCATTATAGCATATCCCTTCAATTTGAAACCTATGTGGACCCTGCATTCGGCAGCAGTTTCATCCTCAAATATAGTACAACATTTGCAACAATTTCTAAACTATCAAATGTTCAACATTTCTATCAACCATTTCACGCATTTTACTTTTTTCTACAGAATGAGCGCAATTACTCATGTTTGCATAATATAGTACATATAATGTCGAAAAAAGCGGAAAGGATGTGGTCCTTGGGCGGCATATTGGCATCTTTGATTCAGCTTTGGCTAGACATCCCCGCGTTTCTAGGATACTTGAAAGGGCAGGCGTTTCATAAGCCCTTTACATCCGAAGAAGAAGCAGAAGCCATTGAACGTTTTCTTGCAGGAGATGAACAGGCAAGGCTTGATTTAATCGAACGGAATATGAGGCTCGTTGCCCACGTTGTAAAGAAGTTTCATCCACCCCATGAACAGCTGGACGATTATATCTCCATCGGGACCATCGGTTTAATGAAAGCGGTCAGCAGCTATACGCCGGATAAAAAAACCCGCCTTGCCACATACGCAGCCAGATGTATCGAGAACGAAATCCTGATGCACTTGCGGGCACAAAAAAAGGTGCAAAAGGACGTATCTTTGTTCGAACCGATCGGCGTCGACAAAGAAGGACAATCGTTGCAAATCCGGGATATATTGCAATTGGATGAAAAACCTGCCGTTGAAAAAATCGAACAAAAAGAAAGTTTTGAACAACTATACTCCTATCTGAAAACACTGGATCCGAGGGAATTGGAGATTATCATTTACCGCTACGGTTTAAATAACGAAGAACCTTTGACACAAAAGGAAATAGCAAAAAAATTGAATATTTCCCGAAGCTATGTATCCCGCATCGAGAAAAGGGCTCTCGTGAAATTGTACCAGCAGTTTAAACATAATCAAAATGAAAGAGAAAGGGAACGGGAAAAAAAGTAAGACACTGAGCCGGCTCATTATTGGAGCGGCTCAGTTTTATTTTTATAAAAAAGAAAAAGCTCATTTAAATATACATTTAAACGAGCTTATCAGTCATTATTTATCAAATTTTGCTAAATCGCTGCTCGCACCGTACCATGCGATAATCCCTACAAGAGCAGTGATGATGACAGAAACTAACATTAACGTTAATTCCATAACTTAACCTCCTCTAAAATATAACACGCCTACATATATATTACTTTTTTCAAAATCATATCGTCAAGACCTTGTCAAAGCTCATAATTTCTCGATGGTTTTTAGAACAATCTCTGTGGAATGTTTGGCGGCCAAAGGCAAAAACTCCTCAAAGCTGATATTCGATTCTTTTCCCGCAATATCGGATAAAGCGCGAATCACCACAAATGGCGTTTTGAAATGATGGCAAACTTGAGCCACCGCAGCGGCCTCCATTTCGCAGGCTTTCATTTGCGGGAAATGGCTCCGCACCGCTTCCACCCGCTCAGGGTCGCTCATAAATGAATCTCCTGAGCAAATAAGGCCGACGCCATATGTGTGCTCCCCGATTTCTTCCACCGCTTCAACCGCCAATTTCACCAAAGATTCATCCGCTTTGTAGGAAGCCGGCATCCTCGGCACTTGCCCCATTTCATATCCAAAAACAGTGCAATCCACATCATGGTGGCGCACTTCATCCGAAATGACAACGGAACCCACTTCCAGCTCCGGATCATATCCGCCTGCGGAACCTGTATTAATGACTACATCAGGGTGAAATTGATGAAGCAGAATCGTCGTTGTCATGGCGGCATTCACCTTGCCGATGCCGCTTTTTAACAATACGATCTCTTTCCCTTTGTATGTACCAGTAGTATATTCATTGCCCGCAATGGTCATGACCTGTTTATCTTCCAAGGCATCCCTCAAAAGTTCCACTTCTTCTTCCATCGCACCGATTACTGCAATTTTCATTTATTTTTCCTCCTCCATATAACATCTATTCCAAAGTAACGGAAAAGAGGAAAAAGGTCAATTCAGTTCTTATATGTTCCGTTAAGTTGTTTTAATATTTCCACCTTGATTGGAATCCAGCCCGCATTGTCGATCCATTTAATGTGTACCCGGTATTTTTTGGATTGATCCTTTGAAGAAACGACCGCAATTGCCCCTTTTCCTGTCCCATCATTTCTTACGGACCAATAAATGATATCGTCTTCCGGAAGTTCAACCGCATTGCGGATGGTGATCAATTTCTCCTCATAATCGATATGCCCTTCCTGGAATGCGGAAACATGCTCTCCTGTTTGTTTCGTCGGAGTCACTTTCCAATTGTTGTTCACGATGACTTTTTCCACATTGGCGTCCTTCGAAGTCGTCACGATGATATCATCACCGTTTTCAAAGCTGTCAGATGCATCTTCATCCCCAAGCTCTCCCGGCTTTTCGCTTTTTTCATTATTCTTATCATTTTCCCCGGCTTTATTGGATTGTTTCCCTTTTCCCGCTTTCATTTCTTGGATCGTTTCCGCATCTTTTGCTTCCTGCTGTTCATCATTCACGATGAAATACACATTAATGACGATTAATGTAAAGACGATGGCGATCAATATATTCAGAATGCGGTTCATTTTCCGCTTATTGTTTGAAATGCGTCTCATTCTCCGGCTTTTCATTTCTTGATTTTCTTGCGGCATACAATTCCTCCTTTCTACTTTTTACATATTACCAAGAAAACGAGAAAATCCATAATCTTCAATAATTTTTTAAGAAAGTTGTTAAAAAATATTACAAATGAAAAAGTCGACAAATTTTTAAACAAAAATTTGTCGACCGTTTACAAAGCGAAATCATTCGTAAGAAGAACGGATGTTGACGATTTTTACTTCCATCTCGCCGCCTGGAGTCGTGAATTTTACTACATCTCCCACTTTATGGCCCATCAACGCTTTTGCAATAGGCGAATCGTTTGAGATTTTCCCCTCAAACGGATCCGCTTCCGCCGAGCCGACAATGACATATTCTTCTTCTTCTCCATCAGGCAATTCCACGAATGTAACCGCTTTACCCAGTGTAACGATGTCAGCTTCATCTTCGTTTTCTTCAATGATCACCGCATTGCGGAGCATATTTTCGATTGCCGAAATGCGGCTTTCTACGAATGCTTGTTCTTCTTTGGCGGAATCGTACTCAGAGTTTTCGGACAAATCTCCAAAACCGCGGGCCACTTTAATGCGTTCTACGACTTCTTTCCGTTTTTCCGTTTTTAAATATTCCAACTCTTTTTCCAATTTTTCTTTACCAGCCAAAGTCATTGGGTATTGTTTTTCATTTGCCAAGACAATCACTCCTTAAGATACATCGCTTTTTTCCAATGCAGTAATGCATGGAGATGCAATCGTTTTCTCTTGCGCAAAAATGTTCTTCTATATGATAAAACCCGGTTATTAGAAAAGCATATGTCGCGTTGGAATCTTTTAGAAGAACCGACGCACGCCCTCTAATAACCGAATTTTACGACTTAATTTATATAATTGTATGGAATGTTAAAATCATGCAAATAATACAATATCCATCATAGTACACATTGAAGCTTGTTTCAAGAACCATTCTCTATTTTTTATGCCATCTTCTCATCATATTGTATGGATGAAGAGGCTGTTCCACTTTAAATTTCACGATTTGGAGCGGATGGTTTGCCACCTCGATCGGCTCGTTATCCTCATTCCACATTTGGCCGACCGTCATTGTAAAAGTATCAATTTCAGGCCCAAAGAATTCAACCTTATCTCCTGTTTTAAAATAGTTGCGCTGCTGCAAAGTTACCATTTGCGTTTCCTCATCATAGTCAAGCACGAATCCGGCAAAATCCCATTCCGGTTTTTTCGCATGGAAACCATACATTTGCTGTTTATAGCTGGGTTCCCCTTCAAAGAAGGCTGAGGCGGTTGCCCGGTTAGCGCAACGGTCCAATTCTTCCAGCCATTCCCGCTTGATTTTGAAGTTTTCAGGATCTGCGCAATAGCTGTCGATCACTTTGCGATAAACGGAAATCACCGTTGCCACATAGTGGATGGATTTCATGCGCCCTTCCACTTTTAATGAGTCGATTCCCAGTTCTATCATATGCGGAATGGATTCGATTAGTTTTAAATCTTTCGGACTCATCGCAAAAGGGGCATCGCCTTGGTTGAACAAAGGAATTTCATTTCCATCCACATTTTCATACAAGTCATAATCCCAGCGGCAGCTTTGGCAGCATCCGCCGCGGTTGGAGTCGCGGGCGGTCATATGGTTGGATAATACGCAGCGGCCGGAATATGCAATGCACATCGCGCCATGAACAAAGGTTTCAATTTCAATATCCACCTTCTCTTTGATTTGGCGGATTTCCTCTGCGCCTACCTCACGGGCCAGCACAATCCGGTCGAGGCCCTCATCTTTCCAGAATTTCACCGCTTTCCAGTTGGTTGAGGATTGTTGCGTTGACAGATGGATTTCCAGCTCAGGCGCCACTTTTTTGCATGTTTCAATAATTAAAGGATCTGCGACGATAATCCCTTTTACGCCGACGTCCGCGATTGCGCGCAAGTATTCTTCTAATCCCGCCATGTTTTCATTGTGGGCGAAGATATTTGTTGTCACATAAACAACCGCGCCATATTTTTTCGCGAATTCCACTCCTTCGCGCATTTCTTCAATGGTGAAGTTATCCGCATTGGAGCGCAGACCGAATTCCTGCCCGCCGATAAATACCGCATCCGCGCCATAATGGACAGCCACCTTCAATTTTTCGAGGCTTCCTGCAGGCGCGAGCAGTTCAGGTTTTTTCGTAATGACGCGTTTCCCGTTGATCGTTTCACGGATGCTTTCATTTTCGATCAATTGCAACATTCAAGCCCCTCCTTTCTTAATACACCGTTTCTTTATAGATAAATCCGGTATCCAGCGGTCTTAACGGCGGCTGGATGGCCGCGATTTGTTCATATAAATCATCTTTGATTTCATCGTAGGCTTCTTCGCCCTGGTCGAAATAAGCATCGATTGCCTGCCGATAAAGTTTTGTCACGGTAGTAATATATTCTTCCGATTTCAAAATGCCGTCAATTTTAAAGGCATCTATGCCCGCTTCAAAAAACTCCGTCAATTCATCGATCAGACAAATATCATTCGGCGAGAAAATATGCGTTCCGTTCATGTCTTCGTAAATCGGATACCGGTTGTTGCGCTCTTTATCATGCAAAAACATGTTTTTATTTTCTTTGCGGTTCTCGACTTCCATCACTTGGCCGCGATATAGGAAGTAGTTGCCCAACAATTTGCGTTTGGATTGGAAAATGCAAGTCATGCCATGTACTTGCACTTCGATTTCATATTTTGAGTTTTCTTTGATTTCCAAGATTTCATCCAAGGATAATTCCCGGGCCAACACTGTCCGTTTTGCGCCTCTTTCTCCCCAATAATTTACTTGAAACCAGTTTGTGGCAGTCGTTTCCGGATTCCAATGCAGAGGAATCGTAATGCCAAACTCCCTCACGGACACAACGACCGCCGGGTCACCGAACAAAATGGCGTCTGGACCGATTTTTTGGAGCTTTTTCAAATATTCGTCCAATTCCTCCAACCGATCATTATGGAATAAAGCGTTGCAAGAAACATATACTTTCTTTCCAGCTTTGTGGATCATCTCAGTTGCTTCCTTGACTTGGTCGATGTCAAATTCCCCGGCAAGGCGCAAGCCAAAGCGTTGCTCCCCAATGAGGAAAGCGTCAGCTCCTGCCTCAATCAAATCTTTTATATGGGACAGTGACTTTGGAGTCACAAGCAATTCCGGTTTTTTCAAATAACTTCACCTCTTTAAACAAATTAACAAACCATCTCCAACAGGAACGAATGTCGTCTGATAATCGGGATGGTTTTTGATCCATTCGGTAAATTCTTTTAATTTGCGAATCATTGAACGTTTGCCTCTTGGCACTTCCTCTACAGGCATGTCGGAAAGCCCGTGCATATATATATTGTCGATATATATGACTCCCCCGGCCGGCACAAGAGGGGAAAATCTTTCAAAAAACCGCATATTTTGGCCTTTTGCCGCATCTATAAAAACCGCATCAAAAACGGATTGGATATTCGCCACATCTACTTCCAATGCATCTCCTTCAATCACCGTAATCCGGTGCACCGCATCTGACTCTCCGATAAACTGCTTCGCCAGTTGAACGCGCTCACGGTCCCGTTCGATGGTCACTATTCGGCAATCCGGCAAAGCCTGCGCTATGCGGAGCGCTGAATAACCGATGGCCGTTCCTATCTCCAACAGCGTCTTCGGCCGCTGAATCCTTAAAAACTGCTCCAATACTTCCATTGCCGGAAGCTGCATAATCGGAATACGGTGCATTTGTGCATATTGTTCCATTTTTACTAACAGGTCATTCCGGGGATGAAGGAAGGATTCGATAAACTTGTCTGAAAACTCCATGTTTTCTCTCCTTCAGATGCTATATAAAAAAGAAAAAACCAAACATGTTGGCTTTATGATCATTCCCCTATGGAAAATCACATTTAATCATATCACGAAAATGAATGGAAAGCGAATAATCTTTACGATTTTCATCAAAAAAAGGTTCGATTTCATACTAACGTCTGAAATTCTTTGACTTATCAAATGAGAAAATAGCAGTTCAAACCATCGATGGTGAATACTGCTATTTTCCGGAACAATTATTCTTTTTTCTCTTTGTCGCCACTATTATTTATATATTTGCTCTTATTTTTTAAATGCTCTTCATATGTCTTCGCAAAGTGGTTGTTTCCTTCCTTGTCGGCCAAGAAATAAAGATATTCGGTATCCGTCGGATTTAATGCCGCTTCAATGGAAACGATGCCGGCATTGGCGATAGGTCCCGGCGGCAAGCCTGGATTTACATACGTATTATAAGGGTTTTTCACTTTTAAATCTTCATATAGCACCCGGTCTTTATGTTCGCCCAGAGCATATAAAACCGACGGGTCTGTTTGGAGAGGCATGCCGGCTTCCAACCGGTTATAGAATACGCTTGCGATCGTTTCCCGATCCGATTTTGCCGTCGCTTCCTCTTCCAACAGGGATGCGAACGTCAAAAGCGTATGGACGGTCATCTTCTTTTCGGCAATCAACGGTTTATATTCATTGATGACACTATTTGTTTTTTCAATCATTGGCAGTATAATGTCGTCCAAAGAAACGTCTTTTTCATAAAAAGAATATGTCGCGGGGAATAAATAGCCTTCCAACGGATAACGGATGTTTTCATTGAAGATTTCATCCGTTAACAAATCCGGATAAGCGGCCATTACGCCATTGATAAATTCTTCGTTGTTGACCCTCTCCATGAATTGTTCTTTCGTATAGTCGGTGCGCTTTTCGATAATGTTTCCGATCTGTTCTAATGTCATGCCTTCGGGGATTGTGATTTTAAAAACAGGTTCCCTGTAAACTTTCCCTGTTTTTAAGCTTTCCAGAATTTCATCCAGCGTCATGCTTGGCGTCATCGTATAATTGCCTGCCTGGAAGTTGGACTGGTTTTTAAATTTAGCATAATATTTAAATACGGTCGCATTTTTTATGATTCCATGTTCTTCCAGAATCTTTGAAATGGAAGAAATTCCGGAACCCATTGGAATTTCCACTTGTATTTGTTTTTCCGAATCCGGATCGACCGGCTTCAGAGCGCTTTTGATATATAATGTGCCAAAAATGCCGATAACGGCGATACAGGCTAAAACTATGACTGTGACCCTTGTTACAATTCGACGGACCACTTTACCTTCCTGTTTACGCTGCTTTATTTTATCCAACATCTCCTGGTCCACATATTTCCCTCCTATAATGTTTCATACATATGATATAAAATAATGGTAAGATTAACAATATTTAAATATCCCTTAGGCCTTCCGCATCCCTTTTCTATGTATTTTTACGTTTTTTCGCAAGAAAGGTTCGAACCCGGCCGCGCCTTACCGCTAAATGTAAGCGTCCTTCTGCGGTGATGTTCACAATGATTGCAGAAGAACGCTTTTTTACTTACGGACAGCCTTTATCGTTGAATCCGTTCAACGATTTCCTCTATTTTTTTCCATTCTTCCTCCGTTTCAATCGGAAATAGTTCTTCGATTCCCCCGTCCTCTGATTCCTCGAAGCTTGCCGCATATAGTTCGCCATTTTTTCCTTCATCCACTACCGTATAGACGACATATTTTTTTCCGGTCTCTTCAAGTTCAAAACGGTACATGATTTGGCATTCCACTTCGTTTCCGTCTTCATCTGTGGCGAAAAAAGTATTTTGTTCGTCCGTGAAAGCATCCACCAATGTGTTGTAGACTTCTTCCACCATATCCCATTCTTCTTCGCTTTCCAGATCCTGAAAATTCGACATCTCCAGATTTTCATCCGTTTCATAGCGGACAGCGGAAATTTCCCCTGTATCATTTCCGTTTTCATCCAATATGGAATAGATACAATAAGAGTGATCATCCGTATCAAATGTAAACAACACCTTGCATGTTTTGATTCCTTCTTCTGTTTCCAATGTAAATAATGGCTGGTCCATAATTTCCTCCTGATCCATTTTCGATTTTGAGTAATAGTTTGTGGAATGTAGAATATAAAATGATTTTTTCGGGGCAAAAAGCAAGAAAAAAGTAGGCAAGAGACTGCCTACTCTTTCCAATTAATCCTCATCTTCTTCCTCTTCGAATTCTTCCTCCAAAGAGTGGATGACTTCTTCAATCATATCCCATTCTTCTTCCGTTTCAATCGGGAACAATTCCCCTTCTTCCCCATTTTCGCCGGGGATGAAGGAAGAAGCGAAGATTTCGATTTGACCTTCTTCATCTTCCTCTGCACCGACTGGGGTATATAATACATAGGACTTTCCAAATTTCTCCGAATCAAATGTATGAATGACTTCACAAAGCTGTTCGTTTCCGTCTTCATCAATGACGGTAATTTGTCTTTCTTCGAACTCATGATTATGTGCCATGTTGGCCACCTCTTTCTAACGGATTAAGGAAATCTATATCATCCCCGACAAATTGTCTTAAGGACAGTATGAATCAATCTTGCATTTATCTATTCACCCAATTTGGGATGTCACCGGAAGGATCTGCTGTCTAAATAACCCTGCAAAATCATGACAGCCGCCATTTTATCAATCACTTTTTTTCTTTTTTTCCGGCTGACGTCCGCTTCGATCAGCATCCGTTCGGCCGCCATCGTGGTTAACCTTTCGTCCCAAAGAGTGACTGGCAAGTTGAACGTTTCTTCCAACAGTTTTTTATATTTTTCCGAAGCTTCTCCCCGGGGGCCAACGGTATTGTTCATATTCTTTGGATATCCCACCACAAATTCGGTAACCCCATACTCTTCTACCAGTTCTTTAATCCGTTCTAACCCGAATTCGCCCGCTTCCTCATCTATATGAATCGTTTCAATCCCTTGGGCCGTCAATCCCAATGGATCGCTGATTGCTATGCCAATCGTTTTTGCACCGACATCTAAACCCATTATCCTCATTCTGATTTATCCTCTTTATGATGTTTGATATAGAATTTTACAAGTTCCTCCAAAATTTCGTCGCGTTCAAGTTTGCGGATTAAATTTCGTGCATCTTGATGGCGAGGAATATATGCCGGATCACCAGATAACAGGTACCCCACAATTTGATTCGTCGGATTATATCCTTTTTCTTCAAGAGCAGAGTACACTTTTAACATGACTTGCTTGACTTCTTCTTCCATTGATTCTTCCGGAAAACTAAATTTCATCGTTTGATCGAACGAACTCAAGACCAGCACCTCGCTTTCAGAAATAAGGGGTTGGACAGGAAATTCCAGCTCCATTTCCTTTATTATAACTGATACAATGAGCAGGCGAAATAGATTTATTCCCTAGTTTTAAATAGATTTTACGTAATCATATACAGATTGGAGGGCTTCTTCAAGTTTGGAAGCATCTTTTGCGCCGGCCATCGCCATATCAGGTCTTCCGCCGCCCTTGCCGCCGCATTTTTCGGCAACGGATTTTACAATATTTCCTGCATGATATTCTTTTCCGGCAATATCTTTTGTGACGCCCGCACAAAGCATCACTTTGCCGTCATGCACAGCCCCAAGGACAATGACCGCTTTTTCCAGCTTCATTTTTAAGTCGTCCATCATTTGGCGAAGCTGATTATTATCTTTTGCTTCAACCCGTGTAGACAATACGGTAATATCCCCGATTTTTTGCGCCGCATCCAAGACGCTTGCTGCTTCAAGGTTTGCCAATTTTTGTGACAATGATTCATTTTCGCGTTGAAGTTCTTTAAACTCCCCTTGCAATCCTTGAATTCGCATCACCAAATCTTTTGGATTTGATTTAAATTGGGCAGCCGCTTCTTGCAGGATTCTTTCTTCTTCTTTCACCGCAAAGTAAGCGCCTTTTCCTGTCACGGCTTCAATGCGTCTTACCCCTGCACCGATTCCGCCTTCGGAAACGATTTTAAATAATCCTATTTCAGAAGTGCGGTTGACATGCAGACCGCCGCAAAGCTCGATGGAATAATCGCTGACTTGTACCACGCGCACGATATCTCCGTACTTTTCACCGAAGAGCGCCATTGCCCCGAGCGCTTTTGCTTCTTCCAGCGGCATTTCTTCGATGACCACTTCAATATCTTCCCAAATTTTTTCATTGATGATGCGCTCAATTTGTTCCAATTCTTCTTTTGTGACTTGTCCAAAGTGCGTAAAGTCGAAGCGCAGACGATCCGGACCTACATAGGAACCTGCCTGATTAGCGTGTTCGCCCAATACATCTTTCAACGCCCGGTGCAATAAGTGCGTAGCCGTATGGTTTTTCACAATCAGCTTACGCTCTTCTTGATTCACTTTCGCTTTTACTTTGTCATTGATGCGCATTTCCCCTGACTCAACGACCACTGTATGAAGATGTTGTCCGTTTGGCGCAAGTTGGACGTCTTTGACTACCGCTCTGAATGCGTCGCCTTCAAGGATTCCGGTATCTGCAATCTGGCCCCCCATTTCCGCATAGAATGGCGTTTCGGCCAAAATGACAAACGCTTCTTCCCCTTCCGATACCATATCCGCCTGTTGGCCATTTGCCACTATCGCAGCAACCGTTGTATCGCATTCCGCCACTTCATATCCGACAAAGACTGATGGCACTGTCAAATTTGTCAACACTTCATTTTGCACTTGCATGGAATCAACGTCGGCACGCGCGCTTCTTGCACGTTCCCGCTGTTTCTCCATCTCTTTTTCGAATCCTTCTTCATCAATCGTCATGCCGTGCTCTTCCGCATATTCTTTTGTCAATTCAACCGGGAAACCATACGTATCATATAAACGGAAGACATCTTCACCCGGAATTTCAGTAAGACCCAATTTTTTCTCCCGCTCAACCACTTCATTTAAAATTTCAAGACCGGCATCCAACGTTTCCAAGAAACGGATTTCTTCATTTTTCACTACCCGTTGGATGAATTCACAATTTTGGCTCACTTCCGGATAGAAGTCTTTCATGATTTCTCCTACCACCGGAACGAGTTCGAACATGAACGGCTTCTCAATGCCGATTTGTCTTGCATAACGGACCGCGCGGCGAAGCAAACGGCGGATGACATAGCCGCGTCCTTCGTTGGATGGCAGAGCACCATCCCCGATCGCAAAGGCGACTGTGCGGATATGGTCTGCAATGACTTTGAATGGTGTATTAATATCTTCCTTATTATTGAAGATTTCTTTCAAATCGATTTCCCCTGGCCGTTTATAACGGCGGTTGGCAAACTCCTCGATTTTTTCGATGATAGGCATGAACAAATCTGTATCAAAGTTTGTCGGTACGTTTTGCACAACGGAAGCCATCCGTTCAAGTCCCATGCCGGTATCGATGTTTTTCTTAGGCAGCGGCGTATAGGTGCCGTCAGGATTATGATTGAATTGGGAGAACACCAGATTCCAGATTTCTAAATAGCGTTCATTTTCTCCGCCCGGGAACAATTCCGGATCGTTTGGATCATTGCCGTATTCCGGACCACGGTCATAGAAAATTTCCGAGTTCGGACCGGATGGACCTTCCCCGATATCCCAGAAGTTTCCTTCAATGCGGATGATGCGTTCTTCCGGCAATCCGATTTCATTTTTCCAAATGTCATAAGCTTCTTCATCTTCCGGATGAATTGTAACGGAAAGCTTTTCCGGATCGAATCCCATCCATTTGGGATCTGTTAAAAATTCCCATGCATAATGGATCGCTTCCCTTTTAAAATAATCCCCGATGGAGAAGTTTCCTAACATTTCGAAAAAAGTATGGTGGCGGGCTGTTTTTCCTACATTTTCAATATCATTTGTGCGGATCGATTTTTGGGCATTTGTAATTCTTGGATTTTCAGGAATTTCACGGCCGTCAAAATATTTTTTCAACGTCGCCACCCCTGAATTGATCCAAAGAAGGGACGGGTCATTGACTGGAATCAATGAAGCGGATGGTTCAATTTTATGGCCTTTTTCAACAAAAAAGTCTAAAAATTTGCGACGAATCTCTGCTGCTTTCATTCGTTTAAACCTCCTGTATTGTTCCTCCTGAATTTTTTTCGCCAAAATGAAAAAAGTCTTCATCCCGGTAAGGGACGAAGACGGATATTTCGCGGTACCACCCTTGTTACAGTTTCCATCGAACCCGCTGCAGGATGAATTACAGCCATTGGAAACTGTCACTCTGGCCACTGTAACGTAAGTGAACGGCAGGGATTAGCTGCACTCTGGAGTAGCTTTCCGCTATTGCCGCTGTGGAGATTCTTTCAGCCCAAGGAATCCCTCTCTTTGCACTTGGCAAAAACGTACTTTCTCCTTCATCGTGTTCCCGATTTTCCATTTTGTTATATTCTCAGTAAATTATATGAAAACCGAAAAATCATGTCAATAAATATAGCAAACGTACCACACTTCTTAATAAGCGGATTCGTTCATATACTGTCCAAAAACAGACGGATAGGGGAGCAGGAATGGAAAATTTGTCTTTGGAATTTTACACCGCACTGATGTCCATTATCTTCATTGATCTTGTGCTGGCAGGAGACAATGCCTTATTGATCGGAATGGTGGCAAAAAATCTTCCGTCAAAGCAGCAAAAGAAGGTTATTGTAGCGGGCACTATTGCCGCCATTTTGATGCGCATCCTCTTTACGCTGCTTGCCGTGAAATTGCTGGAACTCGACGGATTGTTGCTGATTGGCGGCTTGATGCTGGTGTACATTGCGATAAAGTTGCTGGTTGCAGAAGAAAACACCGGCATTCGTCCAGCCTCGAAAACCTTTTTGGGCGCCGTTTGGACAATCATGCTGGCCGATTTTTTGATGGGCATCGACAATATAATCGCCATTGCCGGTGCATCGTCCGGAAACATGCTGCTTGTCGTCATCGGACTTTTAATCTCAATCCCTATTATTGTGTGGGGAAGCACCATCGTTATTCGCATTATCGAAAAATTCCCTGTGGTGATATATTTGGGAGCCGCCATCCTTGCCTGGACCGCATCGAAAATGATCATCCGGGACGCTTATGTGCAGCCCTTTCTTACAAATCCGTTGCCAATTTTGCTGTTTCAAATTTTATTAATTTTGATCGTCGTTTTGATCGGCTTTATTTTGCGTCATCTGAACCGGGAAGCGATCAAGAAATACAAATTCCAGCCATTCAAATAATGTTCCAAAATTTTTAAACAGGAATGAAAGCGGAGGGATATCCTGTGCAACTGATTTTTGAAAATGGCTTGCTACTTTCTACCATCGAAATTTGTTATAAAGGAAAAAGAAAATGCTTGAACCGGGTTGCGATTGATTCCGGCTCCTCCCATTCCTTCATCGACATCGACTCGGTGCAGGATTTGGGAGTTGCCTTTGAAAATGGAGATCCCATCGTCCGCCACTTTGGAATTGGCGGATCGGAATACAGTTTTTCAAAAATCCTGGATTATGTAAAAATAGGTGAAAAAACTTTCCATAAAGTTCCGGTCGATTTTGGCCCTTTGCGGGAATGGGATATTCATGGGCTGATTGGACTTGATATTTTAAAATCCGGGGAGTTTTTATTAGATTTGAAACATTTGAAATTAATAACGATGGATGAAAGAAAATTGGCTTAAAAAATTATAGTAGTACAGGCAAATTGTCTGTACTACTATTTGTATTTGATGAACAACCCCTATTAAATAACTTTTACGCATATCTCGAGATTACTTCTTGCAGTCTCTGTTCGACGCGGCCGAGATCCGCTTCCGTAATGGTCAGCCGAACGTGGCTTTCATCCACATCCAACATTTCCGCAAACAATCCGCCCAGCCCTCTGGCTTTTCTGTCCACTTCGAGCAGCAATTCCACCGCCCCTTCCCGCTGGGACAAGAAAGCGATTTCCAACTCATCCAAACGTCCTCTGAAAGGACCTGCAACCGGCACAAATTCGAATTCTTGGACAAACGGATAATTTCTTTGGAAACGGTATGATACATGTTCGTTTTCAGCCTTCCGAAGGCGGAATCCCAAATTCTGCGCGGCATCCAATACGGCCAAAGCCATTTTGGACGGACGGACTTCGATATAATCTTTGTCGGTTGAATCCACGCCGCTCTGGATGTCCAGCTCCGTCTTTACCCATACCCTTGAATTTCCGACGGTAGCCGGGGTATCCACCGGCAATTTGAAAGAAAATGGGATGATTTTCGTTTCATTTGAGCGAATGATAAAAGGATTGCAAATTTTGAATTTATGGAAAGCATATGGAACAGAAACTTTCCGATCATCCACTTCTTTAACATACGTTGTATACAATGTTAAATAAATGGTGTTGATTTGTTGATCGACATTTCCCCCATAAACTTCCACTTCGCCCTGAATCGTTTCCCCGGCATAATAGGAAGCTCTCTCCAGCTTTGTATCCACTTTTGCCGATCCTATTCCAATGGTGGCCAACATTTTATTGAAGAACGACATATATAACTCCCCTTACCGCCAAAATTTTTCTTTCCTTCATACGAATGTATGCCGAATAATGTTTCAAAAATCATATTGATTTTTTATATACGAAAAATTTCAAATCATTTTCATATTGTCAGAACACGATTCCAAAAACGAGCTTTTCACTCTGTAAAGCTAAAAACTTGAATCCAAATTAGAAAGGAAATATAATGTAAAAAACCTAGTAAAAATATTAGATTAGGAGGTATTGGAATGGGAACTTATAAAGTTACCGTAGAATTGAACGACCAAAAACAAGCCGTAGTAAAAGCACGTGACCAACAAATCATTTCGGATACAATTCCGCAATTTGGCGGAACAGGCGAAGGAGTTACGCCACCCGAATTGTTGATTGGCGCATTAGGCGCCTGCCAATTGATTACGGCAAAATTGTATGCGAAAAAATTTGGCGTTGATCTTCAACATCTGGCAATCGAGCTGGAAGGGACATCGGAAAAACCGGATGGAACCGTTGGGCTTATTCCGCAAATCAAAGTGAATACAGTGGTTGAATCCAATTCACCGGAAGAGAAAGTACGCGAATTTTTGGAATTTGTTGAGAAAAACTGCTTAATCGCCAATACCCTTTTAAACCAAATTCAAATATCCCGGGAACATGTTACAGTGAAAAAACCGGTTGTGAAGTAATGAAAAATGCAGCCTTGGATTCTTCGGGCTGCATTTCCCTTAATGGACCGGGCATGTTCCCCCTCTTCCTATACAGATTCTTTCTTTGGACGCAACATATGTTTCAACACTTTTCCGGAAGCATTTCTTGGAAGCTGGTCCAGTTCTTCAATTTCTGCCGGCACTTTATATTTGGCAAGTTTAGTCAAACAGTAATTGATAATTTCTTCTGCTGAGAGGGATTTTCCCTTTTTAAACACGATGTACGCTTTAGGCACTTCACCGTACACTTCATGAGGAACTCCGACAACAGCTGCTTCCAAAATTTCAGGAATTTGATATAACACTTCTTCCACTTCAACCGGGTAAATATTTTCGCCTCCGCGGATGATCATATCCTTTTTCCGGTCGACGATATATAAAAATCCTTCTTCATCGAATTTCCCTAAATCTCCTGAATACAGCCAGCCATCCCGGATTGTTTTGGCCGTCTCTTCTGGATTTTTTAAATATCCCTTCATCACCTGCGGACCCTTCACGCAAATTTCGCCCACTTCCCCGACCGGAACTTCTTCGCCATTCGGACCAACAAGCTTGATTTGCGTATTTTTCAACGGCTTCCCGACAGAACCGATTTTATGCAGAGCATGCTCATCGGTCAAGGACGACGCGGCAGGGGTATTTTCTGTTTGTCCATACAAATTTTGCACTTTTACATTTGGAAACGCATCTTTTAATCTTTTTACAAGTTCATATGGCATTGGCGCAGCGCCATAGCAGAATAATCGTAAATTTTGAAAATTATATTCCCCGATTTCCGGTTTATTCAAGAGGATGGTGTACATTGCAGGAACACCGAAAAAGATGGTCGCTTCCGTTTCCACAAGATTTCTTAATGTCCGATCAGGCGAAAAGGCTTCTTCTATGACAACGGTTCCACCCTTGTACAAAGTCGGCACGGCAAACACATGAAGTCCCGCGCAATGGAAGAGCGGCGTACATATATAAGTCCGGTCCTTTTCCGTCAGTTTCATCGAATCGGACCAAATTTTCGCCGTTTCAATCACATTGTTGTGTGTGAGCATAACCCCCTTTGGTTTTCCGGTTGTTCCGGATGTATACATGACAACGGCCGTTTCTTCACCCTCATTTGGAACTCGATTAAAATCGGTATTATTCCCTCTAAGGATTTTTTTAATTTCGGTAGAGGAAATGACGTGTTCAAAACGGTGAACCGTTTGCCTGATGGTCTCTTCAATTTCTTCGTCAAAAAATAGAGCTTTTGCTTCAGAATGTTGGAAAATATAATCCACTTCCGGTGGCGCAAGTTTCGTATTCACCGGCATAATCGTTAATCCGGCCAATTTTGCGCCTAAATAGACCGGAAAGAATAAATCCGTATTGAGCATAAATTGGGCGATGATATCGCCTTTTTTATAGCCCTTGTTTTGAAGATAGGCGGCAACCTTCTTCGCATTTTCATACAATTCTCCATAAGTCATCTTTGTGTTTTCAAAAATGATCGCTTCTTTGGAAGGTTGTTTTAATGCATGTTTTTCCACAATGTCTGTAACAAACATATCCCCAATCCCCCATTTCAGTGCCTGGAGCACTTTTATTTTTTGAATATTCAGATAACTGTATTCAGTATTATTTTATCAATGAAATATATTTGCGTAAACGAGAAATTATGTGTTTATTAAAGAAATTTCAACCATTAATTTATCATAATCTAATAAAGAGTTTTTCCGGGGGTTTATTCACTTACAAACCTGAGTTCATGGCGCACGGATCCGGCAAACCGCATGTTCATATTATAAAAATTCAGTGTCATTAAAGTGGAGCGGAAAGGAAAATTCTCATCCAAAATCTCCATCCGCTCCATTTGAACTTGCACCTATACCACATCATTAAAATACAATACTGTCTTCATGGGATCTCCCAATTTCCGCAGTTTCCAAGTATCTTCCAAATAGATGTCTGCCAGCTTTTCATATTTCCCTCCGTAACGGTCCGCCCATTCGACAGCCACGACACTCTCATACATCCATGCCAGCTTTTGGGAGATGCCTTTGCCCTCATAAGTTTGCGTTTCATCATCCAGGGACACGAATTTTTCCAAATCCTCCGAAAGTTCCATAAGCTTTTCCGACACAATTTCCTTCAGCTTCGAATCCTTCGCTTTTTTCAAACGCTGTTTCATTTCATCGATAAATAATTCATGGGCTTTGTATTTTTTAAATAGGCGGATCACTTCCAATGCCAGGATATTTGCTGTTCCTTCCCAAACGGTGAGCACTTGGGCATCCCTCAATAGTCTTGGCGTTACAAAATCTTCAATGTACCCATTGCCGCCATGAAGTTCAATCGCTTCATGGGCAAAACGGATGGCCTGCTCGGCCGTTTCTTTCTTCATGATCGCGATGTTCAACCGGTTCAAAACGATATCCCGGTCTGTTCCTTCACCGCCTGCCACCCGATCATACAAACGAATCATGTCAAACAGCGTCGCCACTTCGGCGTGCAGCTTGGAAGCCATTTTAGCCAAAGAGTCCCGTATCATCGGATAATTCGTCAGTCTTTGGCCGAATGCCTCGCGGTTGGAAACATAATATTTGGATTCCAATAATGCTCTCCTCATGATTCCCACTGAAGCGACCGCATTGCAGATTCTCGATAAATTCAACGCCTCCAGCATGTAGTAGATGCCTTTTTTCGGATCACCCACCACATAGGCGATGGATCCGTCAAATTCAACTTCGCCGGATGGCACGGCACGGACACCCAATTTATCTTTCAAGCGCCGTATGCGCAGATGATTGAGCGAACCGTCTTCCTTTCTCCAAGGCACTGCAAACAAAGTGAGCCCTTTTGTGCCTTCCGGAGCCCCCGGCATCCGGGCCAGCACCATGGCAACACCGCACATTCCCGCATTGGAGGCAAAATATTTCTCGCCGTATAACCGGTAATGGGTTCCGTCAAATCTTGCTTCAAGAATATTCGCCCCCACATCGGAACCTCCCTGCCGCTCAGTCAAGAAAGTGGCTCCTTCATACAACTCCACTTCACCCGTTGAACATACATGCGGCAAAAATTTCGCCTTCAACTCTTCATCCGCATAATGGTCCAGCAAATACGCCGTTGCCATTGTCAAAGTAACAGGACAATAAAAGCCCGGTTCCGCATGGGACAACAAATAACCTTGTGCAAAGCTGTAAACATAATTGCCCTTTCTTCCCAGCTGCGGAATTTCTTTATGCACATAGCCGACTATTCCGGTGTTGTACGTTTGTTCTACGGTCTTTTTGTATCCTTCATTCACCCAAATTTCCGATACTTCTTCTCCGTATTTGTCGTAGCGGATCAGGCGGGGCTCCCCTTCCCGGTCCGTATGCTTTGCCCGCGCATCAATCTCGCCGCATACCAGCGCCCCGAAGTCTGCCAGTTTTTCCAACGCATATTCATAAAACTCTTCATCAAGCATTTGTTCCAATATTTTTTGCAATGTATCATCGCTTGAGAAAAAGTTTGTCTCTTTTTCTGCCACCACATTTTGCAGCACTTTCATTCCACAATCGCCTGCACTTTCAATTGTTGTTTTAAAATTTTTCCGGATGCATTTCTTGGAAGCGCTTCCACTTGTTCGTACAGCCTCGGCACTTTATATTTGGCAAGATGCTCCGATAAATACGCTTTCAATGCTTCCACGTCAATTGGCGTTTTAGCGGCAAACACCGCTTTCACCGTTTCCCCCCATTCGGGATGCGGGACTCCGATGACCGCCACTTCATGAATTCCTCCAAACTCCAAAATCCGGTCTTCGATTTCTTTCGGATAAATATTGACGCCCCCGGAAATAATGACGTCTTTTTTCCGATCAACCACCCAAATATACCCATCTTCATCGCAGCGGGCCAAATCGCCTGATTTCAGCCACCCGCCGATAAATGCCTGTTTCGTTGCTTCTTCATCCCGATAGTAGCCGACCATGTTTCCTTCGCCATATAGTACAATTTCCCCTATTTCGCCGACTTTGACGTCTTCCCCGTTTTCATTCACAATGCGGATTTCCGTTCCGAAGGCCGCCCGCTTTCCGATGCTGCCCGCTTTATCTTTGTGTTCATATCCGAATAGAATTGTCCCGCTTGGCCCTGCTTCCGTTAAACCATATACGCAAGTCAAATTATCCGTTTTGAACGCCTGTTGTATATGGCGCACTTCTTTTTCGGATAACGGCGCCCCGCCATAAATCCACCATTTCATGGAAGACAGATCGGCCGTTTGCAATTTAGGATGGGATGCCGTAACCAAATAGGCAACCGGCGCTCCGAAGAAGTGGGTTGTTTTTTCCTTTTCCACCATGTCAATAAGTAAATCTGGCGTGAAAGTAGGTGTGAGTACGTTTGTTGCCCCTACCAGCACGGCGGACATCAGGAATAAATGCAGTGGAGCCGAGTGTGTCAGCGGCATCATCAGCAACATCCGGCTTTCCGGCTTCACTTCCATTTCGATGGCAATCATATGGGCAACCGCCAATATATTGCGATAGGTGAACAAAACGCCTTTTGGCTTCCCAGTTGTTCCGGATGTATAAAGGATCGTAGAATAATCGTCTTCTTTCAACAGACAGCTGATTTCTGCGTTATCCGACTTTTCGATCAGCCCGTTATAGTCAAGCCACCCTTCTTTTTCGGCACCGGTTTTGATTTTGATTTCGACATTTTGGAGATTTTCGACGGATGCAAAGACCGCTTCATGTACAATGATGGCTTTTGCTTGGGCATGATCCGCCACATATTCCACTTCCGGTAAGGTGAATTTGGCGTTCACCGGCACGACAATGGCGCCAATACGTTGGACGGCAAAATAACTTACGACAAATTCCAATACATTCGGCATGAAGATGATGACTTTATCCCCCTGTTGGATGCCCAGCCCTAGCAAAGCATTGCCCAACCGGTTAACCTGCTCGTCCAATTCTTTATACGTCACCCGCCGGCCTTGGCAAATCACCGCCTCGTTCTTTGGATATTTGCGCGCATTTCTGGCCAATAGCATTGAACTATTCATGTGACATCCTCCCCCTTTAATTTTGCCAGTTTTTCGGTAAATGACGAATGCAGCTCCACCAATTCCCTTTTCAATTGGGTCAGCTCCTTAATTTTTTCTTCAATTTCTTTGATTTTCTGTTCACCGTATTCCACGGTTTTTTCCAGTTGCTTAATGCCTGTACGGTCACGATCAAAGAGCAGTATCATCTCCTTTATTTCATCCAGTGAAAAGCCGTATCTTTTGCCGCGCATGATAAGTTTCAATTTGGCAATTTCTTTTTTTGAAAAGGTGCGTAAATTGGAATGGGTGCGATTTGGTGAAAGCAGTCCAATTTCTTCATAATATCTCAGGGTTCTTGGTGTGATATTGAATTCCTTTGCCACTTCCTGTATCGTTTTCATCCCTTTCACCCCCGAATTTGGCTATATTGTATCATTGACGTTAACGTAAACATCAAGTGAATTTGTTAAATTTTTTGAATATTTATAATCTTGCATTTCAATTAATATATTACCTTTTTTTCAGTTTGATAGACAAAAAATAAGCGGCAGCAATGAGCCGCCGCTTCCTTTTTCCTTGGAAAACATGTGCAGTTTTTGATCAGCCGGGGCGGCCCCAATTGTCATGGTTCAACAATGGTTCCGGCCTGCCCCTCCAGCGCATCGAGCGCTTTGTCCAAAGAGGTGATGATGGAAATCCTTCCCGGTTTCGATTCCACAAATTTGATTGCCGCCTCCACTTTTGGAAGCATGCTGCCTTCTTCGAAATGGCCTTCCTCAATAAATTTCTTCAATTCGCCTGTTGTCACGCTTCTGAGGGGCCGCTGATCCGGACGGCCAAAATTCAGAAATACATGATCCACATCCGTCAAAATCAGCAGAATGTCCGCATTGATCAATTCCGCCAGTTTTTCCGCCCCCAAATCTTTGTCAATCACCGCTTCCACTCCGACATATTTATGGTCTTCCCTTATGACCGGGATGCCTCCCCCTCCCGCGCAAATGACAATGAAATCCATATTGACAAGCTTTGCAATAACATTGTGTTCAATGATGTTCATTGGCTGCGGGGATGGCACCACTTGCCGCCAACCTCTTCCAGGAAACTCCCGATACACTGCGCCGGTCTGCTTCATTAGTTGCTGCGCTTCTTCCCATGTATAATATGGTCCAATCGGTTTTGTCGGATTTTCAAAGGCCGGATCATGCGGATCCACTTCTGTCCTTGTAATGATGGATGCCACGTCTTTTTCGATTTCCTGCTCCCTCAACGCATCATCCAATTCCTTTTCGATCCAGTAGCCGATCATCCCCTGGCTCATGGCTCCGCAAGTATCCAATGACATTGGGGGAATCCCCTTTGTTCCGGCTATTTTTTGTTGCAATAAAATGTTGCCAACTTGTGGACCGTTCCCATGGGTAATCACCATTTGATGACCCAGTTTCTCAATTTCCACCAATAAGGAAACGGTCTTCCGTATGGCCTGTCGCTGGGCCTCTTCCGAACCGTCCCCAATCTGAATGGCATTGCCTCCTAATGCGATGACCACTTTCTTTTGTTCCTTCACCTGCTCCACATCCCATCAGAAATCAATTTTTCCTGTGAAAATTTCCGCTAATGCAACAACCGCAAGAATCACGAAAATGATCATCAATGCAATCTCGAACGCCGTATCTTTCCGGGTGACGCCATATTCCTTCTGGGTGTATTTATAAATTAAAATGCCCGGTGCATATAGCAGCATGGTCAGCAACAAATAATCCAGCCCGCCTGCATAAACGAGCCAAATTGTGTAGATGCTGGCGATGATGCCGATGATGAATTGTTTTCTGTTTTCCTTAATAGAAACCAGCTTCACCTGATAGAATGCCGATAACATATAAGGTATGAGTATGGCGGAAGAAGCCAGGCTGAACATAAAATTGTATGCTTTGTCCGTAAAGAGCAAGGTAATCAAGAAAACTTGCACCAAACCGTTTGTCAGCCACAGGGAATTTACCGGGGCCTTATTGATGTTTTCCTTTGCCAGCCATTTTGGGAACACCCGGTCCTTTGCGGCTTCATAGGGCAATTCCGCGGCAAACAGCGTCCAACTCAGCCAGGCTCCCAATATGGAAATGATCAATCCCATGTTAATGAATACAGCTCCCCATTTTCCCACCACCGCTTCGAATACATAGGCCATGGTCGGGGTTGGAAGTGCCGCAAGTTCTTCCCTTGTCATTACCCCCATCGAAACGATTGTAATGAATACATAAATCAATAAAACGCTGATTAAGCCGATGACTGTCGCTTTACCGACATCCGATTTGCTTTTTGCCCTTGCCGACATGACAACGGCCCCTTCCACTCCGATAAATACCCATAACGTCACAAGCATCGTGCTTTTCACCTGGGAAGCGACACTGGACCAGGAGAATCCTCCGCTGCCCCAAAATTCAAAGGTAAATTTGTCAATGTTAAAGAAGAAGAGGGTAATCAGGATAAACAGGAAAATCGGTATCACTTTGCAGATTGTCGTAATGGTGTTAATAAAAGCCGCGGAGTGTACGCCCCGGAGCACAAGAAAATGAACGCCCCATAATAATACCGATGCCCCGATAATGGAAGCGACATTTTGCCCTCCCTCAAAAACCGGAATAAAGTAACCGATGGAAGACATGACAAGCGTCGCATAGGCAATGTTTCCGAGCCAGGCAGACAGCCAATATCCCCACGCACTGCTGAATCCTAAAAATGGTCCGAACCCTTCTTTGGCATAGCTATAAATCCCGCTGTCCAAATCCGGCTTATGAATGGATAGATATTGAAAGGCAAGTCCCAGCGCAACAATCCCGATGCCGGTAATGATCCAACCAATCAGGATGGCGCCGGCATTGGCACCGAGAGCCATATCACCGGCCAAGTTGAATGCGCCGCTGCCAATCATTGAACCGACAACTAGCGCGATTAATGCAAACAGCCCCAATTGTTTTGATTCCTTCATTTTAAGGCACCTCACTTGGAAAGGGAGCATAAACCTGCCCACTTTCATTTTTTATTCCAGATCTTTTCTTACCAACGGCATGCTCATGCAGCGTGGCCCTCCCCTGCCCCGCGATAATTCCGAACTTGGCACTTCAATCACTTCTATTCCATTTTCTCTTAATAATTGATTCGTCACATAGTTTCGGTCATAGGTGATGACTTTTCCCGGCGCAATCGCCAAAGTATTGGAACCGTCATTCCATTGTTCCCGGGGACCTGCGATGATGTCGCCTCCTCCGCATGGAATCAACAAAATTTCTTTAAGTTCCAAGACTTCCTTCAACGTTTCCAACAGATTGGTTTTGTGGGCAATATTCAATGTTTCCGGATCTGATCCTTGTCCAAGGACGTAAATATCCATTTCACCATTTGAATCCTGGATGGCGGAATGAATGGTAAATTTATCAACATCAATCATCGTAAAGACTGTATCCAGATGCATATAAGCACGGCTCTTCGGGATTTCGACAGCGAGGACGCGTTTGACGGAATTTTGGTTGTTGAAAAGATTTAAGGCAAAACGTTCGATGGATTTGGCAGCAGTGCGGGCGCTGATGCCGATGGCGATCGTATCTTTGGACAATACAAGCACATCGCCGCCTTCCAATGGGTAATCGAAGTCACGGTTGAACCAGATGGGGATTTCCTGATTTTTAAAGCGGGGGTGATAGTTCACAATATAATCGATGAAAAGGGATTCACGTTGTCTCGCGGGTTCCCTCATTTTATTGATGGCCAAACCGTTGCCCACTACGGCTGCAGGATCTCTTGTAAAATAGAGGTTCGGCATCGGGTCCAGATAAAATGGATAATGGCTTGTGAGGATTTCATATAAATGTTTTTTCTTGATGTGTTCGATTTCATCTTTGCGTACTCCGGCAATGATTTTTTTGATCATTTCGGGAGTGTCGAAGGACAACAAATACTCCGAAATGACATAGAACGAATCATCGACGGAAATCTTTGATTCGGTCAAAATGTCATGCACAAATTGTTCCTTGATTTCTTCCGAATGCAAAGCTTCGGAAAGCAAATCCGTCAAATAGAGAACTTCAATTTCATTTTCACGCAAAGTTTCCGCAAAAACATCGTGTTCTTTTTGAATGATCGGCAAATAGGGTATATCGTCGAAAAGAAGACGCTGCAAATATTCCGGTGTCAAATTTTCCACTTCCTCTCCCGGACGATGAAGCAGCACTGTCTGAAGTTTTCCGATTTCCGATGTAACATTTACCGCATTTTTCATTGAGATCCGCCTCCGGTATCGCTTCCATACGAAATAGAAGCTGATATTTTTAGAAATTACGTTAGGAAAACATTAGGTAAGCGCTTACAAAATGAATGGTTAGAATTGATCGAAATGTAAAAAAATAATTCTTATATATTTCTAGTATATAATATAATAACTTCATAAATAAGTGAAATTTTGTTGAACCTTTGTCCCTCCTTTCTGCCAAATCAAAGGATGCCCCTTTCCGCTCTAACATTTTATTAATATAATTTCGGATTACAAAAAATAGAGCGGATGAGGAAAGAATTTCCCCATCCGCTCTGTAATTATTATATTTGAACTGCAAAATCTCCGAAAAAGGGACTACTAATTATATTTCCTTTTAAGGATGATGGCATCAATTGCACCCGGCAGGATTGTCGGGATGCTGGCCATCAAAAGTATGAACAGCCAATCCAATAATCGAATCGGAGCTGTCGAGAAAATTGGCTGCAATGCCGGTATATAAATGACGATCAACATTAAAACAAGGGAAGATGAAACCGCCCAGACAAGATACCGATTGCCGAATGGATTTCGTGAAAAAACCGATTTATTGGAGCGGCAATCAAATACATGAATCAATTGGGCCATCACAAGGGATGCAAAGGCTGCCGTTTGGGCATATACCAAATCATCCGGATGATTTTCAAGCGTCACCAAGAAAACGGCCAGCGTGACAATGCCGATTAGAAGCCCCCGTGAAATGACTTTCCAGCCAAGCCCCCTTGCGAATATTCCTTCCTTAGGATCCCGCGGCTTGCTTTTCATCAAATCTTCTTCCGGCTGGTCGACCCCTAAAGCCATCGCGGGCAGGCCATCTGTGATAAGATTTACCCACAAAATATGAATTGGAATCAAAGGCAAAGGCAATGCACAAATAATCGCGAAAATCATCACAAGCATTTCACCGACATTGGAAGCAAGGAGATATCGAATAAATTTGCGGATGTTTTCATAAATGTTGCGCCCTTCTTGAATGGCCGCTTTGATTGTTGCAAAATTATCATCCAAAAGGATCAGGGACGAAGACTCTTTGGCAACATCAGTACCAGTAATTCCCATTGAAATGCCGATATCCGCCGCTTTAATGGCGGGTGCATCATTTACCCCGTCGCCCGTCATCGCAACAATATGTCCCTTCCGTTGAAGGGCATTGACTATTTTCAATTTATGTTCAGGAGAAACTCTTGCAAATACGGCAACATCTTCCACGACCTTTTCCAATTCTTCCACGGACATTTTGGCCAACGTTCTTCCATCTATTATCATGCTATCCTCTTGATAAATCCCCAGCTCTGCGGCAATAGCTTTGGCTGTAATCAAATGATCCCCGGTAATCATGATGGTTTTGATGCCGGCTTTTTTGCATTCTTCCACCGCTTCTTTCACTTCGGGTCTTGGCGGATCGATCATTCCTTCCAGCCCCATAAACGTAAGTCCTGATTCCGCTTCTTCCGCCCCGGAGATGGAAACATCCGGCGGCAACTCTTTATAAGCGATTGCCATTGTTCTTAATGCCCGGGAATTCAAATCATCAATGGCAGATCGAAGGGATTTCTTCATTTCGAATGTCAGAGGCTGCGCTTTTCCGTCCCAGATTATATGGCTGCTCACATTTGCCAATACGTCCGGAGCCCCTTTCGCAATGACCAATTGTTTTCCGTCCGGATCTTTTACGATCATCGACATCATTTTCCGTGCGGAATCAAAGGGAAACTCTTGAAGGACGGTATAGTCCACCAGCAATTGATGGCGGTCAAATCCCGCCTTCATCGCCGCAACCAGCATCGCGCCTTCCGTCGGGCTGCCGTCTAATACATATTCATCGCCTTTTTTCCTCACTTCGGCATGGTTGCAAAGCATGCCGTACATCAGCATTTGAAGAAGAACTGGTTCTTTTTGGATATCGACCGGCGAACCATCGTGATAAAAAGCCCCTTTAGGAGAATAGTCCGATCCGTCGACTGTCCAGGTCTTCCCGCCGATCCATAGATGAGTGACCGTCATTTTATTTTGCGTCATTGTTCCCGTCTTATCTGAACAGATGACCGTTGCCGTGCCAAGGGTTTCGACGGCCGGCAGTTTCCGGACAATGGCGTTCTTTTTGATCATTTGCGTAACCCCGAGGGAAAGAACGATGGTCACTATGGCAGGGAGCCCTTCCGGAATGGCTGCCACCGCCAAGGAGACCCCTGTCAACAGCATTGTATAAAGGTCGCGGTCCTGAATGACGCCGATTACAACGATTAAAATCGTCAACAACGCTGCGACGACAATGAGGATTTTCCCCAATTGTTTTAGCCGTCTTTGCAAAAGGGTTTCAAAAGATTGGGCAGCCTTTTGCATTAATCCTGAAATTTTCCCCATTTCCGTTTCCATGCCGGTTCCGACGACAATGCCCTTTCCGCTGCCCCGCGTAACAAGGGTTCCCATAAAGGCCATATTTCTCATGTCTCCGATTCCGGGTTCCTCTTCGTCCAATGGATCCGTTGTCTTCTCGACCGGAACCGATTCTCCGGTAAGAGGAGATTCTTCGATTTCAAGGCTGATTGATTCCATAATGCGGACATCCGCTCCAATCCGGTCACCGCTTGAGAACCGGATGACATCCCCCGGAACCAGTTCCCTGGATGGAATCTTCATCCATTCGCCATTTCTCAATACATTCACTTGAGGAGCAGACAATTTTTGGAGTGCCTCCAGCGCCCTTTCCGCTTTTCTTTCCTGAAAAAAACCCAAAAACGCATTTATGATGACAATCGTCAAAATGGTTATGGCATCTGCATACTCTCCCAAAAACAATGAGATCAAGACGGCAACCAGCAAAATGATAACTAGAAAATCCTTAAATTGACGGAAAAAAAGCCATAGGTCCGATTGCTTTTTATAAATCTCGAGTTCATTGTAACCATATTGTTCCAGCCGTTTTTTCGCTTCCTGTTCTGTCAATCCTTCAAACAAATTGGTATTTAGGCTTTTTTCCACTTCACTGACGTTCATCGTATGATAATTCATTGGCAAATTCACTCCCTCTACCCTGAAGAGGCTCCAGCACTACTCTTCAAACAAATCACCAGTTGAAAACGGAGGAAATTATATTAATAAAGATTCCGTTGATATTAGATTACCATTTCTTTTACATTTGTTCCCTAATATTCTCTGGATTTTCCTGCAAATGAGCGAATTTTAATATAATCGTCAAAAACTTTTTATTTTTCTTGAATGAATCGCGAATAAGGAGAGGGTCATCCGTCCATAAAAAATGTTTGGACGTTTGACACAGATTTCTTTTCGGGAGATGAAGAAATGTTGGGAAAATAAAAAGAATATTCGCCACCCCTCGTGACAAACTAAAGCCATGGAGGTGTAAAAATGAGCAACAGAGAAAAGAAAAATTTAAGCGGCAATTTCAGCGATGAGCAAGCCGTCAGAAAACAATTGTCCAGGGAGTTCGATCATGAACTGGCAAACGAGCCGTTGACACCGGAAGAAAAGTTTAACAATAAAAAAACGAAAAAAAGGCAGTAGAGAAGAAAACAAATGCCATCCCTCATTATTTTTCCACAAAAATTACTTTCTTCTACTATTAGGAAACGAACGAACCCCCATCCCTGATTGATGGGGCTGTTTCTTATTGAAAACACTTAATCTTTGCCCAGATGATCATTTTCATCGGCTCTGATCCATTTTCGCTTTACATCCTCGTCCAAACAATCAAGACGGTGAAAATAATTTGCCACGGTTTCAAAGTCCATATTTTCCTCATCATTGATATCAATTTTACGCAATGCATCATTGACGATGCCCGCGGCTTCTTCTCCCAGTTCAAATAGAGTGTTAAAGGCTCTTAACCGGACGAAAGGATCTTTATCAAAAAGAGCCGTTCCCAATTTTTCCGCCGGCAACAGCTCATTTAAGTATGCATAAGGATCTTCAAATCGGGCGCAATGGATTTTCTCTTTTGCTTCCTCAAATGTGCGTCCCAACCATTCATCCCCTGCAAAAATCCCTTCGTCTTTCTGGGATAGGCTGTCCAAATCAATTTCAACGAAACGGCAATTTTTTACAATGAAATATTGATTGTCCGGGTTCAGCGATGCAACATAGCCGCTCCACGATCCGATTTCACCGGGTTCGCTATAAATGGCCGGACGGTATAAACAATTTGCTGTGACATCTTTGAAATATATCGTGCATTCTTCGTGAGGGCAGCCGAAGCCGGAAATGATTCTCAATCCGAATCCGTCTTCGGATGAATCCAGTTCATCATGCAGATAATATCCTTCCAGATTCCCTTCCATTTTTGCATCATGAAAAACCAGCTGCACGATGGATTCCTTTGTAAATCCGCCGTCCATATTGAGCAAAAGGACAATATCATTCCCTTCTTGTTCGGCCTTCAAAATTTCACCATCATGCAAAGACTCGATAAAAACATTTTGGACAGAAGGCTGGAAATTTTGGATGATTCTATAACGTTTTTTAGTAATAACCCCGCTGTTTTCAATAAACCGGTCGATTGTTTCATTGCACCATTCTTCAAATTCATTCATTAAATCATTATTGGAAAATAACGTCCGTTCCAGTATTTCCTTTTGAAATTTTTGCGGGATGACATCCAAATAATTGGCCAAATCTTCATATAACTTCTCTTCCAATTCGGAATCAAACTCTTCCCCGAAAGGAAAAAGATTCGCCGCCTGGAAGACTTTTTGCCGCTCCCGAGTCAAGTAAAACATGGTTCCACCTCTTCTGTATAGTTGAACTACCATATATTCTAATGAGATTTTTGAATAATCTCCAGACTATTGTTTTATAATCTTATTTTTTACTGAGTGTGTACATAAAAAAATTATGTAAACCAATAAAAAGTTGTTTGTTTCTTAAAAAGAGCCGTACAAAAACTCCATAAACCCTTTTATGGGGCTATGGAGTCTGAAATATCCTCTATTTTTCCATAAATATTATAAATTTTCCTTTCGCTATTCCGCTATTGACGTCTTTTCCTCAATTTCAACCGTTTTTGATTTGATCAAAAGGTGGGACATCAGGACCCCTCCTACGGCCAATAGGGATATGGCATTTATGATGAGATTTGTATCGATTAAACAAATTCCCGCTGCCAATAATAAAATCCTTTCGGCCAGGAATGTTTGTCTAATCAGGTAGCCTTTCAATCCCGCCGCCAAAGCAATCCCTCCGATGATTGCCGTTGCGCCTGCAAAAATATATTCGCCAACGGTTCCGCCGGTCAATAGCAAAGTCGGATTGAAGATGAAGAAGAAAGGCACAATAAACCCCATCAGCCCCAACCTTACGGATTCCATTCCCACTTTATTCGGAGATTCTCCCGCAATTCCCGCCGCTGCGTAGGCAGCTAAAGCAACGGGAGGGGTAATGCTGGATAGCGCCGCAAAGTAGAAGGCGAACATATGGGCAGCAATCGGTACAACCCCCAATTGCGCCAAAATCGGAACGGAAATCGTTGCCACGATAATATATGCCGCTGTCGCCGGCACTCCCATTCCCAGGACAATGCTGATCAAAGCGGTCAATAAAGCTGCCATCAGCACACTTTCCCCGGCAAAGCTGATTACATTATTGCCGATAATTAAACCGACACTTGTCAATGTAATCGTGGCAATCACAATCCCTACAATAGCGCAGGCAATACCGACGCTGATTGTGCCTTTGACCCCTTCCACTATGGAATCAATGATCGCGGACAAACCCATTCTGGTACTTTTGCGGATGGCTGCCGCAGGAACAACGGAAAGCATGGAGATGATCGCCGCATATAACGGCGAAAATCCGGTAAATAACAAAATAAGCAACAGCATCAATGGAATGGATAAATGGCCGCCCTCTTTCAGCACTTTTTTGGCGTTTGGTATATTTTCTTTTGAGATTCCTGATAACCCCATCTTTTTCGCTTCAAAATGAACCATCATGAACAGCGTCAAATAATACAGGATGGCCGGAATAATACCCGCCAGGATGATGATGGAATAAGATACGCCCAGGTATTCGGCCATGATGAAAGCAGCCGCGCCCATTACAGGAGGCGCAATCAATCCTCCCGTAGAAGCCACCGCTTCCACGGCCCCTGCAAACTTCTTGGAATAGCCCGCTTTTTTCATCATCGGAATGGTCACCGTACCTGTCGTCACAACATTGCTCACCGCACTGCCGCTGACCGTCCCCATTAATGCACTTGCAAAAACCGCCACTTTTGCGGGTCCCCCTGCAGTCCTGCCTGCGATAGTCAATGCCAGTACATTGATAAAATCCGAAAATCCGCTGTTTTTTAAGAAGGCACCAAATAAAACAAACACAAAAATATAAGTTGCAGAAACGCCCAAAGCAGTTCCGAATATTCCTTGTCCACCCCAATACATCAGGTTGACGACACGTTCAATACTGAATCCGTAATGCCCCAGCAATCCGGGAATATAAGCGCCAAAAAAATTATACAGCAAGAAGAATAAAGCGATGAGCGTCAAGCCCATTCCCACGACGCGGCGGCTCGCCTCAAACAATAAAATTAATGCCAAAATTCCCACATAAATATCAAAGGTTGTATTCTCTCCCGCGCGATCCCGCACAAAGACGTCGTAGGTGATCAACAAATAAGAGATGACAAAAATGGATAACACAATGCACACAATATCTGCGATCGTCGGCAGCTTCCGCGTGCCGACGCTCCTTTTCGTTGCCGGATAAAAAATAAAGCTGAACAGGAGCAGAAACCCTAAATGCCATGCCCGGAATTTTACGGCATCCATGATGCCAAATGTATTCATGTAAAGTTGGAAAATGGTCCAAACAACCGCCAAAAGCACGACGATTTTTCCAAAAACCCCTAGATACTTTCTTGAATGGAGCGATTTCTCCTCCACTTCCACCAATTGTTGAACATCCACATTCAGTTCATTTTTTGTTACCATTGAATCCCCCCTATTCCACTACTCCAATTTCCCGGTAATATTTCAAAGCTCCTGGATGTATCGGCACTCCTGCAGTGCCTTCAACAGCCTTTTTCGGATCAAACTGTTTTGCGATGCTGTATGATTTACTAAGTTCTTCAACGTTTTCCCAAAGCAGCTTGGTCAGCTGATAAGCGGATTCTTCCGAAACACTTTCGTCAATCACGATGGCACTATATTGTCCGATGGTAATAATGGGCTTGGATTGTTTATCATATGTGTTTGGTTCGATGACATATTTAAAATTCCATGGATATTTTTCAGTCAATTTATGAATCGCTTCCTCCGAAAAACTGAGAACTTTAGTATCAAGTGTGGATATTAATTCCGTCGTCGCTGCTGACGGCACACCGGAATAGATATTAACGGCATCTACCTGGCCGTTTCTCATCAAATCCGTCGCTTCCGTAAATCCGACATAATTCCCCTTTACTTCATCGGGTTTTATTCCATGGGCTTCCAACACCAGTTTGGATTCGATTTCGGTTGCACTCCCAGCCGCGCCAAAAACAAAACTTTTTCCCTTCAAATCTTCGATCGTTTGGATACGTTTGTCGTTTTTTGCCACAATATGGCTGACGTTCGGGTAGAGATTGGCCAGGATGCGGACTCCTTTGTACGGTTTCCCTTTGAAGGAGCCGGTTCCATTGTATGCTTCGTAAGCAAAATTAACGGTTGTAAAGGCGATATTCGCCTCTCCTTTGCTCATCAGCTTCAAGTTTTCAATACTTCCATTTGACGCTTGGGAGGCCACTCTTTTTTGCATTTCGTTCGTCCACAATGTCGACAGACCCGCCCCCAGCGAATAATAAACCCCTGTCGTTGTTCCGGTCGTAAAGATCAAAGGTTCCCCATACCGTTCAGCATTGCTTTGACACCCCAAAAGCAGAACGGCACCCATCAGCATCGCGATAAGAAATTTCCCCTTCATCCCCATCCCTCCAAAAATTTTTTATCCGTTTACTATTTCAAACGGGTTAAATTAACTATTTCAATCGATGAAATAATAGATAAATGCATGAAATCTTCTTTTTTACGCACAGGCGGTAAACATTACCGTATTTTGTACAGAAATTTTAATTTTCCGAACCGAATCCCGTCAATTATTTTCGAAACAAAAATTTCTACAAAAAAACCATATTATCTGTCGAAATACCAATTCCGCTAAAAAACCGAAGACGCTGTTGAGCAACCAAATAAAAAAAGCCTGCAAAACAATGTTTGCAGGCTTCAAAAAAATTAACAAAACTTCCGATTGGATGAGTAAAAAAACGGGGCGAATATCAATTCGCTCCGTTTTAATGTCTTCCTGTTATGTTACTTGAGGTAAGCCATCTCTTCCGCTTTTTGAAACTGTGCTTTGTGCAATTTTGCGAACACGCCGTTTAAAGCGAGCAGTTCTTCATACGTCCCTTCTTCTTCAATGCCATTGTCCGTGACAACAAAGATCCGGTCCGCATTGCGGATCGTCGCCAGCCGGTGGGCGATGACGAGCGTTGTGCGGTTTTTGGACAGCTCGTTCAACGAATTTTGGATCATCATCTCGGTTTCCGTATCGAGCGCGGAAGTGGCTTCATCCAAAATCAGGATCGGCGGATTTTTCAAAAACATCCGCGCGATGGCGAGCCGCTGCTTTTGACCCCCGGACAATTTCAGGCCGCGCTCGCCTATTTGAGTATCATACCCGTCAGGAAGCGATTCAATGAAATCCTTCAAATGCGCCTTTTCGGCTGCGGCCTGAATTTCTTCAAAGCTGGCGCCCAAACGGCCATATTCGATATTTTCGCGGATGGTTCCCGTAAAAAGAAACACATCCTGTTGGACAATGCCGATTTGTTGCCGCAATGATTTTTGCGTCATGTCCCGCACATCGATTCCGTCAATGGTAATCGCCCCTCCATTTACGTCATAGAAGCGGGGAATCAGTGAACAAATCGTAGTCTTCCCTGCTCCCGATGGGCCGACAAAGGCAATGGTCTGCCCTGCCTTAATATCAAAGGAAACATTGCTCAATACGGGTTTTGTCTCATCATATTGGAAGGATACCTTCTTAAATGAAATATTCCCTTCCAAATGAGGGACGGCAATGGCATTTTCCCGGTCCTTGATTTCCGGTTCCTGCCTGAGCATTTCGCGGAACCGCTTAAAGCCCGCCATCCCTTTTGGATAAAGCTCCAACAACGCGCTGATTTTATCCACCGGTTTGATCAATACGTTCGTATATAAAACGAAACTTACCAATTCGCCGTAGGACAATTTGCCGTTGTAGCTCAGCCAGGCGCCGACCACCAAAATGACCAGCGTGAGAAGCCGGGTCATAAAATAGATGCTTGAATGGGTCCCCGCCATCACTTTATAAGCATAAAGCTTGGCTGATCGGAAAAAGCCGTTTTGCTTGCGGAAACGGTCCATTTCAAACTCTTCGTTCGTAAATGCCTTTACCACACGGATTCCCGAGATGCTGTCCTCCACTCTCGCATTGACATCGGCAATTTTGCTGTACATCTCTTTCCAGGCATTGTTCATTTTCGTATTGCAATAAGTCACGAGCCAAATCAAAAACGGCATGAAGACAAGGGCAATCAACGCAAGGGGCGGATTGATCTGGAACATGATCACAAATGCCCCGATGAATGTCATCATGGCAATAAAGAAATCTTCGGGACCATGATGGGCAAATTCCCCGATGTCAAACAAATCGTTCGTAATCCGGCTCATAATGTGGCCGGTTTTAGTATTGTCAAAAAATTTAAAGCTTTGTTTTTGGATATGATCGAATAAATCCCGGCGCATGTCCGTTTCAATATTGATGCCAAGCTTGTGCCCCAAATAATTGACAACAAAGTTCATGAACGTGCTTAACAAATACACAAGCAGCAACAATATGTTCACTTGCACAATTTTTCCCCAATTGCCTTCCGGTAACAACGTATCAATGAACCATTGCACCGCAATCGGGAAAAACAAATCCAAAACGGCCACTAAGACGGCACAAGAAAAGTCGATGATAAATAAGCGTTTATGCGGTTTGTAATATGAAAAAAAATGCTTTAACATCTGGTTTCCCTTTCTATCCATATTCATATCACAAATTATACAAAAAATTGTTCCAAATTGATAATATTTTTCATTTACCAAAAACGGCAAAACAAAAGGCAGGAGAGTCAGGTCTCCTGCCTGCTTGCTTTGAAATTTCCATCATCCGACGCTTACAATTCCGATCCAATCGCACCATTCAAATAATCATGAGCAATAAAAGCGAATGCTTTTTGGATGTTGAAGAGCGCCCTTTCGTCTATATCGAAGTTTCCATGGTGATGCGGATATTGGGTTTCTTCCCTTTCGTTCCTTGAACCGACTTTAAAGTATGTGCCCGGCTTCTCCAATAAGAAATAGGCAAAATCCTCCGCTCCCATGGAAGGGGTTTGTTCGATGACCGCTTCCTCTCCAAAACCTTCCATCAAGGCCCGCTTCACTTTTTCTGTTTGTTCCGGATCGTTATAAAGGGCCGGATAGCCGAATAAATACTCAATCTCAGATTCAATATTATGTGCTGACGAAATCCCTTTCGTAATTTGTTCGATCCGATTTTTTATGTGGTGCCGTACTGATTCATCGTATGTCCGCACCGTTCCTTCCAAAAACGCGTTTTCGGCGATTACATTGAAGGCCGTTCCCGATTGAAACTTCCCGATCGTCACAACGGCTGAATGCAATGGATTGATATTGCGGCTGACAATCTTTTGGAGGCCCGTGACCAATTCAGCTCCTGCCACCAACGCGTCCACGGCTTCATGCGGACGGGCCGCATGCCCTCCAAGGCCTTTCAAATGGATTTTAAAATGATCCACGGCCGCCATCTGATAACCCGGACCGATTGCCACCTTCCCCACTTCTAGCGAAGAATCCAAATGGGCGGCAAATACGTAATCGACGTCCTCCAAAATATTTTGCGCAATCATTTCCTTAGCCCCGCCCGGCGGTTTTTCCTCCGCATGTTGGAAAATCAACAAAATGTTTCCTTTCAGAAGATGCCGATGCTTTGAGACGCTTTGGCAAATCCCAATAGCGCCGCCGTATGGCCGTCATGCCCGCATGCATGGGATACGCCTTCTTTTTTTGAAGCATAGCTCACCTTTTTTAAATCCTGAATCGGCAATGCATCAAAGTCCGCACGGAAGGCAACGGTTTTTCCGGGTTGCCCCCCTTCGATCTTTGCAACTAATCCTGTTCCTCCGACATTCCTTTGGACCGTCAATCCAAAGTCCTCCAACTTTTCTGCGATGAATTTGCTCGTTTCATGCTCCTCAAAGGAAAGTTCCGGATGCTGGTGCAAATGACGCCGCCATTTAACTACATCATCAAATGAGTGTTCAATCTCACGGATCAAGTTCGTTAATTCCAATTGGTTGACAATGTTTCCCAATATCCCCTCACCCCTATCCTTATAATTCCTATAATAAAACTTATGATTATAAAAAGATTATATTCTTGAAAACACGAAAAAACAAATATTTCAAATAAAATTCAATCTTTCTACTAAAAAAATATACAAGTTATGAAAAAAAAGTAATATTTTATCAAAAATCTATCATGTATTGAAAACTCTTCTTTTTTAATTATGAAAATTTATTGTCAGGAGCATTTTTTTATTATTCTATTCATAATTAATTAATATACTAAATTCTATTAATTGTTTGCGGAAAGTATCGAAGAAATGGCAAAAGAAAACTCCCCATATTTTCAATAAATCGAATTACTGAAAGGATGATTTGATTGATTACAGTACTGGAAGGATCGCTGTTATACACGCCGGATGAAGCCACGGTTCAAAACAGCGAATTGACCCGCTACAAACAATGGCTGCGGGAGCACTACGGCTACCAGTTTGATTCCCACCAGGCATTATGGGATTGGTCCACCACAGAAACGGAAGAATTTTGGAAATCCATTTGGGAATACTGTGAAGTGGTCCATAGCCGGCCGTATGACAAGATTTTGTCCGGCAATGAAATGCCTTTTGTCAAATGGTTTCAAAATGCCCATTTAAATTATGTGGACCAGATCTTTCGCAATAAAGAACTTCCGAATCCTGCAATCATTTATAAAGCCGAAAATCAACCGCATCAAACGGTTTCGTGGAAAACGCTGTACGAAGATGTGGCGGCGCTGGCCCATTATATGAAAAAACTTGGAATACAAAAAGGGGACCGGGTGGCGGCATATGCACCAAATATCCCCGAAACCGTCATCGGCTTTTTGGCCTGTGCAAGCATCGGCGCGATTTGGTCGGTGGCCTCTCCGGATTTTGGGGTGGGCAGTGTCGTTGACCGTTTTAAACAGATTGAACCGAAACTTCTTATTGCCGTCAACGGCTGCCAATACAACGGGAAGATATATGACAAAATGGATACCATCCGCCATCTGCTCGAAGAAATCCCGTCCATTGAACATTGCATCCTCATCCAGAATGCCGGGGAACAGCCGGAACTGTCTCCAAACATGATTCATTGGGCGGAAGCGGTAAAAGAAAAAAACCTGGAACTTGAAAGTGAACAGGTGGAATTCAGCCATCCATTATGGATTTTATACTCTTCAGGCACTACCGGTTTGCCTAAGCCGATTGTCCATTCCCACGGAGGCATCATTCTCGAACATTTAAAATCCCTGAAGCTTGAAGGGAATATCGGAAAAGACGACCGTTTTTTCTGGTTTACGACAACCGGTTGGATGATGTGGAACTTCCTGATCAGCGGATTGATGGCGGGAAGCACCATAGTTTTATATGATGGCAGTCCAAGCTACCCGGACCTTTCCGCATTATGGAGCTATGCGGAAGAAGCGGGCATTACGGTTTTTGGGACAAGCGCGGCATTTATCGATTCTTGCATGAAACAAAATTATCGTCCAAATCGGCATTTTTCATTCCCTGAATTGCGGGCGGTCTTCTCAACCGGTTCGCCTTTATCCGCCAATGGCTTTAAATGGGTTTACGATTCCGTGAAAAAAGACATCTTGCTTGTTTCCTTGAGCGGAGGCACCGATGTTTGCACGGGATTCGTCGGAGGAAATGTCTGCCTCCCTGTCAGAGCAGGAATCATTCCGGCACGTTCCCTGGGCGCAAAAGTGGAAAGCTATGATGAAGAAGGCCGTCCGATCATCGGCTCCGTCGGCGAGCTCGTTGTCACAAAACCGATGCCATCGATGCCGATTTATTTCTGGAAAGACCAGGACTACAGCCGATATCTTGACAGCTATTTCAGCACGTATCCAAATGTTTGGAGACACGGAGACTGGATTCAGATCAATGAAGATGGCAGCTGCATCATCTACGGACGTTCCGATGCGACAATCAACCGCTCCGGTGTGCGGATGGGAACAAGCGAAATATATAAAATTGTTGAATCCTTCCCGGAAATCAGGGACAGTTTGGTCGTGGATTTGGAGTATAAAGATCGGCCGTCCTGCTTATCTTTATTTGTCGTCATGCAAAATCCCGGCCAATTTAACGATGCATTCGTCCAACAATTGAAGGATGCCATCAGAAAAAATTTGTCTCCACGCTTTGTACCCGATCAAATCCATGTCATTGAAGAAGTGCCGAAAACGCTGAACGGAAAGAAATTGGAAGTGCCGATCCGGAAAATTTTGCTCGGTATGCCGGCAAATAAAGCCATCAACAAAGATGCCGTCGCAAATCCGAGAGCGCTGGACTTTTTCATTGAATTAAGCAAAACATACAACCATTGAACGTTTTGAGGCGCTGCCCATTGTGCAGCGCCTCTTTGCATGGGAAACCGGATTCCCTGATGCTGAACAAAAGACTTCCAAATCAAGATGCCTTCACATCCCGTTCGGAAGTCTTATGTTAAAAAGGGTTAGGAAGTTTTGCTATTCACTGTGCCGCGTGCCAAGTTGTTTAAACGATCGGCCAACCCCAATCCGTGTACCGGTTTTTCCTCATTGCCGTTGATCACTCTTTCTAATAAGCTTTGGCTCCATTCATATGCATATGCACCATGTTCGGAGTAATCGAGTCCGGCAATTTCTTCTTCGCTTGAAACGCGGATTGGATAGATGTAATTGATCACGACCGTAATGACGCTGACAAGCAAGAAAGTATACACTAAAACCGCTAAAACACCGAGCGCCTGGATTCCCAGCTGAGACGCTCCTGCGCCATAGAACAAACCGCTTGAAGTCGAGAATAAACCTACCGCAAGTGTTCCCCAAATGCCGCAAATGCCATGGACAGCAATGGCTCCTACCGGGTCATCCACACGGAGTTTCGCATCCAGGAAGCGGACACCTTCCACTAATAAAATCCCTGACACTAATCCCACAACAATGGAACCCGGGATTGAAATATCCGCCGCACCTGCCGTAATTCCCACTAAACCGCCTAAAACGCCGTTCAATGAAATGGAAGGATCGATTTTTCCGAAACGGATTCTTGTATACAATGCAGATGCCACAAATGCTGCAGATGTGGAAAGCAATGTTGTCGCAATGACGTTAGGCACCAGGCTTGTATCTGCAGCCAGTGTGCTGGCGCCGTTGAATCCGAACCAGCCCAGCCATAGAACGAATACTCCAAGGGCCCCTAATGGAATGTTATGGCCCGGAATGACGTTGACCTTTTTGCCTGTGTATTTTCCGATACGAGGCCCGAGGAAAATGACCACCGTCAATGCTGCAATGCCGCCTGTTAAATGTACCACCGTAGAACCGGCAAAATCAGTGAATCCCAATTGGGCAAGCCAGCCATCTCCGGACCAAACCCAATGGCCGATAATCGGATAAATGACTATGCTCATTCCAATGGCAATCAACATATAACTTAAAATATGAATCCGTTCGGCAACTGCTCCGGATATAATGGTGATGGACGTCGCTGCGAACATGGCCTGGAAAATGAAAAAGTCGATATCCTCTCTTCCCGATAGGAAAAATCCGTTTGTTCCGACCACACCGCCGGCCGAATCCCCAAACATAAGGCCAAAACCGACGAGATAATATAAAATTGATACCAGGCTGATTGTCAAAAAGTTTTTCATAATGATGTTCAAAGAGTTTTTCGCTCTTGTGAACCCTGTTTCCACCAAGGTAAATCCGGCATGCATGAAAAACACCAATATGGCACCCAACATGACCCAAACCAAGTTAACGGATAACTCCAAAGACTCCACTGTCGGCTCTGCAGCATAGGCTGGCAGTGCGACAAGCAACAACAAAGGAATAATTGAACCAATTTTTTTCAACATCTCTTCTCGACTCCCCTCATCTCAGATAATCGCTTGTTTCCCATGTTCACCTGTCCGGATCCGAATGGCTTCTTCCACAGGAATAATAAAAATTTTTCCATCACCTACCGATCCTGTATTGCATGTTTTTTGGATAACTTCCACAACTTCCTCCACTTGCTCATCATCCACTACCACTTCAATTTTCAGCTTCGGCAGAACTTTTATTTCGAAGGTTGTTCCCCGAAATAAACCTTCCACCCCCTTTTGTTTGCCGGTACCGGCGGCTTCCGTTACCGTCATGCCGCCGATTCCGATGGAATAAAGATTATCCCTCAATTCTTTGAACACCTCTGGACGCGTGATGACCTCAACTTTTTTCATGAATCGTCCCCCTTTAATATAAAGTGATATAACGTTCACGTTCCCATGGATGTACGCTGATTCTGAATTCATCCCACTCCAACCGTTTGGCTGCGATAAAGTGGGTAGTAATATGTTCTCCCAGCGCCGCTTTGATCACTTCGTTTTGTTCCAATGCATCAAGCGCTTCTTCCAGGCTGGATGGAAGACTTTTAATGTTCAGGTCTTCTAACTCTTGCTCATTCATTTTGTAAATATTGGAGTTTACAGGTTCGCTGAGAGTCAACTTGTTTTTAATGCCGTCTAACCCTGCAGCAAGCATGACTGCTAATGCGAGATATGGATTTGCGGATGGATCCGGGTTTCTTAATTCAATTCGTGTACTTAATCCACGGCTTGCAGGAACGCGTACAAGAGGACTGCGGTTTTTGCCTGACCAAGCGATATAACAAGGAGCTTCATATCCTGGAACTAACCGCTTATAGGAATTTACTGTCGGGTTTGTGATGGCAGCGAAACTGTAAGCATGTTTTAAGATTCCTGCCAAATATTGTTTCGCTGTTTCACTCAAACCAAGTTCATCATTTTCATCATAGAAGGCATTTTCATTTCCCCGGAAAAGTGATTGGTGGCAGTGCATTCCTGAACCGTTTACCCCGTAGAGAGGTTTTGGCATGAATGTTGCATGTAATCCATGTTTTCTGGCAATGTTTTTCACGACTAATTTGAACGTTTGGATATTGTCAGCTGTTTCGACCGCATTTGCATATTTGAAGTCAATTTCATGTTGCCCAGGAGCAACTTCGTGGTGAGAAGCTTCAATTTCATATCCCATTTGTTCCAAAGTTAAAACGATATCACGGCGGCAGTTTTCGCCCAGGTCTGTCGGAGCCAAATCGAAATATCCGCCCTGGTCGTTTAATTCCATTGTCGGATTGCCGCTTGGATCTGCTTTAAACAGGAAGAATTCCGGTTCCGGACCTACGTTCATGGCAGTGAATCCAAGCTCGTTTGCCTCTTTTAATACCCTCTTTAAAGCCCCGCGGGGATCTCCAGGGAAAGGTGTGCCATCCGGCAAATATACATCGCAAATTAACCGGGCAACCTTTCCGTATTCTGTTTCCCAAGGGAAAATGAGCCATGTATTTAAATCAGGGTATAAATACATATCGGATTCTTCAATTCTTACAAATCCTTCAATGGAAGAACCGTCGAACATGATTTTGTTGTCCAACGCTTTTGGCAATTGGCTCAAAGGAATTTCAACGTTTTTGATAATTCCGAACAGGTCTGTAAATTGCAACCGGATATATCGGACATTTTCCTCTTCTGCGATTCTTAGAATGTCTTCTTTTGTGTAATTTCTTTTCATGAATAATTCCTCCTTAAATTTTTTATTCGCCTGATGCTTTTAACAACTTTTCTTTTGTGAAATCTTCCAATTTGAATTCACCATGGCAGATGTATTCCGCCTTTCCTTTCATCCATACATGGTTGTTCTCATCCCAACGTATTTCCAGATCACCCCCCGGCAAATGAACGGTTATGGATTGGTCCTTTTCAATTTTATTGTTCAGAGTGGCAGCGACTACCGCCGCGCAAGCTCCTGTACCGCAGGCCATCGTGATGCCCGAACCCCTTTCCCACACCCGATAGTCGAGTTCATTCGGCTTTTTGACGGCCACTACCCCGACATTCACTCTTTCAGGGAAAATGTCGGAATGTTCAATCATCGGACCAATCTTATCAAGAGGCACCTTATGGACATCATCGACAAACATGATGGCGTGGGGATTGCCCATTGAAACACAGGTTAAGCGGTATTGATTTCCGCCGATTTCGAATGGTTCATTGATGGTCATTGTCATCGGCTCTCCGATCATCGGAATCATGGTCTTTAACAATTTCGGTTCGCCCATATCAACCGTGACATATTCCACTTCTTTCTTCTTTTCGGAAATATGGACTTCCACAATTCCTCCAAGCGTTTCGATGGTAAAACTTTCCGAATCTACAAACTGATGATCGTACAAATATTTCGCTACACATCTCAATCCGTTGCCGCAATTTTTTCCCTCAGACCCGTCCGCGTTAAAAATCCGCATCCGGAAGTCGGCCACTTTGGAATCACAAATGAGAATCATACCGTCGGAACCAATGCCAAATCTCACATCCGAAAGATTTCTGGCAAGTGTTGGAAGCGAATCTTCCTCCAAAGTGTTTTCCAATAGATTGATGAAGATGTAATTATTGCCTAGGCCATGCATTTTCGTAAACAGCATTTTGATCACCCTCTTGAAAATATGAACCGATCTCTTTTCAACCTTCTTTCAATCTCTCTCATCACTTGTTTTTCCTCTTCTTCCGTATCGGCTTCGAATGTAACGGAAAATCTTATGAAGCGTCCTGCATCATCCCAAGGAACGGTTGATATGAGATGTTCACGTATGAGGTATTGGGAGAAATCCTCCGCCGTTTGGAATGACGGACCTTCTTTAATGCCGACCGGCGCTTCGGCATATAAGTAGAAGGAGCCTTTCGGTTTCTCCGCTTGAAAACCGCACCCCCGCAAAACTTGGACGAGCATTTCGTGTCTGCGGGAATATTTTTTGGCCGTTTGTTCCGTGATTTCAGGATGAGCCAATGCAAAACTTGCGGCTTTCTGAATGGGGATAAACTGTCCCGAATCGCTATTGTCCTTGATCGTTTGAAAGGCTTTGACCAGCTTCGGATTTCCTGCAATAAACCCGATTCTCCAGCCCGTCATATTGAAGGATTTGGATAATGAATGGATTTCTACCCCGACCTCCTTCGCTCCCGGCACGGATAAAAAGCTGAGCGGCTTTTCTCCGTCAAACATGAGAGCGGCATATGCTGCATCGTGGACAACGATGATTTGATTGTTTCTTGCAAATTCGACGACTTCCTCAAAAAATTCCTTCGAGGCAACTGCACCTGTCGGATTATTCGGATAATTCAGATAAATCATTTTAGCTTTCTTCAATACTTCCGGATCGATTTGATCCAGGCGGGGCAAAAATCCGTTTTCTTTTAATAGCGGGAGGTGAACAACTTCCCCCCCAAAATATTTTGTATACGTGCCCAGCACGGGGTAACAAGGGGACGGCATCAAGGTAATGTCGCCGGGATTGATGAAAGCGGCCGGCAGGAGGCTGAGCCCTGATTTTGAACCGATAACGTGATTGATTTCCGTTTCGGGATCCAGATCCGGCACCCCGAACACTTCCGCCATGTAGCGGGAAGCGGCTTCCTTGAATTCCGGGATCCCATTGTCCGAATAAAACCGGTTTTCCGGTTTTGCCGCTTCTTCATACAGTTTTTCGACAACCCTCATATCCGCCATCGCATCCGGCTCCCCGACTCCCAAATCGATCAAAGGGACATGAGGCTTTTCTTTGATGGCCGCCCGTTTGGCCCGCTTAATTTTTTCGAATTTGAATATTTCTTCCTTCAGACCGAAAGAGGGGCCTCCAATCCGGTCGGCAAATAATTGCTGGATATAATCTGTTGCTTGCACCATATCCCTCCTAAAATGATAAGTTTACTTTACTTGTTACATATCGGTGGCATCTTTTTGCGGCTTCTTTCCCTTCCTGGATCGCCCATACGATTAAACTTTGGCCTCTTCTGGCATCTCCGGCCACAAAGACATTTTCCAGATCCGTTTGATAGGAACGGCTCTTTCTTAATCCGCCCACATCAATGTTTAATTGATCGAATAGTTCCCTTTCCGGCCCTTCAAATCCGATGGCAATCAAAACAAGCTGCGCAGAAAGCACTTTTTCGGTGTTCGGTATCGGTTCACGGATTTTTTCGCCTTTTTCATTGAATGTGGTTTTTATGCCGACAGTCTTGACAGCAACGAGCCGGCCTCCATCATCCCCGATAAATTCCAAAGCCGAAGTTGCAAATAGTCTTGGATCGTCGCCGAATTTTGCTTTTGCTTCTTCTTGTCCGTAGTCCAATTTATAAATAAGCGGATATTGTGGCCAAGGATTATCCGGTGCCCGTTCTGCAGGGCGTTTTGGATAAATATCCAATTGAACGACACTTTTGCAATTTTGCCTTAGTGCGGTAGCGATACAATCGACTGCCGTATCACCGCCGCCGATGACCACGACATCTTTTCCTTCCGCAGAAATGTATTGCCCATTTTTCAAGTCGGAATCCAATAAACTTTTTGTATTGGAATGCAAATATTCCATCGCAAAATGAATGCCTTTCAAATTTCTGCCCTTCACATCCATGTCCCGCGGTTTTGTTGCTCCTGTGCAAAGAATGACTGCATCAAATTCTTCTTTTAAACGTTCGATGGAGTAATCTTTTCCTACCTCCACATTCGTCAAGAAGGAAATGCCCGATTCTTCCATCAAGCGGATTCTGCGATCAACAACATGTTGTTCAATTTTCATTTTTGGAATTCCGTACGTAAGAAGTCCTCCAACCCGGTCGCTTCTTTCAAAAACGGTCACCGAATGGCCATAGTTGTTTAATTCATAGGCGCAAGCCAAACCTGCTGGACCTGAACCGACAACGGCGATCTTGATTCCTGTCCGTTGTTTTGGAATCTGCGGTTTTACCCATCCTTCTTCAAAGGCTTTTTCGATGATCGCCCATTCAATGCTTTTGATGCTTACCGAGCTTTCATAGAGGGAAGCGACACATCCAGCTTCACAAGGAGCCGGACATGCCCTTCCTGTGAACTCAGGAAACGGATTTGTCTTGCTTAAACGTTCATAAGCCTCTTTCCACTTTCCTTGATACACCAGTTCATTCCATTCCGGAATTAAGTTGAAGATTGGACATCCTGTCGTCATGCCCCCAATCAATGAACCGTTCTGGCAAAATGGAACGCCGCAATCCATGCAACGGGCCGCCTGTTTGGCTAAAGTGTTTTCGGAAGGCAAAGAAGAAATTTCCTTCCAATCTCGGATTCTTTCTAAAGGATCACGATACCGGACATTTTCCCTTTTATATTCCAAGAATCCAGTTGGTTTCCCCATTTTGCTCACCATCCTCTCATGCTAAGTAGCTGTTCAATAATTGTTTTTCTTCTTGTTCCAAAATCTGTTTATATTTGTGAGGAATGACGCGGATAAATTTCTGCGCTTCAAACTCCCAATTTTGAAGAATTCTTTGTGCGATTGGACTCTTTGTTTGTTGATAATGTTCTTTGATTAACGCATTGACAAAATTCAATTCTTGCAAGTTATGAATCTCTTCCAGCAAAACGAGTTCGTCGTTATAGATTTCCGTAAAATGTTCATTCGCCGGCGAATAAACATATGCGATTCCGCCCGACATTCCTGCGGCAAAGTTTTTGCCGACTTCACCTAAAATGACGACCCGTCCGCCCGTCATATATTCACAGCCATGATCGCCGACACCTTCCACCACGACGTGCGCTCCGCTATTCCGGACGCAAAATCTTTCCCCGGCTTTTCCACGGATAAACGCTTTTCCGCTTGTCGCTCCATAAAATGCCGCATTGCCGATGATCACATTTTCCTCTGCGGCAATCTTTGCATTTGATGGAGGGGCCACGATGATTTTTCCGCCGGATAACCCTTTGCCGACATAGTCGTTGGCATCGCCTTCAAGTTTCAACGTAATGCCTTGCGGTATAAATGCCCCAAAACTTTGGCCGGCTGAACCATTGAAATGAATTTGGATCGTATCTTCTTTCAATCCTTCGCTTCCAAATTTTTTCGATACTTTATACCCGAGCATCGTGCCGACGGAGCGGTTTGTGTTTTGGATAGGAAGGTTGATCTGAACCGTCCGTTTTTTAGTCAGCGCATCCTGGCTTAATGGAATCAATTTTTGATAATCCAATGTTTCTTGCAATTGGTGATCCTGGCTTTTGGATGCCGTCCGCTCCCCTTCCGGCATTGCCAGAAGGGCGGAAAAGTCCAGTTTCTTTTCTTTCCAGCCAAGATCGTCTTTGATTTGAATGATGTCAGTCCTTCCGATCATTTCTTCCAAAGTTCTGAATCCAAGTTCTGCCATCAACTCGCGTACTTCTTGCGCGATGAAATGCATCAAATTAATGACGTGTTCCGCAGTGCCAATCATTTTCCTTCTGAGCTGCGGGTTCTGTGTCGCGATTCCGACCGGGCAAGTATCCAAATGGCAAACTCTCATCATCACACAGCCCAGCGATACCAGCGGCAATGTAGAAAATCCGAATTCTTCCGCGCCCAGCAATGCGGCGATCACGACATCCCTTCCGTTCATCAGTTTTCCGTCCGTTTCAAGCACCACTTTGTTTCTTAAGCCGTTTAGCATAAGCGTTTGATGAGCTTCCGCAAGCCCCAATTCCCAAGGAAGGCCGGCGTGTTTGATGCTTGTTCTGGCAGCCGCTCCCGTTCCTCCATCATATCCGCTGATGAGAATCACATCGGCTTTTGCTTTCGCAACGCCCGCCGCTATCGTTCCAACGCCGCTTTCGGAAACAAGTTTGACGTTGATGCGCGCTTCAGGATTTGCATTTTTCAAGTCATAAATCAATTGTTCCAAATCTTCAATCGAATAAATATCGTGGTGTGGAGGCGGTGAAATGAGTTCGATTCCAGGAGTCGATCCTCTCGTTTTCGCCACTTCCACCGTCACTTTGTGTCCGGCAAGCTGTCCTCCTTCGCCTGGTTTGGCTCCCTGGGCCATTTTGATCTGGATTTCATCACAATTGACCAAATAATGGCTTGTGACGCCAAATCGTCCTGATGCGACTTGTTTGATGCGGCTTAACTTGGAATCCCCGTTTGGCAGCGGAATGTACCGTTCCGGATCTTCCCCGCCTTCGCCCGAGTTGCTTTTCGCCCCGATGCGGTTCATGGCGATGGCAATCGCTTCGTGGGCTTCCTTGCTGATGGAACCGAAAGACATGGCTCCAGTTTTGAACCGTTTGAAAATGGATTCAACCGGTTCCACTTCATCGATAGGAATTGGTTTCCGGTCGCTTTTTAATTCAAACAGGTCTCTCAATGTTGTCATGCTTTCTTTTGAAAGCATTTCGCTGTATTTTTTGTAATATTCGTAATTGCCTGTGCGGCAAGCCAGCTGCAATGTATGGATCGTTTCCGGACGATATAGATGTTCTTCCCCGCTTTTTCTCCATTGGAAATCGGAACCTTCTTCAAGCAATAATCTTTTGTCTTCCCATCCTCTGTTGTGGCGGGCTGCTGTTTCCAAAGCGATATCCGTTATATCGAGACCCCCGATTTGGGAAATCGTGCGAGGAAAATAACGGTCGATGACTTCCCTGCTGAGGCCGACCGCCTCGAAAATTTGCGCGCCGATATAGCTTTGCACCGTCGAAATGCCCATTTTGGACATGACTTTTAAGATGCCTTTTGTGATCCCTTTAACATATTTTCCGATGAAATCTTTTTCTTCGCCCTCTTCCAGTTGGGCGATGGATGCATATACCAAGTATGGATAGATGGCATTGGCCCCGTAACCGAGCAGTGCCGCAAAATGGTGAACTTCTCTCGGTTCCCCTGATTCGACAATGATGCTCACTTTATTGCGGAGTCCTTTCCGAATTAAATGATGGTGGATACCGGAAACTGCCAGCAATGAAGGAATGGCCGCATTTTCCTTGTTGGCTCCGCGGTCGCTGATGATAAGCAGTTGGCAACCCTCTTCCGCTGCCTTTTCAGCTTTTTTCAAGAGCTTCTCCAAATGCTGTTCCATCAGTTCCGGCTGTCTCGAAGGGAATAAGGAGGACAGTCTTTTTATTTTCCATCCGTTCAGGTGCAAACCGATGATTTTCATCCAGTCGTCTTTTGTCAAAATCGGTGTTTTCAATTTAATTTTTTGATATTCTTCCCTTTTCGGATTTAATAAGTTTCCTTCTCCTCCCAAATACACTTCCATCGATGTTACGTAAGCTTCCCGAATGGCATCGATTGGAGGATTGGTTACTTGTGCAAACCGCTGTTTGAAATAGTTGAACAACAGTTGCGGTTTTTTTGATAAAACGGCGAGCGGTCCGTCATAACCCATTGAACCGACCGGATCGTCACCGCGCATTGCAAGAGGTTTGATATATTTCTCCCACTCTTCGAATGTATAGCCGAATGCTTTTTGAAGCCGGACAAGCTGTTTTTTATTCATTTTCCTTGACTTCTGTATATTTAGAGCCGGGATGTTATCAAGAGGGATGATCATTTCGGCCGCCCATTGTTCATATGGCTGTTCATTGATGAGCTGCTGTTTTAGTTCCTCATCAAACAACAGCGTTCTTTTCTCAAAATCCACCAACAACATTTGGCCAGGTTTCAAGCGGCCTTTTTGAACGATTTTTTCCTCCGGTATATCGACAACCCCGACTTCCGAAGATAAATAGAAGAAGTCGTCGTCTGTCAAAATATATCTTGCAGGACGCAAACCGTTGCGGTCGAGGCAGGCACCCGCCTGTTTTCCGTTTGTGAATCCCATTGCGGCCGGGCCATCCCATGGCTCCATCAATGCGCTATGGTATTCGTAAAACGCCCGCTGTTTTGCGGAAAGCAACGGGTTGTTTTGCCAAGGTTCCGGAATCATCATCATCATCGCCTGCGGCAACGACCAGCCGGATAGCACCAAATATTCCAACACATTGTCAAACATTGCAGAGTCGCTGCCGTCCAGATTGATGATTGGATGAAGTTCTTTCTCATCCACGCCGAACACGTTTGATTGCATGGATGCTTCCCTGGCGAAAATCCAATTCACATTTCCGTTGATGGTATTGATTTCACCGTTATGCATGATCATACGGTTCGGTTGTGCCCTGCTCCAGCTCGGGAAAGTGTTTGTGCTGAAACGGTTGTGGACCATCGCCATTTTTGAACGATAATCTTCATCGGTTAAATCTATATAGAAATTCTTTAACTGCTCCGGCAAGAGGAGTCCTTTATATACGATCGTTTTTGATGAAAAACTGGAGATATAGCAAGCGTCTTTATTTTTTTCGATCTCGCCGAATATCTTTTCGATTTTGCGGCGGACCACATATAAGCGTCGTTCAAAATCCTCTTGTTCCAGATTTGACGCCGGCAATACAAATAATTGATGAATTGAAGGGGCTGACTCGATTGCTTCCTTTTGCAAAACTTCTTCGTTCGTCGGCACCGTTCTCCAGCCGAACAATTCTAAACCGCTCTTTTCAACGATTTCTTCGATTCTCGATTTATATTCAACTAGTTTTGTAGTTTCTTTAGGAAGAAAAATCATCATAACCCCGTATCGTCCAGTTTCAGGGAGTTGCTTTCCTTGTTTTTCCCATTCTTTTGAAAAGAGTTCATGAGGAATATCCGTCAAAATACCGGATCCGTCCCCCATCGTTTCTTTTTCGTCCCTTCCTCCCCGATGTGTCAACCGTTCAAGGGCAGTGAGGGCCTGGGATACAATAAAATGGGTTTTCTCTCCATTTATATTTGCTAATAAGGCGATTCCACACGAGTCATGTTCCAGTCGCGGATTGTATAAGCCTTGGTTGAGTAGTTGTTTCATTTTTTGCACCCCTTAATTCTTCCTGTATTCTATACATACATCCTATCAGGACTAGAATTAAAAATATTTAGACTATTTCATAGAATGTTTGCACTTTTTTACACCTCCTTCACGGGCGAAAACATATTGGCGGAAAGCGGAACGATCACCGCTTTCACAACCTTGGCAGCAGTGGCGGAAGAATTGCCAATGTTGCCCAAATGTTTATGCCTTTAATAAAAAACCGACATTTCCGTTCAGGAAATTGCCGGTTTTTTATTGAATTAGGCGTTTCTTTGCATTGTCAGTTCTTTTCTATCAGATTTTATTGGCGCTGGCACCGTACGGATTTCGGAAGGGCTTTTTCCGGTATACGCTTTGAATTGGCGGCTAAAATAATGTATATTATTGTAACCCAGGGCATCGGCCACTTCCGTTACGGACATTCCGGTATAATGCAATAAATGCTCCGCCCTTTTGATGCGGGTTTCAATAATGTAAGACTGAATGGTTTGCCCCATAATCTCCTTGAATTTTTTTGAAAAATAACGGGGCGAAAAGTTTGCGCGGGCCGCCAAACTTTCGACTGTATGATTTTCTCCCGGATGTTGCTGCACGTAGTTGGCCACTTCCCGGATGTTAAAAAAGATTTGGCCCTTCATTTCATCGTGATCCTCATCCTGTTGCGTTTCGGCCAGCTGATCTTCCCTCAGAAGCTGAATCATCAATTGTTTCAGGATAAGCTTACCTTCTATTTCCGCGGCAAAGGTTTTTACCAAAAATAAACGGACATACCTGGTCAACAAAGATTCAAAATGGATGCGGTCCTGGAGAATTCGATAATGTTTCGGAATAATTTCCGGCTCTGTTTCAAGATCAAAATGGATGTACGTGATTACGAGCGGATTCATAGGATTGTGCGTCGCTGTCGTCCAATCCCCGGGCCTGAATAAAAAGCAGCTCCCTTCCTGCAATTTATAGTCTTTGCCGTTCAAATTTAAGTTTCCTTCGCCGCTCCAAATATACAGCAAATCATAGTTTGGGATCGGCGCCTTCCTTTTCCACTGCCAATTCGGTTCACAATTGATTGTGGCTAATGCTGGTTTGATGATAAAATGATCAGGGTTTAAGTTGATCATCACTGACCCCTCCATTTCCTTGATTCATAACCGCGCTTGTACTCTATGTTTCCTAATTCCATTCCAAATGATTCATCGTTTCTGCCTGTTTTTTGTCTTGAACCCATTAATCGACATAATTCACATTATATAAATTGAACCACATATTCATTTGGACCAAATGTGCGATGAGCTGGGGGCCTGCCATCAGCTGGCCGAACCACGGAAATTTAGGAGATTCATTGGTATCAAGCATTTTTTCCAGCTTTTCTTTTGAAACAAATTCAAGGATTGGTGAATTTTCCTTTTGCAATATTTGTCGCAACATTTCTTTCACTAACTTTGTATATTTTGGATGATGTGTTTTTGGATACGGGCTTTTTTTCCGATATATTATCTCTTTCGGCAGAATTCCCTCCATTGCTTTTCTCAATAGCCCCTTTTCCCTTCCGTCCAACATTTTCATCGTCCATGGGATATTCCATGCATATTCGACGATCCGATGATCGGCAAAAGGAACGCGCACTTCCAGGCTTGCCGCCATGCTCATCCGGTCTTTCCGGTCAAGCAGGGTCGTCATAAACCATATCATATTGAGATAAAAAATTTCTCTTCTACGCGCTTCTGTTGCATGTTCACCCTCCAGTGCCGGCACTTCCCGGATGGTTTCTTCATACCTCTGTTTGACATATTCCTTCAACTTTAACTTTTCCTTCCAAAACGGCAATAGAAGATTCTCTCTTGCGGACATGGATTGCATCCACGGAAATCCTTCGCCTCTCAGCAATTCCTCTTTATAAAACCATGGATACCCGCCGAAAATTTCATCGGCGCATTCGCCGGACAATGCAACGGTAAACTGTTTTTTTACCTCATCGGAAAACATCAACAATGAAGAATCGATATCCGCCATCCCCGGCAAATCTTTTGCAATCACCGCATCCTTCAATTTTTCTGCCAGTTCTTCATGGGAGACAATCACTTGATGATGAGCGACACCCAAGTATTGCACCGTTTTTTCAATCCATGGCCGGTCTTCATCCGGCTGAAATAAACTCTTCTGAAAATAATGGCTGTTTTCCTCATAATCAATGGAATAGGTATGCAGTGTTCCCCTTCCCTGCTTCTTAAAATAATTGGAAGCAATAGCGGTTATGGCGCTGGAATCGAGCCCTCCCGATAAAAACGTACAAACCGGGACATCGGCCACCAGCTGGCGTTCCACGGCATCTTTTATGAGAAAGCGGACATGCTCAATTGTTTCATCCAATGAATGTACATGATTTTCGCTGTTGACATTCCAATAACGGCGGATTGTCAGTCCGCTGCGGTCAAAGATCAAAAAGTGAGCCGGCCTTAATTCGGAAATCCCCCGGAATACCCCATGGCCCGGAGTTCTGGATGGACCAAGCCCAAACAATTCCTGCAATCCTTCCCTGTCAATTTCCGCTTTCATTTCCGGATGGGCCAAAATCGCCTTCAATTCCGACCCGAACAACAAACGGTTTCCGTTATAATGATAGAATAAAGGCTTTACACCCAGCCGGTCCCTCGCCATGTACAATTTTTCACATGCAGGATCCCAAACGGCGAATGCATATATTCCATTGAGGTGGTATACACAATCTTCTTTCCATTCCACATATGCCGTGAGGAGCACTTCCGTATCCGAATGGGATTTGAAAGTATATCCCCGTTTGATTAATTCCTTTCTCAATTCCTCCGTATTATACAATTCTCCGTTATAGACTATTGTATAAGCATTTCCATCCTTAATTTTTGTCATCGGCTGCCGTCCGCCGGCAGGATCTACTACGATGAGTCTGGTGTGGCCAAGGGCTGCATGCGTGTCGCGGTAATTGGTCAGTGAGTCGGGCCCCCTTTTCCCCAATGTTTGCGCCATTTTATTGATGGTGACTTCATGCTGTCTCAAATCTTGATCCCATTCAACCCAGCCTGTTATTCCACACATCATCCATCACTCTTTCGCAGAATAATTTTTCTTAACCTCATTTTATGACTTTTTATTGTGAAAGAACAATTTCAATTTTGTATAAAACCTATCTAATATCGAGATGATTTTAAAAAAAATAATATATTTTCGGCATTTATTATCACAAAAACATATAAAAACAAGCTTATTCCAAAACAAATGATATAGAACTTTTAAAAAAATTTATCTTTTAATTGATTAAACATCAATTTTATTGATCAATGGGCGGACAGAAATCAGGCCACTTCCCCCCTTATAGTTACCATGGCGACACTTTTAAATATTGATTATAATTGCTATAATGATATAGTTACCTAGGGTAACCATTTAAATGGGGGTGACCGTGTTGGAAGGTTTTTTACAACAATATTTGCGATTGTATCGTCCTCTTATCAGCTCCTTAAATGAACTATTGGGCAAATACAATCTTTCTTACTCTCTCTGGCAAGTCATTTATTACATAAAGCATCATGGTCCGTCCACTTTGGTTGAAATAGCGAAACGCTACAGCGTGGAAAAGCCCACCATTACGCGCAGGGTCAGCTGCCTGGAAGATCTGCAACTGGTCGAAAAAATTGAAAGCCGCGACCGAAGGGAAAAATTGATGCAACTGACGCCCAAAGGAGAGGAGCTTTATGCGGCATGCCGAAAAGAAATTTCAAATTTAGAAAGAAAAATATTGGAAAAGCTATCTGAAAATGAACTTCAATCCTTTTTCGAAACCCTATCGAAAATCCGCCAACAGCTCGCAGAAAAAGAAGGGAAACAAAAATGAACGATGCAAAATTATGGACGAAAGATTTTCTTATTACCTCATTGATCAATTTTCTTTTAACGTGCGTATTCTATTTGTTAGTCGTCATTGTGGCGGTTTATGCAAAAACGGAATTTAACGCCTCCGCAAGCGTAGCGGGGCTTGCAACGGGGATTTTCATTATCGCCACTTTAATCGGACGGATTTTTGTTGGCAGCAAAATCAATTCCATCGGCTATAAAAGGACGTTAATGATCGGAACTTTCCTTTTTGCGGCATCAAGCCTTCTTTATTTCATACAAATCAATATCGGATTCTTCCTGTTTGTCCGGTTTTTGCATGGGGCAACCCTTGGCTTTGCCGGCACGGCGACCGGAACCATCGTGGCCAAAATCATCCCGGCCAACCGGAGAGGGGAAGGAATCGGATACTACAGCATGAGCTCTACACTGGCTACGGCAATCGGTCCTTTTTTGGGCATCTTATTGACCCAGCATACCGGCTATGAGCTCGTTTTTGGGGTATGTTCATTGCTGGGCATAATCAGTTTCATCACTTCATTTTTTATTGAAGTTTCCGAACCGGAAAAAATGATCGAAAAAGAATCCATGAAAGGACTCAAGCTTTCGAATTATCTCGAACCGAAAGCCATTCCTGTTTCCTTCATCATGCTGATTGCCGCTTTATGCTATTCCGGCGTTCTTTCGTTTATGAATCTTTATGCCCGGGAACTTCATTTGCTGAAAGCAGCAAGTTTCTTCTTTTTGGTGTATTCCGTGGCGATTTTATGTTCCCGTCCGTTTTCAGGACGCCTGTTGGATGCCAAAGGGGCAAACTTTGTCATGTACCCGGCCTTTTTGTTTTTTGCCATTGGAATGTTTGTATTAAGCGCTGCCCAAAATAGTTTTATTTTGCTGCTTTCGGGAGTTTTGATCGGCCTCGGCTATGGAAACATGCAATCCTGCATTCAAGCCCTCGCCGTCAAAGTGACCCCAGTTCACCGCATGGGGCTTGCCACTTCCACATTCTTTATTTTTCTTGACGCAGGATTGGGCTTCGGGCCTTATTTGTTAGGATTCATTGTGCCTTACACGACTTACGGCCATCTGTACTTCGGCCTATGCTTTGTAATATTGTTCAACATTCTCTTATACTTTTTGCTCCATGGACGGAAAACCAAGGAAGTTTGATACCGGTTTTATGCGAAATCATGAAAAAGCAGCACCAGCCTTCTTCGGCTGGTGCTGCTTTTAGTTTTATTCATCTAAAAAGTCATACGGGGTGATGCCATCCATGCCGATCATTGGATGAATTTTCGGCGCTGTTTCCGCGGTCAGCATCGGAGGAAGTTCCGGCATTTCCTTTGGTTCTTCATGTTCAAGTATATTCTCAGGTGCATCCGCACGAAATGTTTGTTCCGTTTGCCCTGTCCTATCAACTTCCGCTTCATCTTCAATGAATGGATTTAATCGGGCGCGCAAAGTCGTGAATCGTTTCAAATCATCGGTGCGTTGGATACCTTTCCAAAATTCTTCCGGTTCCCCGCACAGAATCAGATAATTTTTTGCGCGGGTAATTCCCGTATAAATTAAATTTCTCCGAAGCATTTTTGCGTAGCTCCGGACGATTGGCATGATGACCGTTTGGAATTCGCTCCCCTGCGCTTTATGGATGGAGCAGCAATAGGCAAGGGTGATTTGATTTAAATCTCCCCGGTCGTAAGTAACCTCATTGCCATCGAAAGAAACGACGACCTGATCCTGTTTGTCCACCGTTTCCTTCGCCTTGATAATCGCTACGATTTCTCCTATGTCTCCGTTAAACACATTGCATTCCGGTTGATTCACGAGCTGCAATACCTTATCCCCGATACGGAAAATGGTATCGCCATATTTGATTTCTTTTCTCGTTCCATCTTCGTTTGGATTGACGAGATCCTGTATTTCTTTATTCAAACGGTCGATGCCGGCCGGTCCTTTGTACATCGGCGCCAATACCTGAATGTCCCGGATGGACTGGCCTTTTGACATCGCGCTTTTCACAACCTGCGTCACGACGCTCGCGATTTGTTCGGCGGATGCTTTAATAAAAGAACGGTCCCCCGTTTTTTCCGTAAAGTTGTCAGGAACTTGCCCCTTTTTGATTTGATGGGCCATCTCGATAATCGTCGAACCATCCGCCTGACGGTAGACTTCCGTCAATTCGACGGTCGGCACTATTTTTGCCGCCAACAAATCTTTCAACACTTGTCCGGGACCGACAGGGGGCAATTGATCCTGGTCGCCGACAAGCACCACTTGGGCTTCAGCAGGAATACTTTTGAACAGTTGATGGCTCAGCCATGTATCCACCATCGACATTTCATCAATAATAATCAGACGCCCCTGGATTTCACGGTCTGTTTCCTCTTCTTTTTCTTGTCCGTTGAATCCCAGCAGTCGATGAATCGTCATGGCAGGAAGTCCTGTCGATTCGGAAAGCCGTTTTGCCGCTCTTCCCGTCGGCGCTGCCAGCACGATGGGAAATGGTTCTTCTTTCTTTGCATATTCCTTCGGCTCCAAAGAAAGGCCATGCAGTCTTGCATACACTTCCACGATGCCGCGGATGACGGTCGTTTTCCCTGTTCCTGGGCCGCCCGTCAAAATCATAATGGAGGAATTCAAAGCCTGTTCGATCGCTTTTGCCTGCGTTTCGGCATACGTCACGCCCAAATCTTCTTCAACTTCCCCGATGGCTTTTCGTATTTCATCGTTTGAAAAGTTTCGGCTCTCTTCATTCTTCTTCACCAGCTGAAGCACCTTTGTCGCAATGCCGACTTCGCTGAAATAGAGGGAAGGCAAATAAATCCTTGTTTCTTCGCCGCAAATCTTGCCTTCCTCTTCCAATTCAATGACAGCATTTGAAATCGATTCATACGGAATCTCTACCGGCTGGCTCTGCTCAAGAAGTTCCTTCACTTCCGGCAACAATTGCTCCGCCTCTAAATAGACATGTCCTTCCGATAGTGCGGCCTGGTTCAATTTATGCAATACCGCCGCTTTGATCCGATCCGGATGGTTTCCTGTAATACCCAGTTTTCTTCCGAGCTCATCCGCCCTGGCAAAACCGACACCTTCCACTTCCTCAATCAGCCGATAAGGGTTTTGGGTTAACAGTTCAATCGTTTCTTCCCGATAGGTCTGATAAATCTTCATTCCCAGCTGAGGACCGAAACCCCATTCATTCAGCTGGATCATGACCCGATCCAAACCCAAGTTTTTCTCCAGCGCAGTCCGGATTGTCATTTTTTTGTCTTCGGACAGCCTTGGCACTTCATCCAGAACAAAGGGATTTTCCATGATTTTTTTCAGCGCATCCGGTCCCAATGTTTTCACAATCTGTTCAGCGGTCTTTGGACCGATCCCTGGAAACATGTCGCTTGACAAGTAATGAATCACCCCCTGCTCCGTAGCAGGGACCTCCCTTTCAAAGGCTTCCGCTTGAAATTGCAAACCGTATTTCGGATGATTTGACAAGTTGCCGACAAAGCGGTAGTGGAGTTCTTCATCAAGAGCCGGGAAATAGCCGACCACGGTAATTTCTTTTTCTTGATATTTTAGATTCGTTTCTTTGATTTTTACTTTCACGATGGAATACATATTGGAGGCGTTATGAAAAATGGATGCGATCGGACGGCCTAAGACAAACGTTTTCTCGGAATGGTATTGTTCCTCCATTTTCATACGCTCCTCTCCGGTAAAATCTCTTAATATCATATCATTTTTACGGATTGTTATAAAATAGTATCTCCCTTCTCGATAAAATGTTTGACCAATGTTATGATGTTTATAAAAAAACAGTTGAAAGGACCAGGAACATCATGGAATTCAGACCGTGCATCGATTTACATGAGGGGAAAGTGAAACAAATCGTCGGAAGCACTTTGGGACAAAAAAACGTGATTGAAAACTTTATCTCAGAAAAAGATGCTTCCTACTATGCCGAGCTGTTTAAACAGGATGGCTTAACGGGCGGACATGTGATCATGTTGGGCCCTGGCAATGAAGAACAGGCCAAGCTTGCTTTAACCGCATATCCCGGCGGACTTCAAATCGGCGGGGGCATCACGGCGGACAACGCGAAAAAATGGATTGACGCGGGTGCAAGCCATGTGATTGTGACTTCTTACATATTCCACGATGGCAAATTGGATATGGAACGATTGAAAAAGCTTGTCGAGGCGATTGGAAAGGAACATATCGTCCTTGATTTAAGCTGCAGAAAACGGGACGGAAAATGGTATGTCGTGACAGACAAATGGACAAAATTCAGCGACTTTGAAGTCAATCGGGAGAACCTCTCCTTTCTCGAACAATATTGCGATGAGTTTCTGATTCATGCGGTGGATGTCGAAGGAAAAAAAAGCGGCATGCAGGAAGAGCTGGTTCAGGATTTGGCAAAATGGACGACCATTCCTACCACTTACGCCGGCGGCATCCGTTCCTTGGAGGATTTGGAAAGATTCAAAACATTATCCGGCGGGAAACTGCACGTGACAATTGGCAGCGCTTTGGATATTTTTGGAGGCAATCTGCCATATCAGAAAGTTGTTCAATATTGCAATTCATAGGTTGGGTTTATTTTTCCCCCAATGGGCAAACTAAAATCCGAAATCTCCGCTTTGTTTTTGGAACGCCCAAGACGGCCATTTTGAATGCAGATTGAAAAATCATCATTTTTTGGGGGAGATTTTTATGATTGTCTATCCGTTGGGAGTCGGCAGCGCCTTCACTCAACGTTATTACCATAATAACTTTTTAGTTGAACTGAACGATCAAAAACTTCTTATTGATGCAGGGACAACATTGCGCTACAGTCTAAAATCCGCCGGTTTTACTGAAAGTTCCATCCATTATGTCATCATTACACATTTCCACTTCGACCATGTTGGCGGACTGGAAGAACTGTTATTGAAAAGGTATTGGTCCAGGCATCCGGCAAAAGAGAAAATCCAGATCATCACCCATGAAAAACAACGTAATATGCTCGAAAACATCCTGATGCCTGGACTAAATAATCAAAATTTGACGCTTCGCGACTACGCCGGGCTGATTACTGTGGAGGACGAACAACCTGTACCAATCGGGCCCTTCCGAATCCAAATGATTGAAACGACCCATTTGCATGCCATCGGAATGCAAAGCTTTGCTTTGAAAATTTTTGATCAAAACACGGGATGTAATTTCTTATTTACTTCCGACATTAAAAATTTGAAAGGGAGCAACCTGCTTGATTATATTGACGAAAAAACGGAATTCATCTTCCAGGATGTAAGTTTCGCCGAAAATGCCGCCCATGCAACAATTCATCAAATAATGGATTACTATCCGAAAAGTCTTCATCCAAAACTAATGGGCATGCACTACGATGATGAAATTGATGCGGATTCGGTGACAGCCATTCGGTTGGTAAAGCAGGGGGTGCCACTCCAAATATGCATGCATGATTAAAGGCTTAATCCGACAAAATGTTGTTGGATTAAGCCTTTCTTTGCTTCATTAACGGAATACTTATCCCGGATCCTTTTCCTATTCTTTGTTTCTTAAACGCTCCATCACCATGTCATGGACGAACTTTGCCTGCTCATAGCCGGGCTCGATGGTGAAAGCTTGCTTCAGATGATGCAGCGCCTTCTCTGTATGCTCTTCGTCCTTGGAAGAAACCGCATACAACACCCCCAAATTATAGTGGGCATCCGCATTTTTCTCATCCTGCCCGAGCACGAATTCCAATTCTTTTTTTGCCAAATCGAACATCTCCAATTTGCATAATAAAATGCCGAAGCTTAAGCGGATTTGCAAATCGTCCGGAGCAAGTTCGGCCGCCCGCTGCATATATGGAAGGGCAAGTTTCACCTGGTTTTCCTTTTCAAAGCATTTGCCCAGCATGTAATAGCAGTCGGCACCCTCAATTCCATTTTCGATTGCCTTCTGATAGAGTTTGGCCGCTTCCATAAAGCGCTCGCAATTATAATACAAGTTCGCCAAACCGTAATAAGCTGTTGCCGCTTTTTCGTCGAGGGTGATGGCTTTTTGGAAAAAGCGTTCTGCCCGTTCAATATCGTTCATCGCCGCAAGGACATTCCCGAAGTTGATGTAGCCGATCGGATCTTCCGGGTTCTGTTCGATCGCTTCCGTAAATGCTTTCACCGCATCTTCGTATCGTTTTTCCTGCAGTGCTTTGATACCTTCTTCGTTGTAGTTCATCTTTTTCACCTCACATCAAAAGAGGCGACCTGCCCAGTCGCCATTTATCCCACATATGTTAATTTTTTTCCGTTTTTAAATACTTCGTCAATTGTTCCTCCGCCCAAGCAGACTTCCCCATCATATAAAACGACGGCTTGTCCGGGCGTAATGGCTCTTTGAGGCTCCTTGAAGGTAATGTATGCGGTATTATTGTCCAAAAGCTCCACTTCCACCGGTGTGTCTGCTTGCCGGTAACGGAATTTTGCCGTGCATGTGAATTTCTTTGGTTTCGGTTTGTTGGATGTAAAGCTCATATTAATGGCTTTTAAAGATGTAGAATATAACGCTTCATTATGGAAGCCTTGGGCTACATACAACACATTCCGTTTCAAATCCTTTCCGACAACAAACCAGGGTTCCCCTGCTCCACCGATTCCAAGTCCATGTCTTTGTCCGATTGTATAATACATCAAACCGTCATGTTTTCCCATGACTTTTCCATCAAGGGTTTCCATATTCCCCGGCTGAGCCGGCAAGTATTGGCTTAAAAACTCTTTGAAATTTCGTTCACCGATAAAGCAGATGCCGGTAGAGTCCTTTTTCTTCGCAGTGGCAAGCCCCGCTTCTTCGGCGATTTTCCGTACTTCCGGTTTTTCCAGATGGCCGATCGGGAACATGACTTTCTGCAGCTGCTCCTGCTTCAATTGATTCAAAAAATAGGTCTGGTCTTTATTTCGATCAACGCCACGCAATAAAACCACTTCACCATCCCGCTCTTCCACGCGGGCATAGTGCCCTGTCGCCAAATAATCGGCACCAAGCTTCATTGCATGTTCAAGGAAAGCCTTAAATTTGATTTCTTTGTTGCACATCACATCCGGATTCGGCGTGCGTCCCGCTTTATATTCCTCCAGGAAGTAAGTAAATACTTTATCCCAATATTCTTTTTCAAAATTGACCGCATAATAAGGAATGCCAATTTGATTGCATACTTTGATGACATCTTCATAATCTTCCGTTGCTGTACATACGCCGTTTTCATCGGTATCGTCCCAGTTTTTCATGAAGACGCCGATGACATCGTAACCTTGCTGTTTCAAAAGATAAGCAGCAACCGATGAATCCACCCCACCGCTCATTCCGACAACGACACGAATTTGTGATGGGTCTTTTGTTTCTGCCATGAACTTCACCTTTTCTTATACTATAAATTCGTCATTCTTTTGACTATTTTTGCAGTCCGTTCTGCAGCTTGCCGAATATCTTCTTCTTCCAATCCAAGACCAAAACTGAATCGGATGGAATTTCTGAGCTCCGGAGCACCTTTACCATACATTGCGACCAGCACGTGGGAAGGATCGATGGAACCGGCTGTGCAGGCAGATCCGCTGGAAGCGTACACGCCATCCATGTCCAGATTGACAAGGAACGATTCGACATCCATTCCGGGAAAGCTGATGTTTAATATGTGTTTAAGGAAATGGTCCTTATGTCCGTTGACTTTATAAGCGATTTGTTCCCGGTTCAAAACGTCCAAAAAGGCTTCACGGAAACGGAGGTAGGTTTGCCGTCTTTTTTCCATCTCCCGTTGGGCGATTTCGACAGCCTTTGCAAACCCTACGGCAGCGTGCACGTTTTCCGTTCCTGCCCGCCGTTTTCTTTCTTGGGAACCGCCATAGAAAGTCGCAAATAAAGGCGTTTTTTCCCGTTGATACAAAAATCCGATCCCTTTTGGGCCGTTGATTTTATGGCTGGATACGCTCAATAAATCAACATGAAGTTCATTGACATCGATTTTTTCCAATCCATATGCCTGGACTGCATCCGTATGGAATACGGCCGGATGGTCTTTCAAGAGTTCCCCGATTTCTTTGATAGGTTGGATTGTTCCTACTTCGTTATTGCCATACATGATGCTGACCAAAATCGTATCATCCCTGAGCGCATTTTTGACAGATTCAACGGCTATGCGGCCGGTTTCATCCACCGGCAGGTACGTGACTTCATACCCTTCTTTTTCAAGCTGTTCGCATGTATGCAGGACCGCATGGTGCTCAACAGATGTCGTGATTATATGCTTTCCTTTGGATTTTAAAGCCCGCGCAACGCCAAAAATGGCGGTATTATCCGCTTCCGTGCCGCCGCTTGTCAAAATGATTTCCGTATCTTTAGCTCCGATGGAATCCGCTAAAACTTTTCTTGCTTCATCCAACACCTTTCTTGCAAAGCGTCCGGCAGTATGGATGCTTGATGGATTGCCGTACACACGGGCCATTGCATCCGACATGCATTCAATCACTTCCGGATGTACCGGTGAAGTTGCTGCGTGATCTAAATAAAAGGTCTGCATTCCAAAAAAACTCCTTTATTAAATGTAAAACATATAACCGTCATATTCAACGTCATCGTTATAATTTGCCAAATCTTCAATGGTTGTGGTATCCAGCACTTGTTTTACCGCGTCGCGGATGCGAAGCCAAAGCTGTTGTTGAGGCGGCTCTTCGTCTTCGATCCCTTCAACCGGCTGGATCGGCCCTTCCAATACACGGATGACATCAGCCGCAGAAATTTTGCTTGGGGGAATTGCAAGCAAGTATCCTCCATAGGCGCCGCGGACACTCTTTACCAAACCGGCGATGCGCAAAGGAGACACCAATTGCTCCAAGTATGCCTCGGAAAGATTTTTTTCTTCGGCAATCTTTCGCAATGGCAGCGGACCTTCTCCGTAATGCTTTGCCAATTCAATCATAATTGTTAAACCATATCTACCTTTTGTTGAAATTCTCATACTATACACCTCAAATTTCTATTTCCGATATTCTTAATCAAGTATAACATAACACCTTTTATTCCACTTGGAAAAGGGCTATTATAATTTTATATGAAAAATAATAAAAGTTCATCGGGGGAAATCGTATGAATAACGAACCATTGGCATATCGAATGCGCCCCAGAAATTTGGATGAAATCATCGGACAACAGCATATTGTCGGCAAAGATACCGCTTTATATAAAATGGTTCAAAACGGCTATGTGCCTTCCATGATATTATATGGCGAACCTGGAACCGGGAAAACTTCCATCGCTTTTGCCATAGCGGGAAGCGCCAATTTACCCTTTTTTCCATTGAACGCAACCATTGCCGGAAAAAAGGATGTTGAACAAATTGTATCAGAAGCAAGGCTCAGTGGAAAAGTGTTATTGTTTTTGGACGAAATTCATAGATTTAATAAACTTCAACAAGATACATTATTACCCCATGTGGAAAACGGGTCAATCATTTTAATCGGAGCCACGACAGAAAATCCTTTTCATGATGTCAATCCGGCCATCCGTTCCCGCTGCGGGGAAATTTTCCAATTAAAACGGTTGACTCCGGAAGAAGTGGCCCAATTGTTAAAAAGGGCGTTGACAGATGAAGAACGGGGCTTGGGGAAATATAATATCGAGATGAATGAAGAACAGTTGAACAACATTGCCATCGCTTCCAACGGCGATGCGCGAAAAGCGCTGAACCTATTGGAATCCGTCTTTTACGCTTCGGACGAAATGGACGGCATTGTGAAAGTGGAAGACCGGACAATCACGCAATTGTCCGAGCGGATTGGAGTATATGGGGACAAAGGGGGATCCCATTTTTATAATTTATTGTCGGCATTGCAAAAATCCGTAAGAGGCAGCGATGTGAACGCAAGTTTGTATTATTTGGCGAATTTGCTCGAAACGGGTGATTTAATCGCTGTATGCAGGAGACTATTGGTGATGGCCTATGAAGATATAGGACTGGCCAACCCGAAAGTCGGCGCCCACGTGTATGCCGCAACGGAGGCGGCAAAAGTGCTCGGATTGCCCGAAGCAAGAATCCCTCTTGCCAATGCTGTCATCGAGATGTGCCTGTCGGAAAAATCGAATTCCGCCATCAGTGCCATTGATGGAGCCATTCAAGCGATTCATGAGGGAAAAACCGGCGAAATTCCCATGCACCTGCGGGATGCCCATTATGCGGGAGCCAAATCATTGGGGCATGTCGGCTACAAATATCCCCACGACTACCCCATCGGCACTTTTGGGGGATGGGTAAACCAACAATATCTGCCGGACAATCTTCAAGATATGGAGTTTTATCAGCCTGTCATAGCAGGGGAAGAAAAGCGGATGGCAAATATTTATGAAAAGCTGAAATCCTTAAAAAACAGGAACAACCATAACGTCTGATAAAGGCAAATATTTCTGCAAAGTTTATAAAAAATTATCATCCAACATTTTGTTGGATGATAATTTTTTATAAACTTTGCAGAATGCAGAAATCGGATCATGAGGACCGGAAGAAATCGGACATTCCTCTCCTCAAATTATTAATTTAATATTTTTTGAACACAATATTCATTAAAATATTCTAAACAATCATGCAAACTATTGTTTTTGTCATAATAATATTTTTCAAAATCGTCTTTTTCCTGAAATAATTGATGATATGTCTGGCTGATTTCCTGGAAAAATTCCATATTGCGTCCTTGCACGTTTGGCAGACAACCGGCGGCATCATGAAGGGCTTGTTTAATCGCTTCTTTTTGTTCCTCATTTATATCATTCAGCAGATTCATGTATGCAAATGTTTTAAAATATATGATCCTGCTTGTAATATCCATAAATAAAGACCAGTACATTTCGTTATCCGGCAATTTGCCATCATTTTTCCGAAGATAATTTTTAAAATAGGCGATCAATTCTTCCAATAGCTGCTTCAGCTCATTATACGCGCTATCCCATTTTTGTGACGTGTCAATATAGTCGAACAAAATCCCATCCAATTCCTCCTGAAGCTGAACCAAGTTCAAGATGTCATTATTCACCTGAATTCTTGCCATAAAATACCCCCTTGTTTGTGGTCGTGACCTATTTTAAATATAGCAATAAAATTCTTAAAATTTTTAGTAAAATAATAAATCGTTAAAAAATTGTATTAAGTCTGCTTTTTTGTTTTCAATGTTAGCAATTTTCGGAATTTGGGGGTATATTATAAAAATTTTTCAGAAAAAGACTGGTCACGACCGAAAACACCGGTATTCCTTGGAGACATTATTGTTTTACTCTTTTGATTGGAATATCCTTTAGCACCGAATTAATTACCCAGCTCGCACAGATCAGGCCGCAGACAGACGGACAAAAAGCATTGGAAGAAGGGGGCATTTTCGCTTTCCGGATGGATGCGTCAGGATTTCCTACTTCTTGCACAACATCCTGTCTTACGACAATAGGCGATTCATCAGAAAACACGACAGTGACCCCTTTTTTGATCCCCTCTTTCCGTAGTTTTGTGCGTATTACTTTTGCCATCGGATCCGTATGGGTTTTTGAAATATCTGCGATGCGGAATCTCGTCGGATCCATTTTATTTGCGGCCCCCATACTGGAGATAATTGGGATATTCCGTTTCAAACACTCTTTAATTAAATGGATTTTATAACTGATGGTGTCAGAAGCATCAATAACATAATCAATTTTATACTCAAACAGTTTTTCATACGTTTCTTCGTTATAAAACATTTGTAATGGAATCACTTCACATTCCGGATTGATGTCCGCAATGCGCTCCTTCATAACCTCCGCTTTAGGTCTGCCGATTGTTGATAAATAAGCTACCAATTGCCGGTTAATATTGGTGATGTCCACCACATCTTTATCCACTAAAATGATCCGCCCAATGCCGCTGCGTGCGCATGCCTCCGCGGCAAAGGATCCGACTCCACCAATCCCCAGGATTGCAACGGTTGTATTTTTTAACTTATCTAATCCTTCTTTTCCAATAGCCAATTCATTTCTAGAAAATTGATGCAACATACCTTTCTGCCTTTCATTCTAATTTTTCACATCGGAATTATAACACAACTTATGAAAGCGGGGTATATATTTCAGCTTCCATTTATTTTTTATAAATAATAAAACTCCCCCATTCATTGGGGGAGTTCAGCACGAAACGAGACGAATCCCGAATGTGCCGTAGTGCATCATTAACATCGTTTTGAACCCGCTCCTCTCGCAGGTGGGTGCCCTCACTGACTCTTTAAACTTCCCCTCGTCGGCGTTCATGGGGCATGTTTGCCAAGCCAGGATTTGGGCTCCCTATTTATTGGTGTTCGGTCAAAACTGTTAACTTAGCATTCACGTACACTTCAGGATTCGTTTGATTTTATGATAACACCGAATACCGAATATTGCAATGAATAAGAAATGGAAAATGGTATTATTTTGTTTTTTCTATCGTTTATTTGATGATTTATTTTTTACATTATTTTAAAAAAATGATTCCGGAAGAAAAAGGAGCTTTCACCAAGCTCCTTTTCCTCTTATTCAGAAACATCGATTTTGATATGCAATTCTTTCAGTTGTTTAGGCGAAACTTCGCTTGGCGCATCTGTCAGCAAGCAGCTTGCCGTAGCGGTTTTCGGAAACGCGATGGTATCTCTTAAATTGTTTCGTCCCGCCAAAATCATTACAAGGCGGTCAAGACCCATCGCAATTCCCCCGTGAGGAGGCACTCCATACTCGAAAGCTTCAAGCAGGAAGCCGAATTGTTCTTGCGCTTGTTCCTGAGTGAATCCGAGGAGCTTGAACATTTTTTCTTGCAAATCCCTTTCGTAAATACGCAATGAACCTCCGCCCAATTCATAGCCGTTCAAAACAATGTCATAAGCTTGTGCTCGCACTTTTTCCGGATTCGTTTCCATCAGTTCAATGTCTTCATCAAATGGGCGCGTAAATGGATGGTGGGCCGCTTTATAGCGTTGTTCGTCTTCATCCCATTCAAGCAGCGGCCAATCGGTAATCCAAAGGAATGCAAATTGGGATTCGTCGATTAAACCGAGTTCTTTACCGAGTTTGTTGCGCAATGCCCCAAGGAAAGCGGCTACAATGGAAGCATCATCCGCACCGAACAGCAATAAGTCTCCAGGTTCAGCATCAGTTGCATTTTTAATATCTTCAACAATTTGCCCCTCAAAGAATTTAGCAATCGGTCCTGTAAACCCTTCTTCCGTCACTTTGATCCAAGCCAATCCTTTGGCACCGTAAATCGCAACAAATTCAGTCAACGCATCGATATCTTTGCGGGTAAACTTGTCATTTGCACCTTTGACGTTAATGGCTTTGACAACGCCGCCTTTTTCAACCGCATTTGTAAATACTTTAAAATTGCAGTCTTTGACAATGTCCGTTAAGTTGATTAATTCTAATCCGAAACGGACATCCGGTTTATCGGAACCGAAACGGTCCATGGCTTCCTGGTAAGTCATGCGAGGGAACGGCGTTTGCACTTCAATGCCTTTTACTTCTTTCATAACAGCAGCAAGCATGCGCTCCGTCATATCGATGATTTCATCCATGGACATGAATGATGTTTCAATATCCACTTGTGTAAATTCCGGCTGACGGTCTGCCCTCAAGTCTTCATCACGGAAACAGCGGGCGATTTGGAAATACTTTTCAAATCCCGCAACCATCAATAACTGTTTAAACAATTGCGGTGATTGCGGCAATGCATAAAATTCGCCTTCATGTAAACGGGATGGCACCAAATAATCTCTGGCGCCTTCAGGAGTGGATTTCGTTAAAATCGGCGTTTCCACTTCCAGGAAACCGTCATTCAACAAGAAGTTCCGGATAGTGCGGGTCACGTCGGAACGCAATTTCATTGTGTTGTACATGACCGGACGTCTCAAGTCCAAATAACGGTATTTCAAACGCACATCTTCATTGATATCGACATAATCCTCAATGGCAAAAGGAGGCGTTTTGGATTTGTTGATGATGTGAATGTTGGAAGCTACCACTTCGATGTTTCCTGTTTTTATGTTTGGGTTTACTTGGCTGGGATCCCGAAGCACAACTTTCCCTTCGATTTCCACTACATATTCGTTTCTGATTTTATCTGCGATTTCACGGGCTTCAGGAGCTTCATCGCCAAAAACAACTTGCACAATTCCCGTACGGTCGCGTACATCGACGAAAATGAGGCTTCCCAAATCTCTTCTTCGCTGTACCCAGCCCTTCAACACAACTTGTTGTCCATGATGTTCTTCCCGTAATTCTCCACAATAATGTGTTCTTTGAGCCATTGTTCTTCCTCCAATTCTGTCCTTCTTATCGTAAATGTTCTTTCAAATAATTGACGATTTCATTGATCTGAACTTTTTCCTGATTCCCGGATTCCATATGTCTCACGACGACAGCGCCTTCTTCAAGTTCCGTTTCACCTATAATCACGACAAATTTCGCCTGAAGACGGTCGGCAGATTTCATCTGCGCTTTCATTTTGCGCATCATATAATCCATATCTGCCGAAATGCCTTTTAAACGGAAGGAGCTGATGAGTTCAACCGCTTTTAATTTGGCTTCGTCACCAAGGGCTACGACATAAACATCAAGCCCGTCTTCCACCTCCAATTCCACTCCTTCCGCTTCCAATGCCAACAGCAAGCGTTCAATGGATAAGGCAAAACCGACTCCAGGAACATTCGGTCCCCCGATTTCTTCGACAAGACCATTATATCTGCCGCCGCCGCAAAGGGTCGTGATGGCTCCAAACCCTTCTGCAGTGCTCATAATTTCAAAGGCCGTATGGTTATAATAATCCAGTCCGCGCACAAGGTTCGGATCCACTTCATATTCGATGCCCAATACATCCAAATACTTTTTCACTTGATCAAAATACTCTTTTGATGGCGGTGTCAAATAATCCGTCAATTTCGGAGCTGTTTCCATCAGTGGATGCTCCCGGTCCACTTTGCAGTCCAAAATGCGCAATGGATTTTTTTCCAATCGGTTTTTACAGTCATCGCAAAATTCATGGATGCTTGGTTTGAAATGGTTGATGAGCGCTGTTCTGTGGGCATCTCTCGTTTCTTTGTCCCCTAAAGAATTGATGACCAATTTTAAATCTTTTAATCCCAATGTTTGATAAATATCCATTGCAAATGAGATGATTTCCGCATCGATGGCCGGATCGGCGCTTCCGATGGCTTCAACGCCAAATTGTACAAACTGGCGGTATCGTCCTGCCTGCTGACGCTCATAGCGGAACATCGGCCCCATGTATGACAGTTTCACCGGCTGTTCCGGAGCACCATACATTTTATGTTCCACATAGGCGCGAACCGTGGAAGCTGTTCCTTCCGGGCGCAGTGTCAATGAACGGCCGCCCCTGTCTTCAAATGTATACATTTCTTTTTGAACGATATCGGTTGTATCTCCTACGCTTCGGTGAAACAATTCCGTATGTTCGAAAATAGGGGTGCGTATTTCTTTATATCGATAAACGCGGGCCAATTCCCGTAAAACGGACTCGATTTTTTGCCATTTCGGCGTTTGATCCGGCAATATATCCTGTGTTCCTCTAGGTACTTTAAAAGCCATTTCGATCTCCTTCCTCCAAACAAAGATTGGAACAAAAAAATGCTCTCATCCCTCATCACAAGGGACGAAAGCATATTACTTCCGCGGTTCCACCCTAGTTGACGTGCAAAAACACGCCCACTCATACGGATAACGGCCGTTTCCGTTTTTCCCTACTAAGTTTTCAGGAAAACGCCTCGCAAGTGTTCTTCGCAAATACCTTCAGTAGGAAAGATTTCAGCCCAAGTCTTTCCCTCTCTGGACGTCAGGTAATTGCTACTCTCTTGGTCATAGGCTTTCGACAACATTTTCACATTAATTCTAATCATAATTATGAAACGAAAAGTTGTCAACTATTTTCAAAAAAGTATAGATTTATACATCCATCCCATTTTACAATAAATATGATATTTCAACATTTTTAGTAAGTGAAAGTTGGTTGTTTTATGAAGCGAAGAATTTTACTATTTCTTGGCATATCCTTTCTTGTCGCTTGCTTGTATACATATCTGTCCCCCTTCGTTTTGGCGGACAATGAAGAAACCCGGATCGTCTATGCCGAAAAATTGTATTTGAGGGAAGGACCCGGCCTATCTTATTCCATACTCGATACCCTTCAAAAAAACGATAAATTAAAAGTTTTGGATGCCGAGGGTGATTGGCTATATGTGGAAACGGATGGAAAAAAGGGATGGGTCGCATCTTGGCTGACACAGAAAATACATAAAGAAAATGTCAAAAAATTCGCGGTGGTCCAAGTTGACCACTTAAATATCCGGCTTGAACCATCCCTTGATGCTCCCGTCCTTGGCCAGTTGTTTTCAGGGGATCAAGTAGCCGTTCAAAACGAACGGGACCAGTGGGTGCAAATCCGGCACCAGCAAATAACCGGATGGGTTTCGAAAGAATATGTTTCCATCAATGAAGCAAAAACCGATGAATCGAAAGATGATGAAGGAAAAGAATTGGAATCGGCCGAATCGGATGATGCCAATTATTTTACCATAGCGGTTAATGCGGTCAATGTACGGAACAAGCCGAATTTAAAATCAAAAGAACTGGGCATTGCGAAAAAAGGGGAACAATACCGAGTTCTGGACCGGCACAATCATTGGATTCAAATTGATTACCATGGCAAGAAAGGATGGATTTACAGCTTTTACGGCTCATTCGAGTTCAAACGGAATAAAGAAGAGAAAAAGAAAAAAACCGTCACAATTATTTACAATGGAACAAATATACGTAAAGAACCTTCCACATCATCCAACGTACTATCCATTGCCCGGGCCGGTGAACAATATCGGGTGATTGGAACAGACGGGGACTGGTATAAAATCCAGCTTCCGGACAAGTCGGCGGGCTTTGTTGCAAGCTGGGTAGTTTCAACGGACGGACAATCCCAATCGCCGAAAAAGAAAGGGAAACGGAAAAAAGGAACATTAAACGGTGTAACCATTGTGATCGACCCCGGACATGGCGGCAACGACCAGGGAACGGCCGGGCTGCGAAATACCATTGAAAAAGAAATCACTTTAAAAACCGCGGAACTTTTAAAATCAAAATTGCAGCAAGCCGGCGCGAATGTTTATTTAACGCGGGAATCCGATGTGTATGTCGCTCTGCAAAAACGGGTTTCCCTCGCCCATCAGCATGGAGCGGATGCTTTCGTCAGCATCCATTATGATGCGTCCGAAGACCGTACGGTATCAGGATTTACAACCTATTATTTCCACTCCTATCAAGAATCCCTTGCCCAATATGTCCATGACGGACTGACGAAACAAGTGGATTTGCGGGATCGGGGGATTCAGAAAGGAAATTATCTGGTATTGAGGGAAAATAAGCAAAATGCCGTTCTGATAGAATTGGGCTATTTAAGCAACCCGAGAGAAGAAAAGACAATCGACACCGATCTGTTCCGCGAAAAAGCCACAATGGGCATTTATGAAGGATTATTAAAATATTTTGATGCACAGCTGTAAATGGATTTCTGTGATTTTGATTGAAGGACTTTTACTACAAATGTTTAAAAAAGAAGGCTGCTTGGAATCATTCCGGGCAGCCTTCTTTTTTATTTCGACTCCAAAATGATTGTCACCGGGCCATCATTGACAAGGGATACTTCCATCATGGCTCCGAAAATGCCCGTTTCCACCTTCAGCCCTTGCTCCCTTAACGCCTCATTGAAAGCATTCCACAAAGGTTCAGCCTGTTCCGGCCGGGCAGCTTCCACAAAGCTTGGTCTTCTGCCTTTTCTGGCATCAGCGTATAACGTAAATTGGGAAACGGATAAAATGTCCCCTCCATGCTCTTTAATGGAGCGGTTCATTTTTCCCTGTTCATCTTCCCAAAGTCGGATCTCGGCGATTTTTCTTGCGAGATAGTTTACATCTTCCATCGTATCGGTATGGGTAATGCCCACAAGCAGTACATAGCCTTTTTCAATTTGTCCTGTCACTTTTCCGTCCACAGTTACTTTTGCTTCTTTGCTCCGTTGCAAAACCACTCTCATTGACAAACACACCTCAAAACTAATTGATCACTCGCTGCACGGAATAAATATCCGGCATTTGTTTGATTTTCTCCACCACCCGATGCAACACAGAAATATTGGAAATGGCAAGGGTCAAATGAAGCGTTGCGATTTTGTCATGGGCGGCTCGTCCGGATACGGCCAGGATATTGACTTTTGTATCTGTCACCGCATGCATCACATCATTTAATATTCCTGGACGGTCAAACGCGGAGATTTCAATATCCACCGGATATTCTTTTTTCGTGGATGTTTCGCTATGTTCCCATTCCACTTCAATCAGCCGGTCCTGGCTGCCTGTTTGAACGTTTGGACAGTCTTTGCGGTGCACAGAGACGCCTCTTCCTTTCGTAATGAATCCGACAATCTCGTCTCCAGGAACAGGTGTACAGCATCGGGACAAACGGACCAACAAATTGTCAATGCCTTTGACAACAACTCCAACGTCCCCGCTGCTTTTCTTTTGTTTCGGTTTGGTCATTTCTTTTTGGATTTTCTCAAGGGCTTCTTCCTGTTCCCGTTCACGGCGTTTCTTTTCCGCAAGGCGATTGACGACCTGTTGAGGAGTGATTCCTCCGACGCCCACCGCCGCATACAAATCTTCTTCATTTGCAAAATTCAACTTATTCAATACCCGCTGGATGTTTTCTTCCGAAAGCACTTCTTTCACTTCAAATTCCTGTGCCCGAATCTCTTTTTCAATCAATTCTTTTCCTTTTAAAACGTTTTCTTCACGCAAGTGCTTTTTGAAGAATTGTTTAATTTTGTTCCGCGCCTGAGAACTTTGGGCAATTTTTAACCAATCCCGGCTTGGCCCGAAAGATTGTTTGGATGTCAAGATTTCCACAATGTCTCCAGTTTTTAAAGGCGTATCGAGAGGAACCATTTTTCCGTTCACTTTTGCACCGATGGTACGGTTTCCGATCTCCGTATGAATGCGGTAAGCAAAATCGATCGGGACGCTGCCCGCCGGCAATTCAATGACATCCCCTTTCGGAGTGAACACATACACCATGTCGGAAAACAAATCCAGTTTCAACGCTTCCATAAATTCTTCCGCATTGGAAGATTCGTTTTGGAATTCCAGAATTTCCCTGAACCATGTTAGCTTCTGATCAATGCTTTCCTTGTTTGGATTAACCGTTTTCCCTTCTTTATAGGCCCAGTGGGCGGCAATCCCGTATTCCGCAATCTTGTGCATTTCTTTCGTACGAATCTGTACTTCCAATGGATCGCCATAAGGACCGATTACGGTTGTATGCAGGGATTGATATAAGTTTTGTTTCGGCATTGCGATATAGTCTTTGAAACGGCCGGGCATCGGCTTCCAAAGAGTATGCACAATTCCGAGCACCGCATAGCAATCTTTAATGCTATTAACAATAATCCGGACAGCCAATAAGTCATAAATTTCATTAAATTCTTTATTTTGCAAAACCATTTTCCGATAGATACTATAGATGTGCTTTGGACGGCCATAGATTTCCGCTTCAATGTTCACCGCTTTTAGCTGGGAACGTATTTCATCCATCACGTTCTCCAAGTACGCTTCCCGTTCCGTGCGTTTTCGTTTCATTAAGCTTACAATACGGTAATATTGCTGAGGATTTAAGTAACGGAGAGCCGTATCTTCCAGTTCCCATTTCACCTTCGAAATTCCGAGGCGATGGGCAAGAGGGGCGAAAATTTCCAACGTTTCTTTCGCGATTCGCCGTTGCTTTTCTGCGGAAAGGTGCTTTAACGTACGCATGTTATGAAGGCGGTCGGCTAATTTAATCAAAATGACACGGATATCCTGCGCCATGGCAACAAACATTTTCCGGTGGTTTTCGGCTTGCTGCTCTTCCTTGGACAGATATTTGATTTTTCCAAGCTTTGTTACCCCATCTACAAGCATGGCCACTTCTTCGCCAAATTCAGCCACCAGGTCTTCGCGGGTCACTGAAGTGTCCTCCACTACGTCATGGAGAAAGCCCGCAGCGACAGTAGGCGGATCCAATTGAAGATCCGCCAATATTCCGGCTACTTGTATAGGGTGAATGATATATGGTTCTCCCGATTTGCGGGTTTGTTCTTTATGGGCTTCTTTTGCAAATTCATAAGCTTTTTTTACAAATTCAACATGTTCTTCATTCATATAAGTTCGAACTTTTTCGAATACATCCTCGGGCGTCAAAATTTGCTCCTTCGCCATGATTTGTCCACCTTCAAAAATTTTCTGTTTAATAGTATAAAGTTTATTTTATAAAAAGTATATACGAAATGTAAAGTTAAGTCTTTTAATATTCCTTTCAATCAACATTTTAGAATACTGTTTGAATTTGTCAAAATTTTTCTACTGCATATATTTTTTATAATAGAAAGAGGGTGTCTAAAAGTTTTTGACTTTCTGGACACCCTCCCATTTATAGTCAATTTCTCACTAAATCTTTGCTCCTGCCCGAAAATCATTTCCACTATCCCGGCCGCAACTGACCTGCGGCGAAAGCGATAGCGTCAGCCGTTAAGGAACCGCCTCAGCCGAATCTTGGACGGCCCCTTGAAATAATTAATATTGTATCAAAGTTTTGACAGGATAATTTCTAATTTTCTCGCGGCCTTTTAATTCCGTCAATTCAATAATGAACGCACAACCGACCACTTCGCCTCCAAGCTTCTCCACAAGTTTGATTGTGGCGTCCACCGTTCCTCCTGTCGCAAGCAGATCATCAATGATCAGCGCTTTCTGGCCTGGCGAAATGGCATCCTTATGCATGGTGAGCGTATTTGTTCCATATTCTAAATCATATTCGACACTGACAACTTCCCTAGGCAATTTCCCAGGCTTGCGGACCGGTGCAAAGCCGATTCCTAATGCGTACGCCACAGGACATCCGACGATGAAGCCCCGCGCCTCCGGTCCAACGATAATCTCCGCCCCTACATCTTTGGCGAATTCGACTATCTGATCCACCGCATACTTAAATGCTGACCCATTATCCATCAATGGCGTAATATCTTTGAAACTAATTCCTTCTTTTGGAAAATCTTCTACAATCGCAATATATTGTTTTAAATCCATTCGATGTTCCTCCTCAGGAATATGAAAACTCCTTTATTCGTTCATTAAACCATTGTTTAAGTTCGGAATAAGTGGAATATAAAAATTGTTGTTCCAATTCGATTTGCTGTTTTCGCAGTTGATAGGACGCAGCTTCTGTAAGAGAACGTTTTTCCGCAAATTGGTTGACCTTGATCAGCCCATTCTCTATTGTAACAAAACCGAGTTCAAAAAACACTTTTGTCATAAATTTTATAGCCTCTGCATTTAATCCCAAATGTTTTGATAAATGGCGGAGATGTTCGTTTAAATTAATGAAAGGGCGGCTCTTGATCAGCGTGTAATAATGGACAAAGTGTTTTCGCGTCGGCATGCCGTTGAAGAACAGGGAATTTGGGGTATAAAAAACCGCATAAATCCGTTTTGGTCTGGCGGTTTCGATGAGCTTTTCCATCTCTTGAACACGTTTCGGCAAATCCAATAGCACCAGAAAAGGCGACAAGGAACCGTACATTTCATCTTCAATTAATTGGATGGATGGCAAAAACTCGCCGAAATATTGCAGCGTTTCTTTGCGGAAAGCAACAAAAGATGATTCCATCGGGATGTTGTTCAACAAATTCGGAACGTTCGCTTTTCCGCGATAATCGAATAATTGCCATTCAGAAGTTTGGACATCCAAAATGAAAAACTGCGGCTTTTTTCGTCCTTGCCACTCGTTGATCTGCAAATCTCCTGCAATGGATATTTTCACGCCATAGGTGATTTCATTGTATAAAAATCCCTTATTAAAGCCGACTGCATCAAGGATTCCATATTCATTTTCAAGCTCCATTTTGATATGGTCTTCATTTGCTCCTATTTTTCTCATCGAACGGACGGATACTTGTTGAATGGCGAAAAGGGGTTTTTCAAATCCGATGCCGAAAGGTTTCAACGACTGGACTTCTTCAATGGCCTCCACGGATACCTCCCCTAAATCGACGGGCACATCAATATACAATTTCGGCGTCAGCAATTCTTCCGTCAAACATTGGGAAGCTTGCCGGTGAAGACGTTCCCGCAATTCATCGATATGCTCCCGGGACAATGTCATGCCCGCAGCCATTGGGTGGCCGCCAAAATGCGGAAGGATATCCCGATTTTTTGCCAATTCATTGTACAAATGGAAGCCTTCAATACTTCTTCCCGATCCCTTCGCAAGCCCCGTTTCCGGATCGATGGAAAACACAATGGCAGGTTTATAGTATTTCTCCACCAAACGGGAAGCGACAATCCCGATGACGCCCGCATGCCATCCTTCTTTGGCAACGACAAGCACCAAGGAATTTCCGATGCGAGGGTCATTTTCAATCATTCCGATTGCCTCTTCCGTAATGGAAGCGACATATTCTTTCCTTTCATTATTTTTTTGATTTAACAATTTTGCGCCTTGAAGGGCAAATTCCAAATCCCCGCTCATTAAAAATTCCACGCCGGGTTTGGCATCACCTAAACGGCCGATTGCGTTTAACCGGGGGCCAAAATAAAAACCGATGATTTCTTCATCAATTTCCTGCTGTTTTACCCCCGAAGCCTCGCACAAAGCCTTGACCCAGGGGCTATTGGATTTGCGGATCTGTTCAATTCCTTTTTTTGCGATGTATCGGTTCTCCCCGGTCAAAGGCACAAGATCTGCGATGGTGCCGATTGCTGCATATTCATATAAATGGTCAGGCTCTTCACCGTACAAAGCATGGGCAAGTTTGAAAGCCACCCCTACTCCTGCCAATTCTCCGAAAGGATAGTGCCCTTCCGGGATTCTTGGATGGACGATGACGTCCGCAGGTGGAAGTTCATCTCCCGGTTCGTGATGGTCCGTGACAATCACATCCATGCCAAGTTCTTTTGCCAGGCGAATCGGTTCAATCCCGCTAATTCCATTATCGACCGTAATAATCAATTGGATTCCATTTTCATGAGCTTTTCTGAACAATTCTTCATGAGGACCATACCCATGGGTAAAGCGGTTTGGGATTTCATACTCGACATCCGCCCCCAAATCGAGCAGCACATTCAGCATAATCGTCGTGCTGGTAATTCCATCCGCATCATAATCGCCGTAGATTAATATTTTTTCTCCCCGATCCAGCGCCAGTTCGATCCGTTCCACGGCTTCCTTCATTCCCGCCAACAGAAAAGGATTATGTAAATGTCGGTCATCCATATAGAAAATATTTTTGGCTTCTTCGATTGTTTTTACTCTGGAAGCCAAGATTTTTGCAGTTAAACTCGTAATGTTCAATTCTTTTCGCAATTGTCCGACAAAACTCTCGTCCGGTTTTTGTATCTTCCATTTTTTCGACGATTGAATCATGTTCTCACTTCCTCACGAAGTCCATTATACAGAAATTTCGCAGGCATTGGAGAGAAAAGTTTCTAATTCCTTCAAAGGTCATGAAAGAAAACAAGATTCATAAAATTTTTTGATTCCCGGGAAGAAAAAAACGTCTGAAAAGTCATATCGGAAAAGATGGAGGGTGTCCGGAAAGCCAAACACTTTCCGGACACCCTCCGAAGACAATTGTTCATTATACAACCGGCTCGTCTGAACCCCATTGTTTTTTCTCTTTTTTCTTCACGGTTGTACCTTTCTTTTTCATTTCCCTCGTTTTAAGCGTGTACCAGAGCTGGGCCGCGATACAAATGGACGAATACATGCCGGTTATGAGCCCGATCAGCAAGGCAATCGAGAAATTCCGGATGGCCGGCGCCCCGAAAATCAAGAGGGCCACGACTACGATAATCACCGTCAACACCGTATTGACGGATCGCGTCATCGTTTGACGGAGCGATTTGTTGATAATGTCCGCAAGTTCTTCTTTCGTCTTAATTTCACCTTTGCGGTCGATATTTTCGCGGATGCGGTCAAAAGTGACAATCGTATCGTTAATGGAGTAACCGACAATCGTCAAAATTGCCGCAATAAATGTTATATCCACTTCCAAACGCAATACGCTGAAGAGTGACACCATAAAGAATACATCATGCAACAAGGATACGATCGCGCCGACACCCATTCTCCATTCGAAGCGGATGGCAACATAAATAATGATGCCCAGTGCCGCAATCAACAATGCCTTTATCGCATTTTTCACCAATTCCCTTCCAACCGTTGGAGAAACGGTGCTGACATTCGGTTCATGACCGTAGTCTTTCGCGACTGCCGCTTTCAACTTCAATGTTTCTTCCTGTGTGAAATCCTTTTTGTACGTTGCGACGGCTGTATCCCTATTTTCGCCGCTGATCACCAGTTTATCCGGAGCAAAACCGATTTTCTCCAAATAATCGGCCATTTCGTCTTGCGCTGCCGGTTCATTCGTTAAAATTTCCACGCGGGTACCGCTTGAAAAATCGATGCCCAAGTTCAATTTGAAAATGCCAATCAGGACAAGGCCGATGAGCAAGACCGCCATGGAGAACGCATAAAATTTCTTGCGGTTATGAACAAAATCAAAACGGTCAAAATTTGTAGACAAATCCAATGTATCTACGCCTTCTGAAGGGTCATGGATTTTTGATTTCCGAACCCCGTAGAAGAATGGGCTGTTGAATTTGCCGCTGTTGACAAGCAGTCCGAGCAGCACGCGGGACAACCATACAGATGTGACGAAACTTAATACAATGGAAATCATTAATGTTGTCGCAAAACCTTTAACGGAACTTGTACCAAAGTAGAACAGCACCGCCGCAGCCAACAATGTCGTCAACTGGGCATCAATGATTGCGCTTAATGACACTTTGGAACCGATTTTAAAGGCTTCCTGAGGGGATAAGCCAATCCGCAATTCTTCCCGGATCCGCTCCGCCGTCAAAATGTTCGCATCCACGGCCATGCCGATACCGAGCACAAATGCCGCAATACCAGGAAGAGTCAATACGGCTCCCAGCAAATTCTGAACGAGCAGCACCAAATAAGCAAAGACGGTCAATGTTATGATGGATACAAAGCCCGGCAACCGGTAGTAAAGAAGCATGAAAACAAAAATCAATGCTACACCGACAACGCTGGCAAATACGGTGCTTTTTAACGCCTTTTCACCGAATTGGGCGCCGACGGAAGTCGCATAGATTTCCGTCAATTTTACAGGAAGGGCGCCTGCATTCAAAATGCTCGCCAAATTTTTCGTTTCTTCCACCGTGAAATTGCCGGAAATCATGACGTCCGTTGTATTTAACGTTTCATTGACGGCAGCTGCCGAAATGTATTTGGGATTTGGCTTTGTCACTTCTTCTTTGAAAGAGTCTTTCCCTTCCTCAAAATCCATCCAAATGACAAGCAAATTTTCGCCACGAGGCATTTTGGAAATTTTCGAAGTGATTTCGGCAAATTTTTTCGCATCTTTGAGTGTAAGCGTTACGATTGGACGGTTTTGGTTATCAAAGGAAGCGGCAGCACCGCCCTCCTTTAGGTCCGATCCGTCCAGCAACAAATTATCGTTTACATCACGGAATGTTAAATTTGCCGTGCTGGATAACATCTCCCGGGCAGATGACTGGTCGTCAATCCCCGCCAGCTGCACGCGAATACGGTTTTCCCCTTCCACTTGAATGCTCGGCTCGCTTACACCAAGGGCATCTATACGCTTCGATAAAGCGGTAGTGGTATTCGCGAGAACATCCTGTGTAATTTTTTGGCCCTCTTTCAATGGTTCGACTTCATATAAAACTTCGAATCCGCCTTGCAAATCAAGTCCAAGTTTTACATTCTTCAATACGCCTTCCACAGTGAACGCCATCGCTCCAAATAAAACGGCTACGGCCAATACGAAGGCAATGATACGGCTCGTTGATTTCATTTAAAATCCTCCTCAATGCAATGTACAAACGCTTGTACATACATACACCCCTGAAAGCATATCTTTACAATAATCTCTTGAATGCAGGGCGCCACAAATTTTGTCGTGATATTTCCATCCGCTGAAGAATACACTTGAAGTGAAATGCGCACCGTTCGAAACTATTGCAAAAATATCCTTTTCTGTTCCTATGTAACAAACTAATTATGGAACACGAAAATCGGCCTGTCAAACTTTCATATATTACTTTTCTGTGTCAGAATTGTTATCTCTTTTCGGATTCAACAATTCTTTCAACTCTTCCTGATTCAACTCGGAAAACCAATCAACCGTTTGAAATTGCTGTATTTGAAGATGATTCACAACCTCCGAAGGTTTCAATGAAAAAATGGTCGACACGATTTCGTGGATGCGGAGTTCATCAATATTTTTCTTTCGCCATTTCTTGTGAAGACAGTAATTCCAAAGATCTTCGGCTGCAATACCCTCGTATCCGTTTATTTTCAATTCTTCTAATTTGCTGTTTAGGACGGGCAAAACTTTTTGAAATAAGCGCTCTTGTTCGGCCATGGGAACATCACTCCACCGTTCTGACTAAACTGTTTTTTGGAAAGCATACAAATATTGTAACGAAAAAGAGAAAAAATGAGAAGGGACTGTAGGAATGGCATCATTTGTTAGAGGGACAATTTTTCTCACCGTTGTCATTTTTTTATCAAAACTTTTCGGCTTTATATATAGAATGCAGTTTATGAGAGTGGCAGGGGAAGAAGCCGTAGGAGTCTATATGACCGCCTACCCTGCATATATCTTTTTCGTTTCGGTCTTGCAGCTCGGCATACCTATTGCGGTGGCAAAAGTCATCGCGGAACTCTTCGCGAAACGCCAATTGGGACAACTTCAGTCCGTCATGAAAACTGCCGCTAGATGGTCCATTTTGTCCATTATTCTATTCACGCCCATTTTGGCGATGTTTATTCCATATCTCGCAGGAACGCTTTTACATAATGAAGGAACAAAAATCACATTGTATATTGCATTAGGCGCCGTACCAATCATCGTATTTTCCGGATTGATCAGGGGATATTTGCAAGGGATTGCCATCATATCGGCAACTGCATGGTCGCAAATGATTGAACAATTGGTGCGGATTGTATTAATATCCTTGGCGCTGCCATTTTTCGTCGTGCCGGACAACCCTGAATTGACGGCCGCTTACGCAATGGCAATCACAGCCATAGGCGAAATGGTTTCATTCATCTATTTATATATCCACTATGTAGCGAAAAAGAAAAAACTAAAAAAATCTTCTTCCCCTAAACCCTATCCGGCAATGCCTTTATTGCGGATTGCGGTTCCGAGTGCAGGAAGCAAATTGTTCGGAACGTTTACCTGGTTTTTGGAACCGATCGTCTTTTTGAAAGCATTGACAATCGCAGGACTTACCGCCGCAGGTGCGACAACCCTATATGGAATTATTTCCGGCGTCCATGTTCCTTTGTTGCTGTTTCCTTCTTTTATCCCGAACGCATTGGCCATTGTGCTGATTCCTGCAGTCAGTGATGCCGTAGCCAGGGGCAATCGGCGATTATTAAACGACCGGATTGGTGTAAGTTTGCGTTTATCATCCATCATCGGCGCATATGCTGCAGCTTATTTTTTCCTCCATGGCGATGAGCTCGCCATGCGGCTCTTTCACTTGGAGGAAAACCGAGGATTTATGAAAATTCTGGCCCCAATCTTCTATTTTTACTATATTCAAAGCCCTCTACATTCCATCCTTCAAGCGATCGACGAAGCAAGACCCGCAATGATGAATTCCATTTACGGAGGAATCGGCAAACTGTTCGTAATGTTTGTATTGGCTTCCCAACCATTTATTCAAGAATACGGGGCAATCATTGCCATCGGCTTCGGTGTTTTGGTGACATCCTTTCTGCATATGGCAACGTTGAGGGGGCACAAGATGATCAGTTCCGGTTTCCGGTTCTTTGCCATTCCTTATGTTGATTTTATCATCACTTGTTTTATCCAAAGCTATCTGTTCAGCAAAATTTCTTTCGGTTTCTGGGCGAACAGCGCGTTAACCCTTATCGTATTGACGGTTCTATTATTGGCCACAAACCAGTTTAAATGGAATGATTTCAGATATTTACGTTCCGTTTTTGTTCGCCGTTTTTAGCTGTATATGCAGATCATAATTTTCATAGCAACAATAAAAAATGTCTTCCGGTTTGTACCCTTTCTTTTTTAAATTTTCCAATAGCCATTCCCGATCTTTTTCAATAAACTTCAGATGCCGGTCTACAATATATCCGTCTACTATCAGCGGAAAAATGAGCGGATCATCGTCCTTTAAAAAGATTGATAGTTTTCCGGACGGTTCGAGGAAGGCGTATTTGATTTGCTGTACCGATGGAATCCGTTCTTCCCTCATTTGCTGGAACAGGTCATCCAAATTGTAGCGCTGCTTTCGCATTTCTTCTTGATTAATGACGCCGTCTTCCACAATGATGGATGGATCTCCGTCAATCAAATCGCGGATCTTTTTGCTTTTTAGTGCAAGAAGGGAATTCAAATATTGGATGCCAAGCAAAATGATGATGGGAAAGACATTTTCAAAAAGCGGCTTCTCTATATCATCCAAGGCAAATGCAACGCATTCCGCAATCAATACAAATACAACCAGGTCCATGATGCTCAGTTCGCCGACTTCCCGTTTTCCCATAAGGCGAAAAACGACCAGCACGAGCAAATAAAGAAAAACGGTTCTGAAAAGGATTCCCAAATAAATTTCCAAACCATCACATCCTTTCCTTTCTATTGTTTGCCAAACCTTTTGCTACTATACAAAAAAAAGGTTTACCTGCTCCCGGAAGCAGATAAACCTTTTTAATAATGTTCTCTTGCCAATTATTCATTGATTACTCGTCCAATGGCCTGACGTTCAAATTTGAGACGTGTTTTTCCATCCACTATCAGATAAACCACTGTGTCTTCCAGCGCATCCACTTCGCCATGAAGCCCGCCAATTGTAACCACTTTATCTCCACGCTTTAGATTTTTTTGCATTTCAAGCGTCGCTTTCTGACGTTTTTGTGCAGGGCGAACTAAAATTAACCACATCGCGACAAACATAATAATAATTGGCAATAGATTATATAATGTTTCCACCTGTTTACTCCCCTTTCTAATTCTCACTTCATAAGTATAGTATAAAATCATGCTAAAAATCGATTTATTTTTCTACTTTCTTCGAAAAAAACCCTTTTTTTTTCTTTTTGTCCGCTAGAAATTCTTTGCGTTAGGTTTGTTGAAGCCGTATTGCTCAAAAAATTCGTTTCGGAAATCAAGCAGCCGGTCTTCCCGGATGGCTTGTCTCACTTTTTCCATCAATCTTAATAAGAAGTACAGATTATGATAAGTCGTCAATCGCAATCCAAAAATTTCTCCTGATCGAATCAAATGGCGGACGTAAGCCCGTGAATAGTTTTTGCATGCATAACAGTCGCAGTTCGGATCAAGCGGGCCAAAATCCCGCGCATATTGGGCATTTTTGATGACGAGACGGCCTTGTGAAGTCATGAGGGTGCCATTGCGGGCAATTCTCGTCGGCAATACACAGTCGAACATATCGATGCCCCGAATCGCCCCTTCGATCAACGCATCCGGTGAACCTACTCCCATCAAATAGCGGGGTTTATTTACAGGCAACAGTGGAGTGGTAAATTCAAGCACCCGGTACATGACTTCTTTCGGTTCCCCGACCGATAGCCCTCCTACGGCATACCCGGGCAGATCCAAATCCACAAGGGCTTCAGCGGAACGTTTTCTCAAATCTTCAAATTCACCGCCTTGGACAATGCCGAATAGCCCCTGCTCTTCCGGACGCTGATGCGCTTCTTTGCACCGTTTCGCCCAACGGGTAGTTCTGTCCACACTTTCCAGCATATATTCATACGTCGCCGGATATGGCGGACATTCATCAAATGCCATGATGATATCTGCCCCTAAATCGTTTTGGATTTGAATGGATTTTTCCGGGCTCAAAAAGAGCTTGTCTCCATTTAAATGGTTGCGGAAATAAACCCCTTCTTCTTTAATTTTGCGAAGGTCGCTCAAGGAAAAGACCTGGAATCCGCCCGAATCGGTCAGAATTGGCCGGTCCCAGTTCATGAATTTGTGCAGGCCGCCCGCTTCCTTCACAATATCATTTCCCGGTCTGAGCCAGAGATGATATGTGTTCGACAAAATGATGCCTGCCCCTATTTCCTTTAATTCCTCAGGCGACATGGTTTTCACGGTCGCCTGAGTACCAACTGGCATGAAAGCAGGCGTTTCAAAGGAACCGTGCGGTGTATGCACAATTCCCAGCCTCGCTCCTGATTGTTTGCAAGTTTTAATCAGTTCATAACGAATTGCAGGTTGTGTCATCCATGATTCCTCTCTTTTCAATAGTGAAAAAGTGTCTTCATTCATCTAATTCGACTTTTTTGGACGGATATACATCGCATCCCCAAAACTGAAGAAACGATAACGTTCCTTAATGGCTTCCGAATAAGCGTGGAAAATCGTTTCTTTTCCGGCCAATGCACAAACGAGCATGACGAGTGTCGATTTTGGCAAATGGAAATTTGTAATCAGCCCGTCGATGCATTTAAATTCATAACCCGGATAAATAAAAATATCTGTCCATCCTTGTTCCCCTTTTATTTTTCCGTCATATTTCGAGGCGACGGTTTCAAGGGTTCTGGTCGTTGTGGTTCCGACAGCGACCACTTTTCCGCCGCGAGCTTTCACCCGATTGATCGTTTCGGCCGCGCTATCGCTGATGCTATAAAACTCCGAGTGCATCTTGTGTTCTTCGATCGTATCACTCGTTACAGGCCGGAAAGTGCCCAGCCCCACATGAAGGGTAATAAAGACAATTTCCACCCCTTTATTCCGGATCTTTTCCAGAAGCTCTTCCGTAAAATGGAGGCCTGCTGTCGGAGCGGCCGCGGAACCGATTTCTTTTGCGTAGACCGTCTGATATCGTTCCTTGTCTTCCAATTTTTCGTGAATATACGGCGGCAACGGCATTTCCCCCAATTTGTCCAACACTTCATAAAAAATGCCATCGTAATGGAATTCGAATACGCGTCCGCCGTGTTCAAGGGTATTTGTGCATGTAGCGGTCATCAATCCATCTCCAAAGCTGACGGTCGTTCCGACTTTAACCCTTTTCGCCGGTCTGACCAATGTTTCCCACCGGTTTTCGCCAATTTGCTTTAACAACAGCACTTCAATATGGGCGCCGGTTTCTTCTTTCACTCCGAACAGCCTTGCCGGCATCACCCGGGTATCGTTCAGGACAAGGCAGTCACCCGGATTGAGCTCCTCCACGATATGCGGAAATTGATGATGTTCAATTTCCTTTGTAAATGGATTAACGACCAGAAGCCTGCTTGCCGCCCGGTCTTTCAATGGTGTTTGGGCAATCAGTTCTTCGGGCAAATCAAAATCAAATTCATCAATTTTCATACGCTACTTCTTCCTTTTACTTTATTTCATCGTTATAAGTATAACCAAGGTGTTCATAAGCTAACTTTGTCGCGACACGTCCCCGGGGCGTCCTTTGAATAAAGCCGATTTGCATTAAATACGGTTCGTATACATCCTCGATGGTAATGCGCTCTTCGCCGATGGATGCGGCCAAAGTATCCAAGCCTACAGGGCCGCCATTAAATTGAAGAATCATGCATTCCAATAATTGATGATCGATCTGATCCAAACCGAACCGGTCCACTTGAAGCAATTCCAAAGCCTGTTTAGCAATGGCTACGGTAATCGTTCCATCCCCTATCACTTGCGCATAGTCCCTTACCCGCTTCAACAGGCGGTTGGCGATTCGGGGTGTTCCACGGGAACGTTTCGCGATTTCCTGTGCGGCTTCGTCATCAATCTCCACTTCAAACAGTTTACTACTTCTTTTCACAATTTCAATCAATGAAGCTTCGTCATAAAAATCCAATCTCAACAATACACCAAAACGATCCCGCAACGGGGCTGACAAAGATCCCGCCCTTGTGGTTGCACCGACCAGTGTAAAAGGCGGCAAATCAAGCCGGATTGAGCGTGCTTCCGGACCTTTTCCGACGACAATATCAAGGCAAAAATCTTCCATAGCCGGATAAAGCACCTCTTCGATTGTGCGGGACAGGCGATGGATTTCATCGATAAACAGTACGTCGCCCGGCTCAAGGGCGTTGAGAATGGCCGCCAAGTCTCCCGGGCGCTCGATCGCAGGTCCGCTTGTAAGCCGGATATTGACGCCCAATTCATTGGCAATCACATTGGCAAGGGTTGTCTTCCCGAGCCCGGGGGGACCGTAAAGCAGCACATGATCCAATGATTCCTGCCGCAATTTGGCCGCTTCAATAAAAATCTTTAAATTTTCTTTTACTCTATGTTGTCCTATATACTGGGAAAGTCTTTGGGGTCTGAGCGAAAGTTCGAACTGCCGATCCAATTCATTTGCTTCGCCAGATACGATTCGATCCACTTGCCGCCCTCCTTGTTATTTCGTGTTTAACAAAAGTTTTAAGGCATATTTCATATAGCTTTCGGTTGTTTCCAGATCGTCCCTCTCTTTTAATGCGGGCAAAATCTTCGCCAATTCTTTTTCGGAATAGCCGAGCGCCCGCAAAGCCTGCATCGCATCCTCCATTTCCTGCCGATGGGCATTTCCGCCGAATAGAGGCAATTCATCCTGGGCACTTGGCAGTTCCACATGTTCAAGAAGGGAGCCGAGCCTTCCTTTCAAATCAAGAATCATTTGCCGCGCCGTTTTCTTTCCGACACCGGGGAATTTCACTAAAAATGATTCATCTTCCATTTCAATGGCCGTTATGACTTGTGAAGGATTCCCGCTGGCAAGAATGGACAAAGCGCTTTTTGGCCCGATTCCGGAAACCTGGATCAGTTTCCGGAATAATTCCCTCTGTTCCAATGTTTTAAATCCGAATAATTGCTGGGCATCTTCACGGATATACATATGTATAAAGACTTTTCGGATCTCCTCGTCCACACGGAAGGCATATGGATTGGGCGTAAAGACTCGATAGCCAATCCCGTTTTGTTCCAGCACAATATACTCAGGGGTAATTCTCGTCACCTTTCCAATGATATAATCATACATTTTTATTCCTCGCATTTCGCAGTGTTTTTTTTCCAACACTTACAGAAACAAAAGAAAGACCGTCATATTGTGACGGTCACCTATTTACTATTCCATTTTATATTATCATAATCTCGTATTTTATCCTACTTCAAACATTTCTTGAATTTTTTCCGTTGCCGACATCAAGTCAGGCCAATGCCTTAATGCCTTTTCCGTAAACGGCATTATATATTCTAAGAAAACATCTTTTTCATGATCCCCCAGATGCAGCACATATTGCCATTCTCTTAACAATTCATTTGGATACTGAAGGTAGTGTAATTTCGCCAGGCAAATTTCCCGCAAATATTTTTGTTCCAGCAAGAGCCTTTCGAGATCATAATCCATATTTGGAAGCGCCCGATGCATCCATAAAATCATTTCTTCCGCCGGATCGCCGACAACCGCCAAATCAAAATCGATCAGTTTCATTCCATCTTTTGTAATCAAGAAATTATGATGGACGACATCCCCGTGAAGAAGCGTCAATGTTTTCGGTCCAGTTCCCGGTTTTTGTTGGATCTTTTCCAAAGCTTTGTTGGCATATAGCACAATATCGTAATAGTGATGCCGCAAATATTTTACCAGTTCTTTTTCCTGCATCAGAAACCGTTCAAGCCTTGCCTGCCATTTTTGGATCAATTTCTGCTTCGGGATTTCGGAATAGAGATGCCAGTCGACATGTTGATTCGTTTCATGAAGCGCTTTTAATATTTTCACCGCTTTTTTCCGGTGTTTCACTTTGGAAAAATCAGCGCTGTAACTGTTCTTTTGCCAACTTTGCACAAGCAGGTACGGTTCTTTGGACCTTTTTAGCGGAATGATATACGGAAACCGGATTTTCTCCAATTTTTCATGAATCAGCGCTACTTTTTCGAATACATGTATTTGATCATATTTTTTTATGAAAAGTGTTTCATTCCCGCTGTGTTGTTTCCATATATTATTTTTTATTTGCATTTAGTATGCCCACGGTTTAAAGTATGGTGCGCAAGGATTCATCCATGGCTGATGTTGCTGGCTATATGGTGCCATCCCTTGTTCCATTGGAGGATAAACCGGTTGAGGGGCAAATGGATGCATTGGTGCATAATGTCCTTGTTCCATAGGGATATAACCTTCTTGCGGCATTCCATAGTATCCGTATGAAGGCATTGTTGCTTGTTCAAAATCTTTGAATCCTTGTTGTTCTTCCTGCGCTTTGCTTATATCTTTCACTTTCTGTTCCCCATCCTCTTTTGAAGTGGATTCAAACAGCCAATCCGTGCTGTGGTCTTGAACTTCTTCGACTTCCGCTTCTACAAGAGGTGCATCGCCGTTTTCTTCGTACCCTTCCATATCTCTGAACTCTGGTGCCGGCTGAACCGGATATGGCATGTCATATCCATACGGCATCATTCCTCCATGCATTTCCGGATACCCAGGACATGCAGGCAGCCCATGAGGACTTGTAAAATAAGGTTGGACTTGATGGTGCATAGGACCTTGGCCTCTGCAGCCGCAGTGTCCCGTTTTTTGAGGTCCATGGTGGCAAGGAGATACCGGATGCGGCATGCATGGAATATAGATCGGCTGCGGTACCGGAACATATTCTATATGGGTTTGAGGAACAGGGATATATTCTTTTTCTACCACCACTTCTTTCTCTTCTTTCTTTTCTTCTTTTGCAGGCTGCTGAATTTGCTGAGGAATTTCGATAAAAATCGGCTGCGGCATCACAGGTTGCGGAAGCGGCATAAACTGCGGATGCGGAATAGGGCGTTGAATGCTGAATTGCGGCGAAAAATCAAAATGGAATTCCTTTTTTTCATGCGGATGCATTTGTTGTATCGGAGCCGGTTGCGGCACTGGCGGAATCGGAGGAATTTCAGGCACTTTCATTTCCCCCGCCGGCGGCTTCATTTGCGGCTTTTCAACCGGCTTCGCTTTTGGCGGGACTTCCGCTTTCTTTTCTTTCGCAGCGCTATCTTTTATTTTGGATTTATCCGCCTTTTCTTTCTGGTCATAAGACGGTTTCCGGCCCGGCACATCGTCAGGCAAAATGATTTCCATGCCCGGCACGATGTAATCCGGGTTGGCCAAATGGGCATTCAGCCTTTTCAACTCTTCAAAATCGATTCCATATTGTTTGGCAATTTTCCAAAGCGTATCCCCTTTTTGTACAATGTGAGTTCGCAACAGACATCCTCCTTTTCTCGTTTTATAATATGTTGTTACAACAAAAAGGTCACAAAAATATACCCTTTCCTTTGCCTCGTGTTAAACTATGTTTTAAGGGCTTATCCGTATACACAACATTTGCTAGAAGGTGTGATTCGATGAAAAAAATGCTCGGAGAAGAACGCAGAAATGAACTATTGAAATTACTGAAGAATTCAAAAGAGCCAATTACGGGAACTCAATTAGCAAAATATGCAAATGTCAGCCGCCAAGTGATTGTCAACGATATGAATTTGTTGAAAGCCCGCAATATTCCGATTATTTCAACGAGCCAGGGCTATTTTTATATGAATCAAGAGGATGCTTTCCAGGTTGAAAAGAAAATTGTCTGTGTACATACGGCAGAAGAAGCTGAAGATGAAATGATGACGATTGTCGATTGCGGGGTGACCATAAAAAATGTCATTGTGGAACACCCGGTTTACGGGGAAATTACTGCATCCATGATGCTGTCTTCCCGCATCGACGTGGAAAAGTTTCTAAAAAAAGTGAAAGAAACAAACGCCACTTACTTATCGGTTTTAACGAACGGCACCCATCTGCACGTGATTTCCGCTCCAACGATGGAGCAGATCGAAGAAGCCGAAAGAAGACTCCGGAAAAAGGGATATTTGGTGGAGGAATAAAAATAAAAAAGAACTGCACCTCCAGGGATTGGAGGTGCAGTTCAAACATTCCGGCCGCTCTTTTCAACGGTTCATTGACTGCAAACGGCGGCTCCATCGGCCGGGATTTTTGCAAAATCAGCCGGCCCTTCAAGTTCCATCACTCCGATGCATTATATGTATAATACGTACCGAGTGATTTTACCGTGCAACCAAGGGCATTCAATTCCTCAAATGCCCACTTCATCATCGGTTCATTTTCGTCTGCCAATACATCGATGATGAAGAAATAATTGCCCAGCCCCGTCTTTAATGGGCGGGATTCGATTTTACTTAGATTCAATCTTCTCCATGCAAAAACCGAAAGCACCCGATGCAGGGCCCCCGCGTCATCGTGGGGCAATGTGAGCATAAGCATCGTTTTCGGCTGTCCATCCGAATTTTCAATCGGCAAGCGGGTATTATATTTCGATAACACCACAAAGCGGGTATGGTTAAAATGAAAATCATGGATATTTTTTTCTACGATGACAAGCCCATACTTTTCCGCGGATGTGGCATTGCCAATGGCCGCGATACATTTGTCCGGATTCTCCGCAACCATTTTCGCCGCTTGAGCCGTGGATGATGTTTGGTGCAATGGCACATGGCTGAAACGATAAAACAGATACTTATGGCATTGGGCTAAAGCATGGGGATGGGAATAAATCCCTTCAATTTTTTCCCAGTTGTCTTTTTGCGCTTTATTGACCATTAAATGCTGTTGGATTTTTAATTTGATTTCACCGACAATATATAAATCCGCTTCATGGAATAAATAATCGATTGTAAGCGGCACGGAACCTTCGATTGCGTTTTCCAAAGGCACCACCGCAAAATCCACCACTTCATTCGTTACAGCGTCAATGCATTCAGGAATGGTTCTATATGCAATGTTCCATTCATTAGGGAAAAGCTCTCTTGTCGCTAAATAGGAAAAAGAAGCCTCCGGACCCAAATAGGCGACCCGGTACTTCCATTCATTGTTTGTCACCATTAAGCCTCCTATCAACCATCTAATGGCTATTGCCATCTCAACTGCAAATCAATTGTATCATAATGCTCCCGAACTGATTACTTCGGCAGATTCCACGAATTCCAAATCATTCAATTTTTTGATTAATTCATGCAAATCCATGGCCATGCTCGTTACATCCAAGGAAAGGGTTACATTGGCCCGGCCCTGGATCGGTATCGTTTGGTGGATTGTCAATATATTGCAATGGGCTTCTGTAATGACTTCCAACACTTTGGCCAACGTTCCCTTTTGATCTTGCAACTGAATGATCATCGTTAAAATTCTTTCTTTTACGATGGAGTGAAAGGGGAAGACCGCGTCCCGGTATTTGTAAAATGCGCTTCTGGAAAGGTCTACCTGTTTCACCGCATCCCAAATCGAGTTGACTTTCCCTGATTCCAATAGCCGCTTTGCTTCCAATGTTTTTTGCATGGCATCGGTAAGCACATCTTCCCGCACTAGATAATATCGTTGTTCTGCGACATTTTTCATCTCCATCCCCCCATCATTCAATAAATTCAAACTCATAATCCAGAATTCGAACGGTATCCCCGTCTTTGGCACCCCGTTCCCTCAAAGCATCATCAACCCCCAAATGGCGAAGTTGTCTTGCAAAACGACGGACGGATTCATCCCGGCTGAAGTCTGTCATTTTAAATAGACGTTCAATTTTTTGCCCTTTTAATACAAATGCTCCATCATCATCACGGACAATTTCGAAATCGGCACCTTTTTTCTCATGTTTATATACAACGGTCGCGTCGCTTTCATCGGCAAGATCATACAATTCGAAAGTAGGAGCGACTTCCAGCAAGTCCGCGATTTCATGCAGCAAGGGCTGCAGCCCCTTCTTTGTCAAAGCGGAAATCGGAAATATTTTTACTTGATCGCCCACTTTTTTCCGGAATTCCTTTAAATTTTCTTCTGCACCGGGCATGTCCATTTTATTCGCAGCGACGATTTGAGGCCGTTCCGTAAGGCGCAAATCATATTGCTCCAGCTCATTATTGATTTTCACAAAATCTTCATAAGGATCACGCCCTTCCATTCCGGACATATCCACAACGTGCACAATGACCCTCGTTCTTTCGATATGGCGCAAAAACTGCATGCCCAATCCGACACCCTGATGGGCTCCTTCAATCAACCCTGGCAAATCCGCCATGACAAAGCTGCGTCCGTCACCCGTTTCGACTACCCCAAGATTCGGAACAATGGTTGTAAAGTGATATGCGCCGATTTTCGGTTTTGCGGCAGAAACAACAGAGAGCAATGTGGATTTCCCGACGCTTGGATAACCCACAAGCCCTACATCGGCCAATAATTTCAATTCCAATATTACATTTAATTCTTCACCCGGCTCCCCTTTTTCCGCAATTTCAGGTGCGGGATTTGCCGGTGTGGCAAAACGCATATTGCCCCGTCCGCCGCGGCCGCCTTTTGCAACAATGGAGCGCTGCCCATGCTCCACCAAGTCCGCAATGACTCTTCCGGTTTCTTCGTTGATGACAACGGTTCCCGGCGGGACTTTCACAACTAAATCTTCCGCATTTTTTCCGTGCATTCCTTTGCTTTTGCCGTTTTCTCCGCGGGGCGCCTTAAAATGGCGCTGATAGCGGAAATCCATTAGCGTGCGCAAACCTTCATCCACTTCAAAGATGACATTGCCTCCATGTCCGCCGTCCCCCCCTGCAGGACCGCCATAAGGCACATATTTCTCGCGGCGAAAGGCAACCATCCCGTCTCCGCCGTCTCCGCCTTTTACGTATATTTTCACGTGATCGACAAACATAATTTCACTCCTTAAAGTTTAAAACATATTTCCAATCATTGCAGGTTTCTTTCTCCGTTGAAATTTCCAAATCCGATGGTTTGTCGCGCAAAGGCTCAACATCCCATTTCCCGTGCAAATCAAAGGTAATTTTTACCCACCGTTCAGTCGCTTCAACCTCTATCAGCAATCGATGTTCGCTGTATGGGTCGAGATAAGGGGAAACATGTTGAATGGTTTTTTCCAAGTATTCAACCGTTTCCGCATCCTTTTTCACACTCGGCGTCATTGCCACATGACTTTTTAATAAAAATTCAATGGAAGGAAAACGATAATGGAAAGTTTGTATCCATTCGACCGTTTTCGGCCAATTCAATTTATTCAGATTGGAATAAGATTTATATTGATGGCAATAATTTTCGATGATTTTTTTTGCATCATCAATCCGGTTTAGATCCAAATTCATTTTGATTAATTGCAATTGGTTGATGAAATCATGATTCGCAGCCCTTAAGATTTCACTAACAGAAAGTTTCGTCAATTCCCCCACTCCCATAATGCTAAGCGATACCTTATTTAAGTATAACAATTTTTTTCTCTTATTTCTTCTATCTGATAAGGGTTTTTTATACATAAAAAAGGACTGCAATCTTGCAGTCCTTTGGAATTCATTTGAATTATGCTTCCTGTGCAACAGGGTATACACTTACTTTTTTCTTATTGCGTCCCATGCGTTCGAAGCGTACGATACCATCAACTTTTGCATAAAGTGTGTCGTCGCCGCCACGGCCTACGTTCAAACCTGGGTAGATTTTCGTACCGCGTTGACGGTAAAGGATTGAACCGCCGGTAACAAACTGGCCATCCGCACGTTTCGCACCAAGGCGTTTCGCTTCGGAATCACGTCCGTTTTTTGTAGAACCTACCCCTTTTTTGGAAGCAAAAAATTGTAGATCTAATGTTAACAAGTATTTCACTGTGTTCCACCTCCTGCATGCTTGTACTTGATTTGAATATATTGACCGTAATTTTGTACCATTGAATAGACTTGTGCTGTCATCACTTGCACAATCAGCTGCAATTTTTCATCCAATTCAGGATCTATATCCGTCGGCAAGTCCACCTTTAAGTAGCCTCCGCCTTCAGTGGCCTGCTCGATTTTCGGTTCAATATTCAACAGTGCATAGATTGCATTGACCGTCCCGATCGCGATGGTCGATGCACCTGCACAGACCAAATCTTTCCCCGATTCATCGTATTCGGCATGGCCTGAAAATTCAAAAGCAGCTACACGACGGTTTTCGTCGTGATGAATCGTAACTGTGATCATCCGGCCACCTCTTAAGCGTTGATGGATTCAATCACCAATTTTGTATAAGGTTGACGGTGACCTTGTTTACGGCGATAGTTTTTCTTAGGTTTGTATTTGAACACAGTGATTTTTTTGCCTCGGCCTTCTTTAATCACTTTCGCAGTAACAGTGGCACCTTCCACAGTAGGTGTACCAACTTTCACTGTTTCGCCCCCAACGAAAAGAACTTTGTCAAAAGTTACTGTTTCGTTAGGTTCTAACCCTAATTTTTCAACGTAAATTTCTTGTCCAGCTTCAACTTTATACTGTTTACCGCCAGTCTCGATGATTGCGTACATTTCATTGCACCTCCTCTTTGTCTAAGACTCGCCTGCGGAAAGGTGATCAAACAATTGATGCTTTAAAAACCTTCCCAGAGCGGTTGTAGCACAGGTGCTACATAACAAGTGAAATGTTATCATACTAAAAAGTTTAAGTCAATCGATTCATTACATATTTTTCAAAGGCAACCCGATATTTGCGGTATCTCCATTCCTGGATGATATTGATCCATAAAAAGAGGCTCAGCAAAAATAAAAATAAAGTTTTTGGAAGCAAGATAAAGGTAATGATGACCGTTGAGGTAATCAGAATAAAAGAAATGCTTATGAACATTTCATAAACTTTCGCTTTTTTCGAAAAAATCAGGATAAGCGAAAAGACAATTCTTCCGCCGTCAAGGGGCCATACAGGAATCAGATTGATCAGCAGCAAAATCATTTGAATCTTAATGAGCGGCTTGGCCAATAAAGGATCCAAAAAAGGGGCGACCAGCATGCAGCAAACGGTGGCTATGGGACCTCCTAAACTGATCAACAGCTGCTTTTGGGGAGATAAAGCGTATCCTCCCTCCAGCTCAATTTCCCCGCCATAAGGCATGATGACGCAACGCTCCACTTTGACCCCAAGAAGCCAGGCAACAAGAATATGGCCAAATTCATGAATTAGCAATGAAGATAGAATCAAGGCATAATAAGAAACATTACCATACAAAATTAGTCCAAATAAAAGAGGCAAAAATAATGGATGAATCGTCATACGCTTCATGGCCGCATATGCTCTTTCATCCATGTTAATGTTTCTTCCAAATTCAGAATATTCCCATCCTTCTCTACCTGAATATACAAATCTCCCGCCTCTTTCTTGCCGATTATACTTCCCCGTTCTATGGATGTATAAGGAAGCAATGAAAAAGAATCCACGTTTCCATAAGTCACCGTCGTATTGTCTTCGTAATAAACCGAAATCGTTTTCCCTGTATCTTTGTTATAGCCGGTATACACGACGAGACCATGGTCGACGGCGATTAACGGGACCGCTTCTTCATAGGTCAGCAGGTAGCCCTTGTAATATGGTTTAACTTGTACAAAAGTTAATAATTCTTGGTTGATCGGATCTGAAGAAACGGCAATGGTATCCTTTGATTCTTTGTCAAAAATTTCTCTTAAAAGGTTGCGCATAAACGTTAAATCTTCAGAACTGTATACAATTTTTTTCACATCAAACGAAATTTTTCCTGACGAATAAAGATGGTTGCTTACAAGAACGCCCGCACAAAGGAAAAACGCAGCAATCCATTTCCATTTTTTGCCCATACCCTCATCCATTCTCATTTTTCCTTAGTATATGAAGGATAAGAAAATACGATTCTATAAGTTTGAATTTTGAAAATGAGAATGGAAGAAAAATAGAAAAAAAGACTGTTTAAAAGTTCCGTCCGCTTTGCTTGTTCCGTTTTCTCATCGATGTGGCAATGGTTGTCCGATCACAAAGCGTCGAATCTTTTTACAGTCTTTTTCCTGCAAATCTATCATCTTGAAAAAATAGACATTAATTTCTTGAATACCCCTTTATGTTCTTCTTCCAAAGTCATTAATGGCACCGATTCACCCAAAATTCTACGGGCGATGTTTCGATAGCCTAAAGAAGCCTTGTTATTGGGATCCATGACAATCGGTTCCCCTTTATTGGATGAGGCAATGACATCTTCGTTATCAACAATGATTCCCAATAGATCAATGGAAAGATGTGTTGTAATTTCATTAATGTTCATTGCATCCCCCTGATTGATTAAATCTTTTCGGACCCGGTTGATAATCAGTTTAGGGGGATTAATTTCTTCTTTTTCAAGCAAGCCTATCACCCTGTCCGCATCTCTTACTGCGGATATTTCAGGGGTTGTAACAACGATTGCACTATCCGCACCGGCTATCGCATTCCGGTATCCTTGTTCAATGCCCGCAGGACAATCAATTAAAACGTATTCAAATTCCCTTTTTAACTCATTGATCAATTCTTTCATTTGTTCAGGTGTCACGGCATTTTTATCTGTCGTCTGGGCAGCAGGCAACAAATACAACTTATCATCAACACGTTTGTCTTTCACCAAGGCTTGATGAATTTTGCAGCGCCCTTCCACCACATCCACCAAATCATAGATGATACGATTATCCAGACCAAGTACGAGATCCAAATTTCGGAGACCAATGTCAGTATCCACCAGGCATACTTTTTTGCCTTGAAGTGCCAGTGCTGTACCTAGGTTAGCTGCTGTCGTAGTTTTTCCGACTCCGCCTTTACCTGAAGTTATTACAATCGCTTCCCCCACATTAGCTACCTCCTTTAGTGTTGAGTAATGGCCGTATTTTTCGGGCTTCCTGCAACCGGTCATAAGAAATGTTTCCTTCTTTATTTATATATGCAAATAATTGCTCCGCATGTTCTTTTACGATTGGTTTTTCATTCGACATCACTTCAATTACATCAGCAATATAAACATGGGTCGGTTCAAACCAGGAAGCGGCGACAATCGCCTCCCGGTCCCCGCCAATGCCTGCATGTGCAATGCCTTTCAACTTCCCCATTACAAATATATTTCCGCCGGCTTCAATTTTTCCGTTTGGATTTACGTCACCGATCACGATAATATCTCCCGGGGCCTGTATAACTTGTCCTGAACGTACAATGCCTACATATGTATCACATAGATTGCCTTGCATCTTTGCATTGTTTTCATCCACCGTAATGACATTGCTAAGCACTTTCGATACGACCATTTTACCGGGGTGCTCAATGATATTGATCAATTCTTGTTTCTGCTGCTCAAGAAGGTAGCGATAGCCTAAATCGAGAGAGACATTCACTCTGCCGTCAATTCCACCTTCTGATACTTTCCTCTCAAGTTCTTCCACTAAGTCTTGGTAGGCGCACTGGTCATCAAGCCGAAGCACTAAACCGTCCTTTGTCCCCTTCATATGGACAAGCTGTTTTTTCATAAGAGTGACACCTCTCGCCAGATTAAATTAAGAAAGTTCACGAAGCTTTTGCAATACCCGGGCGTCAATTAAATATTTAAATGCCCAACCAAGCATCATTAAATAAATCAAGTTTGCAAAGATTGAAGGAATTAATCGCTTAACGAAAAATTCAGTAAATGCCAAATTCGTAAAGTGAATAATATGATGGAAAAAAATATATAAAACCAATTCCATTAAGGCTACCAGCAATACGGATAAAATTGTTGTAAAAGTCAAGTGTTGGTGGATATATTTGTTGGTCCAATTGGCAAGAAAACACATCAATGGGTACAACACTGTATACAATCCAATAATATCAATGTAAAACACATCATACAAGAGTCCAAAAATCAAACCGTAGGTAGCCGCACGCTTAGGATTGTAATAAATGGAGAGAAAAATTAAATAAAGTATAAGAAAACGGGGCACAAAATAAAAGAGTTCCCCGTTCCATTCAATCGGTGAGAACAAAGCAAACTCGGGCTCCAATAAAAATAATATGATTGCTACAGCCGGAATCATGAAACGGATCCACATCAATCTTCACCCTCGCCTGGTATGCCCGTATTATTTGTCAAGTCTGCATTTGTTCCTTCACCGTCTGCACCATCAATTACTGTTGCACTGCGTTTGGCAATCATCACTTTTTCAAGCATGGAAAAATCGGCTGAAGGCCGTATATAAGCCATTTTTGTCAAGCCGAAATCTTCCGTTGTCACTTCTGAAATTTCGCCGATCAGAATGCCTTTCGGGAAGATTCCCCCTAATCCGGAAGTGACTACTTTATCTCCTTTATTAATTTCCAAACTGGAATCGATGCGTTTCAAAATTAATTCATTACGCTTTTCGTCATATCCTTCAATCAAACCATAAGCGACATTTTTTTCACTTTGAACCATTGCTGACACCCTGAAATTTGGATTATTTGTATATAACAATTCCACTTCAGCCGTAAATGGCGTTACTAAACTCACTTTTCCAATCAATCCGCTTGTCGTCATAACGGCCATGTTTTTCTTAACCCCATGGGAAGACCCCTTATTGATAATGATTTTTTCTTCCCACTGATCGGGATTTCTTGCAATGACCGTGGCACGGATTGGCTCATAATCTCTTAAACTATCTTCATTGTCCAATAGTTTTCGCAACTCTTTATTTTCCGATTTTAAAGTATTCACTTCCGCCTGAAGAGCAGCGAAATCTTCCAATCTCATTTTCAATCGCTGGTTTTCTTCATAAGTATTTAACAGAGATTGGATATCCTGGAAAAGGTTTGTTATATAGTTAGCCGGCTTAGCAACAATGCTTTGTGCTAAGCCAACTGAATCTTTGATAAATTGTTCGGGGAGAGTCGCATTTTGACGATCGCGCAATGAAAAGCTGACCAATGCCACAATCACAATCAAACCAATTAAAATCATGATAATTCTTTTATTGGACAAATGTGGCATCGCTATCCCCCCTATTTTTTCAACTGCTGGGAACGAATTAAATCAATATGTTCCAGCGCTTTTCCAGTACCAATCGCTACACAATCCAATGGATTTTCGGCAATAAACACCGGCATTTTCGTTTCATCGCTGATAACTTTATCAAGATTTCTTAATAGCGCACCTCCGCCGGTAAGTACAATGCCTCTTTCCATCACATCGGCGGAAAGTTCCGGCGGAGTTTTTTCCAATGTTTTCTTCACGCCGTCTATGATGGCGGCAATCGCTTCTTTCAGAGATTCCGAAATTTCGCTTGCTGAAATGACTATCGTTTTTGGCAAGCCCGTCACAAGGTCTCTTCCTCGGATCTCCATCGTTTCGTCCACATCATCGACGCGTGCAGTACCGATTTCCATTTTGATTTGTTCTGCCGTCCGTTCACCAATCGTCAAGTTATATGTTTTGCGGATATAACTGATGATTGCTTGGTCCATCGCATCGCCGGCAATCCGAACCGATTCGCTTGTGACGATGCCGCCCAAAGAGATGACGGCAACTTCCGTCGTTCCTCCCCCGATGTCCACAACCATCGAACCTGTCGGATCCCAAACCGGAAGATCTGCGCCAATGGCGGCAGCAAATGGTTCTTCGATTGTAAAAGCTTCTTTTGCACCGGCTTGGCGGGCCGCATCAATCACCGCCCGTTCTTCGACGGAAGTGATGCCATAAGGTACGCAAATCATGACATTCGGTTTTTTCCATTTTAATCCGGAATTTTTTAATGCTTGTTTCAAATAATATTGAATCATTGCAGTCGTAATGTCAAAATCCGCAATCACCCCATCCTTCATCGGACGAATGGCAACTATGGATCCGGGTGTACGGCCGATCATCTTTTTCGCTTCATTGCCTACCGCAACAATTTCTCCCGTTTTTGTATTTTTCGCCACAACGGATGGCTCGCGTAAAACGATTCCTTTTCCTTTGACAAAAACTAATGTATTCGCTGTGCCAAGGTCAATACCTACGTCTTTATTCCCTAGTCCTAACAAATTTTGTACTCCCTTTCTATTAACTCCTTTATTTCTCTAAGACTGTCCAAAATCATAAATTTTATTATAGCGGATAAAGCCGAAAAATTATAGTGGTGCAAACATTTTTTCCCACTTATTTATGCAGCCCCTACATTTTTCGCATTTATCATTGTATTGCGAAATTGTGAATGAGACAATGAAAAAACCCTTGTTAAATTTTACAATCTTTTTACAAAGCCCGCTTTAATTAAGACGAACATGACGAATTAAGGTTCGCTGAAACGCAAATGTCACGAAAAAAGTCGAAAACCCGGACAATCAGGGCCTTTCGACTTTTTTGAAACCAATATGTCATAGTTGACACTTTTTTTAAATATATCCCTGTTCTTTCAGACTGATATATTGATGATCGCCAATGATGATGTGATCAATCAATTCAATGCCGATAATAAATCCGGCTTCCTGCAGCCTTTTTGTCACTTCGATGTCTTCCGGGCTCGGCGAGGCATTCCCGCTTGGATGATTATGGGCGCAAATGATGGACGCTGCCGAACGCTTTACCGCCTCTCTAAAAATTTCGCGGGGATGGACAATGGAGGAATTCAGGCTGCCGATAAAGATGGTTTGTTTATGAATCACTTGATTTTTCACATTCAAAAACAACGCCACAAAATGTTCTTGCTGCAAAGAAGACATTTCAGGCATCAGAAATGAGGCGGCATCTTTGGGGGATCTGATGGTAAAGCGTGAATCCACCTGCTTCTGGGAGAGCCTCCTGCCCAGTTCGATTGCCGCCAGCAGCTGAACCGCTTTGGCTTGTCCAATCCCTTTTATCGACATGATTTCTTCCAATGTGGCATGTTTTAATTCATGCAATTTTTCGAAGTAATTGATTACCCGGTTGGCTATTGACAACACCGATTCCTGCTTCGTTCCCGTTCTTAACAAAATCGCGATCAGTTCCTGATTCGATAAACTTTGCGGCCCCTGTTTAATAAGCCTTTCCCTCGGACGATCATCCACGTGCAAATCGCGAATCATCAAGTCAGGAAAAGCCCTGACGGACATCCTCCACATACCTCCTATAGTTCGATGATATCAAGTTCCACCAATTTTTCAAACAGGGATGCAATCGGCAATCCGACAACCGTATTGTAATCCCCTTCAATGCGGTCAATGAACAAAGCCCCGCCCGTCTGGATTCCGTAACCACCGGCTTTATCAAAAGGGTCTTTTGTTTCCACGTATTTTTCTATCAATTTTCTAGGAAGGTTTTTAAAATACACGTCCGTTACTTCCACAAAGGATTCCGCTTGCCTGTCTTTTGTGATGATTGCCACGGCCGTCATGACTTGATGGCGATTCGATGAAAGCTTTTCCAGATGCCGTATCGCTTCTTCCGGCGTTTTTGGTTTATGAAGAAGCTCATTGTTGAAAACAACAATCGTATCCGCGCCAATAACCGTTTTACCCGGGCAATTCGTTGCCACATCTTTCGTCTTTAACAGAGCCACTTTTTGAACATAGTCTTTAAAATCCGATGCATGCACACCGGTTTCTTCAACGCTGCTCGGAATCACCTCAAAAGGGACTCCCAGCTTTGAAAACAGTTCCTTTCTTCTTGGTGAGGCTGACGCTAAAACGAGTTGATGTTTTGTTTTAAATTTCATTTCCATTCCTCCTATAATCATAATATAGCCGAGGAATGGCATTTTGAAAAACTCATCGAACTATAGGAAATTTAAAATTTGACCCTTTTTTGGGGATTAAAATTTAATTTTCAAACAGTCATTTTCAGTAAAATAATGGGCCAACAGATGCATCCGGACAACCGACAAATCGTTTGAGATGCTTGATAATGCAAAGGTGATCGACTCCCAATCCGGAGGCAGGTCGCCCATTTTTTTGCCCCCCTCAAAATTTAATTTTAGAGAATCGTCATTTTTCAGCAAGGACGGGAGGTTTTTTAAAGCCGGCTTTTTGCACCCTTCCGCTGACAGCGTAAAAGGTTTTACAAAGGATGGCGGATCCTCCGTTAAAACGATGTCATCTTTGGAGGTCGCGACGCCTGACCATACATAAAAATTACCGTCGATTTCAACGACAGCGCTTGTATTTAAACTGGAATGGCCGTAAACAAATTCCGACGCTTTCTCAAAAGTGGAAAAAACTCCGTGCTGCTTCGCATAAAATTGCTCGGAGTATTCATTCTCCTTTTTCTCTTCCGTTTGCTGGGAACTTACGGGAATCAATTCATTTTGCTGCTTCTCTTCAGTGTAAGTGGAATTCATGGAATTCAATATAATCATAAATACTAGAACACCGACCAGTCCCGTAATAGAACCCGATAGAGCTGCCCTGATCATTTCTTTCCGGCCAATGATATGAGGAAACTTCATCGAATCACCCTTTTCGATATACAAATCCGGACATTTCCGATGGCCGAACCATGTCCACATTATTTCATATGTTTCATTGTTATTGAAAATGATAATCCAAATAGATGAATTCGTTAGAAAAGGGTGAAACTACTGCTATGCAATTCAATGCATGAATCTATTTCATTCAGCTAATGCCGATGAAGATATTAATTGATTCCGGATTTCCGCAAGCAAATAAAGTGAGCCGGTGACAATCGTTACTCCATCAAAATGTGCGCTTGATTGGATAAAAGATGCGCAATTTTCCACTATTTCTTTTTTCTTCGCTCTTGAAAGTTGCATTAGATCCTTTGCTTTTGCGGCACGGGGATTTTCAAAATCGACAAAGTAAAACTCATCGCTGACGGTTTCCAGCAAACGCAGCACATTTTCAATGTCCTTATCCCTCACCATGCCGATGACAAATCGTATGGTTTCGTTTGGAAATTGCTGCTTGATGGTTTCAACAAGTTTCCCGATGCTTGCGGGATTATGGGCTCCGTCAAAATACACCTTCGGAAACACTTGTTCAAAGCGGCCGGCGAGGCTTGTCTTTTCCACCGCCTTTCGGATGGAATCAACATTTGCATTCAACCGGAGATTTTCAACTACTTCCAAAAAGGCGGTAATTGCCAAAGCCATGTTGATCCGTTGGTGAGCCCCAGCCATTTTTCTTGTCAGCCGATCAATTGCCACATCTGCTTTCAAATAGATATATTCTTCCCCCTCCCTGCCTGGATGGACATAAAAATCTTTCCCATAAACGGATAAAGGGGAATTTTCCAAGGCTGCCTTCCTTTTTATGACGGATAGGGCCTCCTCCTGCAAACTGCCGATGATCGCAGGTTTTCCTTTCTTAATGATTCCGGCTTTATGATGGGCAATTTGTTCAAGGGTATCGCCCAAAATGTTTGTATGGTCAAAATCAATGCTTGTAATGATGGAAACAAGCGGATCGACGACATTTGTGCTATCTTCCAATCCGCCCAGACCCGTTTCAAGGAGAACCAAATCCGTTTGTTCATTGGCAAAATGCAGGAATGCCGCGCAAGTAAGGAGCTCAAAATCCGTCAACAATCCGCTTATTCCCGCATTCTTCATTGTTTCGAACACCCGGTCCATTTCTTTTCGGCTAATCGGATGCAGATTTACTTGAATTTGGTCATGGACGTCCACGATACACGGTGAAGTGAATTTTCCGACCGAAAGCCCGTGATGAAGGGCCATTTGCTCCAAAAAAGCGATGGTGGAACCTTTTCCGTTGGTTCCCGCCACGTGTACCACCCTTAGTTTTTCATGGGGATTATTTAAAAGGGCCAATGCCCTGGTCATTCCTTCAAGGCCCGGCTTGATGGCGGGATCGCTTTGGATACCCCATCTTTCCTTATATTGGTCAAAATTTATAATCATAGGCTTCTTCCTTCGCTTTTAAAAATTTCCGCACTTCTGCGATGAAAAAGATCGAACCTGTGACAACCAGCAGTTCATCTTCCTGGAGACCGGACATCTCTTGTTCCACGACCGCTTTCCAGTCTTTGTTTACCGCTTTGTCAGGATGTCCCGAGCAATGTGCCAATTCCTCCGCCTTCGCAGCCCTTGGAACCGGAAGTTCCGTAAAATAAACCGCATGGGCCACTTTGTCGATCATCGCAATGCTTTTATGATAATCTTTGTCCTCCATGACTGAATAAATAAATTTATATTTTTTATCCGGATATTGGCGTTTTAGCGTATGAATCAACGCTTCAGTTCCTTCCGGATTATGGGAGCCGTCCAGGATGATTTGGCTGCCCACCCGTTCAAAACGCCCCGGCCAAAAAGCTTTTTCCAAAGCCGTTTGGATGATTTTATCCGTAATGCCGGCAAAGCCGATGCTCCTCAATATGGTCGCCGCGGTTATTGCGCAGCCCGCATTGGCGATTTGATGCGCCCCCATCATTTTTAGAGTAATGTTTAAATGGACATTCCCCAAATGGTAGGCAAAATTTTGTTTCCTTTCATCCGTTTGTATGTCCGAAACAAAGAAATCTTCCCCGTAAAGGAAAAGGGGTGCATGTTGCTGCCGGGCTTCCCGGCAGATGACTTCCAATGCCTCCTTGTTCGCAACCGCCGTTATGACAGGGACATTTCTTTTAATGATTCCCGCTTTTTGATAAGCGATTTCTTTGTAAGAATTTCCAAGAATATGGGTATGATCAAGGGAAACCGTTGTAATGATGGAACAGAGGGGAGAGATGACATTCGTGCAATCAAAACGTCCGCCGATTCCCGCTTCGATCAATGCAATATCCACTTGCTCCTCGGCAAAATACTGAAATGCAATGAGCGTCATCAATTCAAAAAAGTTCGGATAGTCCCCATCAAGTTCCTCTTCAATAACGCGGAACAATCGGTTGGCCAATGCCAAAAATCTCCCGTCAGAAATTTCCGACCCGTTGATGGAAATCCGTTCGTTGACCCGTTCCAAATGGGGTGATGTAAAGGCTCCCACTTTATATCCCGCGGTTTGCAAAATTTCCCTCAAATAATTTACTGTGGAACCTTTTCCGTTGGAGCCTGCGATATGTATAAAAGGCACCTTTTCATGGGGATTCTTGAGCAAAGGCAAAATGGCATTCATGGCCCGAAAAGGTTCGCCTTTATGTTTCTCAGCCCTTAAACGGTACATAAAGTTTGTGCAATCTTCCATTGATGTGAACAAAATGAATTCGCCTCCTAACTTCCACTTTATTTTACTCCAAATGAAACGGGGTATCATCATTTTGGCATGATCCATATTGGATTGCATTATCGTTTCAGTTATCACCTTCTTTTGTGAGAATAGCCCCAGGCCTTAAAAAATATAATCCCGTCCATAAAAAAATCCGCTCCAAACCATTCATCGGTCTGAGCGGATCTTCCGTCAAATTTTAATTATTTCATCTGTTTCAATTCATCCAGCCGTTTTTTCACTGTATCGTATTTTTCCTGATAGTCCTTTAATTTCTCCCTTTCCTTGGCAACCAAAGCTTCAGGCGCTTTTTTCACGAAATTCTCATTGGATAGTTTGCCGGTTACTAATTTTACTTCCTTCGCCCACTTATCCAACTCTTTTTCAAGACGGGCAATTTCTTCATCCAAGTCGATCAATCCGGCAAGCGGCAAGAATAATTCGGCGCCCGTCACCACGGCTGTCATAGCTTTATCAGGCGTTTCGATTTGTTCGCCGATTACCAATGGTTCCGGATTGCAGAATCTTTCGAGGTAAGCTTTATTTTCTTCCAGGATTTTTACTGTATCCGCATCTTTCGCTTTGATATACAGCGGCACTTTTTTGCTGATTGGCGTATTCACTTCTGCACGGATATTACGCACGGAACGTATAATGTCCATGAGAAGCTTCATATGTTTGGACTCTTCTTTGAAATTGAATTCCGGTCTTACTTTCGGCCATTCGGCAACCGTAATGGATTCTCCTTTGTGAGGAAGATGTTGCCAAATTTCTTCCGTGATGAACGGCATCATTGGATGAAGCAGGCGCATCGTATTGTCAAGCACATAAGCCAACACGGAACGGGTTGTCAGTTTAGCGGCTTCATCATCGCCATACAACGGAAGCTTCGCCATTTCAATGTACCAGGAGCAGAAGTCATCCCAGATGAAGTTATACAATTCCCGGCCCACTTCGCCGAATTCATAACGTTCCGCCAAATCCGTTACTTTCTCGATCGTTTCGTTCAAGCGTGTTAAAATCCATTTGTCGCTTACGTTCAGTTCACCAGTCAAATCGATTTCTTCGTATTTTAAACCGTTCATGTTCATAAGGGCAAAACGGGATGCATTCCAAATTTTATTGGCGAAATTCCAAACGGCTTCCACTTTTTCATTTGTATAGCGAATGTCCTGGCCAGGCGAGGAACCTGTTGCAAGGAAGTATCGCAAGGAATCGGCACCGTATTTTTCGATGACATCCATCGGATCGACGCCGTTTCCAAGGGATTTGCTCATTTTGCGTCCTTCGCCGTCGCGCACCAGACCGTGGATGAGCACATCTTTGAACGGACGTTTGCCGGTAAATTCGATGGCTTGGAAAATCATGCGTGCCACCCAGAAGAAGATGATGTCATAGCCCGTTACAAGGGTGTCTGTCGGATAATAGCGTTTATACAATTCATTTTCTGTGTCCGGCCAGCCCATTGTGGAGAACGGCCATAGGGCACTGGAGAACCAAGTATCCAACACATCCGGATCTTGCGTCCAATTTTCCGCATCTTTCGGCGGTTCTTTTCCTACGTAAATTTCGCCTGTTTCATTATGATACCAGGCAGGAATTTGATGGCCCCACCAAAGCTGACGGGAAATGCACCAGTCCCGGATGTTTTCCAGCCAATGAAGATAAGTATTTTCGAAACGCGGCGGAACAAAATTCACTTTATTCGCTTCATCTTCTTGCAATTTTAATGCAGCTTCCGCAAGAGGCTTCATTTTCACGAACCATTGTTTTGATAAAAACGGCTCTACGATGGCGCCAGTCCGCTCTGAATGCCCAACGGAATGCACATGTTCTTCGATTTTGATCAACAAGCCCTGTTCCTTTAAGTCCTCCACGATTTGTTTGCGGCATTCGAAGCGGTCCAAACCTTGATATTTGCCCGCATTTTCATTCATTGTGCCGTCTTCGTTCATCACTAAAATCCGTTCCAAATTGTGGCGGTTGCCCACTTCAAAGTCGTTCGGGTCATGGGCAGGCGTAATTTTCACTACACCCGTACCGAATTCCATATCGACATATTCATCGGCAATCACCGGAATTTCACGATTGACAATCGGTAAGATCACCTTTTTGCCGATGTATTGTTTATAACGGTCATCGTCAGGGTGAACGGCAACGGCCGTGTCTCCAAGCATCGTTTCTGGGCGTGTCGTCGCCACTTCCAAATAGCCTGAACCGTCCGCAAGCGGATATTTCATATGATAGAAAGCGCCCGGAATTTCTTTATAGATGACCTCGATATCCGATAATGCCGTTTTGGCCACCGGGTCCCAGTTAATGATGCGCTCGCCGCGGTAGATTAGTCCTTTTTCATACAGTCTCACGAACACTTCTTTTACTGCATCGGATAATCCTTCATCCAACGTGAAACGCTCTTTTGTATAGTCAAGAGACAATCCCAATTTCGCCCATTGTTCACGGATATGGCTTGCATATTCTTCCTTCCATTCCCATGTCTTTTCGAGAAACTTTTCGCGGCCAAGATCGTAACGTGTTTTCCCTTCTTCCCGGAGTTTTGCTTCCACTTTTGCCTGTGTGGCAATACCTGCATGGTCCATGCCCGGCAGCCAAAAAGCGTCATACCCTTGCATGCGTTTCATCCGGATAATGATGTCTTGCAATGTGGTATCCCAGGCATGGCCGAGATGAAGCTTCCCTGTTACGTTTGGAGGCGGAATTACAATCGTATACGGCTTCTTGCCGCTGTCAGGCTGCGCCTCAAAAAACTTCCCTTCCAGCCACCATTTGTAACGGCCATGTTCGACAGCTTTCGGATCATATTTTGTCGGCATTGATATGTTTTCTGTCATGAACGTTCCTCCTTTAATTGATACGATTTTGACAAAATAAAAAACTCCTTATCCGAAAAGGACGAAGGAGTTTTCGCGGTACCACCTTTTTTCCATTTAGACAAAAGACGTCTAAACAGCTCTCATTCCGATAACGGTGTTTAACCGGCTTTTACTACTTCATTCATAAAAGCTGCTCCATGGCTACCTTCAAATGAGTGCATGCGGAAACTTCTCAGCTGCCGTTTCCTCTCTGTAGCATGCAACATCATTTTACTCTTCCAGTTCATCGCATCAATATATGCAATTGCTTAAATCATTTTATAAGATTTATCAGCAGTTTTCAAGTTCGAAGGAAATGAAAGGAGTGATTTCCATGTCATTATTAAAAAAAAGAAGAAGAAGTTACAATCCTTGGTTATTGCCTCCTTGGCTCCGAAAAGTCCGCTTCTACGCAAAACATATATGCATACCGATTACAGTGTTCCACGCCATCCACACACTCTTTGTTCCAACGACGGGCGACGTGCTGCTATTGTTTTTTCTTGCCCTGATCTGTTGGCTATTGTGGACCGATCTTATCTGAATTTTAATATACTGAATGATTCCGAAAGCTCGTTATAAAAATCATCCGTATCGGAAGGCGACTTAAATCTGTCATCAATATGCAGCTTATTGGAGGATTCATTTACCTGTTGTTTTACTTGTTGTTCCTCCTCTTTGCGGATCTTTTTCGCCTCTTCTACAAAGTTGTACGTTTGAACTGCTTCTTCTTTCTTTGATGCTTCTTTATGATCCGTTTCATTCAACGGCTTTTTGAACCTTTCAAAGTTTGTCAATGATTCATCTTCCAACAAATGCAGCGTTTCTGACGTTTGCCCTTTTTCCCTTTCTTCGTTCACCAGACGATGTTCCAACGTGGCCGGCGGCTGATCCGTCTTCGAAGTTTCCAAAACCTCTCCCGTATTTGTGGCAACAACAGCCACTCTTTCTGCTGTTTTTTCTGCCGCACTTTCAGCCGCTTCCTCTTCGGATTCCACTTGAAACAACGCGCCCGCCACCGGCTCATCAAAAGTACAATTCACTTCCCATTTGAATGTGCAGCTTGATCCATCGTATACAAAGAAGGAAATATCATCAATAATCAATTCCGGTTTGCAGTCTTTTGCAACTTTTTCACGCGGCAAATCAACTTCCAAAGGCATTGCATATTCGAAATATCCTTCATCGCCTTTTAAATCCAAATGTTCGATTAAAGTACCTTCACTGAAGGTCGGTTTGATTGCAGGGTTAAATCTTACGGTTGCCTTGATATGATAAATGCCCGTTAAACGAATGGAGTCTTCTGTTTCAGATTGCTGCCAACGGGGGATGACTTGGACCGACACGACTTCTTCTACAATTCCATATTCTTTTGAAAAGATAAATTGCGTCATCATTTCCCAATCAATTTTTGCCATATGATTCCCTCCCGTACTACTCTATGCACGGGAAACGGAAGTATGATAAAAATTCGGCCATAAAACGAGCGGCTTTTCCCATCAGAAGGAAAAGCCGCTCATATTATTAACGGGCCAATTTGGCAAATACTTTGTGGAATGCGTCAATCGTTTTTTCGATATGTTCTTCCGTATGTGCAGTAGAAATAAACAATCCTTCAAATTGGGACGGCGGCAAGTAGATGCCTTCTTCAAGCATGAGGCGATGATATTTGGCAAACAGTTCCAAATCGGAAGTTTGGGCAGTTTTAAAATCAACCACATCCTCATTTGTCAAGAAGAGCCCGATCATGCTGCCTGCTCGGTTGACAGTATGCGGGATATTGTATTTCGTTGCCGCTTCACGAATACCCTCTTCAAGCATGTCGCCCAACTTTTTAAAATATTCATACGTCTCAGGAGTTAAACGGGATAATGTTTCAATCCCTGCGGTCATCGCCAATGGGTTTCCTGATAATGTTCCTGCCTGGTAGACAGGTCCGCTTGGCGCAACCTTTTCCATGATTTCCCGTTTTCCTGCAAAGGCGCCTACTGGCAGGCCGCCGCCCACCACTTTGCCCAGGCAGGTCAAATCCGGTTCAATGCCATAATAGCCTTGGGCGCAATTGTAATCCACCCGGAAGCCTGTCATCACTTCATCAAAAATCAGCAATGCACCATATTGTTTTGTAATTTCTCTTAACCCTTCCAAAAATCCCGGTTTCGGAGGAACAACCCCCATGTTTCCTGCTACCGGTTCCACAATCACCGCGGCAATCTTGTCCCCTAATTTTTCAAAAGTTGCTTTTACCGCTTCCAAATCATTGTAAGGGACAGTTGTTGTATTTCTTGCGACATCCGCCGGCACCCCCGGGCTGTCCGGCAAACCAAGGGTGGCAACACCGGATCCCGCTTTAATCAATAATGAATCTCCATGGCCATGATAAGAACCTTCAAATTTCATAATAATGTCACGGCCGGTGTAGCCACGTGCAAGACGGAGGGCCGCCATTGTCGCTTCCGTTCCGGATGAAACGAAACGGACCATTTCCACCGAAGGAACCCGGTCAATCACGATTTGGGCAAGTTTGTTTTCCAATAATGTCGGAGCTCCAAAGGAACTGCCTTTTGCTGCCTGCTCCTGGATCGCTTTTACCACATCCGGATGGGCATGTCCCAAAATCAGCGGTCCCCAGCTTAAGACATAATCGATATACTCATTGCCGTCAATATCGCGAATCATGGCGCCTTGCCCTGACTCAATGAAAATCGGATCGCCATTGACGGATTTGAATGCGCGGACAGGGCTGTTCACCCCACCAGGCATCAGGTTTACAGCTTCTTGAAAAGCTTTGATTGATTTTTCATACGTACGCATCTTACTTCTCCTCCAACCATCGAGCTACGTCTTTCGCATGATAAGTAATGATCAAGTCGGCGCCGGCGCGCTTCATTCCAACCAATGTTTCCAGAACAACCGCTTTTTCATCGATCCAGCCGTTTTGCGCCGCCGCTTTTACCATCGAATATTCACCTGAGACATTATAAGCAACCACAGGAACGGGATAACGGTTTTTCACATCTCGAATAATATCCAAGTAAGCCAAAGCAGGTTTTACAATTAAGAAATCCGCCCCTTCTTCAATGTCGGATTCCGCTTCACGGAACGCTTCCAGACGGTTGGCCGGATCCATTTGATACGTTTTGCGGTCGCCGAATTTCGGAGCTCCTTCCGCCGCATCACGGAATGGGCCATAGTAGCTGGAAGCATATTTTACGGCATAGGACATGATTGGCACATCCTGGAATCCCGCTTCGTCCAAAGCTTTGCGAATCGCAATGACAAACCCATCCATCATATTGGAAGGGGCGATGATGTCCGCTCCGGCTTTTGCCTGGGAAACAGCTGTCCGGGCTAACAGGTCAAGGGACGGATCATTTAATATTTTATCCCCCTCCACTACACCGCAATGGCCATGGCTTGTATATTCGCAAAGACAAGTATCTGCAATCACCATTAAATCAGGATAACGTTCTTTGATTTGGCGGGTCGCTTTTTGCACGATGCCATGATCGTGGAATGCGCCTGTTCCCTGAGCATCTTTCTCGGCAGGAATGCCGAATAAAATGACGGCAGGAATGCCTAACGAAACCACTTCGTCAATTTCCGCATCCAAATTGTCCAAAGAAAGCTGATACACACCGGGCATTGAGTTTACCGGGTTTTTAATATTTTCCCCTTCAATGACAAAGATCGGATAAATTAAATCTTCCTTGTGCAAATGGTTTTCTCTTACCATGGATCGGATTGTGGCGTTTGCGCGAAGTCTGCGGTGTCTTCTGAATTCTAATTGTGACATTACATTTCCTCTCCTTTTGTGATCGCTTCAATAACAGACTGCATTGTATATTTTTTTGGAAAATATGTAACATGGGCCCCATATTTTTCAACGGCCCCTTTTGTAATATGGCCGATGCAGGCGATTTTTGCCCGACTCCAGCCCACGATCGGCGCTGCATATTTGTTGAAACAATCAACAGCTGATGGACTTGCAAAAACAATGATCGGCTGTTTGCTGTTTCGTATTGCGCCGATTAAGGTTTCAATGGATTCTTTATTTTCAATCGTTGTATAAACCGTCCATTCATCAATTGGAAAAGGAAGCCCTTTCCTTAATGTGTCCTTTGCCAATTCTCCCCGTATGAATAAACACTTCGGGGAATGGCCGCTGACGGAAGGAAATTCCTGTACAAAAGTGTCGGCGCTGAAAACGGACGGCGTAAAATGAACAGAAAATCCGTACCGTTTTAACAATTCGGCAGTTTTTTCACCTACAGCTGCAATTTTACTAGAAATCTGCGACAAAGGAAATTGATGCCGCACCAGCTTTTTCCAAAAAAACTCCACGCCATTTTGGCTTGTAAAAATCAGCCAGTCATATGTCCGGCAAAGAGTCAACCGTTCCAAATCGTCTTCCTGAATCACTTCCACGGTTTTAATGAGCGGACACACGACCGCTTCGCCGCCAAGCCGTTGGATTTGATCGATAATTGATTGCGTCTTTTTGGTGCCGGTCAATAAGATGGTTTTCCCTTCCAATGGCTTATGCATTTTCTTCCGCCTTCACTCTTTCAATTAAATCATAAGCCCCTTGTTCTGTTAAGATTCGGGCGAGTTTTCTTCCTGTTTCTTCCGGATCCGTACCCTTCACGGTTTCTTTATAACAAATTGAACCATCCGGAGATGCCACAAGGCCTGTCATCGTAATTTCATTCCCATTTACCGTCGCATAGCCGGCAATCGGCACCTGACAGCCGCCGTCCATCGCCGCTAAAAAGGCCCGCTCGGCAATCACCGCTTGTTTTGTATGTTCATCCGTCAATTTTGCAAGTTCTGTCAACAGTTCATCATCATCCGAGCGGCACTCGATTCCCAGCGCACCCTGGGCCACAGCCGGCAAGCAAATGTCCACATCCAAATATTCTGTCACCACATCCCTTGACCAACCCATCCGGTTTAAACCGGCAGCCGCAAGAATAATGGCGTCGAAACCTTCTGTCTCCAACTTTTTCAAACGGGTATCGATGTTTCCACGGATCCATTTAATTTCAAGATCGGGACGCACTTGCAATAGTTGCGCACTGCGCCGCAAAGAACTTGTCCCGACAACGGCCCCCTCCGGCAAATCGTTAAATTTCACATGATTTTTTGAAATGAGCGCATCCCTTGGATCTTCCCTCTTTGGAATGCAGCCGATCGTCAATCCTTCCGGCAGTATGGCCGGCATGTCTTTCATCGAGTGGACTGCAAAATCGATTTCTTTATCGAGCAAAGCTTTTTCGATCTCTTTGACAAAAAGCCCTTTTCCGCCGACTTTTGACAATTGGACATCCAGGATCCGGTCGCCTTTTGTCACAATTTCTTTGATTTCAAATTCAAAAGGCATGCCCGCTTTTTTGCATTCATTGATAAACCATTTTGTTTGAGTAAGGGCTAATTTACTTCTGCGTGAACCTACCACAATTTTTCTCATGATGAACCTACCTTTCTGCTAGTACCATAAATGAAATTCTGAAAGCTTGCTTCCCAGGAAGAAATTAATCAGCACAACAAAGTAAGCATAGACTTGCGCCCATGCATAGGACAAGCCGGTAATCTTTCCACGCCTTTTTAAAATCAGAACAGCTACATAAATGATCAGCACAATGAAAGACCCGACAATTTTCGCATCAAAAATGGAAACGGTATCCACCTTCATAAAGGCCGATTCCAGCCCCAATAATAAACTGATCACCATGATCGGAATGGCGACAATGACGGAATAATTCATATATTGGGCCGTCTGGGACAAAGAAGGCAGCCTGGACCAAAGTTTTGTATATTTTTTCTTTTTTAACAGGCGATAAAGAATTAGATACAAAACGGAAAAAACAAAGGAAAGCGAAAATGCTGCATACGACAAAATGGCAAAACTTATATGTATAAACAGCATTTCAGATTCCAAAGTTTTTAATACCGGATTCAAATGATTTGGCGCAAAAAGCCGGATGGTCATAAAGATAAATCCAAGTATATTGATAAAAAACACAGGCAAATCGACCCTTGCAATGCAATGCAAAAAGATCGACAGTGTTACAAGCAGCCACGCATAAAAATAAATGCCTTCAGAAAGGGATAAAATCGGGAATCGTCTTGTTTCAAGCACATTCATAACAATAAAAGCGGTTTGCATTATCCAAACAATCGATATTAGCCAAAAAGCCGTCCGGCGAATAATCACTTTCTTATAAAAATAATCGACAAAATAAAACATAATGCTGATTGCATAAAGGACAACCATAATCTGATAAAGGTCAGTCATCACTTTAGTCATACGAAACCCTTCTCCATTTAAAACGTCTAATAATCAAAAACTAAAGCGTTTCCGTATCAATAGTTTACCACATAGATACGAAAACGCCTCAAATTTCTTACTTAAAATGATAATTTTGGCTGATTCTCAAATTCTTTGACGTTCGCCTTTTCCGCTGCCTTCAATCGCTGGTTTTTCAATTCTTCCTGTACAAGTTCTTCGATTCCAAAAATTTGCTGATACAACTGAAGGTTTTGATTGGCTTTAGGAGAGTTGGCAATCTCCTTCACTTGAAGGATCGGCTCTTTTAATAGCTGATTGATGATGGATTTCGTATGTTTATTTAAAATTTTACGTTCCCGTTCTGTTAAATTCGGCATTTTATTTTCGATGCTTCTCATAGTTTCTTGCTGAATCATGTCCGCTTTTTTGCGCAAAGCAGCAATAATCGGCACTACGCCCAGCGTTGCAAACCAATCTTTGAAGTCCACGATTTCCTCTTCAATCATTTTCTCAATTTGCCGGGCGGCTCGTTTCCGTTCAGCCAAGTTCGCTTCTACAATGCCTTGCAGATCATCGATATCGTATAAGAAAGTGTTTGGCAGGTCTCCTACCCGCGGGTCAATATCCCTCGGCACCGCAATGTCCACCAAAAATAGAGGCTTTCCTTTACGCAAACGCTCTACAAACTGCATGAGTTCATAATCGATGACATATTCAGTTGAACCGGTCGAAGTGATGAGAATATCCGTATCAAGCAAAGTGCATTGGAGCTCTTTAATCGATTTTGCATGTCCATTAAATTTTTCTGCAAGCGAAACCGCTTTTTCAAACGTACGATTGACGACCGTTACTTTTCCGACACCGTTTCCATAAAGATTTTCCATTGCAAGCTCGCCCATTTTGCCTGCCCCTAAAATCGTCACGTGCTTATTTTTTAAAGAGCCGAAAATTTTCTTTGCAAGTTCAACGGCAGCATAAGAAACAGAAACAGCATTTTCGTTGATCGTTGTTTCGTTATGGGCTTTTTTTGCGAATGTGACCGCCTGCTTGAACAAGCGGTTAAAAATCGTGCCTGTTGCACCGATTTCCTGTGCTTCCAAGAAGCTTTTCTTCACTTGTCCAAGAATTTGCGTTTCCCCGAGAATCATCGAATCGATTCCGGAAGCCACCCGGAATAAATGTTCCAAAGATTTATCGCTTTCATGGATATACAAATACTGTTCAAACTTCTCTATCGGAATGTTGAACCAGTTGGATAAAAATCGTTTTATATAATAACGTCCCGTATGCAATTGATCGACAACCGCATAAATTTCCGTTCTATTGCAAGTTGAGACGATTACATCTTCCAATATGCTTTTTTCGTTTTTTAACGCAGCCATCGCTTGCGGCAATTCGCTTTCAACAAATGACAATTTTTCGCGGATTTCGACTGGCGCAGTTCTATAATTCAAGCCGACAACTAGTGTGTGCATGAACTTTACACCTCTCACGACTATTTCATAACTTTAATTCTATCACAAAGAAAGCGCTATCCATACTTAAATTGTGAAAAAGTTATGAATCATGTTTTTAAATTAAAATAATTCTAATTTAAGAATAACAAATAAATCATGCATTTTCAATGATATTACACTTTCCATTTATTATTCATCAAATTCCGACAATTTACTCTTTTTGGGCTAAAAAAAAGAGCAAATTGGAATTAAAGGAGCTTTCCAATTTGCCCGTCAAGAATTCATATGTATGGAATCACATGAACTTTTGAATTTCAGCCCATGCTTCTTCCACTCCTAACCCTGTTTCCGCCGAAAAAAGGACTAAGGGTTCCCCCTTTTCCATACCCAAAGTTTCACGCACCATCTTTTTATGTTTCTCCCACTTTCCTCTTGGAACTTTATCCGATTTTGTGGCCACAACAATTGCCGGCAGATTATAATATTTGAGAAAATCGTACATCATCCGGTCATCTTCTGTGGGAGAATGGCGCAAATCAACGATTAAAATGACGGCTTTTAACTCTTTGCGCCCGGTCAAATAACTTTCGATCATCCTTCCCCAGGATTCGCGTTCTTTCTTGGATACTTTGGCGTAGCCATAGCCTGGAACATCCACAAAAAATAGCTGATTTTCGATTTTATAAAAGTTCAATGTCTGTGTTTTTCCAGGCTTCGACGATGTATGGGCGAGGGATTTCCGATTGACCATCTTATTGATAAAAGAAGATTTTCCGACATTGGATCGCCCTGCCAAGGCGAATTCAGGAAGGCCGTCCTTCGGATATTGTTCCCGCTTTACGGCGCTGATCACCATTTCCGCATGATTAACCTTCATTTAAAACCCTCCAACCAGGGCAATCTTTAATACTTCTTCCGCCGTTTTCACCGGTTTAAACGTCAATTGTTCACGGACTTGTTCCGGAATATCGTCGATATCCCGCTCATTGTCCTGTGGGATGATAATGGTTTTTAGTCCGGCGCGGTGAGCGCCCAGCGATTTCTCCTTAAGTCCTCCAATCGGCAGAACCCGGCCGCGCAAAGTAATTTCTCCGGTCATCCCGACTTCTTTTTTTACCGGTTTATTGGAAATGGCCGAAACAAGTGCCGTGGCAATCGTAATGCCGGCAGAAGGACCGTCTTTTGGAACAGCGCCTTCCGGAACGTGGATGTGAATATCGTGCTGTTCGAAATAATCCGCATCCAAGTTGAGCCGGTCGGATAGGGAACGGACATATGAAAGGGCGGTCTGGGCCGATTCTTTCATGACATCTCCCAGTTTACCCGTCAGCAATAATTTTCCTTTGCCAGGAGTCAACGACACTTCAATTTGCAGCGTATCGCCGCCTACGGACGTATAAGCCAATCCGGTTGCCACACCAACTTGGTTTTCCAATTCCGCCTGGCCGTAGCGATATCTGTGCTTGCCAAGCATTTCAACCAAAGTTTTTGAATTGACCGTCACCCGTTTCCGTTCTCCCGATACGATGATTTTAGCCACTTTGCGGCAAACGGCTGCGATTTGGCGCTGAAGTCCGCGGACACCGGCTTCCCGCGTATAATAACGAATCAAATCGACAATCGCTTCGTCTTTGAAAACGATTTGAGATTTTTTCAGGCCGTTTTCCTCTAGTTGCTTTGGAATAAGATGGTTTTTCGCTATATTTATTTTTTCAATTTCCGTGTAGCCCGCTATGGAGATAACCTCCATCCGGTCCAATAATGGCCCCGGTATGGTGCTTAAATCATTCGCTGTCGCAATAAACATGACTTGCGATAAATCATACGGCTCTTCGATGTAATGGTCGCTGAAGGTATGATTTTGCTCGGGGTCCAATACTTCAAGCATCGCCGCTGAAGGATCTCCTCTGAAATCATTGGACATTTTATCAATTTCGTCCAACAAGAAAACAGGATTGATGGTACCGGCCTTTTTCATGCCTTGAATAATGCGGCCCGGCATCGCTCCTACATATGTTCTTCTATGGCCGCGAATTTCGGATTCATCCCGTACACCGCCGAGGGATACGCGCACAAATTTGCGGTTCAAGCTTTCCGCTATCGATTTTGCAAGGGAAGTTTTCCCAACGCCTGGAGGTCCTACCAGACAAAGGATAGGTCCCCGGATGGAATTCTTCAGCTGTCGGACAGATAAATATTCCAAAATGCGCTCTTTCACTTTTTCCAGACCGTCATGATCCCGGTTTAAAATTTCTTCCGCTACTTTAATATCAAGCCGGTCCTCGGTTTTCTCTTTCCAAGGAAGCGCCACAAGCCATTCGATATAATTTCGGATCACGCCGCTCTCGGCGCTGGCTGCGGGCAATTTTTCGTAACGATCCAACTCTTTTAACGCCACTTTTTTAGTGGATTCCGGCATTCCGGACTCTTCAATCCGTTTTCTTAAATCCGCAATTTCACCGGTCTTTCCTTCGCGCTCTCCCAGTTCGGCCTGAATCACTTTCATCTGTTCGCGCAAATAATATTCCTTCTGCGTACGTTCCATCGCCTGCTTTACTTTTGACGTGATTTTCTTTTCAAGATCCAAAACTTCTTGTTCATCATGCAGGCGGATGACGAGATGGTCCAATCTTTTCTTCACATTAAACATGCTGAGAATTTCTTGTTTTTCTGACACCTTAAAAGGCAGATGGGAAGCGACAATGTCTGCAAACCTTCCCGGTTCCTCAATATCTGCCACCGATTGGATTGTTTCCATCGTGATTTTGTTGGAAGCCTTTCCGTACTTTTCAAAATAATTCATCACGGTGCGCATTAACGCTTCCGTTTCGGCGTCTTTCTCTTTTGAATCTTCGTGCAATTCAACATCCACCGTCGTGAAATCTTCATTTTCTTGGTAATTGATGATCTTTCCGCGGCAAATGCCTTCCACTAGGATGCGCAATGTGCCGTTCGGCAATTTCAGCATCTGTTTCACGGAGACATATGTGCCGATCATATATAAATCTTCTTTTTCCGGAAGTTCTATGCGCAAATCCTTTTGAGCGGTCAAGAAAATCTTATTGTCGTTCATCATTGCATGTTCTAATGCTGCGACTGAACGTTTCCGTCCGACATCGATATGTAACACCATTGAAGGGAAAACGAGCAGTCCACGCAAAGGAAGCAGCGGAACATTTTTCTTTATTTCAGTCATGCGGGCCCTTCACCTCCATTATCTTCTTAAAGAATGCACCCGCTTCTCAAGATTAGTATGTGAAAAAATAAGAAGTTTTCACTTGGATTTACATAGCAATTCCTGAATTTTTGTTTAGGGATCTAAATTTCATCATTTCCATGAATCATTTTTTCCACAAACTCATTATTGAAAAAGAAATAAAAAAACTTTTCAATAAAATATCTAAACAGTTTTGTAAAAAAATGTAATTTACACTTTCGTTATAAAGAGCTGACTAACGAGAATGCAAACGCAAAATCGCAGTCAGCTCCTTAAGGTTTCCTTATATATTCATACTTCTTACTACTTTATGCAGAAGTTTTTTTATTGTCCTTCAAATCCTTCAATTCTGTACCATCTTTTAAAATTAATTTTGGTTGCGCTTTCTCCGTCACCGTTTCCTTTGTAATGATGCATTTTACGATATCATCACGGGACGGCAATTCATACATCATATCGAGCATGATATTTTCGATGATGGAGCGAAGTCCGCGGGCGCCAGTCTTGCGTTCGATCGCTTCTTTTGCAATTGCGCGTAGAGCTTCTTCTTCAAATTCCAATTCCACATTATCCAATTCCAGCATTTTTTGATATTGCTTCACTAAAGCATTTTTCGGCTCCGTCAAAATTCTCACCAATGCATCTTCATTCAATTGCTCGAGGGTTGCGATTACAGGCAAACGGCCGATAAATTCCGGAATTAAACCAAATTTTAATAAATCTTCCGGAATTAATTGTGAAAGCAATGAATCGCCTTCCACGTTTTTATTTTTCATATCCGAACCAAAACCGATGACTTTTTGCCCCAAACGGCGTTTAATGATATTTTCGATTCCATCGAAGGCTCCGCCGCAGATAAATAGAATATTTGTCGTATCAATTTGCAAAAATTCTTGATGAGGATGCTTGCGGCCGCCTTGAGGAGGAACGCTGGCAACTGTACCTTCAAGAATTTTTAACAATGCCTGTTGGACACCTTCACCGGAAACATCGCGGGTAATGGACGGGTTTTCAGATTTGCGGGCAATTTTGTCAATTTCATCTATATAAATGATCCCTTTTTCCGCTCTCTCGATGTCATAATCAGCGGCCTGGATCAGCTTTAACAAGATGTTTTCAACATCTTCCCCTACATAACCTGCTTCCGTCAACGAAGTAGCATCCGCAATCGCAAAAGGCACATTGAGAATTCTGGCGAGTGTCTGGGCCAAGAGCGTTTTACCGCTTCCTGTAGGCCCGATTAAAATGATGTTGGATTTTGATAATTCGACATCATCTATTTTACTGTTGGAATTGATTCGTTTGTAATGGTTATATACAGCAACGGCAAGTGCTTTCTTTGCCCGTTCTTGTCCAATGACATATTCATCCAAAATGCTCAGGATCTCTTTTGGTTTAGGTACATCTTGAAAGTTGATTTCCTCTTCTGCACCCAATTCTTCCACTACGATTTCCGAACAAAGTTCGATACATTCATCGCAAATGTAAACACCGGGTCCAGCCACCAATTTACGTACTTGCTCTTGCGGTTTCCCGCAAAAAGAACATTTTAAATTGCCCTTTTCATCATTAAATTTAAACAATTTGCTTCACCCCTATTCAAGCAACAATCTTACAAGATATTGAGCGCTTTAGCAAATAAGAAGTACCGGATGCAACGTTTTTCTATCTGTAAGTATGTAGTGATTTTATTTGCGGTATAAAACAAGGCACGGTAGTTTATGCCGTACCTTGTTCATAACATATTCAATTATCCTCATTATCTATTTTAAAGGAAAACAAAAAATTATTCAGTTATTTTGGCATGCTCAACTAAAAATTCTACTGTTTTTTGCGTGCGGATATCGTTTTCCAAAATTTCCGTTGTACCGCCTAAAGCCGTGATGATTTGATCTTTTTCCATTTTGAATTGCTCAGCCATTTTCTCAAGTTCTTTGTCGATGTCTTCTTGGGTCACTTCAATATTTTCAGCTTTTGCGATTGCTTCCAATGTCAAAGAAATGCGCACGCGTGTTTCTGCATCCGCTTTAAATTGCTCGCGCAAGTCTTTTTCTGACTGGCCGGAGAACTGATAGTAAAGATCAAGCGACATGCCTTGCATTTGAAGACGTTGAGCAAACTCATTAATCATACGGTCAATTTCTGTATTAATCATTGCTTCAGGAATATCCATTTCAGCATTTTCGGCAGCTTTTTCCACTAATTCGTCGCGAAGCGTGCTCTCAGCTTCATTTTTCTTTTGTTCAGCCAATCTTTCCTTGATTTTGCTGCGCAACTCGTCAACCGAATTAACTTCCGGATCCGCTTCTTTGGCGAATTCATCGTTTAATTCAGGAAGCACTTTTCTTTTCACTTCTTTTACAGTCACTTTGAATGTCGCATCTTTACCGGCAAGTTCTTCCGCATGATATTCTTCAGGGAAAGTTACTTGGATATCTTTGGACTCGCCGGCTTTTACCCCCACTAATTGGTCTTCAAAACCAGGAATGAATTGGCCGGAACCGATTTCCAAAGGATAGTCTTCCCCTTTACCTCCTTCGAAGGCTTCATCGCCGATGAATCCTTCAAAATCGATCAAAGCGATATCGCCTTCAGCGATTGGTTCGTCTTCCAAAATTTCATATTCCGCTTTGCGGTTCAATAAATTTTGAATTTCTTGTTCCACTTCTTCATCCGTTACTTCCGTGCTTAATTTTTTCACTTCCAACCCTTTGTATTCGCCAAGTTTTGGTTCAGGTTTTACCGTTACTTTTGCAGTAAATGTGAAATCTTTGTCTTTTTCAAAACCGTCAAGCTCTCCGATTTCCGGATAATCTACCGGGAAGATGCCAGTTTCATCTACTGCTCTTGAATATTCTTGAGGAACCAAAATTTCCAAGGCATCTTGATACAACGCTTCTACGCCGAAACGTTTTTCAAAGATTTTGCGTGGCACTTTTCCTTTGCGGAATCCAGGCACTGTAATTTGTTTTACGATTTTTTTGAATGCTTGATCCAATGCTTTATTTACTTTTTCAGCAGGAACTTCAATCGTTAATACTCCAGTATTTCCATCTTTCTTTTCCCATTTTGCTGACATATTATTAATACCTCCAAAAATAAATTGCATATTTTAAACTTTAAGTTTATACGACTTTGACAACCATTTTAGTATAACATAAGTGGCTAGAGTTTCAACATATTTCATGTTTATTGCAGTTCTGAAAAGTTTTCTAATTCCCGGATAAAACCAAGAATTTCCTGATTTCCTTCGCTGTGTTGTCCAAACATTTGGCGAACAAAATGAATATAGCATTCGGCCACTTCCTGCGGCTGAAAATCCAGCCACTCAAAAGGATACGTTACAATTGAATGTTTTGCAATTATATCTTCAACCATTTCCAAAATTGATGGCTCTTGTTGGAGCTGATCGTTTACTATATTTGAAATCATTTTATATTGTGTCAACTCCGTTGGCAACCCAATTTTAGAGGGATTTACCAACATAACCCGGTTAAATTTTTCCACTTCTACTTCCGTGTCAACGCCTTGCTCCTTCATCAAGATTAGGATGAGACTTTTTACAAAAGGGTGGGTATCCCGGTTTTCAATAATCTCTTTCAATTGTAAGAGAATCGGGCGGATGTTTGCAAAGGCCAGCTCGTTTAATTTGCCCGCTTGTTCCGCAAGATGCAACGATAAAAAATGCTCCGGTTCAAACTGTTCAGGATCGAATTGCTTGACCGTGCTCGTCTTGTCGTCCTGCTTGCCCATTTTTTCGCTGATATTGGCATTTAATTCTTTCAATCTTTTAAATTGTTCAATTTTCTCATCCGGAATCGCCCCTTCATCCAAAAGGGAAGAAATGATTTTTTCAACCTTATGATATTCTTTTAATTGCATGCAAATGGTCAAATATAATTCCATTATTTCAAAATACATGGCCGGGCCAATCCGAAGAAGCCTCTCGCAAATTTCCTTTGCTTTCCGGAAGGATTTTGATTCATATAGTGAATAAGCATATATGCTCATCAAATGCTCATCGTCTTCCGCAAATTGCAGCGCTTCTTCAAAAAACCGGTTGGCCTTTTCAAATTGGTTATTTTTCATATATTTCAGGGCTTCCGAAAATAGCCGTTCCACTGTTCCGGGAAATACAATCACATTTTGAAATGTTTTACTGGAAGATTTTTTATTTTTCACATTTTTCACTCCATAAAAAGAAGAAGATGGTTCAATCATTACCTTACCTTTTTTCCGTGCAGGTTAAACACCTTTCGTTCTAATTCTATATAATCCCCTATTTTCCATCTTTTCAACCAATGACAACACTGCTCTTATTATAGTAAAGAATTTCTAATTTATTGAAGCGCTTTGCTTTCGTTGGACATAATTTTATAGGCAAGCCATAAGAAAGTCATTAGAAAATAAAAAGGATGAAGCTCTTCCGAATCACATTGCATAAAAATGGACCATTTTTTTAAAAACAAAAAAGAACGCCCGTTGAAGAACAATTTATTATAAGAAACGCACATGAAGCCATCATATCTAGAAAAACATTTGAAGCTGTACAAAATCAACTTAAAAACAGAAAAAAATATATTACAGCACCGAAACTGCATCTCTTCACCAACATCCTTTTTTGTGCCGACTGTGGTACAGGAATGTGGTATCGCAGTAATCGAAACGGTTATATTTGTGGCTCTTATGCGCGCCACGGAAAAAAAGCTTGTACCTCCCACACAATAAAAGAGAATGTTTTAAAAGAAATGATTCTAAATGACATTAAATCCCTAACCCAACAAATTGATAAAGAACAATATATAAAAAAATAGAAAAAAAGGCTAAAAGCACAAAATCAGAAACTCAAAAGAAAATTAACAGGATTAATCAAAAGATAGACGTTTTGAAAAATAGAAAAAGAAAATTCATTAACTTACTTGCTGATGGAATTATTACACAGGATGACTATCATGAGAGCATTGAAGCAACAAATAAGGAATTAAACGAATTAATGAAACAACATAATGAACTTCTTACGCTAATGGAAAGCGAAAATACTTTAGAAACTCTTGAAAAGTTAAAAAGAGAATTGCTGCAGTTCCTAAATTTTGATGAATTAACTGAGGATATGCTTCATCGTCTGATTGATCGAATCGAGGTAAAGGCAGACGGTTCACCAATTATTTACTATCGATTTTCTATACCTAAAATTGAATAAGGCAAGATAAGGAAACTCATCTTGCCTTATTTTTCATTTTAAAATTAACTGCGATACACACTCAACGTGACTTGAGTGGTAATCGCAGACATATTGATGTAGCAGTGTTTGCCTTATACTAAGATTCCCTTTTATTTTTGTGATATGTTTATTATGATAAATATTTCCATGATACACCTACTTTTACAAAAAGTATGTTTTTAAAATCTCAAAATAATTACATGATTATCCAAAGAGGATACGCCTGTCAATCTATTAAACTACAAAGTGAAAAGGGCAAACATTTCGCAATACGAGCAATTAACAGGAGGTCGGAGGAAGTGGATACGGAAATTTTGCTTAATCATATTGTAAAACAATTGCGAATGCCGACCATCGGAAAACAATACCGTTCCATTGCATGGGAAGCGGAAGAACGGAATCTGAGTTATAAACAGTTTCTATTGGTATTGTTGGAGGCGGAATAGCAAACCCGGGAGGAAAAACAACGTCAAAGACGTTCTCTGAATAGACCAATCTGTTTGGGAATGAAAAGATCACAGCTGCATTACTGGACCGTTTAACCCATAAAGCCCATATCCTCTTTTACTGAATGGCGAATCCTATCATTTCAGGGAAAGTTTGAAACATCAGAAATCAGAGGAAAAGCAACATATTTAGAGTGAGAAACTTATATAAAAAATGAACCACTCATTCCCAATGATTCAATTAGTTACCGATGAGTAAGTGGCTCAATTTTGATGTAATCGCTCTGGCTCAATTTTATATTGACAAAAACACATAATGTAATTACCATATAATACCGCATAAAATTCCACATAATCTTTTGTAGTTTAAAACTAGCGTGTAAACACTGGACACTCTCGAGTAGAAAAAAACGGAATGGATGTAAAAAAATTAAAGCATATGAGATTGCTTTAACATTAACGGATAAAATTTACGAAATTACTAGGAAACGAAGTTTTTGGAGATAGAAGGACTCGTTATATAGTTTACAAAAGTATGCTACTTTCACTGTAGCTAATATTGCTGAATTTAAACAGTTATACTTCGGTGTTAAGAATAGGTTTTTCAACAATGCTTTGACGCGCCTAAGCAAACTAGAGAGTAATTTACAAACAGCAATGAGTAAAAAGATAATAACGCAGGATGAGTTTGAGGAAATTATCAATCTACGAAAATCTATTAGAAATATACTTATACTTACAAAGTGTATGTCGAATAATAGCAAATGTAAAGTAAGCTAAAATAAAAGGTTGGAGGAAAAAATTTCCCTCCAAGCCAATTTTTATTTGGAAAAGCTATATTATAAAATACTGAAAAAACTATTTAATAGCTTTATTATGTTATAGTATTTTATTTGATTATTTTATATTTTTTTATAAAGTATACTTACAATTAAAATAGCTATGCAGCCAATAAAAATTAGAAAAGAAAAAATAATAGTTAGAGTGTCTCCTCCCCAATTAGCAAATATTATATATAGTTGAATTAATGCTAGAAGAATAAAAGCTAAATTAGAAGGAATCACGGGCTTTCTCATTTTATCCTCCTCACCTTAAGTACATGCCCTAATAATATTCGCTATGCCAAAAAAGTCTAAAAATGCATTACGAAGATCACTTGGTAGACTTTTTGAAACATACTCAATTGAATATTTCCAAGCAGCTGATGTTCTATAATTCCAACTTTTTAACAGTTTATATCGATCATATATTTTTTGTACAGTTTTATTAATACCACCAAGAAGGTTTAAAGCACTTTTTAATTTTAAAAGTTTTGAAGCAGGGAATCCAACTGAACCAATTGCTAATCCAACAGCTATAATACAGTCCACTACTCCCATAGTACCAATTTTATCATTATTTATTTCACTTGAAATTGAACTTGGTATATTTTCACCAAAATCTTCTAAAGAAGGTACAATTAAATTCTCACCTTCAACTATTACTTCTACACCAGTTTTATTAGTAATCCACTTTGCAATTTTATTCGGGCCTTGTTTTTCAATTCCGGGTGGTAATTGTTCAAGTCCTTCTAAAAATTTGTATAAATCATTGTCTGTGGATAAAAGGTTTGAAATCTCTTCATCAAGGATTCCTTCCTTAAGGATTTCTTCATGTAAATTCTCTTCTAATGCAATATAATCAATTTCTGCTGCAGATGCATCTTGTGGTAATCCAAATCCAAGTGTAGAGATTAGTAAGATAGTACACATGAATATCGCTAAATTTTTAAAGACATATTTACGTTTCATTATAACCCTCCACTTTAGATTTTCTAAATGAAATTTAATTTTTTAATGACTGCTATAGCAATCTAATTAACTCGAGTTAAATAAATAATAACAAAAAAATATTACATATTAGAATATAAATTACTAATATTCAAAATATTGTAATTTTTTTAAAATGATGAAATTCTAATAAGTTATTAGATTTTATTATAAATTCTTGTTTTCACAAATGGGTTAAGTAATAAGAAACCCAAGCGAAAACCTTAGAGGTTATATAGCCCAAAACAATTAGGCTATGTAATTCTGCGGTTTTTTTATTTGAGCATTTTGCACATTTTTCAACCCAAGAGTCATAAGGTTTTCTAAAGCATAAAAAAGGACTTCACCCCTTATTTGTAGAATTTTGAAGTGACCAAACCACAAAAATCCATAAGGAGGAAGTCACTTTGTATATTCTACAAGAAAGTCTATTTTCCTTTGAAGAATTGCAAATTTTAGAGTCAAAAGAGAAATTACCGATCTTTTTTAGTGCTCTAGATTTGCGTCCTTATGCTAAACAATTGAAAAGTTCTTCACCCCAAGGGGCTGAAGGACATTCCAAAGAAGGGATATTAAGGGCTCTTATCGCTGCCCCATTAGAAGGTATTGATACTTTTACTTCTCTTCACAATCGATTAAAAAATGACCTGCGTTTTCGTTACCAATGTGGTTTAGATATTAGCAGGCCTGCACCATCCATCTCTACTCTTAGCCGAGTATTTTCTTCACTAACCAAAACTGGACTTGTGAAAAGAATCTTTCAAGATCTCGTCCAGTTAGCTCAAGAGGAAGGAGTAATTGATGGAAAACATCAGGCTATCGACAGTGCCGCCATTGATGCTTATGAAAAGAAGCAGCCTAAGAAGCGAAGTGAACAAACAGGCAACGCCAATTGGGGGGCAAAGTTTGATTCCTTCGGTAATAAAATTACTTGGTTTGGCTATAAGATGCATCTTTCCGTTGACACCAAAAGTGAATTACCAATGGCGATTGAAGTAACCCCTGCTCATATCAACGACGGGGATGTCGCACCACAATTAATTGAACAAGTAAAGAGTTGTACAAACTCTAAAATTGATTTCCTGATAATGGATGGTGGGTACGACCAGCTAAAAAACTACGAATCCGCCAAGAACATCGGGGCTCAAGCTATTATTCCACTCAATTTGCGTAATGAAAAGGAGCCTCCCGAAGGAATTGCCTCCAATGGAACCCCACGCTGTTCGATGGGGTACGAAATGACTTATTGGGGCGCCAATAAGGATCAGCTCAAATTCAGATGTCCACACGCAACCGGAAAAGTGGATTGCCCATTAGGAATGGCAGCCTGTTCATCCTCCAACTATGGAATGGTAGTAAAAATTAACGTGAATAAGGATCTTCGCCGGTACTCTAATCCACACCGCGATTCCAAACGTTGGAAAGAACTTTACAATGAGCGAACCAGTGTAGAACGGTGCAATTCAAGAATGAAAAGTTATCTTACAGCGAACTCCCTGCATGTGTGGGGAATCGATAAAGTAAAAACTCATATTTACTTGAACGCCATCGTATTACTGGTTTCAGCTCTCGCAATGGCAAAAGAGAGTAAAAAGCAACAAACCGCTTAAAAAATTTTTAAAGCGAAAAATTCTGCAAGTACGCCCAAAAAAGGACAAACAGAATATTTGTAAACCAAAGATACAAAATACCCCAATTTATTTGGGTTTCTTTTAAAACTCTTTTTAATAAAAATCTAATTTTGCAAAACTCTCATTTAGAAATATAAAAGGAGATAAGTAAATCGTGAATAGACTAGAAAACACCGTCGACAGAATTTTTGCGGATATTCCAGTCACGTTTATGAATCTAATAAATTCCATTATTGATAATAAAATCAAGGAACTTGTCAATAATGCTACTAAGGTAAACACTGCTACATCTCAACAAAAAAAGAAAGGACATGGTTCGTATTGAGATGTGCAGTTTATGTTCGTGTTTCTACCGATAAAGAAGAACAAAAAGATTCCTTAAATATCAGCAAGAATTGTTCTACAACTATATAGCCGAAAAGGGGTGGGATATTTACAACTTTTATATAGAGATAGAAAGCGGGACGACAGCAAAAAGAGAACAACTTCAAAAATTGATTCAAGATGCGCAGGATAAAAAGTTTGACATTATCCTCGCCAAAGAGTTATCTCGTTTGGCTCGTAACGGAGAATTATCGTATAAAATCAAAAATTTATGTGAGAACCATGGGATTCATATCATTACACTGGATAATGCAATCAATACCTTAACCGGTAACACGCATATGTTTGGTCTTTACGCATGGATGTATGAGCAAGAATCCCAAAACACTAGTAATCGTGTGAAGGAAACATTAAAAACACGTGCAAAAAATGGCCTTTTTCAAGGTTCAAATCCCCCCCTATGGATATGAAGTACGGGATGGAAAATTGTATATTCGGGATGACGAGACACCAAACATTGTACGACGAATTTTTAAAGAATATTTAGAGGGGCGCGGAAGAGAAAGTATTGCGAGACAACTATATAAAGAAGGAGTTCCAACCCCTTCGCAAGTTGCAGGTAAAATAAATGCAGGAGATAAATGGCATGAATCGACCATTAAAAATATCTTAACAAATCCTCATTACGTCGGTGATCTCGTTCAAGGTAGAACTACCACATTAAGCGTAACCAATAAAAAAAGAAAAAAAGTACCTATTATTCGCGTTCTTTTTTGTTCATCAGAAATTTATATTCCGCAATCACAGCGATTTCCCCTGTTTGCTTTATGATTTCCTGCTGGAACGTGACCACTCCGGTGCCGTTTCCTTTATCTTTTAAATCCGTAACTGTCAATTTTAAATGGATTGTATCCCCTATAAATACCGGCTTAATAAATCTCAGCTTTTCTATTCCGTAAAAGGCTGCAACCGTGCCGGGCGCCATTTCCAAAAGGCCTGTCCCTATTGATAATACCAGGAGGCCATGGGCAATCCGCTGCTTAAAAATCGTATTTTTGGCATATTCCGAATCGGTATGTAACGGAAAAAAATCGCCGCTGACACCGGCAAAATTCACAATATCGCTTTCCGTTACGGTGCGGCCGCGGGAAATCCATGATTCCCCGATTTGAAAGTGTTCAAATGGTTTGTTTAACACTTTTTTCTCCCCTTTGCCTGAACATGAAAATGCCACAATCCCACCCAATCCTTACATGGGGCCGGAAGTGGCTGTTGAATTCCTTTTATTAACGGACAACCAATACATCACACTTCGAATAGCGCACAATGCGCTCCGCCACAGAACCAAGCAACCATTTCTCCACTTTATTTAGTCCTGTAGCGCCGCAGACTACCAGGTCGACATCAAGATTTGTCAAAACAGCTTTTGCTGCTCCTTCTTCCACTGACACTTCGACATCTTTAACCCCTTCTTTTTCCGCAGCCTCTTTCCATTTTGCCAACTCTTCTTCCGCTTCTTTCTTCAATTCTTGAGCATATTTTGGATCATAAGCTGCTATGGAACCAAAAGATTTCGTATCAACCACATGGATAAGCAATAAAGATGATTGGAAATTTTTAGCATATTCAATCGCTTGTTTGAACGCTTTTTTTGACCCTTCTGAAAAGTCCACTGCTACGGCAATTTTCTGATACATTTCCATTATTATTCACTCCTTTATTTTCATCCATTTTATCAAAAATTTAACAATAATAAAATCTCGCATTTTTTGTCCGTTCCTGCTTTTTATCCTGCTGCATTTTTTTCTGAAAAGCGAAATCAATCGACATTGATATTTTCTTTCATCACCTTCTCGGCTATTCCCGTATGTGTAATTTTATTGTATTGTTCATACATTTCAGTTACTTCTTCCAAATTGTTTGGATCTAAAATGAAGTTTTTATTCCCCTTTTTATATAGAACAAGGGGATGTCCCCTGAACAATTTGGCATCAATCAATTCCGCTGCGTTTTGAATTTCAATTGGATTTGCGGCCGGATCAAACATTTCGATTCGATGTTCAGTTAAAAATTCCAAAATTTTAGGCACTGTCCAATGGTCTTTAAAAAAGACCACCGAAACCATTTTATGGCATCTTCCGAATCTGACCAGCTGCGCAAAACAATCGTCCATTTGGATGCATTCCGTATGCGTAAAATGAAATTGCTTTTCATACTCCCTCACCATCATGTATTCATAACTGTCCGGATATTCACGCAGGTCATGAATGATTTTTTCATTTCTGTATTGTTGAAAATTGATGATTTTTTCCTCTTTCAATCCGTTCACCTGCCTCAAACCGAAATGAACCTTTCTTCAACGTAAGCGTTTCCATTCCTGAGCGGGAAGAATTTATTTATATTTTATGATGATTCTTCTGTCAAATGAACTTTTATTGAAAAATCATCCTGGTCCTTAATTCCGCAGGATTTCCGCTTTTGTACCATATGGTGCGGGAGTTTCGCCATACATTAAGTACGAACAAGGGGGTGAAAATATGTCTTCCAAATACAGTTCAGGTGGAGGATGCTTTGGAAACAAATTTGACTTTGTTTTAATTGTGGTTCTGTTCATTCTGCTGATCATTGTAGGAACAAACTACAGCGGATATTGTTATTATTAAGCGGTTTCCCCCTTTGCTTTCACTGTCCGCCATCCATTCCCCTTGCCAACACCCTTTTGCGGCCTGAGGCGTTGTCTTTGGGCCTTTTTTCTTTAAAGAGTAAAAGGAAAAATCCATTTTGAACATCAAGGGGTTCAAAATGGATTTTCATCAATTCAATATTCTATGAGGCAACTTATGGTACAAATCAAAAATTTCTTCCGCCGTTTCCTTGAGGAGTTCTTCATCTCCCTGGTCGATTGCATTATCCAATTTCGCATAAATTAATAATAAAATGCTTTTCGCTTCTACTTCGTTCATATATTGAATCTTCTGTTTGACACTTTGAATCCGATTCAATTGCTGACACCCCTCTTCACTCTCTACAAAGCAATTATACTGTATCATTAAAAAAAATTGCCAATATTGAAACTTTTTTATTTTAAAGCAAATTGGTATAGTAGAAGAAAAAAGACAAAAAAAAACTGTCTTGAAAAAATATCAAGACAGTTTTTTATTTTGATCAGGAGTTCAAATGGACCAAAATTCTTCCTTTTGCTTGTCCTTTTAATAGGATCGGAAAAGCATCCGGCAATTCTTCCAATGCTACTTCTTTTTGAATAAAATCCTCTAAACGGTCCGGTTTGTACTCTTTCGCCAAGCGGTTCCATACTTCCTGTCTCGTTTGATAATCGCAATATGCGGAATCGATGCCGAGCAGATCAACACCTCGCAATATGAACGGATAAACCGTAGTCGGAAGGCTTGCGCCGCCTGTTAAACCGCTTACTGCCACTTGTCCTCCCAGCTTGATTTGACTCAAAATCGATGCCAGGGATTCCCCGCCAACCGGGTCCACCGCCGCAATCCATCTTTGTTTTGCCAACGATTTCGGTCTTCCCGGACCGACCGTTTCTTCCCTTGAAATCACGGATTTTGCTCCAAGGCGCTTTATAAATTCATGTTCCGATTCTTTTCCGGTGCTTGCTTCGACCTCATAGCCAAGCTTTGACAAAATGGCGACGGCAAAGCTGCCTACACCTCCTGTAGCACCAGTTACAAGCACTTTTCCCTGGCCAGGAGCAAGACCGTTTTGTTCCAGGCGATAAACGGATAAGGCCGCAGTAAAACCTGCAGTCCCAATAATCATCGCTTCCCGCAACGTGAGTCCTTCCGGAAGCGGCACAACCCACCCGGCCGGGATGCGCGCATATTCGCTATATCCCCCATAATGGGAAACACCGATTTCATAGCTCGTTGCAATCACTTCATCGCCTTCCTTGAAGCGCGGATCCTCCGATGCTACAACAACTCCTGCCAAATCAATCCCCGGAACAAAAGGATAGTTTCTCACAATGTTCCCATTAGGGATTGTCGCAAGACTGTCTTTATAATTCACACCGGAATAATGGACACGAATCAGCACTTCCCCTTTCGGCAAATCGTCGAAGGACAATTGCCGAATATCGATTTCCACATCTTCTCCCTTTTTATCCACGACTAATGCTTTAAATTGCGACATTTCTCATTTCCCCTTTCCAAATTCTATTTTACATGAATTTATTCCAAAAATATCTATATTATGATAGATTTTATCGGTTTATTCAAGATTTTTTCTAAGAGATTGCATTGTCATCGATGAAACAAATATAGCGAAAATATTAACAGCAAAATTGCCGCCGTTTTTTTCATGGTAATCGGATAATCTCCTCCTCCGAACAACCCGAAATGATCTATGACGGCTCCAAGGAGCACTTGTCCCAGCACAACCGCCATCAGGGTGGAAGCGACCCCGATTTGATTGACGGAAAAAATGGTGATGAACACATAAAGGGCCCCCAAAATTCCTCCGATCAATTGCCATTTGGGCACTTCTGTCATCGCAAAAATATTCCCTTTTCCAAAAAAAATCATAAGGAAAAATAAAACAAGCGTCCCAATCAGGAAAGAAATAAAGGAACCTTCAATCAGGCCCACTTTCTTTCCCAATCCCCCATTGACTTTGCTTTGCACGGCCACCGCCGCTCCTGCAAATGCCGCAAGCATTAATACCGCAAATTTCATCATAAGTTCCTGCTCCTTTTCGATAATCTGCTAGTCTATATTTATGAAAAAAATAGATATTTATCATATTTTTCTCTCACTTTTTCAAAATGATTGAAGTAAATTTCCTTTCCGTTAGGTTATACTATATGGGAGAATTAAAGGAGGAATATTGAATGGCATTGGAAAAAATCTATATGGAGCGATGCGATAAAGAAACAGAGGAAACGATCCAAACAGAATCTCCTACTTTTTTGAATACCCCGATTTCCTACTTTCAAAAGCATATCAATGAATTTCTTTATATAGAGTGCCCTGCTTTTGAAAAAATCAAAGTCGATGCCCTTTGCATCGAAATGGATGATGTTTTCCGCACGTATATGGCCCTGTTCGGATTAAAAGTCAAAAAGAAATACGGAGAAGAAATTAAAAAATATTTGGAAGAACATTTACATACAGATTCCGTCAAAAACTACAGCGCCCTTTTTTCGGACATGGAAGGTTTGTGGGAAATCAACTTGCCCCTTGATTATTTGGAGGGTTTTCACGAAGAAATGTCCATTGAACAGGCAATCGTTTTATTCTGCGGGTTTATCCAAAATTTAATCGGCCATCTCCAAGAAAAAAATTAAGCCTCCCGTTTCAGGGAGACTTTTCTTTATTCACCAATGGCTTTACGGCTCAGCTGTTCGACAATCTCTTTAGGCGAATTTGCCACATACGCAGGCTTTTCTCTTTCGATTAACTTCAATCCGTCCAGTCCCCAGGTGACAAACATAAACGATACCCCGACTCTATTGCATGCCACGATATCGCGCAATTCATCCCCGACATATAGAAGATCTTGAGCCGTCAATTGATGGCGCTTCATAAATCGGCGAATGGCGGCATCCTTGCCGAACAGTTTGCGGGCAGAGATCACTTCATCCACGGAATGGATGTTTTCCCGTTCCAAAATCCCCCGGATATTCTCTTTTTTGTTCGATGAAATAATAGCGATTTTATAGCCGGAAGAAGAAAGGGATTCCAGCATTTCTTTTATTCCTTCAAACAATTTTACTTCATGGATGTGTTCTTTGAAATATTGTTGGATCTTTGGCAATATAATGGACAGCTTATGCATCGGAAAATGATATTTTTTGGCTTTCCCGTAATAATCAAGATCCCGGATCTCCCGCAGTTCTTCAAATTTGATCGGCCGATAGCCATACTTTTCCGCATAGGCATTCCATGCATCTATATAAATTTGCGCTGAATTGGCAAGGGTGCCGTCAAAATCGAAGACGATGTATCTCAAAGCAGTATTCCCCTTTTTTATTTTCTCCTCCCATTTATTTTAGTTTTTCACCGGGGTGAATTCAAATGCATCCGTCAATAACCGCACTTCCGGCAAAATGGCCAGCCTCCTTTTGGAAAAGGAGGTTGGCCATTTTCAGAATGCCGCAGTCCATCCGGCATCAGCGACAATGACAGTGCCATTGATAAAGCTTGACTCATCGGAGGCGAGGAAGAGGGCAACTTGGGCGATTTCTTCCGGTTTTCCGGAACGCGGCGATAATTTATGGGTTAATCCTGCCCGCTCCATACCCAATTGGCTGACATCCGTAATCGTTGCACCTATGTTTGTTTCAACGGCGCCGGGAGCGATGCCATTTACACGGATGCCCTTCTGTGCGTACATAAAACCGGTGTTCTTCGTCAAACCGACAAGGGCGTGTTTGGATGCGACATAGGCCACGCCGGCATGGGCACCGTTTAATCCGCCCGTTGAAATCGTATTGATGATGATTCCCTGCTTATTGTTTTCCAGCCAGTAATTAACCGCTTTCCGCATGGCCCGCATGACGCCTTTCAAATTGACATCAAAAATGCGGTCCCATTTTTCATCAGTGATTTCCCCGACCGGTTCGAATCCGTCCATGATGCCCGCGTTATTTACAAGTATATCGAGGGTCCCAAATTCATCAACGGCTGTTTGGATCATGTTTTCCACATCTTCCAATTTCGATACGTCCGCTTTTACAGCAATGCTTGTCCCGCCGTTTTTCACAATTCCTTCTGAAACCGCTTTCGCGCCTTCCAAATTGTAATCGGCCAAAACGACTTTCGCGCCTTCCTTCGCATACAATTCAGCAATCGCTTTTCCCATTCCGGATGCGGCACCTGTTACAATCGCTACTTTTTCTTGTAATTTCATTACAATCCCTCCAGTTCTTTTTGCCTATGCGATTATTTTATTTTTACAAAAAAAGTAATTCAACGAACTTTATTAGAAAAATTAGTAAAGGTTTTATGAATTATTACTTTGCGATTTTTTCCAAACAAACAATTACAAACAATCTGAACATCCATCATTTTTATCGGATACCGGGCGGCCAAAACTATGAAAAATATATAAATTTTTTTATTAAAATCTCGGATTATCTCCACATATGTACTTACCCATTTTTAAGGCTATTCATACATTAAAAGTGAAAAGGAGGTGAAAGTAATGGGCCAAAATTACTACGGAGGCTACTATGGTGGCTTCGGCAACAACTTCGCGTTGATTGTGGTGCTGTTCATTTTGTTGATCATCGTTGGAACTAGCTTCGGTTCAAAAGGATACTATTAATCTTTGAACCGGGCATTCTTGATGCCGCCTTCTGCCACCACCGCTTTACTCCCTTTCGACACTAAGATGCACGATTTAAAGGCTGTCTGAAAGGTTTTCAGACAGCCTTTTTCCTATTGACGAAAATGCATGTCACCGAAATCGTTGGTGGAAATGCAGCCTGAAAATCGGCGATGATGGGCTGCCAATATTGAAGCGGACATGACAGTTTTTTAAAGCTATCCGCTATTTGACGGAAACCGGCGGCCATAAATGCACATGCAATTGTCTGGAATAATGCAGGATGGGGAGGGAAGATTCCGGTTTGATATTGAAAGTCCGTAAAATATGATTTTCCAGCCCGATGATTTCTGCATCCTGAAGCAACCATGGATCGTGAAAAATATCACAGCGCAATAGCTTCCCTTTCGGGTTTGCCGTATAAAAACAATACCGCTCCAACAACCATTCCCCTAAACTGCCCTTCTCCATCACAAAAGAAGAAGTCTGAACCCGAATTTGACAAGATAATGAGAACGGAAATTTCCGGCTTTCGACTTCAATCATCTTTCCTTTTTTTGAAAAAGACAGATCCGCTGAAAAATACGGAAGGTGAAACAGCTCTTTGGCCAACTTCGCCGCAAATCGTTGATGGATTCCCAAATTCAAAAAATAAATCCCCGGTTTTTCGCCGGCTTTGACATAAGTCCGCACATTGATTCCCGGCATTCCCTTTCCCATCGGTATGGAAGGGAGCCCACGAATCCCTGCGGATTTCATCAAATACGGGACAATGGTCATCCACCCCGTTCCTTGAAAAGTATCAAGCGAAAGATTCGGCGGAAGGTAGATTTCCAACCTTTCTTTTTTTACAGGATAATGAAGCAATAAAATATCGTTCCATGTTTGTTTCATTACCCACGGCACTTTCCTTGGCAACGCATATTTGTTTGATGTATAAATTCGCCCCATTTTTCCCACAACCTATTCATTGTTTTTCCTTCACTATTTCCAAATTGTCATTAAATTATGATTCTCTTCAAAAAGTATGAAAAATTGCAATTAGGCCATACTGTTAATGACTTCATTGATATTGGAGGACTGATCCATGAATCTGCAACGGGCCAAAGAAATTGCGGAATCAGGGGAACTGGCCAATATTTTATTTAACGGCCGGCGCATTTACATTCAACATGTCGACGAAGCCAAAGGAACAGCCCGAATCTATCCGTTGGATGATCCCGAAAACGAGCAGGAAGTGCCGGTTGAACAGTTGTCGGAAAATTAACTTCTCATTTCAAAAGTGCGCAAAAAGCGCACTTTTATTCATTTCAAGTTGGAAAACTCCCATTGGGACTGTCCGCCACTTGAAATGCAATTCCTTGACTTTTTTATTTTTTCCGATAATGTGATATATTTAGAGGAATGTTTTCAAAGACGGTCAAAACGACTGTCTCTTTTTATGCCCGCAAATATTATTTGAATGAAGGAAGATGAGCTTGATTAAACAACCGAAATATATATACACCTATATCCAACATCCCGATGAATTTGAACTCTCCCGGATGGAAATGAGGTCTTTCTTTGGATTCGATACAAAGGAGAACTACATTATCAGCGACCGACGTGTCGATCCGAGCCGCAGCCCTTTTATGGAGGATCGCTTGGAAGTATATTTTGAGGCGGATAGTCTGGAAGACCTTGAACAATCGCTCAAAACATGGCAATTGAATGATGCCACGTTTAAGGTCGTTTGCCTCAACAAAATGGATATCGGAAATACAAAAAAAATCCATCACCCGGAACGCAGAAAAATTGAAAAACAAATTGGACTGTCCATCAATGGTGAACCGGATTTGAACAATCCCGATATCCTTTTAGGATTGCTTTGCATCAACGATCGATGGTATTTGGGAAAAACGGTAAAAGCGGAATCGATTTGGCGCAAGCATCTTCAAAAGCCAAACAACTTTTCAACAGCCCTCAGCACCCGCGTTGCGCGGGCCATTGTCAATATCGCCATTCCGGAACCTGAAGGCGTTCGCGCCATTGATCCATGCTGCGGAATCGGCACAGTATTGATTGAAGCTCTGTCGATGAATGTCAATATTGTTGGAAGGGATATCAGTCCCCTTGTTTGCGTCGCCGCAAGGGAAAATATCGCTCATTTCGGCTATGAGACCACTGTGACGAAGGGCTCCATTGCAGATGTGACGGAGCATTTCGATGTGGCCATCGTGGATTTGCCATACAACATTTGCACACATGTTTCACTGGAAGAAGAATTCGAAATCATCCGTCACGCACGTCGGATAGCGGACCGGGTTTTATTCGTGTCCGTCAAGCCGATCGAGGATCTGATCCACAAGGCAGGATTCGTTATGAAAGACCGCTCTGTTGCAAAAAAAGCAAATTTTGTCCGCCTTATTTTATTGTGTGAATAATTTGCTTCTGTCAAAAAATAAAAAATCATCCGTTTGGCAACGGATGATTTTTTATTTGTGAAGAAAACCCAATTTTTATCCTCCAAAAAATAGATCAAGTATATTGGAGGCCATGGAAGATTCCTTGTGATAAAACTCTGAATAGCCGCAATCCTTGCAGTAAACGACCACAAATTGATGATGTTGGATATCAAACAACTTCGACAAACCGGTGCCCGTCATGGCCACTTCCTTCGTCGCCGCATTTCTGCTTCCGCATTTTAAGCATCCGCTTTCTTTCATATGCTTCCCCGCTTTCCATATCTTTTCCCATATTTACGAAAATGCCCCTTTTTTTGTTTCAAATTATTTCAGAAAGGTTCTAAAATAAGAAAAAGCCACCACTGCCGGTGACCGTCATCATTAAAAACTTTCATTGTTTTGCACTGGAATTTACTAAATGGCTGCCGGACAAAATAGAGGTAATAATATGTTTCGAATCCCATTCCCCTCTGGATACAACGGATATTTGATATTTCCGGGGGAACAATTGCCTTTGAATTTCCTCGATGGAGCAGCCTTCCCGGGCCAAACTCCGCACTTTATCCGTCAATTCATATAGATAGTCCAGTTTGTTTCGTAACGCCTGCTTCCCGTCTTTGATATATCCCGCATGGCTGCAAAACATTTCGCCGAAGTCGAGCCGCAATAGTTTCTCGATGGATTGGATGATTTGAGGGATGTTCTCGGTGCGCATAATCAATTTCGTGCGCGGCGTCACAAATAAGTCGCCGGAAAATAGTTGTCCCGTCGATTCATTTAAAAACGCTACGTGATCCACCGCATGACCCGGTGTTTCAATTATGCGCCATCTATACTTGCGGGATTGAAAAGTTTCTTCGTGGGGAATGGCATGATACGGAGGCCGGATGCCCCAGAAAAATTTGCGATACAGCAAATAATCAGCCCTTTTTCTGCTTTTTTCGATCGACATCGGATGCAAATAAACCGGAATGCCCCGCTCGCTTAAATATTTGGCGCAACCATCGTGATCCTCATGTGCATGGGTGATGACGACCCGATCGATGGATAGGCGGTCAAAAAAATTTATGAACGCTTTTTTCATGGAGTGGGCGCCGCAATCTATGAGAATTCCGTCCTGATAAAAGGAATAAACATTTAGCTTGACTTGGGAAAATACATTTTTCCCTTCAAACAATTTTACATCCCCATGTTCACTTTCAAAAAAACTCTGTTGAAGAAACATCCATACACCCCCGATTTCCTTTTTCATTTTTCCCCCGGCATCATATTTCCCGGATGAATCGTACCTCATCATAGCTGCACTCACGGCAGACCATCAAATGAGGGCAGATTTGATCTTTTGCAGTATTCGGATATCCATCGCCCATTTTCACCGTTTCTTCATCATTGTAGTGACCGTATGGATCTAAATAATCCGAAACCTTCCCGGAATCCTCCAATTTATTCTTGCAATTTGGACAATAAACCTCAATCTCATATAAAGAGTTGCATAGCGGACATTGTGCCATAACATCATTCACCTCAAGTGACATTATTCTCCAAAATAATGAAAAGCATTCCTCCAAATCAAGGCACAATGCCATCGTGAATTACGCTCATCAGCCAATTCCCGCACCCGGTCAAGGAATCATCCTTCAATCCAACGTTTTCACCATCAAATTGTGGGGAATCCCTTCTTCAAAAAAGACCTCCGAATTTATTTGATAACCCAATTTCTCATAAAAGGGATTGGCATGGGTCTGGGAATGCAATTTTACCTTTGAGCATCCCTCTTCCTTCGCAATCTTTTCCAATTCCTGCACAATCACCTTGCCGATTCCCATTTGGCGGTAAGGTTTTAACACAGCAATTCTCTCCAACTTGCCTGCCCCTTCAACAAATCGGATTCTGCCGGTACCGACCGCTTTTTCATCGGCAAGGATCAAAACATGCCTGCATGGAGCGCCAATCCGGTCATATTCATCCATTTCGCGATCCTCCGGCACCCCCTGTTCCTGAACAAAGACTTCCTTGCGAATGGCTAAAGCTTTTTCCAATTGGTCTTCAGTTTCCACACGAACGGCTTCAATCATTTCTTCATCCCTTTCTTAAATCTCCTGAATATAATCATTGTACTTTTTCCGGTAAGTTTTTGGAATCACTTTTGGAACATGCCTAATGCAGAAAATTGAATCATATTTGAAAATTTTTAATTGTATTTTAATAGTTTGTAAAATTTTTTAACTAGACATACGCCTATCATGACGGTTACTATATAATTCGAAGGTATTAGAAAACTAAAGGTTTGTATTAGTATTTCATCATGTATGTACACGAAATCTGTCAGGAACATATTTCGTGTTGCATTTTTTTGCTAATGCGCTTTAGTTTGCTAAAGAATTAGATTATTGATAAGAGGAGCGTTTATCACATGAAGCGTAATTTTATATTGTTTTTTGTGCTGGCCTTGGCCATGATGATGCTTGCCGCTTGCGGTTCGTCCTCTAAAGAAGATGCGGACGGTTCAAAAGATGAAGCAAACGAAAAAGAAAAATTGATCATCGGGATTGACGATAAATTTGCACCAATGGGATTCCGCGATGAAAATAACGAAATCGTAGGATTTGATATTGACATGGCCCGTGCCGCAGCTGAAAAAATGGGCGTCGAAGTGGAATTCCAGCCGATTGATTGGACGACGAAAGAAAGCGAACTGTCAAGCGGACGCATCGACTTGATTTGGAACGGTTACACAATTACAGATGAACGCAAGAAAAAAGTTTTATTTACAAAACCTTACTTGGAAAACGCACAAGTTGTTGTAACATTGGCTGATTCACCGATTGCAAAACTCGATGAACTTGCAGGCAAACAAGTGGGCGTTCAGTCGTTATCTTCCGCTTTGGATGCGTTAAATGAACATCCTATCAGCAAAAAGGTGAAGCTGAACGAGTACAAAGACAATGTGCTTGCTCTGCAAGATTTAAAAAATGGCCGTGTTGATGCGGTCGTCATTGACAAAGTGGTCATTGAATATTACATGACGCAGGAACCGGATACATTTAAAATTTTGGATGAAGAACTTGCCCCTGAATTATATGGGGTCGGCGTGAAAAAAGGGAACGAGGAATTGCTGGAAAAATTGCAGGCTGCTTTGGATGAGATGAATGAAGACGGTACTGCGGCTGAAATTTCTAAAAAATGGTTCGGTGAAGACCGGGTATTAAAATAATTTTGTGATTGTATATAATTCCATCATTTTGATAAGAGTTCCTAATTAAGATGGAACTCTTATTTTTTGGGAGGAAACATCATGGTTGATTATTGGAATCGGATTATTTGGCCGATGATAGAAGGGGCGCAGATGACTGTATTGCTCTTCTTCATCGTCATACTTCTGTCCATACCATTGGGATTTTTGTTGACGCTAGCGGTAAAAAGCCGTTTTAAACCTCTATCATGGCTTGCGCAACTTTATATAACGGTCATGCGCGGCACCCCTTTGCTCCTGCAATTGTTGTTGATCTGTTTCGGACTGCCGATGATTCCGGTGGTAGGGGAATATTTGGTGTTTGACCGGTTCGTTGCCGCATGCATCGGGTTTGTGTTAAACTATGCCGCCTATTTCGCAGAAATTTTTCGCGGAGGACTCCTTTCCATCGATAAGGGGCAATATGAAGCGGCAAAAGTGCTCGGCCTGACAAAATGGCAAACGACGACACGCGTCATCCTGCCCCAAATGTTCCGGGTGGCTTTGCCTGCCGTGGCCAATGAATCCATTACCCTTGTGAAGGATACTGCATTGCTCTATGCAGTGGCAGTCCCTGAATTGCTGCATTTCGCCCAAACTGCGGTAAACAGGGAATTTACTATTGTTCCTTATTTCATTGCAGGTGTTATTTATCTTGCCATGACGCTTATCCTGACCGTCTTTTTCAAGTGGCTGGAACGTCGGTATAAATACGAATAGAGGTGAAAATGATGGCACTCATTGAAGTTTCAAACTTAAAAAAATCCTTTGGAAATCAGGAAGTGTTAAAATCCATTACCTTTTCCGTCGATCGAAAAGAAGTGATCGCCATTATCGGACCTTCAGGTTCAGGAAAAAGTACGCTGCTTCGGAGTTTAATTCATTTGGAAGAAATTGATGATGGCAGTATTTGTATCGACGGTGAATATCTGGTTAAAGACGGTCAATATGCTAAACAAACGGAGATTCGTAAAATCACCGGAAAAATGGGAATGGTATTCCAGCAATTCAACTTATTCCCCCATTTGACAGTGAAGGAAAATCTTATGCTGGCTCCCAAACTTAGAAAAACGGAATCATTGGGAGAGATTGAAAAACGCTGTTATGATTTGCTTCGTAAAGTCGGATTATCCGATAAAGCGGACGCTTATCCGAACAATCTTTCAGGCGGACAAAAACAGAGGGTGGCCATTGCGCGTGCCCTGATGCTAAATCCGGAAATATTGCTTTTCGATGAACCCACTTCAGCTCTTGATCCGGAATTGACCGGGGAAGTGTTGAAGGTCATGAAGGATTTGGCCGAGGAACATATGACGATGATCGTCGTCACTCACGAAATGGGCTTTGCAAGAGAAGTGGCAAATCGCGTCATTTTTATGGACGGAGGAGAAATTATCGAAGAAAACGAACCGGAACAATTCTTCCTACATCCGCAGCATGAACGGACAAAAGCATTTTTACATAAAAACTGGAAATAACAAGGTCGTCTAATATAGACGACCTTGATTTTTAATCCAATATGATTGTATCGTTAAACAAAATGCCAAAATAGCGGTATTTGATATGCACATTATGAATTGGTTCCTGATGGTTTACAGTGAGCCCATAAACCTTTTCCTGCCGTTCTTCTGGATTTGTCCCTTTAGGGATGGATACGTCCTCAACATTTTTAAATTCGATGCTTTTCCCGTCTCCCGGATCCTCTTCAATCGTTGCCATCAAATCTTCCGAAGATTGGCCGACCTGCATTTTCAAATCAGCGGGATCCGCATAATTATTGACTTTAACACCCGTCACTTTCAAATCCCTAAAACCTTTGTTTCCTAAAGCGATCGCTACCGTTTGGCCATCTTCGCTCTTAACGATTGTTCCCGTAAGCAGTGGCGGTACCGCTTTCAAATAGATAAAAAATCCGCCGAACAATAAAACGAATATAAGTGCAGCAAGTAGTAACTTTTTCAACGCCATCATCCTTTAAACAATAATTTTCAATATCAATGAATACCTCTTTTAGTTTATACTACCCCATTGCAAAATTGTAGAACGGAAAAGTTAAAACTCTGTGAAAACTGATTATTACCTTTCTATTGGATTTCCTACATTTTATTGGATAAATAAGACCGTTTCACCAAGATTGAATTCTTTCCTTTTTTCTTTGCCATCTTCCATCCAAGCCACAATAAAAACGCCGTCGTCCAATAATTTAACGAGATCTTCTTCAGAAACTTCCCCCATATAAAGAACGATGTCTTCCTGCACAATAAACTTATTGCGTTTCTCATCGTCAAATGCAAAACTTTCCCCGGTCCAATAAACATCATAGGTCAATAAGTTTTTCAATGGTTCGCTCATTTCCGCTTTAATGTCTTTCATCTTGTCCGAATATTTAAATGTAAAAGTGAAGGTCAATTTCCGGAAATTTTTTTGTTCGGGATGCTCCGCATATTCCACGCTTTCAAGGGATTGGTATGTTTCCTCATCAATAGGCGTGATGACCGTACGAATTTCCATCCCTGGAGCAAATAAATGATACAAATAACCTGACACGAAAAAAAGGAGAAAGAGAATCAAGGTAACCATTAGCCAAATCGTTTTTCTTATCACCATGCAACATCCTTTTCCAAAGGTTTACAAGTTTATGCTGTTTGGGAAATGTTTTCTTTTGATTTCCTTTTATGAATTAGTATTGCAAATCCGCTTTTCTTTACACTTAAGAATGATTGAACTTGAAGCAAATTTCTGATTTGCCCAATTTCAGGACGAATTTCTCTTAATGGAGGAATCAGAAAGGAGAAAGGTATTGTAGAAAAATCGGGATCAAAGGCTTTCTATTAAAGCCGGATGATTTTGTTTTAGACATCGGAAGTAAAAGAGGAACCGATTTAGGAAGAAGGACATTTATATCATTCCATGAAAAATTAAGGGCATCCAGAAAGTTTTCGGCTTTCCGGACACCCTCCATTTTATTCTTGGATGAAATCAGATTTCATGTTTCTCGGCATAAAAATAGGTAAAGAATACTTCTTTCAGCAAACGTGGTTTGGATTCGATATATGCAAGGACGACGAGGGACAAACAATGATTTGTCCCTCAATGAAGATTGAATCGAATTTGGCGAATACGAATTAGTTTGAAATGGAAAACATTGTCACATAATAGGCATTAATGACTATATAAGTCACGAATTTTGTTTGCTGAAATCATATTCTTTACACTACTAGTTATAATTATCTATTAATTTTGCAATAAAAGAAAGACTGTAAACAAAATTGATGATTTTTTAGTCATAAACTTTCAGACTTCCGACTTAATTAGAAAATTTTGCATTCTTCCAATAACATTCCACGGAAGAAAATTTCATTTCATTATTTTGATGCCCATTATTCATTGCCTGTCCTGAAGCATAAAGTTTTTGATTAAACTTCAACCGTTTCTTTCACATACTCCTCATATCCGATCAAGTCATCAAACCAAGCTGCATCATCCGGGCAATCTAGCACCATAAATTCGCCATAGTTTCCGTATTTCGCCTGGTGATATTTCAAATATGCTTTTCCATCTTTGATTGCCAAAATTTCAATTTTTCCTGTTTTGTGGCTCATCGCAAGCCGTACACGTTTTCCTAAACCTGAAGTTTTTGCTTTGGCAGCCTCCACAATTTCATATACATCTTTTAAAGGCAGAACGAAATCATAGTTGCCTGCCACAGGGCGGTTAATAAAGAAGTAGTAAGGATGCACCCCTGCCCAGGACAGTTTATCCAATAATTCCGCCAGAACATCCGGGTCATCATTGATTCCTTTTAAAATCGGCGTTTGGTTCATGACAATGACTCCTGCATTATGCAAAGCTTCAAAAGCTTTTCTGGCCTCTTCTGTAATTTCTCTAGGGTGGTTGACGTGAGCCATCAAATAAATGCGTTTTTCCGGTGTTGAATATTTTTTGAACATTTCCAGAAGTTTTTCATCTTCGTAAATGCGCATTGGATTAAAAACAGGAAGTTTTGAACCGAGACGGATGATTTTTACATGATCGATTTCACGGAGTTGACTGATGATATTTTCAAGCCGTTTCGTCGACAGCATCAATGAGTCGCCGCCTGTCAACAATACGTTGTTGATTTCCGGATGTTCGCGGATATAATCAATGCCCGGTTGCGGATTGATTTGAACTTCTTCCACATCATTATTGAATAATCTTTTCCGGAAACAGAAGCGGCAGTATGCACCGCATACTTCGGAAACGACAAGCAATGCAGTAGTAGTATACTTATGCTGACAGCCAGGGACTACATAGTTTTTCGCTTCATCACTTGCATCCCAATCACCATATTCGTTTAATTCATTTATATTCGGTATAATGATTTTGCGGATCGGATCATTCGGATCTTCCCAATCTATCAAATTGAGATAGTAATCATTCGCGCGGAATACATATTTGTCCGTAATCGGCTGCAATGTTTCCTTTGTTTCTTGTGAAAGCTGCTCCACTTGATTGAGATTAGTGTAGAATTTCACTTTTTTCATACGAACATCACCCTTCTCATCTTTTTTTGTCAACATCACCTTCAGAAAAACCAAGAAACTAATAGAAAAAAATCGAGATTTGCAGAAGATAAACACATTTTACGTATAGCATAACAAAATTCAACATAGTTTTGCAATTTTACGCACATAAAAATGCTTTATGAAAATATCTTCCTGCTGTTCACAATCATCATCCATTAACTATGTCCTCATAAAAATACCGTCAACAAAATTGTCGATTTATGTTTGAATATTTTGCAAAATTTAACGCAAACTCGAAACTGCTCAATCTTTCACTATTCAAATGATAACCAGACAAAAAACCCAATCAGTGCAAGGGCCCAGCCTCCCCGCCTGATTGGGATCAATGAAATTTCCTGAAATTCAGGTTGCTCTAGGATTTATCGTTCGTCTTGCGGTTTCTGATATTGGCTACATGGTGGTCGAATTCCCGGGCAATTTCTTCCGCCCTTTTCCTTCTGTTATATTTCCCGCCGCCTGTATTGAAGTTCATTTTATGTTTCCTTTTCATCATTTTCACCTCCGTTGTCTTATTTTGTGCAACTTCGGCGAAAATGCTTATGCCACTATTTAGGAATGCGATTATGAAAAAACAAAAATGACAGGAAATTAATTTCCAAATTTTTAAAGAAGGCAATTTTATGAGGTCATGCCGATTTCTTCTGTTGCCTGTTCATCAATGTTTTCCTGATTCTGCACTGTTTTCCCGATCAAAATGATGCAAACACAGCTTGCCGCAACCAATAATCCGTCCAACAACAACGGAGCGCTCCAGCTGTTTGTTGTATCACGCAACACGCCCGATACAACCGGAGAGAGCAAAGCGCCAAATTCCGCGATTAAATTCCACAACCCAAATGCGGAGCCCCGATGTTCGGCCGGCGCCAAATCCGAAACAAAAGCATGTTGAATCGATTGTACGGCGAAAAACAAAATGCCTGAAAAAAATAAGATGATGGACATGGCGATTAAATTCGAAGCGCCGCTCATTAAATAGAATGCGAATAGAAAAACGGATAATGCAAAAAATACTGTTAAAATAAACAGAATATTGCGCCGGCCATTTTCCCGGTGAGAAACTTTATCAGAAATCAAACCGCCCAACGGAAAACCGATCAGTCCGGCAATCGCGTTGAATGAAGCCACCAAAGCGGCGGCCAAAAGCGTTCCGCCTCCAAATTCCTGCACGATGGAGATGGACCAAAAACTGTAGAACCACAAATGCCACATGATTGGAATGGCTGAAAGATAAAGCAGGAACAAATTGCGATTTTTTAATACGGGGCGCACTTCCTTTTTGGAACGGTAAATATAGAAAACAAACAAAACGGAAAAAAACGTAAAAATAGCTGCCATAATCCCTTCGGATAAACCAAGAAAATCTGTTATGATGTAGACGATCATAATGATAACCAAAAAAATCGAAGAATAGCTTCCCAAGCCTTTGACCGATTGAATAAATCCGCCCGGCTTAGATTTGGCATCACTGTTTTTTGGGATTGCTTTAAACATGCCTAAACCAAACAGGATGGTAAGCGCCCCCAAAATAATGAACGGGGACTTCCATGCATTATTCCCCATGTACGGTACTGCCCATTCGATCAAATAAACCGTTCCTGCCAAACCAAGTGTCAATCCGACCGAAAGTCCGCCCATCACAATCCCCATACCGAGGCCAATCTTTTTCGGGGGTGTCACCTGGGCAATCAATGAACGGTCATTCGAATAGAATGCCCCTTCCCCTAATCCGGTTAATACCCTCAACGCGACAAATACCAACAATCCTTCAAAAAGGCCTGTAAGGAGAGTCGTAATCCCTGCCCATAATATACTTAAAATCACCATATTCCGATGGCCGTATCGGTCGCCGAAATAGCCGCCCGGAAACTGCGTCAGCATATAGCCCGCAAAAAATAAGCTGCCAAGCAATCCACCAAGCGCATACGGGTTGGATGATTCCGCCAAAAAGGCAACATCATTGGCGATCATCCAAGATACGACCGGTCCGGTAATGGTGCGGTCAAAATAAGCAAACACCCACCCCAAAAACAACATTCCCCAAACACGTTTATAAGGCAATTCGTAATCCTTTGTGAACATTCAAATCCCCCCTGCAAAGAAATTGGAAGGAAGGGTTTTCTCCCTTCCCTCCTAAAAAATCAATATTTCGTTGTTAATTCCGGATGGCCGGTGCGCGGCCCGAACGGACCTTCATCGAGCCATCTTCCAAGACTTGGAATATGAGGAGCCAAAAATGCCGCAATTTCTCTTCTTAACTTAATTTCCTCATTTGTTCCCTGAATGTGCTCCAGCGCGCGGTTGGAACATTCGCGGTTCCAAAGCCCGGCTTTATGGCGCTCTTCCGCCGCCTGCCGGATGTATTTTCTTCGTTCTTCTTCATTCGCCTCCACTTCCAGCGCCTTTTTGATCCCTTCAGCGGCAACGATGGCATCCGGAACTCCCGAATTCAAACCGCGCGCTCCGAATGGGGCGAAGAGATGGGCCGCTTCTCCCGCCAAAATTACCCGATGATGGTCATCCGTATACTTTTCGGCCACCACCTGGTAGAACGTATAAGTTGAAATCCATGTAATGCGGTCCGCATATTTTGGATCCATCACTTTTGGAAGCCATTCCCGCACCCCTTCTTCCGAACCGTAATAATCCCGGTCATCTTCTTCGAATAATTGGAGATCGATCCGCCAGCCGCCTGCAAAAGGAACATACAACACATTGCGGCCGCCCACATTTGGATGCTGATAATGGAAGACTCTTTCAATCGGCAAAGGATTTTCTTCATCTTCCGCCACATCTACCACGACAAAGGCGTCCGATTTTCGTGGGCCCTGGAATTTGATTCCGACTGAATTTCTGACAACCGAACGGGCACCGTCGCATGCAATAACATATTTTGTTTGCCACTCTCCATTTTCCGTTTCCACCGTTACCCCCTCTTCGGAAGTTTTCACATTTGTCACCTTTTCTTCCCAAACAAACTCTACGCCCGCTTTATTGCAAGCATCATACATCGCTTTTTCGATTTCATGCTGATGCAGGCTCGTAAAAGCCGGAAGCGTATTTGGTTTTGGCGGCTCATAGATCCTCTTATACACTTCTTCTCCCTTATAAAAAGTCCGTTTTACCTGCCAAACGATTCCGATATCCGCAAGCTTTTTTCCCAATCCCGGAGAAATTTGTTCAAGAAATTCCAAGGTCGCCTTATGAATGTAAATTGCTCGGCTTCCCGGACGCACCCTTCCTTCCTTTTCCGCTTCCAAAATCGTCGCATTCAAGCCTTTGCTGCGCAGTGCAAGAGCAGCCGTCATGCCGACAGGACCTGCACCAATAACCAATACATCTCTTTCCTTTACCATCATTTCAACCCCCTGTTTGATATCGTTGTAATTTATGTTTAAGCTCTTCCGGTATAGGCTGAGCTTTCGGCTTTCCTCCATCAAGGGAAACCCAGGCGCGCACCTCATAACCTTCCGCTATGACGGTGTCTTGATCTTTAAATTGATGAATTAACTTAAATACTTTATCCCGTATTTCTCCCACGCTTGTCTTCACCGTAATGATCCGATGGAAACGCCCTGGTGCAAAAAAGTTGCAATGGGCTTCCAACAATGGGATTGCTTGCTTTTTCTCCAACATTTCTTCCGTCGGATATCCGATTTTTTCAAAAAATTCATGGGTGGCATTATCCATATAACGATAATAGTTCGGATAATATACAATTCCTGCAGCATCTGTGTCGCCAAAAGGTATTTTAAATTGGTATTCCATTCTTACGTCACCTTGCTTTTGTTTTTTCGTTTGTCAATGATTCGTCTTGCCTTCATTTCAAATCTTGTCAAGCTGCCGTCCTCCACCCTCTCCACTTCAATGCGGAGCCCGAGCCGGACTCGAAGCAGTCTTGCGAGAGATTCAACCACATTCTCCGGTCCTTCTATCTGGACTTTCATTTGATCCATTTCATGTTCTGTATAATATATAATCCGGAATTCTTTGATTTCAGGAAATTCCCTGATAATTGCCTCGATGGACGTCGGATAAATGTTTACTCCCCGGATCACCACCATGTCATCGGCTCTTCCGACCAACCCGCCGGGCAAAAACTGATAGGGATTTCCGCATGGACACGGATTTTCTTGATAAATCACAATATCCCCCGTACGGTATCTGATCATCGGGTAACCGTACCTGCCCAAATTTGTCAGGACAAGCTCACCCTTCTCTCCGGGTTTGACATGCTCCAATGTTTCGGGATCAATGATTTCGACGATAAATTCCTTTTCATTGACATGGAGGCCATTTTGTTCACGGCAGGAATAACCATATGCCCCCATTTCCGTCATCCCGACATGATCATAAAGTTTTGCACCAAACAAATTCTCAATCTGTTTTCTGACCGATGGGATGGATCCCCCCGGCTCTCCGGCTGTAATAATTTTTTGGATGCTGGAATTTTGTATGTCAACTCCCATTTTCTCCGCCACTTCCGCAAGATGCAATGCATAACTTGGTGTACATAACAAAACCGTTGCGCTATTTTGAATCATGCTATTCAGTCTTTCCTCGGAAGACATTGATCCCCCCGGGATTGCAAGGGCCCCTAATCTTTGGATGCCTTCATAGGCTGCCCAAAATCCGATGAACGGTCCAAATGAAAATGCCAAATAGCACCTGTCCGCCCGGGTCACCCCTGCGCTCTTCAGCACTTCAACCCAACATTGAATCCACCAATCCCAACTTTTGCGCGTGTCCAAAACCTTTAATGGCCTGCCGGTTGTTCCGGATGTCTGATGATATCGGATGTAATTTTCAACCGGGTAAGTGTGGTTGCGGCCAAAAGGAGGAAAATCCATTTGATCTTTTGCAAGTTCTTTTTTCGTCGTAAAAGGCAATCGTTTTAAATCTTGGAAATCTTTGATCGGCAATGGAATTCCATCCAGTTTTTCTTTATAAAATTTATTGAACCGGCTTGCAAACAGCAATAATTCATTGAGTCTCTGAAATTGAAAATCTCTTAAACCTACACTTGTTTCATGAACCTGATGCAGTCCCATCTCCCATCCCCCTTACCAAAAAAACACTGTTGTAATAGTGATAATAGTCTGGAAAAATAGAAATGGAAAGGCTTACATTCTGCTATATGGAACAACCTTGAAATAAACTGAATTTTCTTAATGTTGATTCCGTCACTCATGATTTCTTGCTTCTTTATATATCTTTCATAAAGGGGGAAAAGTATGGCCAGGACTGAAAATAGTTCATTGACCAATGCACTGAAGGTTTTAAAAACTTTTTCCGTCGAACAAACGGAACTTTCCCTTGATGAGATTGCGGCCGAAAACAACATTTCAAAAAGCACCGCCTGCCGTCTGCTTCAAACGCTGGAAAGCGAAGGGTTCATTGTCCAAAACACCCGCTCCAACACCTATCATTTGGGGCTTTCGGTCTTATATCTTGCCAATGCCATGCTCGACCGTTTTTCCTCATTGAAAGAAATGACGAAATATTTAAAAAAATGTACGGAGGAAACCGGTGAATCTTCCCATATCGCGGTATTGCAGGGAAAGGAAGTTTTATATCTAAAGAAGGAAGACAATCAATACCGGGTCCATTTGCGCTCCCATATCGGCAAACGGAATCCGGCCCATTGCACCGCATCGGGACTTGCTCTGCTTGCTTACGTCGATGAACATAAAATCCGGGAATGGTATGCGGACGGATTTGAACGGCCAACCAAATATTCCATTTCTTCCATCGAACAATTGCTGGAACGTTTGGAGGAAGGCAGAAGGAAAGGATATTTTCTCAGCGATCGGGAAATGGTGGAGAATGTTCTTTCTGTGGGAGCTCCCATTTTTAATCGCGGGGGTGAAGTGATGGCATCCATCAGCATTGCCGGTTTGTATAACCGCATGAAACCTCAGCTTTCCAAAATCATCAGGCTTGTCACAGAAACAAGCAAGGAAATCTCTTGCATGATTCAACACACGGAGGAGATTTTTATTCATGAAACACGCTTTGGATGAAAAATACTTTGTACAATCGGTAAAGAACGCCATGCGGATATTGAAATTATTCAATAAAAGAAGACAGGAACTGTCCGTGACGGAAATTTCCCAATTCATCGGCCTGCCCAAATCAACCGTCCATCGGCTATTAAAAGAACTGGTCAGGGAAGGCTTCCTGCTTCAAAATCCAGGAAATGCAAAATATCAATTAGGCTACTCCATTTTGGGGCTTGGCGGCATCGTCAAATTTCACATTGAAGAATTCGGTGATGCAAGGCCCCTGTTGAGACAATTTGTGAAGGAATTTAATCTGCCCGTCCACATTTGCGTGTTGGAGCAGCATAAAGTGACTTATTTGATGAGAGAAACGGGAACAGATTCCATGAATCTTATCACAAAAACCGGAAGACAAAACGATATTCACTGCACGGCGGAAGGCCTCGTCATCCTTGCTTATAAAAACCAGCAAATTATTGATTATGTACTTTCCAAACCGCTAAAACCATATACGCCTTATACGATAACGGATGCGGAGACATTGCGGAAAGAACTGCTAAAAATCCGATCCCGGGGCTTTGCGATCTTGAAAGACGCATATGCAGAAGGTTATTCCAGCTATGCTGCCCCAATCCGGGATTATACCGGCGAAATATTTGCCTCCCTTGCGGTGATTTCAAAAAATGATCGTATTCCTTCCCTTATGGAAGAAAATTTGATAACGGCGGTTCAGAAAACGGCAAAACAGATTTCGGAAATCTTTGGATACTATGATTAAAGGGGTCCGTTCAATTATGGACGCACATTTAACCAGTAACCTCGACTATTGGGGCTGCTGGTTTTTTTGCTCGGCCAATCCATCATGAAACATGGAATTTCTCTTTTTATTGAACTTTTCGTTATACATCATTTGATCTGCCGCTTTGAACGTTTCTTTCATGACGCCGATTGAAGTTGGGGAAAATGACCAGCCCATGGACAATTCAATGGGCAAATGCGGGTAATGTTTATTGTAATTTTCGATTTCCTTCCGGATCTGATGATAGATAGCTTTTACATCATTTTCTTTTGTATTTTTTATTAATATAACAAATTCATCTCCCCCATAACGTACAATCGTTTCGCCGCCTAGCAGGTTTTTCAATAAATTCCCCAATACGATCAAAAGTTGGTCGCCGCAAGTATGCCCCAAAGAATCATTGACGATTTTTAAATTATCCAAATCGCAGACAATGATTCCAATCGGACGGTCTTCGGCAGTATTTAATTTTTCCTCGATTTTTTCATAATAATTCCTGTTGAAAAGTTTAGTGAGACTGTCATAATAACTTAATTCTTCGAGTTTTTTCTCCAAAGCCTTGACTTCTGTAATATCCCTGCTGAAACCTTCAATTTTTTCCAATTCACCGTTTTCGTCATAAAAAGGAATCACCCGGTCTTCACACCAAATGTAATAGCCATTTTTATGAACAAATCTCGCCTGAAAAGGTTTATTGTAACCGGAAGTTCCTGTAATTTTGCGAATTTGCACTTGAAAATCATCCGGATGGACGATTTTAAACGGCAGCTGCGGATCTTTATAAAACTCTTCCCGCGCATAACCAATTTCCCTTTCAATCGCACTGTTGATATATAAATATTTTCGTTCCGGCTTCAGTTGGTACATATAGACAACATCATTTGAATTTTCGAGGATTGTCCGGAATTTTCTTATAGAAGTTTGACTAATAGTGTTTAAATCTTGCAAACCCATTTTTCGTTATAATGAATGTAAGGAGGGCATTCATTATGGATTGGCAAAACAGTATATGGTTCGTCGCGCTATTCTATTTTGTACTTGGATTCGCATTGTTGCTCTTCTTCGCGACTCCGAGACCTATCACATTCATATATCTAGTGTTCATTGGAATCCTCACGTTTCTTGTCCACAAAAAATATCTTGACGCGAAAAAAGGGGGCAAATAAAAAACAATCTGCGCCGTATCTGGTGGCAGATTGTTTTTTATTTTCACTGATGACGCACAGGCCTGTACCAACAACTAGTCGTCCATATCCGCTTCCAAAATTTCGCCCGTTGTCGCATCCACTTTAATTTCGAGTTCTTTCAATCCCTTTTTATATTCAATTGTATAAACCGGTTTTCCTAATTCCGCTTCAAGGGTCCATCCTTTTGGAGAAAAGCCTTTTGCTTCATTTTGGGCAGAAGCTTTTTCAATTGCTTCTTTCGGTTCAATCACACTTGATAAGTCCAACGCTTCTTCCCGATCCCGATTTGCTTCGACTTCCTTCACATTCAACACTTTTGTCGTCGCATCGATTTCCACTTCATAATCTTTCGCTGAATCAAACGCCTCAATTTCATAACGCAATCGTCCAAAATCGGCGTCCAAATCAATGGATTCAATCTTCGCATCTGGATAAGCTTTCAAAAATGCCTCTGCTGCTTCTCTCATCGAAACGGCCGGATTCGCTACATCTCCACTTGTTCCATTGGTTGCCGGTTCATTTACCGTGTTGTCTACTGCAACAGGTTGCGTCCCTTCATTGTCCTTGATCGTGTCCGTTCCGCATGCGGCGAGCAAAAACAGGGCAAATCCCGTGATCATTATTTTTTTCATCCATCCATTCCCTCCTGAAGTGCAAGTTGTTCCATACTTCCATTATTGACTAATTTTCTTGTCCAAATACGGGTCTCTAATTCTTCGACTAACAAAACCGCAATATATTTTTTATTATAAATTTCTCCAATTAATTCCAAATTCTTTCAGGAAAATTTGGTTTACGGCTTTTTTCGATTACAAATTCATAAGAAAATCTGTAAAATTCTTATTAAAAAGCAGGAATTCCCCATCTTAATAGGGAATTTATGTATAACAAATTTTCAAATAGGAGGCGGTCATCGTTGAGCAAAAAAGTGTTGATTCTCGCTGGGGATGCAGTGGAAGCTCTTGAAATCTATTATCCTTATTACCGTTGCCTGGAAGAAGGGTATGATGTAACGATTGCAGCACCTACTGCAAAAAAATTGCAGACGGTGGTCCATGACTTTGTCGATGGCGTCGAGACGTATATTGAGCGTCCGGCATATGGAATTGAAGCCCATGAAGCCTTTGAAAACATTAAACCGGAAGAATATGATGGCCTCATCATCCCGGGTGGCCGCGCACCAGAGTACATCCGATTGAATGAACATGTTCCATCCATTGTCAAACATTTCTTTGAGGCGGGAAAACCGATAGCGGCAGTTTGCCATGCCGCCCAAATTTTCGCCACAATCCCGGAAGTGATCAAAGGACGGGAACTGACGGCCTACATCGCGTGCAAACCTGAAGTGAAAGCAGCCGGCGGCACATATGTCGATGAACACCTTCACGTGGACCAAAATCTTGTGAGCGGACATGCATGGCCTGATTTGCCCGGCTTAATGAGAGAATTTATTAAATTATTGGGATAATAAAAAAGCCCCATCCAATTTTATGAATTGGATGGGATTTCCTTTTTCTTTTCGATTCCTGCACGGTTTTCCCGCCATAGTTCCTCAAAACTTTTCCTCAACATCCTCTATGGCTTCCCCATAATTCTTCCTGATTCGAATCAAAATTCACCAATTAAGTATTTAAATAAAGTATAATAGATATTGTTGGAAACCATCTTACTATTCTATAAAAAAATACCTTTTTCAAAAAATTTTTATGATAAAAACCGGTTTTCATCTTTCTTTAATCAAATTTAATCACATTGAATCCGATTATCGGGCAAAAAAATTTCTTAATATTCTTTCAATATAGAAAATACAAGTGCCAGTTGATTACAGTAGCAAAGGGGAAATGCCATGAAACAGCAAAAACAATTTGCCATCTCGCTTCTCGGAAGCATGGGCGGAGTTGCCAAGGCCTTCTTGTCGATTCTCAACCGTTCTGCGATAGATCAGCAGGATCCGGTCCATTCCATTATAAAAAATTCAGGGCTTTATTTGATCGACATAAAACAAGGGGACTTGGATTATTATAAAGAATTTTGTCCCCATTTGGCGGACAACATGCATCTCTTGGAATTGGATCTCAACAATACAGAACAGCTGATGGAGCACTTGCGTTCAAGCAACACGCGGTTAGTGGTGGATGTGTCCTGCGCAAATACGATTGATATGCTCGCCTGCTGCAATCAGCTTGGCATCAGTTATATCAACACGGCATTGGAAAACAACGGAACATATGAGGGCAAACATTTATCATTAACAGAACAATATTATCAATTCAAAAATATAAGGGATACCTTCAACCATTCGAAGGCGATCCTCTTTTCCGGAATGAACCCCGGAATCGTGCAATGGATGGCGGTAAAGTTAATGCAAAAGCATTCCGGACATCAACCTTTGGCATGCTACATTGTCGAACATGACACTTCCTTTTATAAAGATAAAAATCTAATACAGCCAAAAACCATTTATACCACTTGGTCCGTGAAAAGTTTCCTTGAAGAGGCCGTTTTAAACCGGCCGATGTTCGTCCGGAACCACCTTCCCCATTCCATTCACGATGAAGTATATGCCGCAGAATATAAGATTACCCTTGGGGATAAGGAATTTTATGGGTGTCTTGTGCCCCATGAAGAAGTATTGACATTAGGGGAAATGTTCGATTTTGAAATCGGGTTTATTTATCGGATCAATGAATATACAACGGAATTAATCCAACAATATTTGGAGCATGCAGATGAACTTTTGCAGTTTAATAAGAAAATCATTGATCCCGCAGATGGCGAAGTGGAGGGGGAAGATTTAATAGGCGTCCTTATGGTCTATGAAGATCGGGAAATTTACATGTATAATTCGATGAAAAACACCGATGTCTTTAAGGAATATAAAACAAACGCCACTTACTTCCAAGTCGCTTGCGGGGTGTATGCCGGCATGGCCAGCCTGCTGCTTGACGATCTCCCTTCGGGTGCATTTTACGTCGAGGAATTGGCAACCGGTTCAAAAAGCAACTATGGAAAGTATTTGACTTACTATATGAACGAATTTGTCTATGGGGAAAATAATCATTCAGACGGTTTATTGCATGAGAGAATGCGAAAAGTCGCAAAGTTGATAGAAAAATAATTTGTTTGATCATATTTCCTCTTCCAAATTATTTCTCGGGAAATACCATTATTAGTAAATAATATAAACCTTACATCCTTTTCGGTTGTAAGGTTTATTTTTTTGCTTGTCCAAATTTAATGGAAAATATAAGTAAACCTATTAAATGAATAGGTTGACATATATAGGGTTGTTGCGATAAATTTATGTCAACCTTATCAATATTATAGTTAACTATTAGGAGGATTGAAGATGAAAATCAGGGAGATTACATATGTGGCCTTATTTGCGGCTTTTATGGGAATTTTGGGACTCATACCGCCAATAACTCTATCATTTACTCCTGTACCGATCACTCTTCAAACATTGGGTGTCCTCTTGGCCGGCGGCATTCTTGGTCCGCGGCTCGGTTCTTTAAGCATTGTCGTCTTTTTATTGGTCGTCGCCGCGGGAATGCCGCTGTTGCCGGGCGGACGAGGAGGAATCGGAGTCTTTTTTGGGCCGAGCGGAGGCTATTTGATCGGCTATGTGATTGCGGCATTTTTCATCGGCCTGATTTTCTCGAAATTGCATATGTTGAAGTTCCGGCACATCCTTGCCGCCAATTTGACGGCCGGCGTCTTTTCCGTCTATTTAACAGGTGTTCCGGTGCAGGCATTTGTGATGGATTTGCCTCTGCTCGATGCAATCAAATTGAGCCTTGTTTATGTTCCCGGCGATCTCGCGAAAGCCGCCATCGCGTCCATACTTGTTTACAGATTGCAGAAATATCCGATCTTTTCTCATTCTGCTCCGGCACAATTAAAGGAGGGATAAGGTGATGATTACTTCACCTTATTCGCGGCATGCGCAGCATTTTCCCGACAAAGCCGCCATCATTGCCGATCATCAAATGTTGACATACCGCCAATGGGATGAAATGGTGCGGAAAACGGCTGCCTGGTTTCAAGCCGGAAGCTCAAAAAACAAAACCGCCGCATTCTTTTTGCCGAACGGAATTCCGTTTCTTCTACTTTTTGCAGGGGCTGTAGCAGCCGGATGGATCGCGGTTCCCCTTGATTTGAAATGGAAGAAGCAGGAACTTTCCAAACGCCTTCAACTGGCGCAACCCGATGTCCTGATTACAACGGCAGGTTTCCTTCCAAAAGTGAAAGGGCTTCATCCAAATCTGTTGGTTTGGGAAGAATGGAAAAAAGACTTGGAAGAAGTGCCGACACCGGTAAGATCGGAAGTAAGCGACCAGTCGCTTCCCTTTTATCTCGGTTTCACTTCCGGATCGACCGGTTCACCGAAAGCTTTTATCCGCTCCCATTCGTCCTGGATCGAAAGCTTTGCATGCACACGGTGCGATTTGGGAATCGGGGAAAACGACCATGTGCTGATTCCCGGGCCTCTTCTTCATTCCCATTTTTTATATGGCGCAATGAGCACTTTATACATCGGAGGAACCGTGCATTTATTGGAGAAATTTTCTCCTGTGAAAACGCTTATGAAATTGGAAGAATCTCCGCTGACGGTCATGTATTTAGTGCCGACAATGGCCGAAGCGCTTTTAAGAGAAAATGTGAATGTACCGAAGCCCCTGAAAATGATTTCCTCCGGTGCGAAACTTGAAACCCATACCCGTCAAAGAATCCGCAAGATGTTTCCGAACCTTCACTTGTATGAATTTTACGGAGCGGGCGAACTGAGTTTTGTCACCTTTTCCAAGGATGACATCAAACCGGATTCCGTCGGCCGCCCTTTTCATAACGTAGAGATTCAAATTCGCCGCAAAAACGGAGAAATCTGTGAAATAGGCGAAATCGGTAAAATTTATGTGCGAAGTCCGATGACATTCATCGGCTATATTCATGAACCGGGTCAATCGGTGCAATCCATAGCGGATGATGAAGGCTGGATTACGGTGGATGATTTGGGCTGGATGGACCAGGAAGGGAATCTTTATCTTGCCGGACGGGAAAACAATATGATTTTGTACGGGGCAAAAAATATTTTCCCCGAAGAAATCGAAGCGGTATTATCGATGCATCCGGGAGTGGAAAAAGCGGCAGTGGCCGGATTGAAGGACCCTTATTGGGGGCAGATTCCCGCTGCTGTCATTCAGGGGAAGGCATCCGTTCTCGAATTAAAAAGATTATGCAAAAAACATTTGGCTTCCTATAAAGTTCCGCGCAAATGGTTTTTTATTGAAGAAATGCCCTTGACGACAAGCGGAAAAATCGCCAGGGGGGAACTCGGGGCGCTGCTCGAGGGGAAATCGGCGGGTGCGGCTTTATAATTTTTTCCACCAGAATGCAACAGGACTTGCCGGAAAAGCGAAGGGGGAGGACAAAATGAACGAGGCCGTGATTGTGGCTGCAAAAAGAACACCGATAGCCCGCGAGAAAGGCGCCTTAAAACATCTGGAACCCCATCAATTGGCCGCGCCGCTCCTGTCCCATTTATCGGCAGGTATTGAACAGCATATCCATGATGTGATTCTCGGCAATGTCGTCGGTCCGGGGGGCAATATCGCCCGTCTATCGGCTTTGGAAGCAGGCCTCCCCTTTTCCGTGCCGGGAATTACGCTTGACCGTCAGTGTTCCGCAGGGCTTGAAGCCGTCCGGATGGCCTGCCTTTTGATTCGCGCCGGCTCCGGTTCATGCTTCATCGCAGGGGGAGTTGAGAGCGCCAGCACCTCCCCCTTCCCGAAGCGGGCCCGTTTTTCGCCGGATTCCATCGGCGATCCGGATATGGGAGTGGCGGCGGAATATGTTGCTGAAAAGTTTCGCATCACCAGGGAAATGCAGGATGAATATGCATTGTTGAGCTGGAAGCGGAGCAGAGAGGCTTTTGAGCTGGGATTCCATGAAGAGGAAATACTTCCCATAGGAGATTTGGAACAGGATGAGGTTTGGCGCCGCAAACGGAATATAGAAAAAATCATCAAGCGGGCGGCTCCAGCTTTTGTAAAAAATGGAACGGTCACGGCTGCGAACAGCTGCGGCATCCATGACGGAGCAGGCGCAGTGCTTGTGATGGAGGCGCATCTTGCAGAAAAACTGGGGTATCAGCCGGTTCTCCGTTTCGTGGACAGCCAGGTTTCAGGGGTGCACCCTTTTTATCCGGGAGTTGCCCCGGTGCCGGCAATCAAGGCGCTGCTGGAACGGAACGGATTGACGATTGGCGATCTGGATCTCATCGAAATCAACGAAGCCTTTGCTTCCAAGGTTGTCGCGTGCGCCCGGGAACTGTCGATTCCTTATGTAAAATTAAATGTACGTGGAGGCGCCCTTGCGATTGGCCATCCATACGGGGCCTCCGGGGCGGTATTGGTAACAAGGTTGTTTTACGAAGTTCAGCGCCGGCCACAGGCGAGGTACGTTCTTGCCGCAATCGGAAGCGGCGGCGGCGTCGGGGTAGCCGTGCTGTTTGAAACGGTGTGAAACCGCAGAAGCAGAGGAAAATCTTCTTCCACGTATATAAAAAGATGGCGCTTCCCCTTTTCTTTTTGGTTTGCAAAAAGAAGGAGGCTTCCTCTTGAATACATGAGGTGATCATTTGAAATCGGAATATTTTTCTTTTCATTTTACGAAAGAAGAAGTCCAGCGGTATTGCGGTTTGGCAGGTGTGAAAAAGGCGATCTATTACAGTTTGGAAGCGGCATTAGAGGAAGGCTTTGAAGGAATCCCCCTCCCCCCTGCCCTTCCGATGATCGCCTATCGGCACATCGAAAAACCATGGCAACTGGCCGAACCCGTTATACTGCGTAAGCAGGAATGCAGGCCGCATCGGATCATGTATGCGGACAGGGCTTATGTTGGAGCCGTCAAGTTGCGCAGCCATTCATTTCGCCAAGGCAGATGGTTTCTGATTGAAGAACTGGTAATCTTTGATCAGGAGAATCATCTTTGTTTTAACGGAATCTCTCATTTGATTGCAGGTGGTTTCTTTGAAAACAATACGGTTTAAAGTGACCGAACAGGATATTGAAAGCTATGCGGAGCTGTCAGGGGATGTCAATCCGATCCATCTGAATCCTGAATACGCAAAAGCCCATGGATTTTCCGGAAAAGTCGCCCATGGCATGTTGACGATGGCAAAGGTTTGGGGCATCCTGGCAAACGAATTCGACAACATGCAATTCCCGGCGGTATTCCGGCTGCATTTCCAATCGCCCGTCTATGTTGGAGAAACAGTGGAATTGACCATCGAGGAAGAGGATTGCTCGATCACCATCACCGGAAAAGTGGTCAAAGGCAAGGCGTCGCTGTGACGCCTTGTTTTTTCTTGCGCCGGATGTGGTATATATTTTGATGAGGACTTGATTGAAAAAAGATAACGAATCAGCAGAGATTGGTGCATTTGTTCATACTTTGTATTTTATAAAGGAATACATTGTAATGAAAAGGAGGGGATGAAATGAAAAGATTCACATCTTGCATGAAGGAAAATTCCTTCTGGATTTATGTCGGCATCGCCGCGGCCGCGCTGATCTTGTTCATATGGTGACAGACCCTCCGTTTCCCCCAAGGCATTTGGATAATGCCTTCTTTTTTATCCCCTTTTAACCTATCAACTTATCAGGGAAACCTTCTTGTTTTGAAAACTGCAATAAAAAGCCTTACAACCATGGAGGCTGTAAGGCTTTTTTCTAGCGTCCCAGGAGGGATTCGAACCCCCGACCGACGGCTTAGAAGGCCGTTGCTCTATCCAGCTGAGCTACTGAGACATTTTTCATTTTTTCATTTTTTCATTTCCCCGACGGACAATATTTATTATATTAGTGTAGTGTGAAAATGTCAACAGCAAAATGAAATTTTTTGATAATTTTCACACTACATGTTCATCCGATTATCCTGAACAAACTCTGTCTGAAAGATTTCTTCCCCTTGATCGGTGTAGGCCGTCACCTTCCAAATCTCCTCAAGGAAATCTACAAGCACATAGCTTTTTTGATCGATTCCGCGCGGCTTTAACAAACTGCCCGGATTGACAAACAAAATATCATCGATCAACTCCGCCCCAAGCAAATGGGAATGGCCGAAGAATACCGCATCCGCTTCCACTTCTTTCGCGCGGTAGAATAAATTCAGCGTCGTGGACTTTACATTGAATAAATGGCCATGGGTCACCAAAATCTTTTTTCCTTCCGCTTCGAACAATTCTTCATTAGGAAAACGTTTGTCCCGGTCGCAATTTCCCCGGACCCGTTTCGCCCCTTCCAAATAGGGATGCTCATAATCGAGTTCACTGTCCCCGCAGTGAATGACCGTATCCGCCTCCGGATGGCGATTCCGCACCTTCCGGATAATTTCCGCGTCTCCATGGGTGTCGCTCATCACTAATATTCTCATTGCCTTCCCCCTAACCGTCTGATATCTAAAAGCGAAACATCATCCTCATAAATGATATTAAACAATTTTGCCAAAAATGTAAAAGCCTCAGACTCCTAACTCCAAAATGTGTTATAGAGTAGATATGCAAATCCTTTTAGAAAAATACTTGCTTCCATAATTTTATCTGCCCCGAATTTCAATTTGCAATCCATAAAAAAAGAGGCTGCTTGAGCCCCTTTTATGCTTTCTTCACGAATTCCGATTTCAGCTTCATCGCTCCAAAACCGTCAATTTTGCAATCGATGTTATGGTCGCCTTCCACTAACCGGATGTTTTTCACCTTTGTTCCCATTTTTAAAACGGATGAAGTTCCTTTTACCTTCAAATCTTTGATGATCGTCACGGAATCACCGTCTTGCAGAATATTTCCATAGGCGTCTTTAACGACCAGCCCATTTTCTTCTGCCTGTTCTTCCCCTGTCCATTCGTAGGCGCATTCAGGGCAAACCAACAAATTTCCGTCTTCATACGTATATTCCGAATTGCATTTTGGACAGTTTGGTATCATTTCATTTCCTCCATCTCAACAATTGTTCCCTACTACTATAACGAATTCTTATGGAGGATTCAATTAATAATAGAAAATAATTATCTTTTCAATCATTTCAAAATGTTTGGAAGTTCTTTTGTCAATTTCCGGATGGCATTCCCGCGATGGGAGATGGCCCCTTTTTCTTCCGGCGTCAATTCGGCCATTGTGCGGCCCAATTCCGGAACATAGAAAATGGGATCATAGCCGAAACCGTTTGTGCCCCGCTTTTCATGCAAAATTTTCCCTTCGCAGGTGCCCCGGAACGTTTTCGTTTCGATGTCCGGACCGCTGATCGCAATGGCGCAGACGAAACGGGCCGTGCGTTCTTCATCCGGCACCCCTATTAATTTCTCAAGCACTTTTTGAATATTCGCTTCATCGTCATGATCCCCCGCGTAGCGGGCGGAAAACACGCCCGGTTCGCCTCCAAGGGCGTCCACCTCCAAACCGCTGTCATCCGCTATGACGATTTTTCCAAGGGCTTTTGAAAGGGTTTCCGCCTTTATAATCGCATTTTCTTCAAAGGTTGAACCTGTCTCCTCGATTTCCATGTCGCTCGCGATATCCAGCATCGTGACAACCTCATAGTCAAGCGGCTTGAAAATGGCCTCAAAATCTTTTGCTTTCCCTTTATTTTTCGTTGCTATGACTACTTGCTTCATGATTCTCTGACTCCCCGGCTTCCTCAGTTTGTTGTAATTTTGCATCCTCGATTAGTTTTGCATCTTCTCCGAGAACCGATTTTTGGATTTCGATTAATTCCCGGATTCCTTTTTCTCCAAGTTCCAGCAATGTGTTTAATTCTTCGCGCGAAAATGTGGCTTCTTCGCCGGTACCCTGGATTTCGACGAAGCGTCCGCTTCCTGTCATGACAAGGTTCATATCCACCATCGCTTCAAAATCTTCCTCAAAGTTCAAATCCAATACTGCCCCATTGGATTCAAGGATTCCGACGCTTGTTGCGGCCAAAAAATCCGTAATCGGAAATTTTTCAAAAGGCGTTTCTTTATGGATTTTTGCGACCGCCTGTGTCAAAGCCACGAATGCCCCGGTAATGGAAGCTGTCCGTGTTCCGCCATCCGCCTGAATGACATCGCAGTCAATCCATATCGTGCGTTCTCCAAAGGCTTCCAGATCAACGACTGCCCTTAAGGCCCGTCCAATCAATCGTTGAATTTCCATCGTCCGTCCGCTGATTTTGCCTCGGGCAGATTCGCGGATTGTCCGTTCTTTTGTGGCTCTAGGCAGCATTGAATATTCCGCGGTAATCCATCCTTTGCCTTGTCCGCGAAGAAAACTTGGCACCTTATCTTCGATTGTTGCCGTACAAATCACTTTTGTATTCCCCACCTGAATTAATACGGATCCTTCCGGATGCATTAAATAATCTGTTTCGATTGATACCGGTCTTAATTGATTGACTTCTCTTCCATCTGTTCTCATGCGCTTTCCTCCTAAAAATAATCGTCCATATCTTAACATACTTTTCCTTTTGAAAAAAGCGTTGCACATTTTTAAATGCACTTGGGCATACAATCTTTTATAGCTTGTAGCACTTGTCTACAAGTAAAAAAGCTCGAAAAGGACCTTTCGAGCTTTCTTCATGTCTCATGCAATTCGGTACAACCGATTCGGAAAACGCCGCATCTGTACTGAATCGCATGAGACGCAATGGGAGTTTGAGGATTTATTAATTTAATTTTATTTTTCTGATATCCAACTCTTTTCTTTCCAACCAGTTTTCAGCAATTGTGCGAAAAATCGGCACTGAACCGGTTACATAAAAAATATGATGCGGTTCGCTTTTTTCAGTTCGCAACAAATCAAGGTTCACTAAAAGTTCCTTTACTTCTTTTGCTGTTTCTTCCGCTGATGATAAAACCGTTACATCAGGTCCCACAACTTTTTCGATATGATGCTGAATCATCGGATAATGGGTACAGCCTAAAATGACTGTATCGAAACTTTTATTTTTTAGCGGCATCAAACCGTTTGCTACGAGTTCAAAAGCGAATTGCCCTTCATATTCCCCGCTTTCTACAAGCGGTACGAATGTCGGACACGCCAAAGGAATGATTTTTGCTTTTGTATTTAAAGAAAGTAGCGCTCTTTCATATGCACCGCTTCTAATGGTTCCTTCTGTAGCAAGGACAACAATTTCATTCCGCTTTGTTTTTTTGATTGCCGCCCGGGCTCCTGCATTGATGACACCTACTACTGGAATGGAAAGTTCTTTTCTTAATGCATCAAGGGCAACTGCTGTTGCTGTATTACAGGCGATGACGAGCAGTTTGACATCCTTTTGCTCCAGAGCTTTTGCCAACTGCATCGTAAAAGTGAGCACTTCGCCACTTTTACGTGGGCCATAGGGGCACCTTGCAGTATCACCGATATAATAAATCGTTTCATTTGGCAAAGCTCTCATGATTTGCTTTGCTACCGTTAAGCCGCCAACACCTGAATCAATTACGCCTATTGGGGCATTCACTTATACCGCCTCTATCCTATTTCATTTGTTTGATATATTATCTATTCTATTTTGGCTTAAATCTTTACCAAGTTCAACGATTCTTTATCAAAAAACAAAGATAGGAAGAAGCGTCAATCTTCATTGGAACGCCCACTAAAAAACTTGGAAAGAATCATCAATGCTAATGTGCCCGATTCATCCCATCATTAAACATGCCAATTTTTCATATATTTGCTTCAAATTTTATTATTTTAATATAGGAGAAAATTATTGATTTATATAGTAATTTGACATAAAAAGATTTTGTTTTTAGTGTAATGAAAGTTCGTCTAGCCTTAATAATTCAATTAGTGCCTGTGACCTGCTGGAAACCCCCAGCTTTTGGATTGTGTTTGAAATATGGTTACGCACCGTTTTTTCACTGATACCCAATTTTTGGGATATTTCCTTTGTTGAATAATCCAGAATTAACAACTGAAATATTTCCCGCTCTCTTTTCGTTAGTAGCGAACGATGCTGCGGGCTACTCATAAGGCAACACCCTCCTATCTCCTCTCTATGTAAGGTATGTCAGGAAGGGTGATGCTGTGAGGGCATTTTTACTATTTCCCGCACAATATTATCTTTTGTTCTTCGGTCCAAGGCGCCGGTCTGCCCGTTTCCTTGTCGATCTGCACTAAAGCGCCTCTTCCTGTTAGAACAATTTCCCCTTTTTCATTTTTCACCATGTAATGAAGGTCAATCGAGGAATTTCCTAGTCGGGCGGTTTTTACATAAACCCGCAGTTTCTCGCCGTAATACACTTGTTTTAAATAATCGCATTGAATATCCGCCACCACAGGGATTTTTTGTTCCTCCTGAGAACCCCAATTGTTTTTTATATTCAGAGACTTGAAGTATTCGATCCGCGCATGTTCGAAATATGAAAAAGGTACGACATTGTTGAGGTGGCCATACATGTCTACATCGGAAAAACGGACAATTTCTTCTGTATAAAATGTGAATTCCTTTTCCCATTGCTCCAAATCTTCGATATATGTTTCTTTCATATTCCCATCCCCTTGTTTTTAATATAGCAATCATTATTATACAATACTTCCCTTTTCTTAGAAATGAAGGAAACTGTCGAACGTTGTTGGAGATGGTTGAAAATTTGTAGGATGGAATCTACTTGATGGGGTTCCCATGGAAACCGCCTCCTATATTATGCAAATAGCAAAAAAATGTTCTTGATTTCAAAAAAAAGCAGCCAAATTCAGAAAACCGAATTGGCTGCTTTTGTTTATGATTAGTCTACCATGTGGTCTGAACCGAAGAATTTGCGGAACATGTGTACAGTCGTCGCTCTGTTTAAGGATGCAATGGATGTTGTCAAAGGAATTCCTTTAGGACATGCAGCTACGCAGTTTTGGGAGTTACCGCAGTTTGCAAGTCCACCTTCGCCCATAATTGCATCTAAACGTTCGTCTTTATTCATCGCACCTGTTGGGTGTGTATTGAATAGACGTACTTGAGAAAGTGGCGCCGGACCAATGAAGTTGGATTTCTCGGAAACGTTTGGACAAGCTTCAAAGCACACACCGCAAGTCATGCATTTTGATAATTCGTATGCCCATTGACGTTTGCGCTCAGGCATCCGTGGACCTTCACCTAAGTCGTAGCTTCCGTCAATAGGAATCCATGCTTTAACTTTTTTCAATGCGTTGAACATGCGGCTGCGGTCAACTTGCAAGTCACGCACAACCGGGAAAGTTTTCATTGGTTCCAAACGGATTGGTTGTTCCAATTGATCAACCAACGCTGAACAAGACTGACGTGGACGACCATTAATCACCATCGAACATGCACCACAAACTTCTTCGAGGCAGTTCATATCCCACGTAACTGGAGTTGTTTCTTTTCCATCAGCAGTTACAGGGTTTTGACGGATATACATCAACGCTGAAATAACGTTCATCCCTGGGCGGTAAGGTACTTCAAATTCTTCCCAACGGCTTGGCCCGTTTGGGTTATCTTGACGTAAAATTTTAAATCTTACAGTTTTTCCACTTTCCACTTGTTGTGTACTCATGATTAATTATCTCCTTTCGAAGAGTAGTCACGTTTACGAGGTGGAATTAATGAAACGTCCACTTCTTGATAAGTAATGATTGGCTCGCCAGTAGATGGATCGAATTTCGCCATAGTTGTTTTTAAGAAGTTTTCATCGTCACGTTCAGGGAATTCTGGTTTATAGTGCGCACCGCGAGATTCGTTACGCAACAATGCGCCTTTTGTAATTACTCGCGCAAGATATAGCATATTTTTCAATTGACGAGTAAAGTGTGCACCTTGGTTGCTCCATTTTTGAGTATCGTGGATGTTGATGTTTTCCCAACGCTCCAACATGTCGCCAAGTGTATCATATGTTTTTTGTAGGCGGTCATTGTAACGTACAACTGTTACGTTGTCTGTCATCAATTCGCCAAGTTCTTTATGGAGCAAGTATGCGTTTTCATTACCTTTGTCCATTTTTAGGATGTTATCCCATTTTTGCTGTTCTTGTTTTACATATGCATCATATAAAGATTGTGGAAGATCTTCAGCATGTTTTGATAAGCCTTCCATGTATTTTACTGCGTTTGGTCCGGCAACCATACCGCCGTAGATCGCAGAAAGCAATGAGTTGGCGCCTAAGCGGTTCGCTCCGTGTTGAGAATAGTCGCACTCACCAGCAGCAAACAGACCAGGGATTTCAGTCATTTGATCATAGTCAACCCATAATCCGCCCATTGAGTAGTGAACTGCTGGGAAGATTTTCATTGGAACTTTGCGAGGGTCGTCGCCAACGAATTTTTCATAAATTTCGATGATACCGCCCAGTTTGATATCGAGTTCGTGCGGATCTTTATGGGACAAGTCTAGGTATACAAGGTTTTCGCCGTTGATACCCAATTTTTGGTTTACGCACACGTCGAAGATTTCGCGCGTCGCGATATCGCGTGGTACCAAGTTACCGTATTTAGGATATTTTTCTTCCAAGAAGTACCAAGGTTTACCATCTTTATAAGTCCAGATACGTCCGCCTTCACCGCGGGCAGATTCACTCATCAAGCGGTTTTTGTCATCACCTGGGATGGCAGTTGGGTGAATTTGGATGAACTCACCGTTTGCATAAGAAGCACCTTGTTGATAAACGATGGATGCCGCAGAACCAGTGTTGATGACAGAGTTTGTGGATTTACCGAAAATCATTCCAAGTCCACCTGTTGCCATGATTACGGCATCAGAGCGGAATGCTTTGATTTCGGAAGTTTTCAAGTCTTGTGCTACGATACCACGGCAACGTCCTTCATCATCAAGAACAACGCCTAGGAATTCCCAGTGTTCATATTTTGTAACTAAACCTTCCACTTCGTAGCGGCGAACTTGTTCATCAAGCGCATATAGCAATTGCTGACCAGTTGTCGCACCCGCGAATGCTGTGCGGTGATGCAAAGTACCACCGAAACGGCGGAAGTCAAGCAAACCTTCAGGAGTACGGTTAAACATAACTCCCATACGGTCAAACATATGAATGATACCAGGTGCCGCTTCGCACATCGCTTTAACTGGCGGTTGGTTCGCCAAGAAGTCACCGCCGTAGATTGTATCGTCAAAGTGGATCCATGGAGAATCCCCTTCACCTTTTGTATTTACTGCCCCATTAATTCCGCCTTGTGCACAAACTGAGTGTGAGCGTTTAACAGGAACTAATGAGAATAGTTCTACTTCAGTACCCATTTCGGCTGCTTTCATCGTTGCCATCAGACCGGCTAAGCCGCCACCAACAACGATTAATTTCTTTTTGGCCATGACTAAGTTTCACTCCTCTTTTCTAATTGGATGTTCTGTTAAATCATACGAATGCTAGAATTGCTGATACACCGATAATGCTGATGATTACGAAGAAAATCATTGAAAGCCATGAGAATACTTTTTGGGAATGTGGCGATTGTGTGATACCCCAGCTTACGCAGAATGCCCATAAACCATTGGATAAGTGCAATGTAGCTGATAGGATACCTACAATATAGAATGCCAACATCCAAGGATTGTCCACGATATTTTTCATCATATCGAAGCTTACTTCGGCATTGCCTAAAGCTTTTTGGATGCGAGTTTGGAACATGTGCCAAGCAATGAAAATTACAAGGAACACGCCCGTAATGCGTTGCAATAAGAACATCCAGTTACGGAATGTACTGAAGCGCTTGTTGTTTGGTGTCGCTGTAAAGGCAATATAAATTCCATATAATCCGTGGAATAAAATTGGAATGTAGATCACAATCCATTCAATAGTCAATAATAGCCAGCCAGGGATATAATCCATTACCCCAGTCGCTGAGTCGTATGTCTCTGCCCCACCTGTTGCAGTGAAGTTAAGAGACAAGTGGAATACTAAGAATAGCCCTACAGGAATAACACCAAGTAAAGAATGTAGTCGGCGCCAGTAAAACTCATACTTTTGCAAGACTTTTACCCCCTTAAATGATAGAAATAGTAGTCAATAAGTCGTCACAAATTGTAAACGCTTTATGCATTGACTGTATGAATCATAATGGTACAATATTATGACAAGTTCATTGTACCCTCATGAACTATTACCGTCAAGGTACGTTATGAATATTTGTTGGGCTAAAAATTTTCCGTTTTTCTCTGGAAAAATTACCATTCATTCTCGAAAATACATTTTTTATCTATTTTTAGACATTTCAATAATCTCGTAAAAAAAAGTAAAATCTAGAAAGAGGTTCTTGTATTATGTCATCTGTTCAAAAAACGTTTCCTTTATTTGGCTATGAACTCATAAGAGATTATTTATTACCATCTATATTAGGGAAGCACGAGAACGATATCCTTTATTGGGCAGGCAAAGATTTGGCTCGGAAATTCCCGTGCACCGATATCCCTTTGATCATTTCCTTTTTTAAAGATGCCGGTTGGGGCGATCTCGCCCTGGAGAAGGAAATGAAGGACGGTTTTGTTTTCCGGTTGACGAATGACCCGGAATTGCTGAAAATCAAAGAGCGGAATTTCCGGTTGGAAGCCGGGTTTATCGCCGAACAAATCCAAAATTTTAAAGGCTTTTTGACCGAATGTTTTGAAGAGAAAAAAGAACATCAGGAACAAGTTATTTTTACAGTAAAAATGGATTTGAAGGAAAAAATTGAGCAATAAGGGGCAAAAGCGCCCCTTTTTTATTTCATGCCAACTCTTCCGCAAGGCCGAATTCATCATGCAACGCATTCGCCGCACGAATCATATCGTCTTGGGGTACAACTACGGAGACTTTGATCTCCGATGTGGAAACCATTTTCACCGGAATGTTTTCCTTGCATAAGCGTGCAAACATTTTTGCGGCCACTCCCGGATTGGAAACCATGCCGGAACCGACAATTGACACTTTCGCCAAACCGACTTCAAAATCCGCAAATTGAAAACCAAGCTCCTCCTTGTGATCTTCAAGCACCTTCACAGCATTCGCCAAATCCTCTTTCGCGATGGAAAAAGAAATGGTCGGTTTTACTTCTTCCATGACAGATTGAACGATAATGTCCACATTGACATGGTGTTTTGCTAATGTATTGAATAAATTGGCAAGGGAAGATTTTTCCAATGTTTCATAACCGACAGTAAAACGGATGATGTCTGTTTCATATGCGACACCACGGACAATCAAATTTTTTTCCATTTCAATCTCTCCCTTAATGACTGTACCACGGACATTTTTTGTACTGGAGCGGACGACGAGGGGCATTTCAAATTTTTTGGCCAACTCCACCGCTCTCGGATGAACGATTTTCGAACCTAAATAAGACAATTCCAACATTTCATCATATGTAATATCTTTCAGTTTGCGGGCATGCTGCACCACATTCGGATCGCCCGTATACACCCCGTCAAGCTCCGCATAAATTTCCACCCGTTCAGCGCCAATGCTTTTTCCAATCGCAACGGCTGTCGTATCAGCACCGCCTTCCCCAAGGAGTGTGATATTATTTTCTTCATCAACCCCTTGTCCACCTGCGACAATCACTATTTCCCCTTTTTTAAACCGCTCGATGATGACATCGCCGTTGACATCTTCGATACGGGCGTATCCGGATGTTTTTCGTGTCGTTTTGATTCCGACTTGCCAACCGGCGAGAGATTGGGACCTGAACCCCCTTTTTTGAATGGCGATGGACAGCAAACTGCTCGCCACCAGGGCGTTTGTCGAATGGATGACATCCAATTCCTTTTCCGCAGGAGAATCGGAAAGCGAGTGGACGATTTTTTCCACACTGCCATTGAGCAACGATGTTGGGGGAACGACCGCCACAACATTGCGGCCAAATTTCTTCTCTTCAATCAGCCTTTTGGCGGTTTCTCCGATTTGTTCCGGTGAAGACAAATTTTTTTCATCCAATTTCACTACAATGTTAATCATTGTCACACTCCCCTTAATCTCACAAAACCAGTGATATTGCCATGCTTCTATTTCGAAAGAAAAAAGCAACTCTTCACAAGGGTGGTGAAAAGCTGCCTCAATCAACAGCACATTCTTTTGAGAGAGCTCCCCAAACCTTTTATTTTCTATTGCAATAAAGCAAGAATACGGAAAATATCCGGCGCTATCTCTTCCAAAAGCTCATTTTGGAAGTTCCTTTTGAGACGGGTACCGCTATCCCCGCATCTTTCCTGAAACGAAACGATTCAACTTTAAATTTACAATATCATACAGCTATTCCTTTGACAATGTGTCTTCATGAAAATGTCGATAAATGGCTTCTGCAACTGATTTGGGCATTTTTGCTTCCATCAGTTCTTCCACGGTCGCCTGTTTGATTTTTTTGATGGAGCCGAAATGATTTAATAATTGCTTTTTCCGTTTTGGACCCACCCCTTCAATTCCATCAAGAGCGGAACGGAACGCGCTGGTTTGATGTCGCTGTCTCAAAAACGTGATTGCAAAACGGTGCACTTCATCCTGGATGCGCTGAAGCAAATAAAAGGCATCGCTCGTTTTTTCCAAAGGAATCGCAGCGGGAGGGTCGCCGTATAAAAGTTCCGATGTGCGGTGTTTTTCATCTTTCACAAGCCCTGCAATCGGAATCGAAAGTCCCAGTTCGTCTTCCAGCACTTCACGTGCGACTTCCATTTGCCCTTTTCCGCCATCCACAATGATCAAATCGGGAAGCGGCAAATTTTCCTTTAATACGCGGATATACCGTCTGCGGATGACCTCTTGCATCGCTCCATAGTCATCATGTTTTGCCGTTTCTTTCAATTTATATTTGCGATACTCTTTTTTCGCCGGTTTTCCGTCAATAAATACGACCATCGCACTGACCGGATCCGCGCCATGCATATGGCTGTTATCGAACGCTTCAATGCGGAGGGGAGCCGGAATATTCATCGCTTCGCCCAATTGTTGGCATGCGCCGATTGTCCGTTCTTCCTGCCGTTCGATAAGCTGGAATTTCTCTTCGAGGGCCAGCATCGCATTTTTCTTTGCCAGCTCTACCAGTTCCTTCTTCGATCCACGTTTCGGAACCAGTACTTTTATATTCAAAAACTTTTCTAAAATAGTTTTATCAATCGTATCCGGAATCAAAATCTCCTTGGGTTTTATGTGTTCATCGTAAAAACGGCCGACAAATGTTAAAAACTCTTCTTCAGGATCCCGGTATATCGGAAAAATGGAAACATCCCTTTCGATTAATTTCCCTTGCCGTACAAAGAATACTTGGACGCACATCCATCCTTTTTCCACCGAATAGCCGAATACATCACGGTTAGTGAAATCGCCCGATACAATTTTTTGTTTTTCCATGACCGTTTCAATATTTTGGATTTGATCCCGATATTCCTTTGCTCTTTCGAATTCAAGCTTTTCCGCGGCTTCCATCATTTTTTTCTCCAGTTCTTTTTTCACGTCTTCATGTCCGCCGTTTAAGAATTTCGCGATCTCATCCGTCATTTCTTCATAAATTTTCGGATCCACGTCTTTGACGCATGGCGCCAAGCATTGTCCGATATGATAATACAAACAAACCCGGTCAGGAAGCCGGTTGCATTTCCTCAATGGATAAATGCGGTTTAATAGTTTTTTTGTTTCATTCGCGGCAGAAACATTCGGATAAGGGCCGAAATATTTCGCCTTATCTTTTTTCACCTTTCTCGTCGTGATGATTCTTGGATATTTTTCGTTGGTGATTTTTATATAAGGATAACTTTTGTCATCCTTCAACATGACGTTATATTTCGGGTCATATTGTTTAATCAAGTTGAGTTCCAGGATTAAAGCTTCCAGATCACTGGATGTAACGATGTATTCAAAGTCTTCGATTTCGCTGACCAGGCGTTGGGTCTTACCATCATGGGTACCGGTAAAATAGGAGCGCACCCTGTTTCTTAAAACTTTTGCTTTCCCTACATAAATCACCGTTCCTTGCCTGTCTTTCATTAAATAGCATCCGGGCAATTCAGGCAACAAAGACAATTTATACTGGATTGTTTCATTCATGAAAGATCACCTTGCATACCATCAACCAATTTTTCGCTAACTCTATTATAGAGGCATCCATCAATAAAAAGCGAGAAGTATTCAGCATGGATGCTTTTCCTTAAAAATATTTGCATAAAAAAAGAGCACATATCAATGTGCTCTGCGGAATATTATTTATTGCTGTTGATAAACTCAACCAAAGCTTCTTTTGGCTGGAATCCGACAGTTTTTGCAACCAACTGGCCATCTTTGAATAAAAGCAAAGAAGGAATTGACATAATTTGATAATCTGCGGCTGTCGCCGGATTGTTATCTACATCCACTTTAACGATTTTCAATTCCGAGCCCATTTCGGCATCAAGTTCTTCCAAAACAGGTGCAATCATTTTGCATGGTCCGCACCAGTTTGCCCAGAAATCTACTAATACCAAACCTGAAGAAATTTCTTGCGCGAAGTTTTGATCCGTAGCATGTACAATTGCCATTTAAATGCCTCCTTAATATTACATCTTTATGTAGTATAGCATGTGGAAAATGGAAAGTGTAGTAAAGAGTTCCGGAACTCGAAACTCTTCCAGTAAAGTTCAAACTTTCTTAATATGCGATATTTTGCCCGCCGGCGAAATTTATCATACTACAAAAAACTGCCACATCTCAAACCATTGAGACGTGGCAATATATGAACATTTCGTTCTGCGGTTTAAGCATTCACTTTCAATGCTTTAATTTCTTCAATTAATAATGGAACCACTTCGAACAAGTCTCCGACAATACCATAATCCGCCACCTTAAAAATATTTGCTTCCGGATCTTTGTTGATGGCAACAATCACTTTTGAGTTGGACATGCCGGCCAAGTGCTGGATCGCCCCGGAAATGCCGCAAGCAATATACAAATCCGGTGTTACGACTTTGCCGGTTTGTCCTATTTGCATTGCATAATCGCAATAGCCGGCATCGCAGGCGCCACGGGAAGCTCCTACAGCACCGCCCAACAAGTCCGCAAGTTCTTTCAACGGTTTGAATCCTTCCGCGGACTTCACGCCGCGTCCTCCTGAAACGATCACTTTCGCTTCGGATAAATCCACACCCGTTGAGGCATTGCGGACGACTTCTTTCACGATTGTGCGCAAGTTTTTGATATCTACGGAAACGGATTGGACGTCTCCTGTACGGCCTGCATCTTTTTCAAGCGGCGCGATATTGTTCGGACGAACAGTAATAAATACAAGCCCTTCTTTGAATTTTACTTTTTCAAATGCTTTACCGGAATAAATCGGGCGAACAAATACCGCATCATCGCCTGAACCCTCGATTTCAGTAACGTCTGAAATTAATGCTGCCTGCAGGCGGGATGCCACTTTCGGGGACAGGTCTTTTCCCAAAGCAGTGTGGCCGATGACGATCCCTTCAGGTTTTTCTTGTTCAATTAGCGCGAGCAATGCCTGGCTGTACCCATCGGATGTATAGAATTTTAAATGCGGATGTTCCACAACGAGCGCTCGGTCAGCACCGTATGCAATCAATTCTTTTGCCAGATCCGCCACCTGGTCGCCGAAAAGGGCAGCAACCACTTCTCCGCCATCGGAAATTTGTTTCGCGGCCGCAATCGCTTCAAAAGAAACGTTGCGCAAAGCGCCGTCACGAACTTCACCTAATACTAATACTTTTTTTGACATTGTACTCCCTCCATTACTGTACGAATCGATTTTATCTACGGCTATGACGCTTCCATTCTGTTATTCATTAGATCCATTAAATTACTTTCGCTTCTGTGTGCAATAAGTTCACCAGTTCTTTCACTTGGTCTTTTAAATCGCCTTGCAAAATGCGTCCGGCAGATTTGGCTGGAGGCAAAAATACTTCCACTGTTTCGATTTTCGGTTCCACATCGTCTTCATCGATATCCAAATCATCCAGCTCCAACTCTTCAAGCGGTTTTTTCTTCGCTTTCATGATGCCCGGCAAAGAAGGATATCTTGGCTCGTTTAAGCCCTGTTGAGCTGTCACGAGGAGAGGCAGGCTTGTTTCAATAATTTCGGAATCCCCTTCAACATCACGGACAATTTTTACGTTAGTTCCATCGATTTCTAATTTTGTGATTGTCGTTACATAATTGATGCCGAGCAGATCGGCAACTCTAGGGCCAGTTTGGCCGGAACCGCCGTCAATCGCCACATTCCCTGCCAAAATTAAATCCGGATTTTTGTCTTTCAAATACTCAGCCAAAATATAAGCCGCGCCGGCATGATCCAGCTCTTCCACATCATCTTCGACATTGATTAAAACCGCTTCGTCGGCACCCATTGCAAGGGCAGTACGGAGTTGTTTTTCCGCTTCTTCACTTCCCAGGGAAATCACCGTCACTTTGCCGCCATGCTGGTCTCTTACTTGGATTGCTTCTTCGATGGCATATTCATCATAAGGGTTGATGATGAATTCAGCGCCTTCTTCCTGGATTTGGCCATTTTCAATTACGATTTTTTCTTCTGTATCGAAAGTGCGTTTCATTAATACGAAAATATTCATGTATGATAACCCCCTAAATCAATTATTTTCCGCTGAATGCAGGTTGACGTTTTTCAATGAATGCCTGGATTCCTTCTTTTGCATCTTCCGATTGGAACACGATGCCGAATTGTTCGGCTTCGGCTTTGATTCCGTCTTCAAAGGATGCTTTTGCATATTGCAATGCATGAATGGCGGCTTTCAACGAAACAGGGCTCTTTTTGGCAATCTTTTTCGCCAGCTCCAAAGCTTGCGGCAATAATTCTTCCTGCGGGACTGCTTTATTCGCTAGTCCCCATTCAACAGCCTCTTTGCCTGAAATCGGCTCGCCTGTAAAAATCATTTCAGCCGCCTTTGCCGTTCCGACATAGCGGGGAAGTCTTTGTGTCCCTCCGAATCCAGGAATAATACCAAGATTCAATTCAGGAAGCCCCAATTTCGCATCTTCTGCAACATAACGAATATGGCAGCTCATCGCAAGTTCCAATCCGCCGCCCAGTGCTGCCCCGTGGATTGCTGCGATGACCGGTTTCGGGAAAGACTCGATGCGGTTGAAAACAGTTTGTCCATTTTCTGAAAGCTCCACCGCTTCGGCTTGCGTTGAAACCGATGTAAACTCTTTGATATCGGCGCCTGCCGAGAAGAATCGTCCTTCTCCATGCAGCAGAACAACTCTGACATCATTGTTTTGTTCAATTTCTGTCAATAATTCATCCAATTCGCGGATGAGTTTCTGTGCCAACGCATTGGCAGGAGGACGATTGATGGAAACAATTGCAACTCCTTCTTCCAATTTCCAATTGAGAAATTCCATGACGACACTCCCTTATTTGTTTTTTATTCCATTGAGCAATAAGTGTTTGACTTTTGGCGCATTGTCTAAGAGATCATATCGAAAGTCGTTCATCACCCAGGATGTGATCGTTTCATCGATGGTGCCAAATACCATTTGCCTTGCCACCCTCACATCCATCGTCGGATTGAACTCGCCATTCATCATGCCTTCTATCAATATATTATCGAGAAGCTTCAAATATTCTTTTAAAATGGCATTTATTTTTAACCTTAACTCTTTATTGGATTGGCGCAATTCCAGCTGGGTGACGGTCGCAAGATGACGGTTGTTGGCCAGCACCTTAAAATGGTTGTCAATCATCTTTGATAGTTTTTCCGTAGCGCTTGTCTCCATTTCGATGATCTCTTGCAAACTTTCGATAAAAACACTCATTTTTTCTTTAAACAAAGAAATCAAAATATCCTCTTTATTCTTGAAATACAGGTAAATAGTCCCATCCGCAACGCCGGCCTGCTTTGCAATTTTTGAGATTTGCGTTTTATGATAACCGTTTTCTGCAATTGCAATCACCGCGGCATCTATAATTTGCATGTATTTCGGTTTATCACGATTCACAATGTTCACCACCAAAAAATATGAAAATATGAATGATTATTCATTCATATTTTCATATTATAATTTTATGAACATTCTGTCAATATTACATATATTTAATTTGCCTGAAGTTCTTTGAGCTTCATTTTCTCTTCTTCAACCAATATTCTCCTTAATACTTTTCCTACCGCCGTTTTAGGCAATGAATCCCTGAATTCATAGATGCGCGGCACTTTATACGCTGCCAAATGTTGCCGGCAATATCGGTCCAGCTCTTTCTCTGTCACCGTTTTTCCTTCTTTTAATACGATATATGCCTTCACCGTTTCCCCCCGATATGGGTCCGGCACCCCGGCAACGACACATTCTTTGACCGCTTCATGCTCATATAATACTTCTTCGATTTCCCTAGGGTAAATATTAAATCCGCCTGCGATGATGACATCTTTTTTGCGGTCGACGACATAGAAGAAACCTTCTTCATCCATATACCCCAAATCTCCGGTCAAAAACCATCCGTCCACAAAAACTTGGGCAGTTTCTTCCGGACGCTTCCAATACCCTTTCATGACTTGCGGACCGCGTACGGCAATTTCCCCTATTTCTCCCGGAGGCAATATTTCATTTTCACCCGGTTTCATGATGACCGCATCTGTATCCGGCCATGGAACCCCAATGGAACCGATCACCCGTTTATCCCAGATGAAATTTGCGTGTGTGACCGGCGATGTCTCCGTCAGGCCGTAACCTTCCACCAGCCTTCCTCCTGTCACTTCTTCAAATTTCTCCTGCACTTCCACAGGAAGCGGGGCTGAACCGCTGATGCAAGCATTGATGGAAGACAAATCGTATTTTTTCAAATCCGGATGGTTCAATAAACCGATGTACATGGTCGGCGCACCAGGGAAAAGGGTCGGCCTCTGTTTATGGATGGTTTTTAACACCTGATCCACATCAAATTTCGGCAACAAAATCATTTTGTTTTGTTTCATTACGGTTAAAATCAGCACTGTTGTCATTCCGTATACATGGAAGAAAGGCAATAAACCTAAAACCACTTCTTTTCCTTCCTCGCACTTGTATAGCCATGCATCGCACATCATCGCATTGGCAATCAAGTTCTTATGGGTCAGCATAACCCCTTTTGGAGTGCCCGTTGTTCCTCCTGTATATTGAAGAAGGGCGAGATCCTCTTCAAAGTTGAAGGGCACTTCAATCGGACTCGGCTCTTCCACCCTCATAATTTCCGTAAATAAGTGCGTATTCCCCTGATGTTCCACTTTCACGCTGAAACCATATTGTTTCTTTTGGATAAACGGATAAACAAGATTTTTCGGAAATGGAAGATAATCCTTGATCCCGGTAATGATAACGTTTTCAATTTTCGTCTGGCGAATCACTTTCATAATTCGCGGATATAAAATATCCAGCGCCAATATCACTTTTGCTTCAGAGTCCTGCATCTGGTATTCCAGTTCCCTTTCCGTATAAAGCGGATTCGTCTGAACGACAATGCCGCCCGCATATAAAATGCCATAATAAGCGATGACCGCCTGGGGACAATTCGGCAACATGATGGCCACCCGATCGCCCTTTTCCACCCCTAATGAACGCAAGTAATTCGCAAATTTCAATGCCGATTCATACAGTTCCCGGTAATCCAATTCCCTTCCCATAAAATGGATGGCAATTTTATTTTGGTTCTTCCGGTAAGCCCTTGTCAAAAAAGTTTGGACGGGAATTTCTTCATATTCCAATGTATGCGGTATCTCAGCAGGATAATGCTTAAGCCACACCTTATTTGACATCCACACATCCCCCTTTGCTTAAAAAGTGAAAATTTTCTTACAATTGTTATCATTTATTATAATTGAAAAGGATTGCACTTTCAAACTATTTTTTTAAAATTATAAATATTTTTCTCTATTATTCTATTATTTTCTTTTTCATTCAATAATTTCAGCGGCGTTTTCTATGTCGTTTTATGTCGTAAAATTGCATTATTTATTATTTTGAAATAATTATTCAATGCCGTTAAACAGCAAAAAAAGGGTGGAAACACATATTTGCGTCTCCTCCTCTGTTTAAAAAACAAAAATAACCTTTATTTTGCAATCAAATAATAAATTCCTATGGCAAAAAATAGTACGGCTATGACAATCAACACTTTTGCTAGCTTTTCCATAAAAACCTCCTATGAGATGCTGGAGCCGATGACGAAGGAAAGCCCTAGCGAAATGGTGAACGAAATCAATCCGACGGACCGGTTGTCCTCCTCAATTTCCTTGTCGATATTGAATTGGGGTGTTAAAAATTCATATAAAAAATAAGCGATGATCAACAAAAAGAAACCATATAACCCCCAACCGATCATTTCAAAAAATGTGTTATGCCTTTCAATGGAATAGCGGAAAATATTGCAGACACCCAAAATTTTCCCCCCTGTCGCCAAAGCGACAGCCACATTTCCTTTCTTAATTTCTTCCCAGTTTTTATATTTCGTTACAACTTCGAACAATACCATCGCGAGCACCAAACACAATACGACCACACTGAAATAACCCGCTGTTTCGATCAAAGGATGTTTCCAGAAATTTGAACCCACATTCACCATCCCCTTTTATTTTAGTTCCACAATCGTTACTCCCAGGCCACCTTCACCAGCTTCGCCCAACCGGAATGAACGCACCCGTTTATGTTTTCTCAAATATTCATGAATTCCTTGGCGCAAAGCGCCTGTCCCTTTTCCATGTATAATCGTGACGCGGCTGTAATTGGCAAGAAGGGCGTCATCAAGATACTTTTCGGTTTTTAAAATGGCATCTTCCAGCCGCTCGCCCCGCAAATCCAATTCCCACTTGACATGAGGATTGCGGTTTTTCACCGTTGTCAGCTTCACGGCCTGTTTTTCTTTTTCCGGTGCGACATACTCCAAATCCGATTCATCGATTTTCATTTTCAGCATGCCAATTTGCACAACCCACTCATGCTCTGATGCTTTTTCGATGAGCGTTCCTTTTTGTCCGAAGCTTAACACTTTCACTTCATCCCCCGGCTGGAGGTTTTGCGCCCGCTCACGGATTTTGGCCTGTTTTTTCAGGATTGGATTTTCTTCCGGAAGAATGTCTTCCAACCGCTTTTTCGCTTCAATCAGCTCATGTTCCTTGATCACCCGGTTTGCATTCTGTTGCATTTCCCGCAATTCTTTGATGATCTGTTCCGCCTCTTTCTTGGCGTTTTCGATAATGTGCCGCGCTTTCTCTTTTGCCTTGTTCTCAAGACTTTCTTTTTTTATATTCCATTCATTCAGCTTCTCTTCCAGCTCGTCATGCAATTTCTGGGCTTCCAGCAATATTTCATGTGCTTCTTCCGCATCCTGTTCCGCTTTTCTTCTGCTTTCTTCAAGGGAAGCAATCATTGATTCCACTTCCCGGCGGTCAGTTCCCGTGAAAGATTTCGCCCGGTTAATAATGGAATCCTTCAAACCAAGCCTTTTTGATATTTCAAATGCATTGGAACGGCCGGGAACGCCAATCAACAGGCGGTAAGTGGGGCTCAACGTCTCAATATCGAATTCCACACTGGCATTGATGACCCCTTTCCGGTTATAGGCATAAGCTTTCAGCTCAGGATAGTGGGTCGTCGCCATAACGCGGGCTCCGCGCCCCACCACTTCATCCAGAATGGAAATGGCAAGCGCCGCTCCTTCTTGTGGATCCGTACCTGCGCCAAGCTCGTCAAATAAAATTAAGGAATGCTCATCAAATTGGTTTAATATGCCTACAATGTTCACCATATGGGAAGAGAAGGTGGACAATGATTGCTCGATGGATTGTTCATCCCCGATATCAGCGAATACTTGACGGAAAACGGAGAGTTCAGAGCCATCCGATGCCGGTATGGGCAACCCCGCTTGCGCCATCAATGTACATAATCCAACCGTCTTTAAAGTAACGGTCTTCCCTCCTGTATTCGGACCTGTGATGACAATGGCCGTAATTTCCCTGCCAAATTCAATCGTATTCGGCACCGCTTTTTCGATGGGAATCAACGGGTGTCTTGCCTGGATCAAGCGCAAGTAACCTTCATTATTGACAGCTGGCTTCGTGCATTTATTTTTGGCACCGTACTTCGCCTTGGCCAAAATGGCATCGATATCCCCTAATATGTTCACAAGAACTAGCAAGTCGCTTGCCGCTTCCCGCACTTTTGCCGAAAGGGCGGACAAAATCTTTTCAATTTCCGCCTTTTCCCGTACCTTTAAGCGTTGAATTTCATTGTTGATTTGAACAACCGATTCCGGTTCTATAAATAATGTCTGGCCCGAAGAAGACTGATCATGCACAATTCCGCCGTAGTAGCTTCGATATTCTTGTTTTACCGGTATTACATAGCGGTCGTTCCGGATCGTGATGATGGTATCCGAAAGCATTTTGGCCGCGCCGGGTCCCCGCACCAGGCTGTCCAATTTTTGGCGGACCCTTGCCTCCGCTGAACGCAATTGCTGTCTGATGTTTCTTAATTCCACGCTGGCAGAATCAAGCACAGCCCCATTTTCGTCGATGCATTCATCAATTTCATGCTGCAAAGCGGTCAAGACCGGCAATTGATTTTTCCGTTCAATAAAATGCGGTATTTGAATTTCTTCTTTTTCTTCTATCTCCTCAATAAAATTCCTCAAAATTCGGCTTGCCCTGATGGTGCTTGAAATCTCCATCAATTCCATCGCGCTGAGCATGCCTCCGATTTGGGCCCTTTTCACATGGGGACGGATGTCGAAAATCCCTCCCATTGGCACATGCCCTTTGACGCGTAATATGGCGAGCCCTTCATCCATCTCTTTCAACAGTTCTCCCACTTTCTCGAAATCCGTTTCCGGCACAAGCTTTTCAATTTGTTGCTTTCCAAGGGAAGAGGTGCAAAATTCGGCCACCTGGGCACGTACTTTATCAAACTCAAGGGTTTTTAATGCTCGTTCAGCAATCACTCTGAACACTCCTGTCTGTATGCGTATGATTATTTATTTTTCCGGATGAATTCCTTAAATTGTTCCACGCTCCATGTATTGACAACCAGCTCTTTTTTCAGCCACGCTTTTTGGGCATACATTGTTCCGATTGCCATATAATCAAGCTGTTCAATGGCGTGGGCATCGGTATTGATCGCAATCGGCACTCCAAGTTCCATTGCCAGTTTTAAATGTTCCACACATAAATCAAGCCGGTAGGGGCTCGCATTTAACTCCAAAATTTTTCCGTACTCTTTGGCCCAATAAATCAATTGTTCCACATCCGGATGATAGCCTTCCCGCTGGCTGATGATGCGCCCCGTTGGATGCGCGATCATGTGAACATGAGGGTTTGTAATAGCATTGAATAAACGTTCCATGATTTTTTCCTGCGGCTGCGAAAAGCTTGTGTGGATCGAAGCAATGACAAAATCCAATTCTTTCAATACATCGTCGTCATAATCAAGGGAGCCATCCGGCAAAATGTCCATTTCCGTTCCTGCAAACAGTGTGAATCCTGGATGGGATTCATTAAAAGCTTCGATTTCTGCCCGCTGCTTTTTAAGCCTTTCGGGTGTCAATCCATTGGCCACTTTCAAAGATTGCGAATGGTCTGTGATGGCTCCGAATTGATATCCTCTCCCGATTAAAGCTTCCCCCATTTCCTGCACGGAATGGGCGCCGTCGGAAAAAGTCGTATGCATATGTAAATCCGCTTTGATATCTTCGATTGCAACCAGCCGGTCCAGTTCATCCAACCGGTCCAGTTCCTGCCCCGTTTCCCGTACTGCCGGCGGAATATAAGGAAGGCCGAAATGGGCAAAAAAATCTTCTTCCGATTGGAAAGTCATCACTTGCCCATCCGCTTGCTCCACTCCATATTCGCTGATCTTCTTGCCCTGTTCCTTCGCCAACTGCCGCATACGGACATTGTGCTCCTTGGAACCGGTAAAGTGATGGAGGGCCGTAATATATTCATTATTCGACACCAGGCGGAAATCGACGCTGACAAGCTCGTCCAAATCAAGCACAACCGAAACTTTCGTCTCCCCGCTGCCGGCAATTTCTTTGACGGCCAGTCGGTTTAACAACTGTTCCTTTACGATTTCAGGATGCTTCGTCGCAATCACGAAATCCAGATCTTTGCTCGTTTCGTTGACCCTGCGAAAGCTCCCTGCAACAGAAAAGCGTTCAATCTCCTGAATGGATGAAAGAAGGGTTTCGATTTCTTGCACAACCGATTCAAGATACCAGATGGGGAGCCGTTCTTTTTTCTCCCCGAAACGTTCCAGCTCTTTTAAAATTTTTTCTTCCGTTTTCGGCCCAAATCCCGGAAGCGATCGGATTTTCTTTGATTCACACGCTTCCCTTAAAGATTCAGCGCTATCCACACCCAGTTCATGATACAGCTTTGCCAGCTTTTTTCCGCCAAGCCCCGGTATTTTCAAAAGGGGAATCAATCCTTTCGGCACTTGTTGTTCCAATTCCTTTAATTGCTGTGATTCGCCTGTCCGGATTAATTCTTCGATGACCGCCCCCGTACCCTTTCCGATCCCTTTGATTTTCGTATAATCGTCAATCTCATCAAGGCTCCGCTCATCCAGTTCCAATGCATTCGCCGCTTTTCGGAAGGCCGATACTTTGAACGGGTTTTCCCCTTTCAGTTCCAAATACAACGCGATCTTTTCCAATGTACGAACAACGGTTTTTTTATTCAACAGTTTCCCACCTTTATTGCTTTATTAAACTGCAAAAAAGTATCTCCATCGCAGCCCGGAAGATACTTTTGAACCCTTATTTGCTTATTGATTTTCCAGATAAATGTACCACAGCTTTTGGAACAATTGGGTCACAACCGGCGTATGCTCGAGCATCAGATTGGCCACAATGGAGCTTCCCATATATTCCTGAACGGTATCAATCGGCAAAAGTGCCATCACATATAGCAGAATGAAAAGAATGAAATAAAATTCCACAAAGCACAGCAATCCACCCAACAAGCGGTTAAAAGACTTCAAAACAGGCAAAAATGTTAAAAAATCAAATGCCGAAGCCACAATTTGCATCGCAAGCTTTACTACAAAGAAAATGACCGCAAAAGCGATAATGCGGTAAAAAGTCCGGTCCACATCCAATGCATCAAGCATCAGCGTAAGAGAAGAATCCGGTTCCAGCCCCGGATAAGGAATCCATAACATAAACTTTTCCGCGAGAGGTTTATAATAAATAAAAGCCACAATCAATGCCACAAAAAAACCGACAAGGTTAATGGCCTGCAAGATAAAACCGCGTTTTATTCCGATCAACAAGCTAATGGCAAAAATAACAATCAAAATAATATCCAACATGCAGTTCAACCCTTCAATTTTTTCAATTCTTCTTCCAATCTCTCTACTTCTTCTTTCAGCTTTAATAATTCATGGACCGTATTCACCGCTGTCAGGACTGCTAATTGCGTCGTATCAAGGGATTGGTTATGAGCTTTGATTTCCCGCATTTTATCATCCACTATGGAAGCGACCAGCCGCAAGTGGCCGATGGATTCGGGACCTACCAGTTTATAGGTGGACCCATAAATTTTGACTTCTATTTTATTTTTTTCCTGTTCAGCCAAGATGACACCCCCTAAAAAGCTGACATTCGAGAAACTGGTCTTGCAATCGTATGTAAATAAAAAAGTTTCCAGAATCAATAAATAAATCATAACATCTTTGTTGCTTATCATACAACCGGGACTTGGATGAGTTTATCATGTTGACGTTTTTTTGATAAAATCAAATTAAATTCCCAAAAAAGAAAGGATCTATCTATGACAAATATCGTATTGCATTTGTCCCCCGAACAATGCCGTGAGGTGGAAGCTGCATATATAGAAAATAAAGTGGAACGGAATGCGCCGGGTGTTGTATTTTCCGCGAAACTTCCGGATGTAACCGTCACCATTTACCGCACCGGAAAAGTCATGTTTCAAGGGGCAGGGGCAGAGCGGGAAGCGCGCCGCTTTGGCGGGACAAGACAGAGACCGGGTACGCAAACATCGATGGTTTTAAAAGGCGACACATTGCCTGAAAACTTTTCAACATTGTCCGTCATCGGTTCGGATGAAACCGGAACCGGCGATTATTTCGGCCCCATTACTGTCGCCGCCGTCTTTGTGCCAAAAGATCAAATCGGGCGCATAACAGAAATGGGGGTAAAAGATTCAAAACAACTGAGCGATCAGGCGGTCCGGGAAATCGCACCGGATATTATCGCCTCATGCGCCCATAGCCTGCTAATCTTGCGCAACGAAAAATATAATGCCCTGCACAGCCAAGGCTACAATCAAGGGAAAATGAAAGCACTTTTACACAATCAGGCGATCAAACATGTGCTTGAAAAAATTTCTCCTGCCGAACCGGATTACATCTTAATCGATCAATTTGTGGAACGTGAAACATACTATGGCTATCTTCAGAACGAAAAAGATGTGATTCGGGAAAATGTCCTTTTTTCGACGAAAGCGGAACAGCTCCACGTTGCTGTTGCGGCTGCTTCCATCATTGCCCGCTATGCCTTTTTGCGCGAAATGGACCGCCTGTCTTCGATGGTTGGGCTTCCCCTTCAAAAGGGAGCCGGCCTGCTCGTGGACGAGATGGCAGCCAAAATTTTAACCCGTCACGGGGAAGAAACCCTCCGCTCCATATCCAAATGGCATTTTTCGAATACGGAAAAAGCGAAAAAAATATGCAGAAACATGCAAGCATAACTATAAAAAATGGCCGATCGGGACGTCGACCATTTTTCATATTCCTTAATTTTATGAACAACAAAAAATTTCTACCATGAAAAATTATATTAGAATCTTATTTTTGGCGCAAAAGATGAATAAAGAAAAAGTCTGTCCGGAAAGTGAATTTTTCATTTTCCGGACAGACTTTTATTTTAATAGTGTCAATTGTTTATTTTTGAATGAACATTTGCGTCCAATAGTGGCCGTCTTTCACATAACCGACTCCGATGTGCGTGAAGTTTTTGTTCAAGATATTGGCGCGGTGGCCGGAGCTGTTCATCCATGCATTCACTACTTGTTGCGGCGTGGATTGGCCCATGGCAATGTTTTCCCCGGCCGAACGATATTTGATTCCATAGCTTTTCATCATATCAAACGGTGAGCCGTAAGTCGGGCTTGTATGGCTGAAATATTTCTTGTCATGCATATCCTGTGATTTATGTTTTGCAACCCTCGCCAATTCCCAATCATATTGCAGCGCCGGCAATCCGGCTTTGGCGCGCTCGACATTGACAAGTCTGATGACTTCCTGCTCATAAGCATGTCCTTCTTTTTCCGGTATATTAATTTTTTGACCCGGGTATATTAAATTCGGGTTTTGCAATTGCGGATTCGCATTGATTAATTCCTGCACACCCGTTTGGGTCTTCACCGCAATTTTCCAAAGCGTATCGCCTTTTACAACGGTATATGTTTCAGCAGCAAAAACGGTTGCTGGCAATAATAATCCTATTGATAACACAAGTGCGCCTGCACCTTTTTTCAATTTCTTGAACATTCAATCACCCTTCCATTGTTTTGTGCAAATTCATCATACCGGGTTTTGATGATGAATTCATCACAAAATTTCTGGAAGGATTTTTTCAGTTTTGTTACTTTGTAATATTAAATCTTATAAACCTTTATTGTTACTAGTTTCACATAAATGAGCCCCGTAAAATTTTTGAAAACTTTTTGTAATAGGAATAAATTACTAGGATATTTCATCTACTTCCTATTCTTTTTTTTTCAACAATCCTTTATTGCTAGGAATTTAAATGATACTCCATAAACGCATCTACCCAAAAAGAATCTTCTTTTTTCTTTTGATCCATGATAAAAGAATAATCTTCAAAATCTATTTCATCAAAAACATCATTTCTTTTCGTTAAATTTTTCAAATAGTAGTAAGTCGTAATATGCGCAGATGTCGGTAAATTTTCGATCAACTCTATTAATTGCCCTTTGTTGATTGACAATGTTCCTTCCTCCCAAATCCTACATAATATCCTTTTCATTCATAGAATATATTGTTGGATTCTATCAGTTATTCATAATAAATGACAATTTTTATCATTAAAAATAATTATGGTTTATGATTAGCCAAATTAATCGGCCATCCGCTTCTCTCCTTATCCGAATCGGAACATGCACGGCGCTTTAAATCGCCGCTATATAAAACCTTCCCCTTCATCATCTCCAATTTTTTCTATGTATAACCTACCGCAATTTCTCCATATTAAGCACGAAAGGAGCGACCGGCATGGATCATCGGATGGATTTGGAAAACCATAAAACCTTATTCAATATCGTAAAAGGAAAAGATCGGGCGGGTGTCAGAAATATGGAAGAGTTTGGAATGGAGGAAGAATTTCATATTCCTAAAAAGAAAGAAAATCCGTCCATTCGCGAAAGACATGATCAATTTTTTGAAAAAGAATAACAACTGAAAAACCGTATCTGCAACCGTTTCGCAGCTTCTGAGAAAAAAACAAAAAAATTATCATCCTGAGTGGATGATAATTTTTTTTCAAATCCTTTTTTATTTGACAATTTTGCTGATAGCTTTAAATTCGTCTCCACGGGCGATTTGCTGCATTTCAAACAGCGCCATTTCGACGCTTGTCAATTTTGCGCCGCATTGCTTCATCTTTTCCAATCCGATTTCCCTGTTCAAGGCTGTCCGGGAAGAAACACAATCCGCCAACACTTCCACTTCATAACCATTTTGAAGCAAGTGGACAGCCGTCTGGTAGACGCAAATATGGGTTTCGATCCCGGCAATTAATACTTTTTTTCTTCCTGTTGCTTCGAGTGCCTTCACAAACTCGGGCGTATCATAAGCGCTGAATGTAATCTTTTCGATCGGCCGCTCCTCTGTCAAATGACGCGAAATTTCTTCCACTGTCGGACCCAATCCTTTTGGATATTGTTCAAGCCATAGGATTGGAAGCCCCAACACTTTTGCCCCCTGCACCATTTTGGCAATATTGCCGATTACAAATTCACTCTTGTCCACTATGCGCGCAAGCTTTCCTTGAATATCAATCAAAACAAGCACTGCATCATCTTTCGTCAACATCATCGCATCCCCTTTCATGATTTTCATTATTATTCATTCTACAAAATGTCCAAAATTCCTTGGTTTTGCACTTTTTTCATAAAATTCATGAATTATTTTCTGGATGCGATATAATATTAGGGAGTAAAAATACTAACGAGAAATGGATGATGCATGTGATCCGCTTAAGTTGGCTGATTAGTTTGGCCATTTCCTTTTTCGGCTTTTTAATCGTCAATCAGCTGTTCAACGTACAGCCAAAGGGGGCAACAGGGAATCTGGGATTCATCGGCGTTATTTTCCTATTCCCGTTCTTATGTTTAAGCTTATTAACGACTTTTCGTTACTTTGCGACCGCTATCGGGACGGTAACAAGCGTTGGAAAAATCATGGGCATTTTTGGAGGAATCGTCCTAATCGGCATCCTTTTATATCTTTTTATTGATATGAAAAATTCCATCAAAGGCCCGATTTTTGCACTCAATCAAGAAACAAGCCGGCTTTACTTCGATCTCTACACTTTTGGACTAATCCATGCCATCAGCGGTGTGCTTGGCGCTTTATATGGCATTGCCAGACCAATATCATTGGAACAGGCTAAGGAAAATAATCAAAATGATGTTGAATAAGTCCCTATGTTATTTCGGATTTTTTAACAACTCAAGCATTTTTCGTTTATACGCTTCCACTCCCGGCTGGTCGAAAGGGTTGACCTCGATTAATTTGGCGCTCATGGCGCAGGCTTTCATGAAAAAATACATCAGGTAACCCAAATGATATTCATCCAGTTTTTTCATTTCCAGCTGGATGACCGGCACCCCGCCTTCCGCATGGGCCAATGCCGTCCCTTGTTTGGATGTCGCGTTGATTTCATTGAAGGAGCGGCCGGCTAAGTAATTTAAACCATCTTCGTTGCGCTGATCAAACGGCACAATATAGTCCCCTTCTGTTTCTTGGAAATGGAGAAGGGTTTCGAACAGGATCGGGCTTCCTTCCTGAATGAATTGGCCAATGGCATGCAAATCCGTGGAAAAGGTTAGACACGTCGGGAATATGCCTCTCCCCTCTTTCCCTTCGCTTTCTCCAAACAGCTGCTTCCACCACTCGTGGAATTGTTTTAAAGCAGGTTCAAAGGAAGCGAGGACTTCCACACTATAGCCTTCGTTGTATAGTTTATTTCTGATGACCGCATATTGATAAGCATGATTGAGGGTCAAATCGCTTTCTTTTAATTCCAGAGCGGCGTTCCTTGCGCCTTCCATAAAGGATCGGATATTGATTCCTGCCACGGCAATCGGCAATAACCCTACCGGCGTAAAAACCGAATATCTGCCTCCTATATCGGGCGGTACGGCAAAATGTCTATAGCCGTTTTTTTCCGCAATCCTCTTTAAAGGACTTTTTTCCGGATCGGTTGTGACAATGATGCGTTGTGCCGCATCATCCCCGTACCGGTTTTCCATGTATTGCCTCAATACACGGAAGGCCAAAGCCGTTTCCATCGTGGAACCGGATTTTGAAACGACATTGATGTATATCTCTTTGTCATCCAAATAGTGGAGCAATTGCTGTAAATAGGCGCCGCTCATATGATGGCCTACATATTTGACTTCGGTTCCATTTTCCCGGGCACCAAAGTAAGGAGTTAAAGCCTCTTGAACTGCACGGGCTCCTAAAAAAGAACCTCCGATCCCGATCACCACAAACACATCTGCGTTTCCGGAAATCTCTTCCTTGAGCGATTCGATTTCACGGAATAATTGTTCATGATCCATCAATGGATAATCAATCCATCCGGTCATGTCATCGGAGTTTTCTAATTCGAAATGAATTCTCTCGACTCTTTCTTTATAGGTATTCAGAACCTCGTTGCTTATGCCGCAATTTAATAATGTGGTTTGAACTGGATGAGTTCTCAATGGAATTGCCTCATTTCTCATCATTTTTCACTTCATCCTCTATTGGAAGCCTGATGGTCTTTTCAAATCTGAAATTCTTCAAAACTTAAACGGCTTAACCGGATTCCTATTTCCATTTTACGTAAAAAAATCATCTTTTATTAATTTTGACTTTGAACAGAAAGCTCTTCAGCCTTTTTAATGATGAACCTTTTTACTTCCTCGCCCAAATCCTTCCGCTGCAGCGCAAAATCGATGGTTGTTTCAATAAACCCTAACGGATTTCCGACATCGTAGCGTTTCCCTTCAAAGCGGTATGCAAACACCCTTTGAATGGTATTCAATTCTTCAATCGCATCCGTCAACTGAATTTCTCCGCCTTTTCCCATTTTCATTTGTTCCAGAAAACTGAAAATTTCCGGAGTTAAAATGTATCGTCCAATAATTGCCAAATTGGAGGGAGCTTCATTTTTTGATGGCTTTTCCATAAATTTTTTCACTTGCATTAAAGGGGAATCGGTTGAAACAGGATCAATGACGCCGTAGCGGTGTATTTCATCGTCAGGCACTTCCATTACTGCAATGACGCTGGAATATGTTTTCTCGTATTGATTGATTAATTGCTTTAAACAGGGCACTTCGCTTTGGACAATATCATCTCCGAGCAAAACAGCAAAAGGTTCGTCCCCGATAAATTTGCGGGCGCACCAGACGGCATGGCCAAGGCCCAGAGGCTGTTTTTGACGGATATAGTGGATATCGATGTCGGAGGAAAAACGCACCTTTTCCAATAAATCGTATTTCTTTTTTTCTATTAAATTTGCTTCCAGTTCAAAGGCATGGTCAAAATGGTCCTCAATCGCGCGCTTCCCTTTCCCGGTAACAATGATGATATCTTCAATGCCTGAAGCAATCGCTTCTTCCACAATATATTGAATCGTCGGTTTATCGACGATCGGCAGCATTTCTTTTGGCATCGCTTTGGTAGCCGGCAAAAATCGTGTACCCAGTCCTGCTGCGGGAATAATGGCCTTTCGGATTTTTTTCAAGCTCGGTCACTCCTTATTCCATTGGTTTCCATCAACAAAATTATACAATATTTCCCTCATGCGCTCCTAAAAAAACTTCTAATAAACAAAAAAGGCCGGAATCAAGTTCCAGCCTCAATAATCAATTGATTTCAATTTTTTTGATCCCTTATCGGATGGCAGCGCCGGCCGCTTTTAAAGCGTTCAATACTTTATCATGGGCATTCGCCACTTCTTCATCCGTCAATGTTCTTTCCGGATCAAAGTATGTCAATGTGAAGGCGACGGATTTTTTGCCGGCTTCGATATTTTCCCCCTCATAAACATCAAACACTTTCACCGCTTTTAACAACTTCGTTCCGGAATTGCGTATGATGGCTTCAAGTTCTCCTGCCGGAACAGTGCGGTCGACTTCAACGGCCACATCCCGTGTCACAAGCGGGAAGCGCGGAACCGGATCATATTCAACGCCTTTAGCTTCGGCGCGCAAAAGAGCGTGCAGATTTAGTTCCACTACATATGTTTCTTTCAAATCCCATTCTTTACGTTCGGATGGATGAAGGCCCCCAATGATGCCTACACGTTCTCCGTCAAGTAAAATATTGGCTGTTTGTCCAGGATGCAACCCTTCCATCGTTCCTTTTTCATAGGTGATCCGTTCAGTCAAACCGAGTTTTTCCAAAAGTCCTTCCACGATACCTTTGGCGGTGAAGAAATCGGCGTTTCGTTTATCTCCCAGCCAAGCATCGTCCACCCATTTGCCGGTGATGACAAAAGCCACATGTTCCTCTTCAAAAGGCAAGCCTTCCTCTGTTTTTCCGAGGAACACCGAACCGATTTCATATAAAGCTACAGAGTCCGCCTGGCGGGCCAAGTTATAGCTTGCCGCTTCCAATAAGTGAGGGATCAAGCTTTGACGCAAAGTGGAACGTTCTTCGCTCATCGGCATCAACAATTTTGTCGTTTCTTCTTTTTTCAACGCAAATTTTTGGGACCATTCTTCCGAAGTCAATGAATAAGTGATTGCTTGATATAATCCCGCTCCTTCCAAGAAATTGCGGACAATCCGGCGTTTTTGCTGATATGGAGTCAATCCTCCGATGTGCATTTTTCCTTCCGGCAAAGTGAGCGGAATTTCATCGTAGCCATAAAGTCTTGCGATTTCTTCGATGATATCTTCCTCAATTTTAATATCTTGCCGGCGGGTCGGCACATCGATGACCAACAAACCGCGTTTGGCTTCCACATCAAATTTTAGACGCTGCAAAATGGAGATCATATCATCCAACGGAATTTTCATTCCCAATTTTGCATTGATTTCATCCGGGGAAATGACAATCCGCGCAGGCGTTTTATCAAGTTCATCCACAAGCACAGTTCCTTCCAGCACTTCCCCTCCTGCCAATTCGCAAAGGAGCTGGGCTGCACGCTCCTGGGCTTCCAGCACCCGGTTTGGATCCACGCCCTTTTCAAAGCGTACGGAGGAATCGGAACGCAAACCTAAATCCTTTGAAGTGGTGCGTACCGAAAGCCCGTCAAAATAAGCGGCTTCAAGGACTACCGTTGTCGTGTCTTCCGTCACTTCGGAGTTGGCGCCTCCCATCACACCGGCAACCGCAACCGGTTCATTGCCGTTGGTGATGACAAGATGATGGCTTTTTAGCGTCCGTTCCTGGTCATCCAATGTTACAATTTTTTCTCCTTCTTTCGCCAAACGGACGACGATTTCGCCGGTGCCTAAAGAATCGTAGTCGAATGCATGAAGCGGTTGGCCATACTCCAATAATACAAAGTTTGTGATGTCGACAACGTTATTGTGCGGCCGGATTCCTGCCGCCATTAAATAATGCTGCAGCCATAACGGCGATTCTGCCACTTTGACATTTTTGATGACTTTTGCCGCGTATAATGGGTTTTCTTTCGTTGCATCCACACGCACCTTGATGTAGTCTTCCGCTTTTTCTTTAGAAGTTTCATATTTAATTTCCGGAAAATTCACATCCCGTGATAAAATGGCACCCACTTCATAAGCCACTCCGAGCATGGAAAGGGCATCGGAACGGTTTGGCGTCAAGTCGAGCTCCAACACGGTATCCCGCAGGCCGATCAGTTCCAAAGCATCGGAGCCGGGTACCGCGTCATCGGGCAAAACGTAAATCCCGTCAGCAAACGCTTTAGGCACAACACGCCCTTCAATGCCAAGCTCTTGCAAGGAACAGATCATTCCGTTGGATTCTTGGCCGCGCATTTTTGCTTTTTTAATTTTGATGCCCCCTGGAAGTTTGGCTCCAGGCAACGCAACGATGACTTTTTGGCCTGCTTCCACATTTGGCGCGCCGCAAATGATCTGCCGCACGTCCGTTCCGACATCCACTTTGCAGATGCTTAATTTATCCGCATCCGGATGTTTTTCTTTGGACAATACATGACCTACGACGATATTGGTCATCCCCTGGGAACGGTCGATGACGGAATCGACTTCAATTCCGGCACGAGTAATTTTTTCTGCCAACTCTTCAGGCGATATATCTTCAATATCCACATATTCTTGCAACCATTTCAATGAAACTAACATGCTGTGACCCCCTTACCCTTCTGCACGTCGAAATTGTGATAAGAATCGAATGTCATCGATATAGAAGTTCCGGATGTCTTCCACGCCGTACTTTAACATCGCGATGCGCTCTACGCCGATACCAAAGGCAAAGCCGGAGAATTTCTTCGGATCATAGCCGCCCATTTGAAGCACGTTTGGATGAACCATGCCGGCTCCCAGTATTTCAATCCAGCCGGTATGTTTACATACATTGCATCCATTTCCTCCGCAGCGGAAGCAGGATATATCCATTTCGACCGACGGTTCTGTAAATGGGAAGAAACTTGGACGCAGGCGGATTTCCCGATCCTCGCCAAACATTTTTTTCGCCAGTTTATCCAGCGTACCTTTCAAATCGCTCATGCGGATATTTTCGCCGACCACAAGCCCTTCAATTTGCATAAATTGATGGGAATGGGTCGCATCGTCTGTATCCCGGCGATACACTTTTCCCGGACAAATGATGCGGAACGGTTTTCCTTTTTTCGCAAGCATCGTCCTCGCCTGCACCGGTGAAGTATGGGTGCGAAGCAATGTTTCTTCCGTAATGTAGAAAGTGTCTTGCATATCGCGGGCAGGGTGCCCTTTCGGCAAGTTCAAGGCTTCGAAGTTGTAATAATCCGTCTCCACTTCAGGACCTTCTGCCACTTCATATCCCATGGAGATGAACAAATCTTCCAATTCCTCCACAACCCGTGTCAATGGATGTCTGTTTCCTGTCCGCACCTTACGTCCCGGAAGCGTAACGTCAACGGATTCCTTTTCCAGCTGTTCCTGAATTTGTTGTTGTTCCAGCACTTTTGCACGTTGTTCCAATTCTTGCGTTACTTTCTCACGCACCGTATTGGCAAGGGCCCCGATTTTTGGTCGCTCTTCAGGGGAAAGTTTACCCATCCCTTTCAACACTTCCGTAATGGACCCTTTTTTTCCTAAATACTTAACTCGTACATCATTCAATTCTTTTAAGTCCGTACAAGCAGCAATTTCCGCAATGGCTTCCTGCTCAATTTGTTTTAACTGCTGTTCCATCATGTAACCTCCTTAAATTGAAGTGTTGTAAATTGTCCGACATGCGGATTTGCACATTTTTCCCTGGATGAAATTCGTAAATTCTAGTTTTTCCTAAGATTGGCAGCGATATAAAGTTCCATATAATAAAAAATCCCCGTCCCGGACCAAGGGACGAGGAACGTTCGCGGTACCACCCTAGTTATTGCAATACTGCAATCACTTCATTGGCATAACGGCATTTCGCCGGCAATCCTTTACAGAGAATGCTCTCTGGTCCCGGATGCTGCTCGCGGGGTGAACTTCAATATTCGCTGCATGCATAAGCTTCCAGTCACGGCTTACGCTCCCTGTAATGCAGTCCTGAATATTTACTCTTCCCGCTACAAACGCATTTTTCCAATATAATCGCTCCATGAAAAATCATAGTTAATTCTACGATAAATTAACAACTGTTTCAAGTGGGTGCCTTTGTATATTGGTTCAATTCCTTTATTAAAAAACTTATGACCGTTATTAATAGGCGCTTTCCATGTCCTTTCCGGCAGAAAAAAACAGGAGATTTTCATTCCATGAACTTATACAATAAAATTCCTGCCGCGACTGCCACATTCAATGATTCTGCCTGTCCCAAAATCGGAATTATCACATTTTGGTCGGTTTTCTCCAAAAGCTCCTTTTGGACGCCGCTTCCTTCATTTCCCACAAGCAAAGCGAACCGTTCCGGCTTTTCCACTTCCCGATAATCGACTGCATTCTCAAGAGCCGTTCCATATACAGGGATTTCCCGCTGCTTTAATATGCCGATCCATTCGGATAAGTCGCCACGAATAACCGGAAGATGGAAATGGGAGCCCTGTGCTGAACGCAATGTTTTCGGATTATAGGCATCCGCGCACCCTTTTCCCAAAACGACAGCGTCAATGCCGGCTGCATCGGCCGTGCGAATCATTGTGCCGATATTCCCGGGATCTTGCACGCTGTCAATCAGGAGCAATTTCGTCCATTTTGCCTGATCTGCCCCGGTAAATACCGTTTGTTTACAATGGGCAAAGACTCCTTGGGAAGTTTCCGTTTCGGCAATTTCCTTCGCCACCTTTTCCGTCACTTCCACAAGGGCAACATCATCCAACGGCCATTGCCTTGGAAGAGCGGTGCCTTCCCGGATAATGAGATGTATGACCTGATCTTTATTTTTCAATGCCTCTTCCACTAAGTGAAAGCCTTCAACGATATACTCCCCCGTTTTATCCCGCTCTTTTCTTGAAGTCACAAGTTTTTTCCAATGCTTGACCTGCGCATTCTGTACCGATTCAATCCGTTTCATTGTGCAAAGACCGCCTTTATTTCATGGTTTTGATTTCCTGATCGATTTGAATTAATGCATTTCTTAATTGCTGAATTTCTTCCTCCGTTGTATGGATACCAAAGGAGATCCGGAAAAAGGTGCGGGCTTCCGAAAGACTGCGCCCCATCGCAAGGATCGCCTTTGTCCCTGATTTGCTGTTGATGTCGCAGGCACTTCCCGTTGAAATGCAAATCCCTTCTTCATTCAGGCGCAGCATGACGTACTGCCCTTCCGCCCCTTTAATGCACATGCCGCATATGCTTGGAAGCTGATGGGCTTCATCCGCTTCGATGAAGTAGCAATTTGTTCCTTGAACGGACGCTTTTAATTGATTTCTTAGCTTCCAAAATTTATTAATATCATATTGATAATGTTCTACACTCGTGGCAAAAGCGTAAACCGCCGGGGTATCGACAGTGCCGCCCCTTAATCCTTTTTCATGGGTCACCCCGGGAAACAGAGGCAAAATTCTTCTGCGCGGATTTAAATATACCGCACCACAGCCTTTTGGTCCACCGATTTTATGGGCGGATACCGTAATGGCGTCAACGTATTTTGAAAATTCGGTTACGTCCAGTTTGCAGAAGGACTGGACACAATCTACATGATATGGAATATTGTATTTCCGCGCAACTTTTGCAATCTCAAGCACCGGCTGGATGGAGCCGATTTCTGAATTGACGTGTTGAATTGAAATGAGCGATGTGTCGGGGCGGATTGATTTTTCCAACAGTTCAACATCCACAATTCCTTGTTCCGAAAGGGGAAGTTTTGTAATTTCATAGCCTTCCCTCTCAAGGGTGTTCATTGCGGCATGGACACTCGTGTGTTCCGCGCTGGAAGTGATGACATGCTTTCCGTCCCCTGCGCGGGCCAAAGACAAAATTGCCAAAATATTGCCTTCCGTACCGCTCCCCGTAAAAATAACACCGTCTCTGGATACCCCCAGTTTTTTGGCAATCACGTCCCTTGAACTTTCTAATAAAAATGACGCTTTTCCTCCTTCGTCATGCAGACTGGAAGTATTCCCGAACGCTTCTCTTGCGGCGGCGCAATACGCCTCGATGCTTACATCCATCATAGGTGTTGTGGCAGCATAGTCCAAATAAATCATGAATATACCCCGTTTCTGCTAAAAATATGAACAATTAGTATACATTACATTACAAAAATAATGTGTGTAAATGCTTGTGTTATCCCTTATTTTATGTCAATATAAGTGTCAAGACAACTGTAAAGAAGGTAACGTTATGGTGATCAAAACAGACATCGTCATTCTCGGGAGCGGCGCGGGCGCTCTGCAGACAGCAAGAATTCTTGCAGAAAAATATCAAGTGCATATCATCACAAAAAGCGATGTAACAAACGGAAGCTCCTATAAAGCGCAAGGCGGCATCGCGGCGGTGACCGGCAAAGAAGACGGCACAAGTTTACACATGCAAGACACGCTCCATGCAGGCGTTTTTCACCATGATGAGGAAAACGTAAAAAAACTGGTGGAAGAAGGAAGGAATACAATCCAACAATTAATCGGACAACATTTTCCGGTGGACCGCGCTCCCGATGGTTCGATTTCCCTCGGGCTTGAAGGAGCCCACAGCAAACCAAGGATCATCCATTCCGGAGGGGACGCGACCGGGCGTCATCTAGTAAACTATTTGCTGGATTCATTGCCTAAACGCGTAAAAATCCATGATCATGAATTGGCCTATCAACTTCTGATCAATGAAAATGGCGAATGCATCGGGGTGAAAACAAAATCCCGCGAAGGGAATGCAACCTATCTCGCTTCTTATGTCATCGTTGCGACCGGCGGCGCGGGAGCACTGTATGAATACACTTCCAACTGCCCCGATAGTTTCGGTGACGGTATCGCTCTTGCATATCTTGCGGGAGCAGAAATTACCGATATGGAATTTGTCCAATTCCATCCGAGCTTGATCTACGTGGACGGCAAGACCCATGGGCTTGTCTCCGAAGCGGTCCGGGGAGCCGGCGGTTTCTTTGCCGATGAAGAGGGAAACCGGATCATGAAAGGGGTCCATCCTCTGGAAGATTTGGCTCCGCGGCATATTACCGCCTACGAAATATATAAACATCGCGCCAAAGGACATGAAGTTTATATCGATATTTCCAAAATAAAAGACTTTGAAGATAAGTTTCCAACGATTACAAGCATTTGCAAAGAGCATGGAATCGATTTATCAAAAAAACGGATTCCGATCGCTCCCGGAAGCCATTTCCTCATGGGGGGCATCATCAGCGACGCATATGGACGGACAAGCATCCCAAGACTCTTTGCCGTCGGGGAAACCGCCTGTACAGGCGTACATGGCGCAAATCGCCTTGCCAGCAATTCACTGCTCGAGTGCGTGACGTTTGGAAAATTGATGGCCGAACACCTGCTTCAATACGGAAGCAGCCAAAAAAACTTTACAATCCGTGAAGCCGGCCATAAATCCTCAAAACTTCCACCGTTAATGCCGCCATGTCTTTTGCAAAAAGAAATGTTTGCAAAAGCCGGCATTGTCAGAGAGAAAGAAGGACTGGCCGAATTACTGAAAAAATTGCCAACGTACGAAGATGTTTCAAACCTTGATTTAGATGCATTAGACAGGGAAACAATCGAACAACTATTTATGCATATCACGGCATCATTAATTGTACATGGGGCACTCTTGCGCGAAGAATCCCGCGGCTCCCATATCCGTAAGGACTTTCCATCCACAGTGGATGAATGGCAACATAAATGGATTATTTTTAAACAAGGAAAACATGATGTGAGGGACGGACTTTATGAACAAAATCAAATTGCAAGAAATGCTGAAACAGTTCTTCAATGAAGACATCGGTGATGGCGACCTGTCCAGCGAAACGATTTTTTCGCCCAAAGAACAGGGCTCCTTTACTTTCTATGCAAAAGAAGACGGCATCTTTTGCGGTGCCGATATTATCGAAACCGGCTTTCGATTGCTCGATCCGGCGCTGGAAGTCACTTTGCTGAAAGATGACGGGGAAGAACTCCGCAAAGGGGACAAAATCGCCGTCATAGAAGGTTCATTGCGGAGCCTTTTGAGCGGTGAACGGGTCATTTTAAACTTGATTCAGCGGATGAGCGGCATCGCGACAAATGCAAGGCGAGCGGTGGAGTTGACGGAAGGGACAAGAGCAAAAATTTGCGATACCCGAAAAACGATGCCGGGCCTCCGAATGCTCGACAAATACGCGGTCAGAACGGGCGGGGCATACAATCACCGCAGCGGTTTATATGATTGCATCATGTTAAAGGACAATCATATCGCATTTGCCGGAAGCATTTCAAAAGCCGTCCAATTGGCCAAATACAAAATTGGCCATACGGTGAAAGTCGAAGTGGAAATCGAGACGAAGGAACAATTATTGGAGGCCATTGAAGCCGGTGCGGATATCATTATGTTTGATAATCGCACTCCGGAAGAAATCAAGGAATGGCTGCCGCTCGTCCCGGAACATATTGCGACGGAAGCTTCCGGGGGCATCACATTGGAAAATTTGCGCAGCTACGCTGAATCGGGCGTTGAATGGATTTCTCTCGGCTCGCTCACCCATTCGGTCAAAGCTTTGGACATTAGTGCATTAGTCAAAAGAAAGGACGTTGAAGTATGACATCAATTTGCAATCTCCCGACATTTGGAATGTTGCCAGAAAAATATCGGCACATGTCCAGGGAAGAAATGGAAAATCGTGTTCGCGAAATAAAGGAGCAGCTAGGCAGTGAATTGTTTATACCTGCCCATCATTATCAAAAAGATGAAGTCTTCCAATTTGCCGATGCAACCGGTGACTCATTGCAGCTTGCCCAGGCGGCCGCCCAAAACAGGGAAGCGAAACATATCGTCTTTTGCGGCGTGCACTTCATGGCCGAAACGGCTGACATGTTGACAGCCGATGACCAGATTGTGTACTTGCCCGATCTTCGGGCCGGCTGCTCCATGGCGGATATGGCAAACATTTATCAAACGGAAGAAGCATGGGAAAAACTGATTTCCATTTTTGGAGATACCATCATTCCTTTGACGTATGTCAACTCTACAGCCGCCATTAAGGCATTCACCGGACGAAATGGCGGCGCCTGTGTCACTTCTTCCAATGCCAAAAAAATGATGCAATGGGCATTCACACAAAAAGAGCGGATTTTCTTCATACCGGATCAACATTTAGGAAGAAATACCGCTTATGATTTGGGAATCCCATTGGAACAAATGGCATTGTGGAATCCGATCGCAGGCGAATTAAAATATGATGGAGATGCAGAGGACATTAAAATCATTTTATGGGACGGCTATTGCTCCGTCCACCAAGGATTTACGATCGAAAATGTCCGTGAAGTGCGGGAAAAATACCCTGAAATGAACATCATTGTACATCCCGAATGTTCATTTGAAGTGGTTCAGGCAAGCGACTATCACGGTTCCACAAAATATATTGTTGAAACGATCAAAAAGGCGCCGGCAGGTTCCAGCTGGGCAATCGGAACAGAAATGAACCTTGTAAAACGGATTATTGCCGAACATCCCGACAAGCATATTATCTGTCTCAACGACAATATGTGCCCTTGCTTGACGATGAACCGGATCGATTTGCCTCATCTTGTCTGGGCACTTGAAATCATTGTGAATGGCGAAGAAGGAAACGTGATTAAAGTGGATCCCGAAACTACAAAAGACGCTTTATTGGCACTGGACCGCATGCTTCAATTGGCTTAGCGAACGTCAGACAAAAGCTTTAAATCAAAAAAAGCGCATAATCTCCTTCGAGTGGAACAAACTACTACTCGAGGAGGCGAATGGTATGGACTTTCAAATTAGACATGCAGTTACAGAGAATGTAAAAGGGGATGGTCCGGAACAATTTCGGGAAACCATTCAGGACGCCATTTCCCGCGGAGATGAACATCTGCTACCAGGACTTGGCGTATTATTGGAAAAATGGTGGCAAAACACGAGTGAAGAAGAACACTCCAAATTTACGGAAGCCTTGGCAAAGGCATTTCAACATTAAAGGGCTTGGAGAAGCATCTCCAAGCCCTTTTGCTATATTCCCCAGTCCATCTTTAATATTTCTTTTAACCTTTTTAATTTTTCTTCACCGATTTGTTCGGCAATCATATTTTCCAATTCTTTTTTTAGCGCGACATGTTTTTCATAACACGCTTCTCCCAATCCGGTCAGTTCGATGTATTTATCCCTCAGATTCGCCTTTTTGGTGATCACCAGTTGTTTTTCTTCCAATTGTTTAATGAATTTATGGGTTGCCTGTCTTGAAAATTCCACTTGTTTTGCGATATGGGAAATCAGCTGTTTATTTTTTTTGTAAGCCTTTTCCAATATCGAAAATTCCGAATTGGTGATGTGAACATCGCTGATATCCTGCCATTTCTCTTCTTTAATTTTTTTTAATAACAAGGATTTTCCGCTTAGTAAATCGATTAATAAATCCCCAAAGCTTCTCACCCCCGGCCGCCATTATGATTCGTTCTCAATTCCATCATAACGGAACCATTTTCTTTCGTCATTATGCCTTGTACAATTAACATTATACCTTCCGGATTCAATTTCTTTATGGGTTTGTTCACACTAAAAAAAGACAATCCAGCGCCTCCCGGATTGTCTTGATATAGTAGCGATGTGTTTCAACCCACCCTGAAAACCACATCGTATAGCAAACCATTTCAACTTCAAGTGTTTTCTGCCCCCCTGCCGCTTCCGGGCAGAACGCTTTAGTTTTCTTTTCTTACCTAAATTAAGAAAGCAAGGATAGTAAAACTGCTTTTTGAGCATGCAGTCTATTCTCTGCTTGCTCGAAGACGTATGAATTCGGACCGTCGATAACGGATGTTGCCACTTCTTCTTCCCGATGGGCAGGCAAGCAATGCAGGAACATGAAGTCCGGTTTTGCATGAGCCACAAGTTCATCATTGATTTGATAACCTTGGAAATCTTTCAATCGCTGTGCAGCTTCCTCTTCTTGGCCCATGCTAGTCCATACATCTGTATACACGACATCTGCATCTTTTACGGCTTCAACCGGATCATTTGTAATTGTAATGGTGCTGCCGTTTTTCTCGGCAATTGCCTGCGCTCTCTTTACAATCTGTTCATTTGGCTCATAGCCTTTTGGCGTAGCAACCGCAATATCCATTCCTACATGGGCAGCTGCAACTACCAATGAGTGGGCAACGTTATTCCCGTCTCCGACATATGCAGTTTTTAATCCTTTGAATGTTCCTTTATTTTCAACGATCGTCTCAAGATCGGCCAAAGCCTGGCATGGATGATAGAGGTCTGTTAATCCGTTAATGACCGGAATCGTTGCATACTCCGCCAATTCCTCCACCATTTTGTGGGAGTTGGCGCGGATCATAATCCCATCCAAATAGCCTGATAATACCAAACCTGTATCGGAAATTGGTTCTCCGCGTCCAAGCTGCATATCCCGCGCATGAAGGAATATGGCTTTCCCTCCCAACTGATGCATTCCCACTTCAAAGGAAATGCGCGTACGGGTTGAGTTTTTCTCGAAAATCATTCCGAGGATTTTTCCTTCCAACAACTTTGGACATCTGCCGTTTTTCGTGATTTTTTTCATTTTTGATGCAAGGCTGATCAGCTCTTGCACTTCTTCACTTGTATAATCAAGCAGCGTAAGCAAATCTTTGCCCTTCAGACTGGAAACGGGCTGTAGCTGCACTTCCTCCAACAATTTCATCAATCAAGTTCCGCTCCTTTATCGTTAGATGTCTTCATTATACAATTGCATATTTATAAAATCAAGTGCATTTTTATTATTTTTTTATTTTTATTCAATTAAAGAAATATTCAAACAATAAGAATAAAAATACAATTATATTCATACTGTATCAAGAAAAACACTCATAAATATTCGTATTCTTTGCGGCAAAAAATGGACAGTTTATGCATAAATCTTTTCTTTATTGTTCCAAAAAACAAAAAAGAGAGAAAATATGAATCCTCTCATTCAAACTTGATTTTATTCACGGCATCCCAGTCAAGCCGTTTTACCACTTCCACCATCAATCTGACCGTGTTTTCAAAATCGTCGCGGTGCAAGATGGACGCATGGGAGTGTATATAACGAGTGGCAACGCCAATGGAAAGGGTCGGCACTCCGCTGCCTGTCAAATGGATGGATCCGGCATCCGTTCCTCCTCCCGGCATTGCTTCAAATTGATATGGGATGTTGTTCTCTTCCGCCACTTCGATGACGAAATCCCGCAACCCTTTATGGGAAACCATCGAAGCATCATAGATAATGATTTGCGGCCCTGCCCCCAATTTTGACATCGCTTCTTTTGAAGTGATTCCCGGCGTATCCCCGGCAACCCCCACATCCACTGCAAAACCGATGTCCGGCTGTATTTTGAAAGTGGATGTTTTGGCGCCGCGCAAGCCCACTTCTTCCTGCACATTGCCTACTCCATATACAATGTTTGGATGTTTTTCGTTTTTCAAGCGCTTCAACACTTCGATGGCAATGGCGCAGCCGATCCGGTTGTCCCAGGCTTTTGCAAGGAGCATTTTTTCGTTTTTCATCACATTGAATTCAAAATACGGCGTAATCATATCCCCTGGGCGTATTCCCCAGCTTTCCGCTTCCTCTTTTGATGTCGCGCCCACATCAATGAACATGTCTTTGATTTCAACCGTTTTCTTTCTTTGTTCCTGCGACAAAATATGCGGCGGTTTTGAACCGATGACGCCGATGATTTCTTCCCCTGAACGGGTTGTGATCGTCACCCGTTGCGAAAGCATGACATGGGCCCACCAGCCGCCGACTGTTTGGAATTTAATAAATCCTTTGTCATCAATTTGTGTCACCATGAACCCGACTTCATCCAAATGGCCGGCCATCATAATTTTTGGGCCCTTTTCATCGCCGCGCTTTACCGCAATCAAACTTCCCAAATTATCATACTCAATGTTGTCCGCAAAAGGCTCGATATACTTTTTCATGACCGCTCTCGGCGCTTTTTCGTTGCCGGCTATGCCGTTTGCGTCCGTCAAATCTTTCAGCATTTGCAAAGTTTCATCCATTTTTTCTTCCTCCTTAGTAACCATTGCGTTGCCGCTCATAATTTTTTTCATTTTTCGCAATATATGCCTTTATAATATCCTCCAATGTAAAACCCAAATTATAGGCGAGCACTCCGTAATATTGCCAAACTTTCAGATAATGCTCCTCGGTTGGATGATGAATAAAGGTCAAAATAGCCTCCTGGGTTTTTAAAAACCATGTCGTCAAATCTTCCTTCCGCTTCACTTCCGGCCATGCATGAAGCCGGTAGCCTTTTTCATTTCCCAATGAAAGCAGAAAATGAATGGAATCCACAAATTCCTCCAATAACACTTCCCGTTCGGAAGGACCTTTCGTGCTCCAATATTTAAAACAGCGGGTTTCATTCGCCAACTCCGCCAGCTCAATCGTCAACGCCAATCCTTTTTCCAAAAACACATCCCGGTTGACTTGCTGATTTTTTTGTATGAATGAATCGAGTTGTGCTTGCATGTCGAACAGTTCGATAAATTCCATAGATGCCATCCCTCATTTTCCATAAAAAATGAAACTTATTTTCTATCTTAATCGTATAGGATATAATACCTTTTATACAAGGGGGAACTTTTTATGGCTCTTCTTCTGCGTATTATTATCATACTCGTCATTATCTATTTGTTTTATAAAGCTTTCCGTTACTTGACGGATCCTAAACGCAAATTGGATGAAGCCCATGAAAAGGGACAATATTATTTTTATGATGATGTCAAAAACGTGCGAAAAAATTTCTTCATTACGTATAAAGGGGCCATGTTCGAAGGTGAAAAATATTTAGGGACAACGGATGACGCCTTTGAAGTGGTTTCCATTTTCGTCTGGGTTCATGATCCGGCAAAGCTCCAAGGATTGACGAAAGAAGATTTTAAATTTTTGGAGAAGGAAATTTTAATGAATTATCCGAAAGCGAAAATCAATTGGAAAAATCCCATTGAACAATTGATGAAGGAGGACAAAGAAAAATAGTCAGCCGTGCAGATCGGCTCTGCATGCTTGAAAAGCTCCCCAACTTCCAGCGGGTTATGTTCTATTGCAGGACATGACCCGCTTGAACTTGAGGATAAAGCGCTGTCGGCGTTCAGAAATAGAAGAAGAAGCAAATTTGTGCGATGGCAAGCAATGGCAGTCCCAAAGCAAAGATGGCATGTTTGGTTTTATGCCGGAACAAGACCATTGCGATCAGCCCCCCGCAAGCTCCTCCCAAGATTGCCGACATCAGCAGCGCCTTTTCGGAAATGTGCCACTTCTTTCTTTTCGCCCTCGATTTATCAATTCCCATCAATGCAAAACAAATCGCGGAAATACTGATAAAGTAAATAACGATCATTTCTTTCATCCGGGCTTCTCCTTGAATGAAAAAGGCTGATAGGATTTCCCTACCAGCCTCTGAAATTGTTTCCGTTCATTCATGAATCAATCAATTGTTATTTCGCAATCGCTTTTTTCGCTTCTTCGGCAAGTTGCGCGAAAGCTTTTGCATCGTTTACTGCCAAATCAGCCAACATTTTGCGGTTTACTTCGATTCCCGCTTGTTTTAAGCCGTACATTAAGCGGTTGTAAGAAAGGCCGTTTTGGCGTGCAGCCGCATTGATGCGCGTGATCCACAATTTGCGGAAATCGCGTTTTCTTTGACGGCGGTCACGGTATGCATAAAGACCGGATTTCATTACCGCCTGGTTTGCTGTTCTATATAAAGTATGTCTTGAACCGAAATAACCTTTTGCTAATTTCAACACTTTTTTACGACGCTTGCGCGCTACATTTCCACCTTTTACGCGTGGCATAGTAAATTACCTCCTGCTATTCTTTCGAAAATTTTATCAAACGTTCCGATTATTTTTTGTATGCTAGTAAAGATTTAATGCGTTTATAGTCGCCTGCAGTCATTACTTTTGCTTTGCGCAATTGACGTTTTTGTTTCGTTGTTTTGCTTGCAGCTAAGTGGCTGCCGTAAGCACGGTCAAATTTGAATTTACCTGTAGCTGTTCTTTTGAAACGCTTAGCTGCGCCACGATGAGTTTTCATTTTTGGCATAGTATTTCCTCCTAAACCTTATTTCGTAATCTTATTTTTCCGTTTTTGGGGCAAGGATTAAAAACATGCTGCGGCCTTCCAACTTCGGCTTTTGTTCCACCGTAGCATATTCAGCACATTCTTCGGCAAAACGGTCCAACACCCGTTGTCCAATGTCTGTATGCGTAATCGCGCGTCCTTTGAAACGCAAAGTACATTTTACTTTATCCCCTTTTTGAAGGAATTTGATTGCGTTTCGAAGTTTTGTTTGGAAGTCATGTTCGTCAATCGTCGGACTTAAACGAACTTCTTTCATATGGATGACTTTTTGATTTTTGCGGATTTCACGCTCTTTCTTTTGCTGCTCAAACTTAAACTTGCCGTAGTCCATGATCCGGGCAACAGGCGGCTTCGCTTGAGGGGCTACAAGAACAAGGTCCAAGTTTACGCGAGCAGCCATTTCCAAAGCTTCATTGCGGGATAAAATTCCGATTTGTTCACCGTTCTGATCAATGACACGAAGTTCACGTGCACGTATCCCTTCGTTTACGTACAACTCTTTGCTAATAAAAATCCACCTCCAAGGTTATGTCGCGAATACACAGTTTGAAAATCCCCGGTTGAAATGTTGCTGTTGTTCTGTTATGTCCACAAAAAAAGACGGACATTTCAGAAGATGTCCGCCCGCCGAAAAATACGCAAAAAAAGCGTATTCACTTTTCACATTTTCCAAACCTGTCAACAGCCCCAATGCGTCGAACAGGTGAGAAGCGGGCAGCCTCTGCTTTCAACCATTAGCTTGTATTCTTAACCTTTGTTATCGTAACATTCATAGTATCGGATGTCAAGTTTTTTTATTCTTTACATAAAATATGAGCGCGTCAGAAAAGAATAAACCATTGCTTCCATCGGACATTTTCAAAGGAGGCGCAGGGAAGGCCCTTGGTCTGAAGGGCATCCCTGCCTGATGGATTTTTACACTCGTGCATCCTTTTTGATTTCTTCAAGGAATTGATCAAATGGCACTATTTTGGAATCTTTTGAACCGTAACGGCGAACATTCACCGCATTCGCTTCCACTTCTTTATCGCCCAATACCAACATGTATGGAATTTTCTTGATTTGGGCTTCACGGATCTTATAGCCCAATTTTTCTTCCCGCAAATCCAATTCAACGCGGATGCCTGCTTTGCGAAGCTCTTCTTCCACTTTTTTCGCGTAATCAAAATGCACTTCGTTGGATACCGGAATCACAACCACTTGGACAGGGGCTAGCCAAGTCGGGAAGGCTCCTTTGTACTCTTCGATCAAAAAGGCAACGAAGCGTTCCATTGTGGATACGACACCGCGGTGGATGACAACCGGGCGATGTTTTTCCCCATCTTCACCGATGTATGTTAGATCGAAACGTTCAGGAAGCAAGAAGTCCAACTGCACAGTCGATAATGTTTCTTCTTTGCCGATGGCCGTTTTCACTTGCACGTCAAGTTTCGGACCATAGAATGCCGCTTCGCCTTCCGCTTCAAAATATTCAAGGCCGAGATCATCCATTGCTTCTTTTAACATGCTTTGGGCGCGTTCCCACATTTCATCATCATCATAATATTTTTCTTTATCCTGAGGATCGCGGTACGATAAACGGAATCGATAATCCGTGATATTGAAGTCTTTATATACTTCAAGTATCAAGTTTAATACCTGTTTGAACTCGTCTTTGATCTGGTCCGGACGAACAAAGATGTGGGCGTCATTTAAAGTCATTCCGCGCACACGCTGCAATCCGGACAATCCGCCGGATGCTTCATAGCGGTGCATCATGCCAAGTTCGGCGATCCGGATCGGCAATTCGCGGTAAGAATGCATGCCGCTTTTATACACCATCATATGATGAGGGCAGTTCATCGGGCGGAGAACCAATGTTTCATTGTCCATTTCCATCGGCGGGAACATGTCTTCGGAATAGTGCTCCCAATGGCCGGATGTTTCATATAAACGTTTGGAACCAAGCACAGGTGTGTAAACATGCTTATAACCCAGGCTGAGCTCCTTATCAACAATATAGCGTTCGATGATGCGGCGGATTGTCGCTCCATTTGGAAGCCAGATTGGCAAGCCTTGGCCCACTGTCGGTGATAAAGTAAAAAGTTCCAATTCTTTTCCAAGTTTCCGATGGTCGCGTTCTCTCGCTTCCTCAAGCATTTTCAAGTGGTTTTGCAGATCTTCTTTAGTAAAGAACGCTGTGCCGTAAATGCGCTGAAGCATTTTGTTGTTGGCATCGCCCCGCCAATAAGCTCCTGCCAACGAAAGCAATTTGAACTCTTTTAATTTGCCAGTGGACGGAACATGGACCCCGCGGCAAAGATCGAAAAATTCACCTTGGTAGTAGATGGAAATCGGTTCGCCTTCCGGAATCGCATCCAATAATTCCAATTTATATTCATCACCGATTTCTTCGTAAATGCGGCGTGCTTCTTCCCTCGTCACTTCTTTGCGCACAATTTCAAGGTTTTCGGAGATGATTTTTTTCATCTCTTTCTCAATTTTCGGAAGATCATCAGCCGTAATTGGTGTTGGTGAGTCGATATCGTAGTAGAATCCGCCTTCAATGACCGGACCAACCCCCAATTTTGCACCAGGAAACAACCGTTTCACCGCCTGGGCTGTCAAATGGGCAGTGGAATGTCGGAGTATCTCAAGGGCATCTTCATGGTCAGGCGTTACAATTTCAATGGCGCCATCTTGGTCAATCGGCGTTTTTAAATCTATTAATTTTCCGTTGATTTTTCCAGCAAGCGCTTTTTTTCTCAGTCCAGGGCTGATGGAGGCTGCCACGTCTTCCGTCGTTGCACCTTTAGGGTACTCCCTTACAGCTCCATCAGGGAATGTCAATTGAATCACTTCAGCCATAATCATTCTCCTTTACTCTATTTTATTTGGCATGTCTTCTTATTCATAATCCTCCAATCCAGGAGGCCAATCTAAAATAAAAAACGTCATCCCAATAAAGGGACGACGCGCTCGCTCGTGGTTCCACCCTTCTTCCTTCCGAAAACAACGTTTCAGACGAAGCTCTGGGCCGGTGTAACGTACCGATGTCCGTTGGCGGATTTTACCCCGCCAAAGCTCCGAGGTAGTAAAGTGTTGCGTCGTACTAGGAAACTTCCAGCCTAGGTTTCCCTCTCTATCAGCCGTCTCACAAACTTCGTATCCTCTTCACCGCTTCTGAAATATATCACTACAATTGAAAGTATACGCCGAGAATTTGAGAAATGCAACCATGGAAATAATCTTTCGCCTATCTTCTGCGGTTTTTGCCGGTCATGCGGATCGGAACGGTCACCGCTTTGATCCGCTCCATAATTCTCGCAGCTTTTACTACCTCCACATCACCACGGGAGTTCTGCGCCAAATGATGTTCCAAACCGTCGTAGTCAAAATTGGATGTGATAAAAGTCGGCAGCTGCTCGCTCATCCGGTAATGCAAAATCGGGCCTAAAATTTCATCCCTTGTCCAGCTGGTGAGTGTCTCCGCACCGATATCATCGAGCATTAAAACCGGAGCCTGCTTCACATAGTCGATTTTTTCCTGCAGCGTCTGATCGTGGATGGAATTTTTTAATTCCCGCAAAAATTCCGGAACAAACACAAGCACGGAAGCGACTTTCAGAGTTGCCAGTTCATTGGCGATCGCCCCTAAAACAAAGGATTTCCCGACGCCAAATTCTCCATACAGATAAAATCCTTTTTTCGGCAGTTCCCCCGTATTTTTGTAATGGGCGATAAAGTCGGCGGCATAATTGGCAATTTCCACACGGGACGTATCATCAATATATAAATCTTTTAAAGTGGCGGATAACACGTCTTTCGGCATATGCATGCTCGAAATCATCGATTCGATTTCTCTACGCTCATCCTCTATCATTTTTTGCTTGCAGCGCTCATATTCCACATCGATGGAATTATGGGCAATGCATAATTTGGGTATAAATCCTTTTAAATAATTGGTGCATTGCTCCGTTGATCCGCAATTGCAGCATTCGCTGGATTGGCTGATGTACTCATACAGCTTCGGCAAACTCCGCTCCACCATGTCTTTGTTGACGACATCATCATGTTCCGCCAAAAACTTTTGGACGTCCGGATGCTCTAAAATTTGATTCCGAATGGCATTGTATCGTTCTTCGAAGGACGGTATTTGAAATTTTTCCAATGCTTTTTTGATCGATTCGATTGTCGTTCACCTACCCGTCTAAAACACCAAGTTTTTGCAAAATTTTTCTTCGTTCTTCCTCGAAATTGATTTCTTTTGAAGGGCCATTATCTTTCTCAGGTTCGGGTTCATTTCGTTTATAGAACCAGTCCGGCACTTTTTCTTCCCGGATAATTTTGTGCGAAGGCTTTTTATAGCCTGCAGCGGATGATTTCTTGGCTTCGTTTTCAAGTTTCCATTTCATATATTGGTCACGTTCGGTACGGGCGAGTTCCATTGCTTCTTTCGCCGTCCGAACATTTTTTCGCATCCAGTGGTCCGCAATCCGTTCCACATATTTGCGGGGCAGTTTCATATCTGTCGTCAGCATGACATATTCCAGCAGGACATTGACAACACCGACAGGCATTCCATGCTTCAAAATCAAATCTTCAGCCAGCTCGACGGAAGACGGCACCGGTTCCTTTCCGTTGTTTATATCCCGCAACACTTGAATCGGCGGTGTCGTTTCAAGATAATGGATCAGCTCCTCTTCTTTAGTTGCCGGCTGATGCCGGTTTTCTTCCTGTTGATCCGTTTCGAATGTTTTTTCAAATGTCGGCACTTCTTTTGAAACGGTCAATTTATAGTAATCCGCTGCCGCTTTCTTTAAACGTTCCAGCGATATGCGCATTTCATCGTCAATGGCCAATATCACAATTTTTTGCATATCCAGCGGGGATAGCTGATAAAGAAAGGCGAGCTTCGCAATCCATTCTTTCACTTCAAGGGTAAATACCCTGGAAGGAATCAATTGCTCCGACAGCCCGGCTTGCAATAAATCAAAATCAAATTGTTCGTAATAAAACGGGTAATTCCGTTTATTGGTTTCCACGTGATGCTCGATGAATTCTTGCGGAACATTTGTGTGGACGGGTTTATAGACATCCATGAACGTTCGGGATACTTCCCGGTACGATTCTTTATCGAAACGATTGATGAACCGTTTGCGCAGCTTGCGGTAAGCGTGTTCGCCAATTTTGCTGAATAAAAACATCGATAGAAGCGGATCCTGAAAAAAGGTTTCCGCATCGAGTGGACGCACCAGCTCATAGAGAAAAGAACGGTTTTCCCCGTCATCTTTCCGATACGATCTTAGTAGTCCAATCGCCTCCAAAGAAATGCGCGCCTGAAAAACTTTTCCGATCGGCATATCCAGCACGTTCATTAAATAGTAATGGGTCAAAGGCTCTTTTTGGGGATCTTCCCCTTCCGCCCATAAAGTCAGATACAAGCTGATCGGTTCCGGGCCTGTGAGAGGCTGATAAAACAACGTCAACAGCTGCCGGTCATGGGAAGATAAATGAGGGAGGATGATGTCAAAATGATCCTTGGGTTGCAGCTCTTTATACAAATGAACCATTATTGCTCCCCCTATCGCTACTTTTTAGATTGCCGGTTCAATAATTCGGTCAATTCTTCCATAAATACATTAATGTCTTTAAACTGGCGGTAGACGGAAGCGAAACGTACATAAGCCACTTCATCAATTTTTGCCAGCTCATCCATTACCATTTCCCCGACATCCACCGAGCGCACTTCCGAATTTCCTATTCTTCTTAATTCTTTTTCAATATCATAAACGATTTGTTCAAGTTGTTCTAACGGAACAGGGCGTTTTTCGCAAGCGCGAATCAGCCCTCTCAACACTTTTTCCCGGCTAAATTCTTCCCTTGAACCATCTTTTTTGACAACAATCAATGGCGTTTCCTCCACTTTTTCAAAAGTGGTGAAACGGTATCCGCATGATTCGCATTCACGCCGTCTGCGAATCTCTTTATTATCATCAACAGGTCTCGAATCAATCACACGTGTTCCATTATGATGACAACTTGGACATCTCATAAAAATTTCTCCCTGCCTAGTTTCTTATTGAATATTATATCAAAACACATCAAATGTATCACTTTTCCCATATGTACAATCTTGATAACAAATTCATAAGTTGTTATTTTAATATATTTGCAAGAAAAAATCGAGGATCCGATAAAAAAATTTTCATGATTTATTCGAAGGGAACGGTTCCGCTTTGAAAATAAAAAGTGTAGACAAAGCCCGATGGACTCCGTCTACACGAACCAGGAACGGATCATTATGCAGTTACGGCTTCAAGCGCTTTTACCACTTTTTTTGTCAAATCGATTACGCGTGCCGAATAGCCCCATTCATTATCGTACCATGCCATTACTTTCACTTTTCTAGTTCCCATAACCATTGTGAGAGGCGCGTCAATAGTGGATGAGTAAGTTGTTGTATTGTAATCAACAGATACAAGAGGTTCTTCGCAGTAATTCAAAATTCCTTTTAATGGGCCTTCGCTTGCTTTTTTGAAAGCTTCATTTACTTGTTCAGCCGTTACATCCTGTTTAAGATCGACCACCAAATCCACCAAGGAGACGTTTGGCGTTGGCACGCGAAGAGCTAGGCCGTGAATTTTGCCTTGCAGCTCAGGAATGACTTTGCCCAACGCTTTTGCCGCGCCTGTAGTTGTCGGAATGATGCTTTGGCCGCATGCCCGTGCACGGCGCAAATCTTTATGCATGTTATCCAGGTTTTTCTGATCGTTTGTGTATGCGTGAACAGTTGTCATTAAACCGTTTTCGATGCCAAACTCTTCATGAAGCACTTTTACAACTGGAGCCAGGCAGTTTGTCGTACAAGAAGCATTGGAAATGATATCGTGTTTTGACACATCCAATACGTGATCGTTCACTCCAACAACAATCGTTACATCTTCATTTTTTCCTGGAGCTGTCAGGATAACTTTTTTCGCACCGGCTTGCAAATGAAGAGCCGCTTTTTCACGGTCATTAAATTTGCCTGTTGCTTCGATGACAATGTCTACTCCAAGATCTTTCCATGGCAATTTCGCAGGATCGCGTTCGGCAACAAGTTGCACACGCTTGCCGTTCACGATTAATGCATCTTCTTCATATTCAACAGTTCCTTCAAAATGTCCATGGATGGAATCATATTTGACCATGTGTGCCAAAGTTTTTGCAGGGTAGCTTGCATTCACTGCTACTATATTTAAATCATCTTGAACAATTGCTTGTCGGAATACCATACGACCAATTCGACCAAAGCCGTTTATTGCAATCGAAACTGTCATTATATAGCCTCCTATTTTACTTCAATTATGTTTACTATTTCTCAATTAGTATAGCATATTATGAATAATCGTGTACCAACAATTATAAGAATTAAAAAATCATTATTTTCTGAAAAAAAGCCGAAAGTACGGATAATGCTTCCTCATAAATTGAAAAAAACGCATTGGCAACATGGGATGAGACCTATGTTGACGATTTGCCCGCCATGGGATGGAAGAAAAATTTTCTCCGATTAAAGGACTCCCCATTCTTTCAAAATTTTTTCAAGCTGCCGGCGGGTTTCTTCAATGGTGCCGTTATTGTCAATCACCGCATCGGCTCCCTGCACTTTCACCGGCATCGGCAGCTGGGAACGGATGCGCGCTTTTGCTTCTTCCTCGGATAATTGATTTCTTTTCATTAATCTCTCCAATTGCACCTCTTCCGATACGGCCACAACCAAAATTTTATCAACAAAATGCTGCAATTTGCTTTCAAATAATAAGGGGATGTCCATAATGACCGTTTTCTCGCCTTTTGCAAGATATTCATCCCGCTGCCGGAGCATTTCTTTGCGGATGGCCGGATGGATGATGCTGTTTAACAGCTGCCGCTTTTCTTCATCGTTGAAGATGATGGAGCCAAGCTTTTTCCGGTCAAGCTCCCCTGTCTCTGTCAAAACTTCTTTTCCAAAAGCCTCGGCAATTTTATTCAACGTTTCACTGCCGGGTTCCACCACCTGGCGCGCCACCACATCCGCATCAACGATTGGAAATCCGTATTCTTTTAACATCTTGCTTACAGTGCTTTTCCCGCTGGCAATGCTACCCGTTAAACCGATAATCATACATAAACACCTTTCTAATGTTGGCACTTTGGACAATAGACGCTTGTTCTTCCCGCAATTATCATGGATTTTGTTTTCGCGGAACAGTTTGGGCAAACCTTTTTGCCATACATCTTCAGCCTGTGCTGCATTCCGCCTGCTTCCCCATTGATGTTCCGGTAATCGGAAATCGTTGAACCTCCCATTTCGATTCCTTCCGATAACACATTTTTAATGGCTTCAAACAAGTCGATCTTTCTTTTTTTGCTGATTCTTCCCGCTTTTCTCGCTGGATGGACGCCTGCGCGAAAGAGGGCTTCCGTCGCATAAATGTTGCCGCAGCCGGAAATCACTTGTCCATCCATAATGACTTCCTTGATCGGCTTGTTTTTATATTTCGGAAGACCGCATTTTTCCAAAAAATAGTCTAACGCCTGATCATCAAATGGTTCCGGAGCCATCTGAAGAAGCGGCGGATGCTCATCAATGGTTCCAAGCAACCGGAACTCTCCAAATCTCCGTATATCCGAAAAGATGAGAAGCTCTCCTGTTGACAACGAAAACTTTGCATGAATATGATTCCGGAACTTTTCCTCCAGGATTTCATTTTCATGTTGGACGATAAACCAGGCGCCTGTCATGCCTAAATGATTGACCATCAGGAATGTTTCATTATTTTTTTCCAAATCAAAGAAAATGTACTTGGCCCGCCGGCTCAGCTTTTTGACCGTCATGCCGCGCATTTTCCTTTCAAAGTCCGCCGGCTCCATATTTTTCACAATACATTGCTTACCTTGCCGGTGAGCTTCGCAAACGGTTTCCGACAAGGTCGCTTCCAGAATCGATTTCCCTTCTATATTTGGGGCAAGCGCCCGAACAACCCCTTCCACTTCCGGCAATTCAGGCATTATTTCACTTCCTTATTTTGCATCATACCAAGTTTCGCCATAAGCGATATCCACCTTTAATGGTACATCAAGGGCAATGGCATTTTCCATCACTTCCGGCACGATTTCTTTCAACTTTTCAATTTCTTCTTTCGGCGCTTCGAAAATCAATTCGTCATGCACTTGCAACAAAAGTTTCGCTTGCAATCCTTCCTCTTTCAATCTCGCATCGATGTCAATCATCGCTTTTTTAATAATATCCGCTGCGCTTCCCTGGATCGGCGTGTTCATAGCCGTCCGTTCGGCAAAGCTTCTTAAATTGTAGTTTTTGCTCGTAATATCGGGCAAATATCTGCGGCGGTTTAAAATCGTTGTGACATAGCCTTTTAATTTGGCTTCCCGCACGATGTTATCCATATATTCCTTTACGCCCGGGAAGCTTTGGAAGTACTTTTCGATAAATTCGCCGGCTTCTTTTCTTGAAATATCCAGGTTCTGGGACAAGCCATAATCGCTGATTCCATAGATGATGCCGAAGTTCACCGCTTTTGCCGCCCTTCTCATATTCGGAGTCACTTCATCATGGGAAACATGGAACACTTCCATTGCCGTCCGTGTATGAATATCCATTCCTTGTTTGAATGCTTCCACCAGGTTTTTGTCTTTTGACATATGGGCAAGAACCCGCAATTCGATTTGAGAGTAGTCGGCGCTGAACAAAAGCCACCCTTCACGGGAAGGCACAAAGGCTTTCCGGATTTTCCTTCCCTCTTCCAAACGGATCGGGATGTTTTGCAAGTTCGGATCCGTTGAAGATAAACGGCCCGTCGAAGTCAATGCCTGCATAAATCGGGTATGAACTTTGCCGTCTTCCGGATGGACTTCTTTGATCAATCCTTCAATATAAGTGGATTGCAGCTTCGCAAGTGTCCGGTATTCCAAAATCAATTGAACAATTTTGTGGTGGTATCTTAATTTCTCCAAGACATCCGCCGCAGTGGAATAACCGGTTTTCGTTTTCTTGATGACCGGCAGCCCCAGTTTTTCAAACAAAATGACGCCCAATTGCTTCGGTGAATTGAGATTAAATTTCTCTCCGGCCAATTCATAGATTTCTTCCTCCAGCTGCGCAATTTTTTCCTGCAGCTCTTTTCCCATTTCTTCGAGGGTGGAAAGATCCACTTTAATCCCCCGGCTCTCCATCTCGCCCAAAATTACCGCCAATGGCAATTCCAAATCATGGTATAAATCGAACTGTTCATTTTCCTTCAGTTTTTCAGTAACCCGATTTTTGCAGTTCCAAATGGCAAGCACTTTTCTGCAGACATGTTCGGCCAGCGCTTCTTCCTTCGGCAATGCCCATTTTGCTCCTTTTCCATAAACCGATTCATTGGAATAAACATCGGTATAACCGAATTCTTTCGCAAGCGTCGCCACATCGTCGCCGGAAATTGCAGGATTGAGGATATAGGAAGCAAGGAGCAAGTCAAATTCCACGCCTTTCAATTGGATGCCGTGGCGTTTCAAAATGCATTGGGCCGCTTTTAAATCCGACATATATTTTTTCTTTGTTTCATCTTCAAAGTAGGATTTCAGGATTTCGTTCCCTTTGAAGACGTTTACCGGTACAAAGAAAGTCTTTGAACCGTCCGTGAAGCCGAACCCCAGAATGTTGCACGTATGATATTGTTCATTTTCCATTTCTACGTGAACCGCCATTTCATCGCGGAACAGGTCCTCCGAAAGTTCCCGGACAATGTCAAAATGGATGGCGGCCTTTTCTTTTTCTTCGATGTTGAAATCATGCTTTTCAATTAACGATTTAAATTGAAGCTCTTTCCAAATTTCAAGCACCGCTTCCTCATCCGGCCCCGGGTAATCGATATCATCAAGGGTGATTTCAATCGGCGCATTTGTATGAATTGTCGCCAACTGTTTGCTCAACTTCGCCAGTTCTTCGTTCTCGATCAGCTTTTCTTTCATTTTGGACGGCTTCATCTCGCCGATGTGTTCATATAAATTTTCAATCGTTCCATATTCTTTTAATAATTTAATCGCCGTTTTTTCCCCGATGCCCGGAACTCCCGGAATATTGTCGGACGCATCTCCCATAAGTCCCTTCATATCGATGATTTGTTCCGGCGTAAGTCCGTACTTTTCTTTGATATATTCCGGCGTATATTGTTCAATATCCGTCATTCCTTTTCGTGTGACGCAAACCTTGACTTTCTCTGTCGCCAGCTGCGTCAGGTCCTTATCTCCCGAAACAATGACCACATCCATGCCTTTTTCTTCCGCCTGTCTGGCAAGGGTGCCGATGATATCGTCGGCTTCATACATCTCCAATTCGTACCTTGGAATGCGGTAAGCATCGATCAGTTTTTGCAAATATGGAATCTGTTCCGACAATTCCGGAGGCGTTTTCAAACGGCCGCCTTTATAGTCTTCAAAGGATTCATGACGGAACGTCGTTTTTCCGGCGTCAAACGCCACAAGCATTTTTGTCGGCTTTTCTTCCTCCAATATTTTTTGAAGCATGGTCGTAAAACCATAAACGGCATTTGTATGAATGCCGCTGTCATTCGATAAAAGCGGCAATGCAAAAAAAGCCCGATAAGCTAAACTGTTTCCATCCAATAAAAGCACTTTCTCTTTTCCCACTCATTTGCACTCCTTCGGAAATAAATCGTCTTCCATTACTGTTTCACAGTTAGTTCCATTATAAAACACGTATCTGCCGAAAAACGACAAATACGTGTTTTTTTCCAAACTTTATTCATTTTGTACGCGGCTGATTGATTTCTTCCGTATAAAAAATTTCTTCATAAATGACGGTAAGCAGAAAAGCGTTCAAAAAGGAAATGACCAAGTACAATGGCATGCCGCCCAACTCCGCTTCCATCCAGGACCGGAAAAACACTTCGACAATCCCCACCTGTGCAAAATAAAAAATCATTCCGACCCCCACCTGCCAGATGGAACGCTTGTTGCGGCGCTGTTCATAACGGAACACTTTTTTGAAGCTGGTGCGTACATCTTCCGCAATGATGATGGAAAAGGGAAAAACGATGATAAATAATACTGGAATATGTAAAATTTCCAATTTGGACCAAGCATACGGCGTCGAATAAAATAACGCAGTAACACTGCAAGCCATTACGACCGCCAATAAACTGTTCTGGATCCATCGATTTAAGCGGCTCATAAAATCGCCTCAATTCTATCATTATTACTATATAGTAGTATATAATGAGGCTGATAGGCTGATAAAGTTGTAATTATTGCTAATCTATCCATCATTTTTTATTGATTCAAAAAAGAAAGCGGATAGGGAAACATCAACGTTTCCCTATCCTCCATTATCTGATCCTCAATCCGGCACCATCCTTCAAAAATACAAGTCTCTCTTCGTAATTATCGATTTTCGGTATATCCCGACAATAGTTTGGCATAAGGGGAGTCCTGAGGAATAATGATGACCGTATCATCGCCGATTGTTTTCTTGTAGCTTTCCAGAGTGCGGTACAATTCATAAAATTCCGGATCTTTCGAGAAAGCTTCATTATAAATTTTCGCCGCTTCCGCTTCCCCCTCCGCAATGATCAATGCCGCTTCTTTTTTCGCTGTGGAAATCATTTCTTCCACTTGGCGGTCGGTATTGGCTTCAATCCGGTTCTTTTCCGCATCCCCTTCGGATAAATATTTTTGTGCGATGGATTCACGGTCGGAAATCATCCGTTTATAAACAGACTCTTCGTTTTCTTCCGGCAAATCTGTACGGCGGATTCGGACATCCACCACTTCAATTCCGTAATTGTCCTTTTTCAATAATTCATTTACATTTTTTGTGATTTTGTCGGAAAGGCTGCCCCGCCCTGAATTTTCATCGTTGATGATCTCATCATAATTGATTTGCCCAAGTTCTGTCCGCAATACCGAATAAATGAACTCTTCCATCCGCGCTTCGGCATTCACCAAAGATCTTGCGTTTGTAATTAACGCCTTTGGATCGGTTACACGCCATACCGCATAGTTATCAATAATAATCCGCTTTTTATCCAACGTGTTAATTTCTTCCGATGACATATCGTAAATCATTAAATTCTTCGGTAAAGTCGTCACGCTTTGGATAAACGGGATTTTTACATAAAGGCCCGGCTTATCCTGATATTTCACCACTTCGCCAAACTGGCGGACAATTTTAAACTCATTCTCTTTTACAACATAAACGTTTGAAATGAATATAACAATGACTGCGACAATCGCGGTAAGAATGATGGCAGGTTTTATAAATTTCCTCGGTTCCATTGGCGGTTTGGCAGTCCTGATGATTTTTTTATCGTCCGGCCCCTTTTTGTTTACCTTAGCATTTTTCTTTCCTTTATTTTTGTTTCCAAAAAGGTTCCGGAGGAATTTATCTAAGTCTCCGTCATAGTAATTGTTGCTCATTGTTTTTTACCGCTCCCTTCATTACCGCTCTTTTTTCCGTCCTCTCCGGCAGTTTGCTGTGGTTGCAGCGGTAAATATTTCAATGTCTCTCCTTTATCGTTCATGATATAAATTTTTGCCCCTGGAAGCACTTCCTCCAATGTTTCCAAAACGAGGCGCTGACGCGTAACTTGCGGGTTTCTCACATATTCATTGTAAAGTTTATTAAAAACGGCCACATCCCCCTGGGCCTGTTGTATGCGGGCTATTTTTTCGGCTTCCGCGCGGGAAATGATTGCATCCTTTTCCCCTCGGGCCTCGCTGAGTTTTTGGTTTTCATATTTTTTCGCTTCGTTAATTTTCGTGTTTTTCGTTTCCCGCGCATCCGTTACAGCTGTAAAAGCAGCGCGGACTTCCTTGTTCGGCAATTCCACATCCTGCAATTTTACTGCCAAAATCGTCACACCGATATCATATTTTTCCGTCACAGACACCAATAAATCCCTTGTTTGATTCTCGATTTCCGCCCTTCCATCCGTCAACGCTTCATCAATGGTGGAACTGCCGATGATGGAACGGATGGCGCTTGATGTCGCGTGATGCAACAGCTGTTTTGGATCATCCGAATGGAATAAATATTTCACCGGATCGGAAATTTTATATTGAACGACCAAATCGGTGAGCACGATATTTTCATCACCGGTAATCATTTTCGTTTCGCTGTCTTTTGTGATAATCTCCCCGTCTTTTGTCGTTTCATAACCGAACTGCAGACTGTAGGTTTCTTTTGAGAGCACTTCCACCTTTTGAATCGGCCAAGGCAATTTAAAATGCAACCCGGAATCTGTAACCGTTTCTGTCGCCTGTCCAAAGGTGATCACAACCGCCTGTTCCGATTCATCTACGGTATACCAGGTTGTAAAGATGATAATAATGGAAATAATTGAAATAATTGTTAATCCTGAAATAAACAAAGTCCTCTTAACGCTCAATATGTTCTCCCTCTCTTTCTCTGTAAAAGTTAAGTTAATTGATTTACGAAATAGTTACAATGAAAGTTTCAAAGAAAATTTAAAAATTACTAAAAAAACTCGAAAATGCGATAAAAATACAAAAAACCGCCAAAAAAGGCGGCTTTTTTGATAAGAGGACAAATCCTGATTGAATAGGGGTTTCACTATAGTACTATAAATGCCTAGTATGAAGTTTTCATTACAGGATTGTAAAAAGAATGTTAATTTTCCCTGTATAAAGGAATCTTTACCCTCATACATGTTCCTTTGCCCACTGTGCTTTCCACTTCTATTTTTCCCCGATGGGCTTCCACCAAGTGTTTCACAATGGCAAGGCCTAAACCGGTGCCTCCCGAATTTCTGCTGCGGGCCTTATCCACCCGGTAGAACCTTTCAAAAATTCTCGGAATTTCACTTTTTTCAATGCCGATTCCTTCGTCCTCCACTTCAACGATTCCATGGTCTCCATCTTCTTTGATTCTTAATGTGATCACCGTATGAGGAGGGGAATAGGTAATGCTGTTTGTTATAAGATTTGTGAAAATTTGAATCAGGCGGTTTTTGTCGCCGAACACTTTGATATCCCGTTGAATATCCACATCAAATTCCATGTTTTTTTCATCCATTTTTGGACTCGTCACTTCAACCGCCCGAATCAAGACATCTTTCAGACTTGTCGGCTCCAATTGCACCTTGAAACCATGCTGTTCAATTTTTGACAGCTCCAATAAGTCCTGAATCAAAACTTGAAGGCGGTTGCTTTCCTGATAAATGATCTCCAAAAAGGAAAGGAGCATTTTTTCATCTCTGTACGCCCCATCCAGCAACGTTTCAGAAAAACCCTTAATCGAAGTAATTGGAGTCCTGAGTTCATGTGAAACATTCGCCACAAAATCCTTTCGAATCTGTTCCAGACGTATTAATTCGGTGATATCATGCACCACAATCACGATTCCGAGCCATCGTCCATGTTCCCCTACAACGGGCGCCCCATATACTTGTTTGTATATTTTTTCGTTGTTTATTTCCATTTCAATTTGCTTCCGATAAGGCAGCTCCGTTAAAAACACTTGGTCAATAAATTTCTCCAATTCCCGTGGCAGACCGAGGGATAGAAAGTTCCTTCCCTCCACTTCAAGGAAGGTCAAATGAAATTCTTCCAAAAAAAGGGCGTTGGCGATGGAAACGGTCCCTTCCCTGTCAATCATGATGAGGGCACTGCCCATATTTTCGATTAACGTTTTTAGGCGCTCCTCTTCAATTTCCCTCATCTTTTCAATTTCTTGAAGATTGCGGGCCAATATATTGATGGATTTCCGCAATTCAAGGATCGTTGCCGGACCGTTCGCATATGACCTTGCGAGATAATTTCCCTTTATTAATTCACGGGCCGTTTGGGTTACATTTTCAATCGGATTGAGCAATTCCTGAATGAGGCGATTTCCGATGTATGCAATGAGCAAAAACGCGATGAGCAACAGGAGCGCAAGGACAAAGGCAAACTGAATTTTCAATTCATCAATTTGTTCTTCGGTAAAGGGAATATGATTTGTTAAAAAAATTTTTTCCATAAGGAAAGGAAATAGCTGACCCAGTACAATGCCAAGGACAGCTATGACCGAACCGGTTAACGCAATGAAAATAAAAAACAAGCGATTACTAGGCAGCTTCATCATTTCGGCTCCTCAAATTTATAACCGATTCCCCTTATTGTTTTGATAAACTTCGGTTTCCGGCTATTCTCTTCAATTTTATCCCGCAAATGGCTGATATGAACGTCAACGATCCGCGTATCCCCCATAAAATCATAGTTCCATACGGCGCTTAACAATTGTTCACGGGTCAACACGCGATTTTTGTTTTCCAATAAATAAACAAGCAATTCAAACTCTTTCGGTGTAAATTCAAGGGGGTGTTTATCTAAAAACGCTTCAAATCGGTCCGGATAAACCTCCAGATTGCCAAACTGATAATATTTCTTTTTTTCCTGTTCATGCTGCGCTGGATGGAAACGGCGCAAAACCGCTTTAACACGGGCGATGACTTCCCTTGGACTGAAAGGTTTTGTCATATAGTCGTCGGCACCTAATTCAAGCCCCAACACTTTATCAAACTCATCGTCCCGGGCTGTCAACATAATGATGGGAATGTTTTTCTTTTGTCCCCTCAATTCTTTGCAGATTTCGATCCCATCCATCGTGGGCAACATAAGATCTAATAAGATCAAATCCGGCGATTCGTTTAAGGCAATTTCCAATCCTTCTTTTCCGTCATTGGAAACTAAAACTTCATACCCTGCACGTTCCAAATTATATTTCAGCAATGTCGCAATAGGTGCTTCATCTTCTACGACTAAAATAGTTTTTTTGTCTGTCATTTTTTCCTCCATCAAGTGCGTAATGATTTGAAACCCCCATTTCAAACCAGGAATTTGTTATTTCATTGGAGGGAAAACTTTGAAGATTCCTTGCAATACAAGCTGATGCTTTTTGTTCATTCCATTGACTTGAATCATCACAAGGTTGTTTTCATAATCAATTTGTTGAACTTCCAACAAAATTTCGATGGTTTCATAATGATATACCGGTTCCAAGTTTATTAAATTCTGTTCCCGGATATGCGAACCTGGACCGGGCAAATATTTCGAAATGGCGCTTGTTACAATCCCATTCAACATGATTGGCGGGACAATCGGTTTTTTGAAGGCTGTCTCTTTGGCATATTCATGTTGAATGTACAAAGGATTGCTGTCATTGGTTAAACCCAAGTATAATAGCAAATCTTTGTCTTCTATGGTTTCAACCAAGTGGATCCTTTCGCCGACAGTCAGTTCATCAATTTTTTTACCGGTCTTGGTTCTAGCCCCTTTTAACAATTGAACGATTCCCCCTAAATATTAACATCAGTTCCATAGTATCATTTTTTTCAGAAAATAGCTACAATAATAGCAAATCTTGCGATGTTGCGGCAAATATTGCCGAATTCAACAGATTCTATGAGAAAATGAAAAAGATCGCCCCCGTTGCAAGCCTGGGACGACCTTTTGATCATATACGGTAAAATTCCGAACATATTTTAGAGATTAAAGATTTTTGATAACAGCATCTGCAAATTCAGAGCATTTTACTTCAGTTGCGCCTTCCATTAAGCGGGCGAAGTCATAAGTTACCACTTTGGAAGCGATTGTTTTCTCAATTGCATTAATGATTAAGTCAGCAGCTTCTTTCCATCCAAGGTGTTCGAACATTAACACACCGGAAAGAATTACGGAAGATGGGTTCACTTTATCTAAACCTGCATATTTAGGTGCAGTTCCGTGAGTTGCTTCGAAGATGGCATGTCCAGTTACATAGTTGATGTTGGCACCTGGAGCGATACCGATACCGCCAACTTGTGCAGCCAATGCGTCAGAGATGTAGTCACCGTTCAAGTTCATTGTAGCCACAACGTCGAATTCTTTTGGACGAGTTAATACTTGTTGCAAGAAGATGTCTGCAATTGTATCTTTAATGATAATTTTGCCGGCTGCTTCTGCTTCCGCTTGGGCTTCGTTTGCAGCTTCTACACCTTTTTCCGCTTTGATGCGGTCGTATTGTTCCCAAGTGAATACTTTATCGCCGAATTCACGCTCAGCTAATGCGTAACCCCATTTTTTGAATCCGCCTTCTGTGAATTTCATGATGTTACCTTTATGAACTAAAGTTACAGATTTGCGGCCTTCGCGGATTGCATATTCAATTGCGGCGCGAACGAGGCGTTCAGTACCTTCGATGGAGATTGGTTTAATACCGATAGCTGAAGTTTCAGGGAAGCGGATTTTCTTTACGCCGAATTCGTCTTGAAGGATTTTAATCAATTTTTTCGCTTCTTCTGATTGCGCTTCATATTCGATTCCAGCGTAAATATCTTCTGTGTTTTCACGGAAGATAACCATGTCTACATATTCAGGGTGTTTTACAGGAGATGGCACGCCTTGGAAGTAACGTACTGGACGCAAGCATACGTACAAGTCTAATTGTTGACGCAATGCTACGTTAAGAGAACGGATTCCTCCACCGACAGGAGTTGTAAGAGGACCTTTGATGGCGATCAAATATTCGCTGATTGTGTCCAAAGTTTCTTGTGGCAACCATTCGCCAGTTAGCTTATATGCTTTTTCTCCGGCAAGAACTTCTTTCCATTGGATTTTTCTTTCGCCGTTATATGCTTTTTCAACAGCTGCATCGAATACGCGAACAGCGGCTGCCCAGATATCTGGTCCTGTACCGTCTCCTTCGATGAAAGGAATGACAGGGTTGTTAGGAACTATTAATTTACCATTTTCTACTGTAATTTTACCGTTAGTCATGTATGTTGCCTCCTATATTCATAAGTCTAGGACTGTGTCATGCAACACAGTCCTAGTGTATTTTAGCATATTTTCTAGAAATTTTCTCTCACCATTTATAAATTATCTTTCGTCAATTGGGATATATTTTTGATGTTTTGGTCCAACATATTCTGCACGTGGACGGATTAAGCGGTTGTTCGCATATTGTTCAAGGATGTGGGCAAGCCATCCTGAAGTACGGGATACAGCAAAGATAGGAGTGAATAAATCATGCTCAATATCAAGCGAATCATAAACTGATGCCGAGAAGAAGTCAACGTTGGCTGGAAGACCTTTTTCTCTTACTACGATATCATGAATTTTCACTGACATTTCATATAATTCAGGTTTGCCTTTAAGCGCAGTCAATTTTTCGCTCATTGCACGCAAGTGTTTCGCGCGTGGGTCTCCTTTGCGATATACGCGGTGACCGAATCCCATAATTTTTTCTTTATTTTTTAATTTGTTCATGATATAAGGTTCAACGTTTTCGATTGAACCGATTTCAGTAAGCATTTTCATTACTTGTTCGTTTGCTCCGCCATGAAGAGGACCTTTTAATGCGCCGATTGCTGCTGTGATTCCGGAATATACGTCTGATAATGTCGCTACACAAACACGGGCAGTGAATGTAGATGCGTTCAATTCATGGTCAGCATGCAACACTAGCGCTTTATTGAATGCTTCCACTTCGATTGGATCCGGTTCTTTGCCGTGCAACATGTAGAGGAAGTTAGCAGCATATCCTAATTCAAGTTTTGGAGCAACAGGCTCTAAACCTCTGCGTACGCGAGAGAATGCGGCTACGATTGTCCCGATTTTCGCTTGGATGCGGATCGCTTTGCGATAGTTGGCATCTTCGCTCATTACATCCGCTTCATCATCGTATGCGCTCAACAAAGAAACAGCTGTACGCAATGCAGCCATTGGATGAACTTTGTCTAGTGGCATTGCTCTGAATAAATTTATAATTTGCTGAGGAATTTCTGCGTTTTCGGCAAGTTGTTGTTTAAGTTCTTCCAATTCTTCTCTATTTGGCAGGCGTTGATGCCACAATAGATAAATCACTTCTTCGAAAGAAGAGTTTTCAGCCAAATCATCGATGCTATACCCTACATATGTAAGTGTATCATCGATAATTGAACTGATTTTAGATTCAGCAGCAATAATACCTTCTAATCCGCGTGTTGCTGTCATAAAAAATCGCTCCCTCTCTTAAAATTTAATGAGTGTCAGTCCCACCTTGTAAGTGCTTTCTTTTTCTTCTATGAGACTTACGGTCGTTTCGCTCAAAATGAACCTATTATTAAATCGCTTACAACGACTATTATAATAAATTTTGACGGCTTTGTGAATAATTTTTCAAAAATAAAGAAAAAACCGCATTTGCAATAAAAATGTTGATTTTTCGAGAATATTTTCGTTTTAACGAGATTATATTTACTTAAACCAGGGGTGATCCGCATTGCAATTGAATAAATTTTCTGTTTATTCTAACAAAAATATTCTCCAATTTTTTGTCCTCGTCCTATATTTTGTGCTGCTTTGGCTGGTATTGCCGATTTCCCTTGCCATTTTCTTTGCGTATTTATTATATCCGATGATCCAATTTTGCCATCAACGATTGAAACTACCTTATATCATAAGCGCCATCATTATATCTATATTTATTTTTATATCATTTTATTCCTTTTTTTATATTACAATTCAAAGCATTATAGCCATTTATCCCGAAATCAAAAAGCAGGTGGAAGAACTTCAGCTATTTGATTCCGAATACATGATTATTTTAGAAAACATTTTTAAACAATCATTGAAATATATCGATACCGCCCTTATGGGAATGGCTAGTTATTTGCAGGATATCTTCCAGTATTTGTTTGAAATATTTATTTTTTTCGTAGCTTTCTTCTTTGCCATATTCGAATCCAAAAGGGACCGGCACTGGTTTTTTATCTATGTTCCAAAACAATACCGCACCATTTGGAAAAAGTATTTTGCGAAAGCAACCAGTTTATTCAGCTATTTTTTGTTCGTGAATTTTCAATTGTTTATAATCACTTTCTTTCTGCTCAGCATTGGACTTGCACTGCTGCGATTTGAAAATCCGGTCAACAAAGCGTTTTTGATTTCTTTCGCGGATGTTTTGCCGTTTTTCGGTATCGGTCTGTTTCTGATCCCTATTTCGATTTACTTTTTTGCAATCGGGGAAAAGTTTTTGAGCCTGGCCATATTATTGCTCTATATTTTTATACAAATTACAAGGCAGCTTACCGAATCATTGCTGTGGGCATCCACTTTTCAATTGCGGACGGTCCACACCTTTCTCATCAGCGCGGCATCCATTTTGCTGTTCGGCGTATATGGAATTTTGCTCAGTCCGTTTTTCTTGTTGATTGCCGTGAAAATAAAACAAAAATCTATCTCTGGATTATAATCACATGTTTATTTTCCATTTTTTTTCGAATCCACTCGATTATTACAGGTTTATACATTTTTCTTGTCCATGGAAGAACCAATGTCATGGCAATTAAATCCGAAATAAATCCGGGCATCAAGAACAATACCCCTCCCAAAAAAACCAAAAATGCATCAATCATTGCATGTCCGGGTGGTTCTCCCCTATAAATGCTTTCCTGTATATTTTGAATGGATTTCAACCCCTGATTTTTCGTGATGGCAATCCCTGCCAAACTTGCCAGTATGATGAGGAGCAATGTAGGGAAAACTCCCAGCCAATTCCCGACAACAATAAACATCGCAATTTCAAACAGAATAAACGCGATAGAAGCGAAGAAGATTTTTTTCAACGACTACCCTCCATTAAAGTAATTTTCCTTTACAAAATTTTATTACGAAAATATAGAAAAAAGTTTCAGTGTACTAAAAATCTTTCGGCAAGTTTCCTCTCAATATTCCCTTTTCACGATGTTTCCATCACGGTATTGATTAATTGACCAAAACAGGGCTGTTAAAAAGTGTTTACTTTTTAGACAGCCCTTCTACTCATTAATTGCTTATAGGACACTTGCGTGACCTTTATAAATGACTCCCGTTTCCGCATCCATCGTAATTTCCTGGCCATGACGGATGATGGATGTCGCCTCTTTCACACCTACGATGACAGGGATTCCCAAACTTAAACCAACTACTGCCGCATGGCTTGTCAATCCGCCTTCTTCCGTAATAATGCCAATGCATTTCTCAATTGCCGGCATCATTTCCCGGTCCGTTCCGACGGTTACGAGAATTTTTCCTTCCACATCATATGCTTGCGCTTCTTCCGCGTTTTTCACAACAACCGCCTTTCCTACCACCGATTGTTTGCCGATTCCTTGGCCGCGGGCTAACAGGTCGCCGATTACATGGACTTTCATCAAGTTTGTCGTTCCTGATTCGCCCACAGGAACTCCCGCAGTGATAATGACAACATCTCCATGGTTTACATAACCATATTTCAGCGCTTCGTCCACCGCCAATTCCAATATTTCATCCGTTGTCTTCGCTTTATGGGTAACAATCGGATAGACACCCCAAACAAGCGTCAATTTTTGCGCTGTTGAAGGGTTATCCGTAATGGCGATAATCGGCACGCCTGGACGATATTTGGCGATCAATTTGGCCGTCACACCGCCCGCTGTCGGCGCAAGCACCGCTTTTACCCCCAAATTAATGGATGTGTGTGAAACCGCCTGGGAAAGGGCTTCTGTCATCGTAGTTTCTTTTTCGCGGCTTCTCGTTTGGACAATCGCACGATAATCCAACGAGTTTTCCGTAAATTCCGCTATTCTGTTCATCGTTTTTACCGATTCCACAGGATAAAGGCCGGCAGCCGTTTCTCCCGAAAGCATGATCGCATCCGTTCCGTCGAGGATTGCGTTTGCTACGTCGCTTGCTTCTGCACGGGTTGGCCGAGGATTGCGCTGCATGGAATCCAGCATCTGGGTTGCCGTAATGACCGGTTTCCCCAATTGATTGCATTTTTTTATCAACGCTTTTTGTACAAGAGGGACTTCTTCCGCAGGAATCTCCACCCCTAGATCACCCCGGGCAACCATTAATCCGTCGGACACTTCGATGATTTCGTCGATATTGTCCACGCCTTCCCGGTTTTCTATTTTAGGGATGATTTGAATGTGCCCTCCGCCGTTTTGTTCGAGAAGCTCCCGGATTTCCAACACATCTTTTGCGGTACGGACGAAGGAAGCGGCGATAAAATCTACTCCTTGTTCAATTCCAAATAATATGTCCTTTGCATCTTTTTCCGTGATGCCAGGCAGTTTGATGGAGACCCCCGGCACATTTACACCTTTTTTGTTTTTCAACACCCCGGCATTTTCAACAATAGTATGAATTAATCCTTTTTCATAATCTTTGGCTAGCACCCGCAATTGAATAAGTCCGTCATCCAATAAAATAATATCGTTTTGGTCGACATCATAAATTAATTTGTCATACGTTACGGAAAAACAAGTCTCGTCCCCGAGGACTTCCTTCATCGAAATATCAATGACTTGTCCCGTTTGCAAGTGAACTTCCCCGTTTTTCATATCGTGTGTTCTGATTTCGGGACCTTTTGTATCGAGCAGGATGCCGACAATTTTATTTAATTTATTGGCAACATCCCGTATCGTCGCAATCCGCATTGCATGTTCTTCATGGGTTCCGTGGGAAAAGTTCAGTCTCGCAACATTCATTCCCGCTTTTATAAGTTCTTCCAGAACCTCGGGAGATTCACTTGCAGGTCCGATTGTACAAACGATTTTTGTCTTTCTCATATCCATTCTCTCCATTTTCAGTTTGATTTATATTGAAAGTTCTTTTGATAAAGTATATAAGCCGCTAGTATTTTTCTGTTCCGTTTTAAAAATCTCCTGTAAATCATAATCATATAATTGATTATTTTTTATACCGACGGCGCGTCGGGTCTTTCCTTCCAATAACAGTTCCACTGCAAAGGCGCCAAATCGGCTTGCCATGACCCGGTCATAGGCCGATGGCGAACCCCCCCGCTGAATATGGCCTAACACGGTAATCCTCATATCGATTCCTGATTTTTCCTTTAGCATGCGTGCAAGTTCCGAGGCGGGCATTACCCCTTCGGCGACGATGATGATGCTATGTTTTTTCCTGCGAGCTTCTCCGCGTTTTATGCGCGCAATGATTTCATCTATATCATAGGGTTCTTCTGGAATGATAATGGATTCGGCCCCTGCAGCAAGTCCTGACCATAAAGCGATATTTCCGGAATGTCTGCCCATTACTTCAATAATGAAAGTATTTTCATGGCTTGTTGCTGTATCCCGTATTTTGTCAACGGCATTCACAACCGTATTTAACGCCGTATCAAAGCCGATGGTATATTCCGTGCCTGGAACATCATTATCGATCGTTGCAGGAACACCAATACATTTTAATCCCAAATCCGCCAATGCGTAAGCCCCGCGGAAAGAGCCGTCCCCACCAATCACAATCAGCCCTTCAATTCCCGCATCCTTCATTTTTTCTATCCCCTGCAATTGATATTTTTGTTCCTTAAATTTGGCGCATCGGGAAGAATACAATTTCGTTCCGCCTCGCTGAATGATGCCGCCAACGGAGCCCAAATCCAACAATTCCATTTTACCTTGAATAAATCCCTCATATCCATGATATATTCCATAAACTTCGACACCATGATAATTTGCTTTTCGAACGACGGCACGAATGGCCGCATTCATGCCGGGTGCATCACCGCCGCTCGTTAATACTCCAATTCTTCTCACGTATCTCCCTCCAATGTTAACAATAACATAAAAAAATTCCATTGGAACTAGAAACTTCAATCTGTTCATTTAACATTCATTATAAAATAAAATGACAAAATCCATGGATAGTTGGATTTTGTCATTTCCTTGGAGAATTTTCTTCACATCCCGTTAAACGGATTCTTCAATAAAATCCCCTATTTTCCGGAATTTCTCGTACCGGTCCCGAATAATTTCTTCTTCCGACATGGCCGATAATTCATCAAGCCCTTTTTTCAAATATTGCTTTAAAATGTTTGCTTGTGTTTCCGGATCGCGATGGGCCCCTCCTGTCACTTCAGGGATAATTTCATCTATGATTCCCATTTTTTTCAAGTCTTGGGCCGTTATTTTCATCGCTTCAGCCGCCTGTTTTGCAAGGGCGGCATCCTTCCACAAAATTGAAGCGGCACCTTCAGGGGAAATGACGGAGTATGTGGAATTCTCCAGCATATAGATGCGGTTGGTCACCCCCAGCGCCAATGCACCACCGCTTCCTCCTTCCCCAATGACAACGCAGATGACAGGCACTTTCAAGCCGGCCATTTCAAACAAATTTCTTGCGATGGCTTCGCTTTGCCCACGTTCTTCCGCAGCTTTCCCTGGATAAGCCCCTTTCGTATCGATAAAACAAATAATAGGACGGCGAAATTTTTCCGCCTGCTTCATTAAACGCAATGCTTTTCGGTAACCTTCCGGATGGGGCATCCCAAAATTCCGCCGTATGTTTTCCTTGGTTGCTTTCCCGCGCTGATGTCCAATGACCGTGACAGGTTGGCCATCAAAAAACGCGATTCCTCCAACAATTGCTTCATCATTGCCAAAACAACGGTCGCCATGGAGTTCGATAAAATCCGTGAATATTTTTTCTATATAATCCAGCGTTGTCGGACGTTCCGGATTTCTCGCAACCTGCACCCGGTCCCATGGTTCCATGTTCGAATAAATTTTCAACTCCAATTGGTGCAAACGTTCTTCCAATGTTCTGATTTCTTCGGACATATCCACATCCGCCGACTTCGCCAGTTCCCTCAATTCCTCAATTTTTTGTCTCAGCTTAATAATCGGTTCTTCAAAAGACATCGGCTTAGACACCAGAAACTCCCCCTCTCTTGTGCAATTTCACAATCGTCGCCACTTTATCCCGCATTTCCTTTCGATGGAAAATTGCGTCCAATTGGCCATGGGCTAATAGAAATTCTGCGGTTTGAAAATCATCAGGCAATTTTTCCCGAACCGTCTGCTCAATCACCCTTCTACCGGCAAAACCGATGAGGGCTTTCGGTTCGGCAATGTTGATATCTCCCAAAGAAGCAAAACTTGCAGAAACGCCGCCAGTCGTCGGATCTGTCATGATGGAAATAAACAGCAATCCTTCCTCGCTATGGCGTTTTAAAGCAACGCTTGTTTTCGCCATTTGCATCAAAGAAATGACGCCTTCCTGCATCCGGGCACCGCCGCTTGCGGTAAAGATGATGAAAGGCACTTGCATTTCAGTCGCTTTCTCGATGGCGCGGGTAATTTTTTCACCCACTACAGAGCCCATTGAACCCATGCGGAAATGGGAATCCATCACCGCTACAACGACTTTTTCTCCCTTTAATGTTCCGCTGCCGGTGAGCACCGCTTCAGAAAGTCCCGTCTTCTTCATGTCCGCTTCCACTTTTTCGATATAGGATGGGAAATTTAAAGGATTTGTCGTACGCAAATGCTCGTCAAACGGTGTAAATGTTTCCGGATCCAGGAAAGAGTCGATTCTCTCCCAAGCGGTCATTTTAAAATGATGATCACAATTAGGGCATACTTTCAGATTCGTTTCCACTTCTTTTGTCAGAAAGATTTTTCGGCATGATGGACATTTCGTCATCAAATCCGCCGGAAACGAGCTTTCTTTTTTCGGATTGGCGAGAGCCCCTTTCGTCTTTTTTCTGTTTATAGTCAGCAAATTTTTTATTGCCACACTTTTTCCTCCTAATTAATCATTTTTATCATCATGTTTTTTCAAATAATCCATCCATTCACTATATGCTTCTAATGCTTCCTTTTCATATCCAAGCTGCAATGACTTCAAAAGCCTTTGTAAAATGGGCTTTTCTTCCTCTGTAGTGACTTTTCTTAATGAACCTGCGCTATAAGCGGCGAGTTGAATCCATATTCTCAAAGCCAGCCGGTTTTCAGAAGCGATCATAAGTTCACGCAAAATATGGTCCCGAATAACATCTGTTTCCAATTCGATATTCAAAAACAAGCTTTCCCATACGGGAAGTTCTCTTAATCTTTCATTTGAACAAATAATGCGGATGGCTTCCCTTTCATGAATTTCCCTCGTTTTATGAACGTCTTGGATCGACTGGTTCTCCTGCAGGATAAAGGTCGCCAACAATTCAACCAACCGGTATTGCTGGGAGGAAGCCAAAAACGTCCCTCCCCCGTGGCGGGTTTCGATAATTCCAAGCAGCTCCAGGCTGCGCAACGCTTCTCTCACTGAAGAACGTCCAACGCCCAACATTTCGGATAAAACTCTTTCGGAGGGAAGTTTATCCCCGGGTTTTAGTTTTTGGGTAATGATGATGTCCTTCAATTTACTAACGATTTCCAAAAAGACCTTTTTATTTTCTTGTTTTTCATTCATGTCCACTTTAGATTTTTTTAACAACCCCTTATATCGAGCATTCATTCTATCCATAATAAGTATATGCCTCTTCAAAAGTGGTCAGACCACTTTTGTTCCAGTTTACAAAATGTCTTCCGATTTGTAAAGAAAAAACTGTGCAAAATTGCACAGTTTTCGTAATTCCTGTATAAAATTATCTCGTTATTGAATGAATTTTATTATTTTTACGACGATTTGCGGCTGATTGAAGCGGTATTGCACTTTCCCTTCCATATACACCATTGCGTCTTCCTTGATCCATCCAAGGCAGTCATTATACAGTTTCGGGAAGATTGTGGCCGAAATTGCACCAAACTCATCTTGCACTTGGACAAAAGCCATCAGTTCCCCTTTTTTCGTGCGAATTTGGTGAATGGACTCGACCATCCCCACCAATTTAACATACGCATCTTGGGGAGCGCTTTTTACAAGAAGCGTATTTGTATTCACTTGTATTCGTTTTCGGACATTTGTGGCAGGATGTTCGGATAAATAAAATCCAAATACTTCCTTTTCAAATTGCAATTTGATCTTATCCGGCATCGGTTCTGCTTCCTGGTATTTGGGCTTGCCAAATAAAGAAGTTTGCGAAGCGAACAAATCATCTTCATCCGTCGGACGGGCAATTTTAGCATGCTTTTCCGCCGCTTCAATCGTCGCAAGAAGCGTTGCCCGATCCTTTCCGAAGTCATCGAGCACCCCCGCCTTAATCAATGATTCGATTGATTTGCGGTTAAAATGCTTGCCGCTTAAAGAAACGGCCAAATCGAACAAATCATGAAACTCTCCTTGCTCCTTTCGGGCCTGTATCAATTTTTGCAAAAATGATTGGGAAAGGCCCGATATGGCAGACAAACCGTATCGGATCTTTCCATTTTCCACGGTGAACCCCCGGCTGCTTTTATGAAGGGAAGGGCGCAAAACGGTTATGCCTTTGCTTCGGGCTTCGACAATAAACGAGAACAATCTTTCCTGGTTTCCCGCTGCAAAGGTCATCATGACCGCATAGAATTCCAATGGGAAATTGGCCTTTAAGTAGGCCATCTGGTAAGAAATCATGCTGTATGCCACCGCATGGCTTTTCGCAAACCCGTAATCGGCGAACCGGACAATCTGTTCGTACACCGATTCGGCCACTTCCTTGTCATATCCATTTTTTACTGCCCCATTGACAAAAGCCTTTCTCTGCTCTTCCAGCACTTCCCGTTTTTTCTTGCTCACCGCGCGTCTCAGCAAGTCGGCCTGCCCCAAAGAAAACCCTGCTAATCGATGGGCGATTTGCATGATTTGTTCCTGATACACAATGATTCCATACGTTTCCCCCAAAATCGGCTCCAAATCCGGATGGGGCATCACAACAGGCTCCAACCCTTTTTTTCTTCTCGCATAAACCGGTATAAATTGCATCGGTCCGGGTCTGTAAAGGGCATTGACTGCAACAATATCGGAAAAACGGGTAGGAACAATTTCCCGCAATGCATTTCTCATGCCTTCCGATTCCAACTGGAAGATCCCCAATGTATCCCCATGCTGCAACAGTTCAAACGTTTTCCGGTCATCCAATGGAATTTCATTTAAATCAATGTATATATTTCGGTTATAATGAATCATTTTTAGAATTTGTTCAATCATTGTTAAATTGCGCAGCCCCAGGAAGTCCATTTTTAACAAGCCCATCTGTTCCACTTCCTGCATTGGCCATTGGGTGATGAAAATCCCGTCATGCCCCTTTTCAATTGGTACCACTTCCACCAATGGCATTGGGCATAATACCACCCCTGCGGCATGGGTGGATGCATTTCTGGGCAACCCTTCCAACTTTAATGCCGTTTCAAACCAACGTTTTCGGATGGGTTCCTCCCCGATCCATTTTCTGAACGGTTCGCTTGCGTCGTAAGCTTCTATTAACGTGATGCCCAATCTATTTGGAATCAGGCGGGAAATCATTTCCAAGGTTTCCGGTTCAAAATTGAACATCCTTGCAACATCCCTGGCGACGGCTTTTGCAGACAAAGTTCCGAAGGTGATGATTTGCGCCACATGTTTTTCCCCATATTTTTTTGCAACATATTGAATGACTTCGTGCCGTCTTGTATCCACAAAGTCTATATCGATATCCGGCATTGAAACCCGCTCAGGATTTAGAAAACGTTCAAACAAAAGCCCGTAACGAATCGGATCCACCTGGGTAATGTATAAAGAATAAGCAACGAGCGAACCTGCTGAAGATCCTCTTCCGGGCCCCGTCAAAATTCGCTGCTCCCGGGCATAATTCATAAAGTCTGCCACAATTAAAAAATAATCTGCAAAGCCCATCGAACAGATGATTTCCAATTCATGGTCCAGGCGGTCAAGATAGACTGGATCCGGGACATCCGTTTTTAACCTCTCTTTTAATCCTTTTATGGCCAATGCTTTCAGCACCTTTTCCGCACTTTGTCCTGCAGGCAAAGGATATTTGGGCATGATGTGCCCCTTCGATTCGATATCCGCATGGCAGCCGGAAAGCATTTTCCTGCTTTCTTCCAGCCATTCCGGATGATCATGAAACCATTCCATCCATTCGCTTCCGGTCGGAGTATAATGGTGTTCTTCTTCACTCATTTGCATTTGTTCGCTTAGCTTGATTCCCTGATCGATGCTTCGTGCAACCCGATAGCTGAATGCGTCTTCCCGTTTTAAATAGAGGCATTCATGAAGGGCCATAATGGGGATGTTAAATGTTTCCCCCAAACGGATAATTTCGTCCTCGGCAGGTGATTTTTCCCCTTCGCCCCGGGAAACTCCAATCCATATCCGTCCACGAAAAACTCCTTGCAAAATTTCAATGGAGGAAACATGCTTCAACCAGATGGCATGATCTTTGTCAGCCGGAATCACCACACAGATTCCCTTTGAATAGCCTTTGAGCCACTTGAACGGCAATTGTTCATCCTCCGTGATGGCTATACTGCTGGAAATCTTTAAGAGATTTTTATATCCATCGTTGTTTTGGGCGTAAATCAGGAGGGGCAGAACGATCCCTTCAAACCGTACTTGTACCGAAAGACCGGCGACCGGATGAATCCCCGCCTTTTTTAAACCATGGTAAAAAGGCAAAAGCCCGTACAATTTGGAATTGACAATTGCACAAGCTTCTGCCTTTTGTTCAACTAAAAAAGGGATGAGTTCCTCCAAACGGATCGTACTTTTTAATAAATCCGCGCTTGTACGTACTTGTGGGTAAACGGACAATCTGCATCCCTCCTGAATTTATCGGTACTCTTTGCAAAGTTGTTGTAAATCCGCAATGACCTGTTCCGCTTCTTCCCATGAATGGACGGTTGCCCCTGCCGCCAGAGGATGTCCGCCGCCATTGTATTTTTTTGCAAGCTGGTTCACAACGGGACCCTTTGAGCGCAGTCTTACACGGATCTCATTCGGTTCTTCAACAAACATGATCCATGCACGGACCCCTTTAATATTGCTGAGAGACCCCACCAAAGAGGAGGTTTCGGAAACCGTCACACCAAATTCTTCCAAAAGTTCTTTCGGAAGTTTGATATACGCGGCACCATTTTCATCCATTACAAAGTTTTGATACACGTACCCCTGCAATTTTAACAGGTTTGAATCCATCTCATACATGCCATTGAAAATTGCGTTGCGGTCGAATGGATAATTGATCAATTGCCCAGCAATTTCAAAAGTTCTTGTCGTCGTGCTTGGATATAAAAATCTCCCAGTGTCCCCGACAATTCCCGCAAAAAGGAATTTCGCGCCATTTTCAGACAACTTCCAATTTTTATATTCCCGGCCTTCTTCATACAATTCATAAATCATCTCGCTGCAAGAACTGGATCCTGTATTGACCCATAACAAATCCCCATAGGCGTCATCATTTGGATGATGATCGATTTTTATGAGAAAATCTCCTCGGGAATACCGATCGTCATCGATTCTGCCGGTATTTGCGGTATCGGTTACAATGACAAGAGCACCTTTGTATTCTTCATCGGAAACGGTATCCGGACAGCCCAGATAAGAGAGACATTCATCATGGGTGCCAACCGCATACACTTTTTTGTCCGGATAGTTATCTTGAATTAACGCTTTTAATCCAAATTGGGATCCGTAAGCATCCGGGTCTGGACGGATGTGCCGGTGAATGATGATAGTGTCATATTGTTCAATTTTGTCAATGATTTGTCTTTTCAAATGATTACCCTCCACATACGCAAAAAATTTTTTTAGTATATTAGCATTTTTACAAAAAAATCGTTACAATAATTTTAGTTTGTTTAGGAGGTTCTGAAAATGCTAAATGCAATTTTTGTTACACTTATTATCGCTTCATTTGCCGCCTATTTTTACTTTAAAACAAAACAATTTCGATCCACTTTGCCAATCCAGAAAAAATGGTATAAAGCAAAAGCCGGAGTTGCATTGGGCCTCTTTGTTGTATTTTTCGGCTTAAACACATTCGTTGTCCAAGATACATTATTAGGCTATATTGTGGGCGCGGTTTTTGTAATTGTGGGACTCGTAGAATCCTACTATAGCTTCAAAAGGGCAAAACATGAAGGAAAATTTGTTCAGGAAGAATATGAATTAAATAAACAGCAATAGTAAGAAATGCGCTTTGAAAAAGTTGTCCATTCTCTTTGGACAACTTTTTTGCATTACCGGTCAAGCAGCTGGAAGGTGGCCATCGCTTTTCCGACAAGCATGTCTTCGAGAAATACATCAAAATCCATTTTCACGAATTTTCTACTCATATCCAGGATATGCGGCACCACTTTCAGCACGCTGTCCATTTGGATTGGCTTGATATAATAGGTTGAAATATTCTCCAGTACGGCATCTCCACGTTTCCTTCTTTTTAATGCAATTAACCCGACCTCCGTAAGCAGAGTGGTGAAAGCGCCGTAAGAAACTGCCCCATATTGGTTTGTCATTTGCGGCGTCACCGTAAATTCGACTACGACATCTTCGGTGCCGAGCACTTTCATTTCACTTTTCACAATGTCATCAATCGTTTCGCCATGTTGAGGCTGATGCTGGGATGTCTGCAGCGCCTTTAATACGTCCTGGCGGCTGATGACCCCCTGCAAGTAGCCGTCATCATTGACGACAGGAAGCAGATCAATCCCTTCCCAAACCATCCGGTGCCCTGCCGAAGCGACGCTTGTCTTCATTGAAACGGAAATCGGGTGTTTTGTCATGACTTTATCAATCAGCTCTTTTTCGTCTTTCCCGATCACGTCTTTTGCCGTCACGATTCCGACCAATTTATTGTTCTTTGAAACAACCGGGAAAGCGCCGTGGTTTGTGTGCGCATTTAAAGCGTGAAAATCTGCCACCGTCTGCCCGCTTCTAAGTTTTGCCGTCTCCTCCAAAGGTACATAAATATCTTCAATCAATAAAATATCTTTTTTAATTAGCTGGTCATAGATGGCACGGTTAATCATCGTCGCAACGGTAAATGTATCATAGCTGGATGAAATAATCGGAAGCTCCAATTCATCCGCAAGCTTTTTATTTTCTTCCGTTGTATCAAAACCGCCCGTAATCAATACGGCCGCGCCCGCTTTTAAAGCGTTGGTGTGCGCTTTAAAACGGTTGCCGACAATGAGGAGGCTTCCCGGATCCGTATAGCGCATCATATCTTCCAGCTGCATCGCGCCGATGACAAATTTATTTAAAGTTTTATGTAACCCCGCTTTTCCACCGAGCACTTGCCCATCTACGATATTGACGATTTCCGCAAAAGTCAGCCGCTCAATATTTTCCTTCTTTTTCTTTTCAATCCGAATCGTTCCCACCCGTTCAATGGAACTTACCAGACTGCGATTTTCGGCTTCTTTGATGGCACGGTAAGCCGTCCCTTCGCTTACCTGCATTTCTTTCGCGATTTGCCGGACCGATATTTTTTCGCCAATAGGTAGTGACTCGATATATTGCAAGATCTTCTCATGTTTCGTTGACATCGATATCACCTATTTTCATCGTACTTTCTCCTCCAATAGTGTAACACATTTCAAGTATGTATTGAAAAAAATAAGAAAGCGGGCATGGTATTTTTCAATGAAATGCCTTCTTCCATAACCCGCTTTCCAATTTTAATCTTTTTGATGAGCCTGTTTCACATATAACGAATTAAGGCAATTCGACTTTTTGGCCCGGCTCTAATATTTGCACTTTGCTATTTTTCACTAATTTTGCAAACTCGTTAGGATCTTGCTTGATTAATGGGAAAGTATTGTAGTGAATCGGCACAACCGTTTTCGGTCTCAATAATTCGACCGCATATGCCGCATCTTCAGGCCCCATCGTGAAATTATCGCCGATAGGCAAGAAAGCGACATCAATATTATTGCGGTCGCCAATCAATTTCATATCGCCAAACAGCGCAGTATCGCCGGCGTGGTAAATTGTCAGCCCTTCCGCAAAGAATAAAATGCCTCCAGGATTTCCTGCATTCACGACTTCCGTTTCGGTTTCATATGTGGAACCGTGGAAAGCGAGGGTATATTTCACTTTACCGAACGGGAACTGGTACGCGCCGCCAACGCCCATCGGATGCGCGTTTACCCCCTGTTTTTGCAAATAAACGGCCAATTCATTCAATGCCACTACTTGTGAATTATTTGCTTTTGCAAGGGCAATCGTGTCTCCCACATGGTCGTTATGTCCATGAGTCAACAAAATGACATCCGGTTTTTCTTCTTCCGCTTTTAAATCAGTTAATGGGTTTCCCGTAATGAAAGGGTCAATTAAAATTGTTGTACCATTTGTTTTAATTTTCACGACGGCATGTCCATGGTAAGAGATTTCCATTCTATTAATTCCCCCTTTATATAATTAAAATCCACTTGAATATTTCTACAAATCCTTAAATTTTCCTTCTTTTTGCTATACTATTACTGTATGATTTCAAATGATGCCGGAAAATCCAACATTGGAGGAAATTTCATGGACAAACGTATCAAAAAAATCCAATCTTATTTAAAGGAAAACCGCATTGATCTTGCTTTTGTAACAACCCCGGACAATATCTTTTATTTTTCGGGCTTTCGGAGCAATCCGCATGAAAGGTTATTGGGATTGGTCATTTTCCAAGATATCGACCCTTTCATGATTTGTCCGAAAATGGAAGTTTCGGATGCAAAGGCCTCCGGTTGGCCATTTGATGTGATTGGCCATAGCGACACGGATCAGCCTTGGGAACTATTAGCAAATGAAATTCAATCCCGCGCAAAAGAAATTTCGGCATTCGCCATCGAAAAAGGACATTTAACCGTCGAGAGATATGAGGCCCTTCAATCCCGTTTTCCCCATGTCCGGTTTGTTTCAATTGATGAACAAATCAATCGGCTTCGAGTAATTAAAAATGAGGTTGAAATTGAAAAATTGAAAAAAGCGGCCGAACTTGCCGATTTTGCCATCGAAGTCGGTGTCAACGCGGTAAAAAAAGGCATTACGGAACTGGAAATCGTGCACATCATCGAAAATGCCATCAAAGAGAAAGGCTGCTCCATGTCATTTGAAACGACGGTATTATCAGGTCCGAAAGCGGCTTCACCCCATGGCACTCCCGGAAACCGGAAAATTCAAAAAGGCGATTTTGTGCTGTTTGATTTAGGAGTGGTTTATGAAGGATACTGTTCCGATATTACGCGCACGGTCGCTTTTGGAGAGATTACAGAAGAACAACGGAAAATATACGAAACTGTAAAACGTTCAAACGAAGAAACCATCAAAGCCGTAAAGCCCGGCGTCCGCTGCATGGATTTAGATAAAATTTCCCGGGACATAATTACGGAAGCCGGATACGGCGAATACTACACCCATCGTTTAGGCCACGGACTCGGCATTTCGGTTCATGAATTTCCATCCGTTGCAGGAACGAATGAATTGCCGCTCAAACCGGGGATGGTGTTTACGATCGAGCCCGGCATTTATAAAGCGGATACAGCTGGCGTCCGCATAGAAGACGACGTTGTTGTAACAGAAGATGGGGTTGAAGTATTGACAAAATATCCAAAAGAACTGATCATCGTCCGCTAAATTAAAAGAGCTTCCCAGGCAGGAAGCTCTTTTGCATTAAACTGCGGCAGATTTTTTCCCCAGATACGCTTCGACAATCCGTTCATCTTTCAATAATTCTTCCGCCGTTCCCTCCGCAATAATCTTTCCGGTTTCCATGACATAACCATAATCCGCAATTTTCAAAGCTTGTTTTGCGTTTTGTTCCACCAGCAGCACGGTCGTTCCTTCTTCTTTGATGTCCTTGATGATTTTATAGATTTCGGCAACGATGATCGGCGCCAGGCCCATAGACGGTTCATCCAGCAATAGCAGCTTTGGTTTTGAAAGCAACGCACGGGCAATCGCAAGCATTTGCTGTCCTCCCGAAAGGGTTCCGGCCAATTGATTTTGGCGTTCCTCCAATATCGGAAAGCGCCTCATCACATTTTGGATATCATTTTTCACTCTGCTGTCCTTTCGGTGATATGCCCCCATTTCGAGATTTTCCAGAACCGTCATGCCCGCAAGAATCGCGCGACCTTCCGGAACAAGGGAAATCCCTTTCCTTAATAGTTGATGCGGACGCAATCCTGTCACATCTTCCCCCAAAAATTCAACGGTTCCTTGTTTCGGTTTTACTAATCCTGCAATCGTCCGCATCGTCGTCGATTTTCCGGCCCCATTGGCTCCGAGAAGCGCCACGATCTGCCCTTTTTCCACTTGCAAATGAATCCCTTTTAATGCCTGGATTTGTCCATAATATGTTTCGATGTTTGTCAACTTAAGCAATCGTCTCTTCCTCCTCTTTGCCGAGGTAGGCCTCAATCACTGCCGGATCGTTTTGAATTTCTTCCGGCGTTCCTTCGGCCAGCTTCTCCCCAAAGTTCAATACCGCAATCCGGTCGCACAACCTCATCACAAGGGACATATCATACTCGATGATTAGAATTGTAACGCCCATCGATTGGATCTTTTTGATCAATTCATACAAGTTTTCCGTCTCGGTTTCATTCATGCCTGCTGCCGGTTCATCAAGCAGCAAAAGCGTGGGACTGGCCGCTAATGCCCTCGCAATTTCCAATCTTCTTTGCTGGCCATAGGACAAATTTTCGGCAAACAGTTTTTCCATCTGCCCCAATCCAACCAGCTCCAACAATTCTTTCGCTCTTTCCATTAGGCGTTTCTCCTCATGTTTTTGCGATTTCATCCGGAAAACGCTCTTGAACACTCCGGATGAAAGCCTCGAATGCCCTCCGACCATTACATTCTGCAAAACCGTCATTTGCGGGAACAGGCGAATATTCTGATATGTCCTGCAAATCCCTCTTTCGGTGATTTTATATGGTTTTAAGCCGGTAATGTTTTCTCCTTTGAAATATACTTCTCCGCTGGTCGGTTCAACAAAATTGGTAATGCAATTGAACATTGTCGTTTTTCCGGCTCCATTCGGTCCGATCAATCCGTATACCTCGCCCTGCCGAATGGAAAAGGATATATCTTTGAGGGCCGTGATTCCTCCGTATCTTTTCGTAATATTCCTTACTTCAAGGACCATTCGCCGCTCCCCCTTCTGATGCGTTTTTTCCTTTCATTCGATAATACAACTGAAGGTCTAAAATCCCTTGAGGGCGGACCGCCATTAAAATGACCAGCATTATGCCGTAGAAAATATAACGATAATCGCTTAGGAAGCGCAGAGCCTCAGGAAGTAAAGTCAGAATGGTTGCCCCAAAGACGGAACCGATGACCACTTCGCTCCCTCCAAAAACGGTAAAGATTAAAATTTCCACTGCCCGGTGGTACGAAAAATCAGAGGGGGAAATATAGCCGACGGTATGCGCATATAGCGCCCCGGCAAGACCGGCTATGAAAGCTCCCTGGGCAAATGCCAGCACTTTATAATAAGTAAGATTGATTCCCATGGATTCCGCAGCTTTTTCATCCATCCGGATCGAAGAGAAAGCCCGTCCGATTCTTGAGTTTTGCTGACGAATCACAAACCATAAAATAATCAGCACGATAAGCGTCAACATCGCCGCAAGGGATAAATAAACAAATTGGTTATTTCTTAATCCGAAATCACCCGGTTCAATTCCCAATCCTTTTGCCAGATTCAACAACTCTCTTCCTAATTGCTGCATGGATGACGCCGTCTCCCGTTTCCTCCGTATTCGCAGACGTATCTTTTTCCCCGTCTCCGCATGCTGTTAAAAGAAGCAAGATCATCGCTGCAAATACAGTGAATAAAATGCGCTGGTACTTTTTCATCATGCTCCCCCTTAAACACCTTTCTATTAATTTGTTGTTTTTAAGTATAAAAATCTCTAATTTTCATTCTATTAATCGAATTTTAAAAATATTACAAAAAATAAACAAAATAAAAAAACTACTTGGAAACCAATTTTCCAAGTAGTAGATATTCTCATGGAAGCAGCAAAGTATCAACGGCAACATATTCCCGTTGTTGGGAATCCGCGACGGCTTTGTAGACAACATGTCCATTTAGCGTATTGAGCCCTTTTTTCAAAGCCTCATTTTCTAAACAAGCCTTTTTGAATCCCTTATTGGCTATCTGCAGCGCATATGGAACTGTCACGTTCGTCAACGCAATGGTCGATGTTCTCGGCACAGCGCCCGGGATATTCGGCACCGCATAGTGCAGAACTCCATGTTTTTCAAAAATCGGCTTATCATGGGATGTCGGATTGTTTGCGGTAATTTCGGTGCTTCCCCCCTGATCGATGGCAATATCCACAATGACGGAGCCCGGCTTCATCTGTTTTACCATCTCTTCCGTCACCAATTTTGGAGCCCTTGCACCCGGAATCAGCACCGAACTGATGACCAGATCCGAATGTTTCACAGATTCGGCGATATTATATGGATTCGACATCAAGGTTTGAATGGAGGAGCCGAAAATATCCTCCAATTGACGCAAACGGTCCGGATTGACATCAATGATTGTCACATCCGCCCCCATTCCGATTGCAACCCGTGCGGCGCTGGTTCCGGCCACTCCACCGCCGATGATGGTCACTTTTCCCCTTGGAACACCGGATACGCCGCCCAATAAAATTCCGTTGCCTCCGTTCAGCTTTTCTAAAAAATGGGCCCCGATTTGCACGCTCATTTTTCCCGCCACTTCGCTCATCGGCGTCAGCAATGGCAATGAACCGTTCGGCAATTGGACTGTTTCATAAGCAATTCCGGTCACTTTTTTGTCCAAAAGCGCCTGCGTCAATTCGAATTCAGGGGCCAAATGCAGATAAGTAAACAGGATTTGCCCCTCATAAAAATACTGATACTCGCTTTTTATGGGCTCCTTTACTTTTAAGATGAGCTCCTGGGACCACGCTTCTTCCGCAGATTGTACAATTTTTGCACCCGCTGCAATATAATCCTCGTCGGTAAATGAAGATCCAAGTCCCGCTCCCGTTTCAATGTACACTTCATGTCCTGCGCTTGTTAAAGTAACCACCCCTGCAGGTGTCATGGCTACCCGATTTTCATTGTTTTTTATTTCTTTTGGTATTCCAATTTTCACAGAAATCTCCCATCCTTTGCTAGAATATTCAAAAAGAAGAATTGCTTTTATCCCTATTCTAACAATTGTGAAATTAAAATTAAAACGATAAAAATCGCCCCGAAGAAAATCCATCATACCCCCCAAGGGGTTTTGAAAAATTTAATTTTTCGACAAATATTCTGTCGGAATTTAGAAAAAACTATGAATTTTTTACGTATTTTTTTCCGATTTTCATTCCCACTTTCTGATAATTTGATATAATAAACATATAGATAAAGGAGGTTGCTGGTATGGTAAACTACAAAAATATTGTCATTGCTGTTGATGGTTCGAAAGAAGCAGAATATGCCTTTAAAAAAGCGATTGATATTGCTAAACAAAGTGGCGAAGATGCGAAATTGCACCTGGTGAATGTAATTGACACTCGTTCTTTCGCAGCAATCGAGGCATATGACCGTTCAATCGCAGAAAAAGCCCAAGCATTCTCTGAAGAATTGCTTGAAGGATATAAAAAACAAGCCGAAGAAGCTGGCGTTAAAAATGTAAACGTAATCATAGAATATGGTTCTCCAAAAACAATCATTACTAAGGAATTATCCAAACTTGTTGATGCCGATTTAATCGTCTGCGGTGCGACAGGTCTGAATGCAGTGGAACGCTTCCTCATCGGTTCCGTATCTGAAGCGATTGTCCGTTCTGCAAAATGCGACGTGCTTGTTGTCCGCACTCCTATTAAAGAATAATTTATCCGGTTTCAAAGGCTGCCTGGATGGTGTTCCAGGCAGCCTTTATTTTTTTGCCAGCCCGGTTTCATCCTTGGAGAAATGTCAGGGTTTTGACGAATTCCGCCGCCATTTCCGATAGATTAATTTATCAAAGTATGCTAAAACTATTATTGTCCATGTCTGATTCTTTAATTTTTCTTTTTTCTATTTTTCTCATTAAAAATAATATTTTTTGCAACAACTTTTGGAATTTATCACATTAGAAAGAATGATCCAATTTGAATCGAATCGCTTACTTTGACAATGCGAGAGCCTTATTGATCTTTTTTGTAGTATTTGGCCATATGATCAGCGAATACATCGAACAGGAAGAATGGATCGCTGATTTTTATTTGGCTATTTATACTTTTCATATGCCGGCCTTTATTTTGATTTCCGGCTATTTTGCCAAGAAAGTTTATGAACCGGGGTATTTCAAAAAACTAGTAAGCAAACTCTTTATACCTTATGTCGTTTTTCAAGTTTTTTATACTTTGTATTATGATCTGGTTTTTGGCGACGACATCAGCTATAGTCTGTTCATCCCGAGATGGGGGCTTTGGTTTCTTCTAAGCTTGATTTTTTGGAATGTTCTATTGTACTTTGTCGGCAAACTGAAATATGCCCTTCCCCTTGCCGTCGCCTTTTCGCTTTTCATCGGCTATGACGCGGAAGTGGATGAGTTTTTAACTTTATCCCGCACTTTTTACTTTTTTCCGTTTTTCCTTGCGGGCTATTATTTAAAAGAACAGCATTTTAACCGGCTCAAATCCCGAAAGCATATAGTCGCCGGCATCATCCTTGCCGTCGCCGGCTTTGCGCTGATTGCCTTGTATATGCCCCTTGATTACCGATTCTGGCTATTGGGAAAAAGGCCTTATGAAGAAATTACGGATGATATCGAATACTCGGCTCTGATGAGATTGAGTGCGTATGCCATTCAGTTTATGGCCACTTATCTCTTTTTCACCCTGGTGCCAAAAAAACATGGCTTTCTTACATCCATCGGACAATCGACACTGGTCATCTATTTGCTGCACATGGCCATAGTCCGGATTTTTCAGGAACATTCCATCAAAAATTATATCATCGAAACAAACCAATACTGGATTTTGTTAATAATGAGCTTCCTCATCGTCTATTTGCTGTCGCGAAAACCGGTCATTCAAATCTTTAACTTGCTGATTTTAAAAAATGCCAAAAAATCTTAATTTCCAATATAAAAAGGGTGCACCATTTAAAATGGCGCATCCTTTTTGATTGTCGGCGAAGCCAAGATGCTTCAAGACCATTTTGGCATATAAAATCCTGCGGCTACTTCTGCTCTTTCCACATTTTGATCTTTTCAAAGAACAAGGACATCGCATGTCTGTTGGACATATTTGGAACTTTTGCAAGCAGCACTTCTTTCGGAGGACGCATTTTTTCGCTTTTCTTCTGCAAAATAAAAACGCTTTTTTCATGTTGTTTCGATTTGAACATGTTCTCCGGCAGCTGCATCACTGCCAATATCCATGCGTGCTTTTTCAAAAATGCATGCAGCGCCTCTGCCTGATCCGACTCGAACAGGGTGGCAGGAATCAAAAATATTAGGTAACCGCCCTCTTTTGTATATTTTAACGACTGCTCAATGTATAAATGGTGGGCATAACTCATCCCGTCTTTCGCATGCAGTTCATAGCCTTTTGCCACTTCCTCGTTAGGGTAATACCCGACCGGCAAATCACAAACGACAAGATCGACCGGTTCGACAAAAAGCGGCCTCAAGGCATCCTGATGGTATAAATCAATCGGCTGTTCAATCAGCTCAGCCGTTTCCCGCGCCAACTGGATCAGCAAATCATCGATTTCAATACCCGTTGCCGACACTTTGCCGTCCAATTGATTCATAATGGTAAACAGTAAATTCCCTGTCCCCATGGCCGGGTCCAGAATGGATATCATGCCCTTTTCCAATTTATCTTCCAAAAGCTGTTCAACAAGATACGCAATGAACAGCCCCAACGAATCCGGCGTCATTTGATGGTGCGGCTGCGAAGACAGGCGCATGCCTTTTAATATCGCAAGCTGTATGGCTTTCCGCATTTCTTCTTTTGTGGCCGATCCGACCGGCAAGGAATCCTTTCCATCCAAAATTCCGGAAAGCGTCGCCAATACCCCGTCCAAATATGTTGAATCCGATTGTTCATGTTTCTCCGCGCTTTTATCAATAAAATTAAAGATTTGTTCGATTTTTTCCATGTTGTTCTTCCTTTCAACACTCGCCATTGGGTTACGATATGCAAAATTACGGAAAAATGGCTGTAGACAAAGCCGATACGGACTTTGTCTACAGGTAAAACACAATATAATAATAACCGAAAAATGCGATAAAAGATATGTCGCGGCCACATCTTTTATAAGAGTTCTTTTACCGCCGCGATTGCCGCTTCATAATTTGGATGGTTAGTCACTTCAGGAACATATTCCACATAACGCACAACGCCTTCACGGTCAACAACAAACACCGCACGTGCCAAAAGACGCAATTCTTCAATGACAACACCATAAGCTTTTCCGAAAGATAAATCCTTATGGTCTGACACTGTCACTACCCGATCAATGCCGGCCGCTCCGCACCAACGTTTTTGTGCAAATGGCAAGTCCACGGATACCGTGTAGACAATGACATCATCACCCAATTTTGCGGCTTCTTCATTAAATCGGCGGGTTTCCGCGTCGCACACTCCTGTATCAAGGGAAGGTACAGTTGCAAATAAACGGATTTTTCCCTCTGAATCTTTTAATGTAACCGGAGTTAAATCATTGGCGAGCACAGTAAAATCCGGAGCCTGATCTCCAACCTTCACTTCATTTCCAAGCAAAGTAACGGGTTTATTCTTAAATGTTACTTGAGCCACTAGAACATTCCTCCTTATTTTCTACTTATTTCATATTACTAAACAACATTTTGCCAATGCAAATAACTTACTCAAAAACAAAAAACCATCCAGCACCGAATGGGTACTGAATGGTTAAACTTCAGGCTGTTTGCTCATTTGAAGAATTTGTCTCAATGATTTTTTCTTTAATCACTTTCTTTTCATTTTTTACATATACATTTTCCTGCACCACAATCGTATCGGCAAAATAGTCTTGCAATCCCTGGTTTTTCGGTGTGAAAGCCACGGCGAGATAAGATATCCAAACGGTATTATTGATGAAACGCGACACCAATTCCCGAAATAAAACCGTTGTCCACGAAAGTTTTTCTTCTTTCAGCGATTTTACTTTAATGCCGAAAATCATTTTGCCGATCGTTTGCTGCCAGTATTTTGTCATGATGACAAAATACGCATAATAAATAATGCCTGAAATGATGGTAAATGGCGAGTACCATAGAGAACCGCCCACATCCCAGCCAAACAAGTAGAAGATTGGCTTCACCAAAATGCCGACAACCGCACTCACAACCAGTCCATCAATGATAAATGCCCAAAAACGGATCCAGAACCCTGCAGTTTTTTCTTCATATTCTTCCACGATTTCCGTTTCTCTCACGATTTTAGGTTCCGGTGTCCCTTCTTTCTGTTCTTCGGTTGAAGATTCATTGCGGCTTTGCGTTTGCGGATTTTCTTCTAATAAACCGGTTTCTGTCACATTTTGCGCGTTGGATTCGCTTTTTTCCGGTTCTTTATGCCCTTCCTCCGCTTGCTTGGATTGTTCCGTATATGTTAGCTCTTTTCTTGTTCCATCATTTTGCTCCTGGATGTTCATGGCGTTTTCGGCCGATTGTTCATGAATCGGCGCGTTTCCGTCCGTCTCATGGGCAGAATTTTTCCGGTCATTGTCTGAATGATAACCTGTCATATTTCAGCCCCCCTTAATTTTGGCCATATAAATACATCAATCGTGGTGCATCATATGAATTCATTAATTTGATCAACAGGCGTTCTTCCATTGAAGGGCCAAAGATGGTGCCTAATTTCATTGCGAATAACGAGCTTAAAGTTCCAAAACTTGACTCATATTCGAACAATGTCGCATCTTCCAGGCCATGGTCTTTTCTTAATGCCTGAATTGTTTCCTCCAGAGTTCCGATTTCATCAACCAACCCGGCTCTCAGTGCCTGATTGCCGCTTAAGATTCGCCCGTCCGCCACTCGTTTCACTTCGGATTCAGACATGCCTCTTCCCTGCTTCACCACATCTACAAACGCTTCATACGATTCATTGATCATTTCTTGCATCATCGCTTTTTCTTCATCCGTCGAAGGACGTGTGCCGTTGAACATGTCTTTATGCGGTCCGGATTTGATGGTTTCAAACTCGATTCCTAAATTTTTCGCAAGTTCATAGTAATTATAACTTTGTATAATGACGCCGATTGAGCCTGTCACTGTATCACGATGGGCAAAAATTTTGTCGGCGGGCGCAGAAATGTAATATCCGCCGGATGTCGCCATCGATTGCATGGAAACATAAATCGGTATCTTTTTCTCTTCTTTGATCTTCATTAATTTTTGATAAATCTCATCAGATTCCATGACCCCTCCTCCTGGAGAGTTGACAGATAATACTACGCCTTTTACTGTATCATCTTCCAAAATTTGGTCCAATGTTGCCAAAAATCTTTGATGGTCATATTCAAGGGCTGCCCAAGGGGAACTTGAACCGACATCTTGAATCACCCCGTCCACACTAAGCAAAGCGATCCGCTCATCAAACGACCCCGGTTCGACAATCGCCTCGGTCAGCTCCGGTTTACTGAAAGATTCAAATTGACTAAAAAAATCGCTTGTAAAAATGGTTGTCACTATGTTTACCCCGATTGAAACCACCATTAAAAAAACCGCTATACTCAGCGCTATCCATCTTTTTGTATTCATCTTCCAACCTCCTCCATTTTTTCTATACGTTTTTCAAAGCCAATTGTTTCAAAAATTTAAAAAAATTTTCTTTACTAGTATAAGATTACATGAAAAAAAGACATTCAGAAAGGTTTATTTCTTTCCGAATGTCTTCATTATTTTATTCTTTCATTTCATTCTGTATGAATGCATTACTTCATTGCATGCTTTTGCCATTCTTTTTGGCGAAGTTCCACCCGGCGGATTTTTCCGGAAGTCGTTTTTGGCAGCTCATCAATAAATTCAATCGCCCTAGGGTATTTATATGGAGCCGTAATCTTTTTCACATGTTCCTGCAATTCCTGCACAAGAGTAGGGCTGTCTTTTAAAGACGGATCTTTCAATACGACGAAAGCCTTTACAATGCTTCCGCGAATTTCATCCGGACTTGCCACTACCGCACATTCTTTGACGGCAGGATGTTTCACAAGGGCATCTTCCACTTCAAAAGGCCCAATCGTATAGCCGGACGAAATGATGATGTCGTCTCCGCGGCCCTGGAACCAGAAATACCCTTCTTCATCTTTGTACGCACGGTCGCCGGTTAAATACCAGTCCCCCCGGAATTGCTGCTGTGTGCGCTCAGGGTCATTCAAGTAACCTTTGAACAATGCCGGTGTGGAAATATGCACGGCAATATCGCCGACTTCTCCCGGCTTTGCAGGTTCTCCGTCTTCATTAATCACCTCTACGATATTTCCTGGCGTCGGTTTGCCCATGGAACCCGGTTTTGGTTTCATGCCGATCATTGTTCCGACAAGCAATGTATTTTCAGTTTGTCCATATCCGTCGCGCACCTGGATGTCAAACACATCCAAGAATTTGTTGATAACTTCGCTGTTTAACGGCTCTCCGGCGGAAACGGCGCTTCTCAAATTGGATAAATCAAATGATTCCAAGCCGTCCACTTTCGCCATCAAGCGGTATTCTGTCGGCGTGCAGCATAAAACATTGATTTTATAATCCTGCAGCAATTGCAAGTACGTTTTTGGTTCGAAACGTCCTGTATGCACAAATGCCGTTGCTCCGCTGCCCAAAATCGCCAGGAACGGGCTCCAAATCCATTTTTGCCACCCCGGTGCAGCTGTTGCCCATGCCAGATCCCCTTCTTTGACACCGAGCCAATGTTCAGCTGCTGTGCGCAAATGTGCATAACCCCAACTATGGGTATGGATTACACCTTTCGGATTACCTGTTGTTCCGCTTGTATAGGATAAGAAGGCAATGTCAGAGCTCTTTGTTCGCTCTCCATCGAATTCCTCCGGCAGACTTTCAAGTTCTTTTTCAATTTGAATCCAAGGCTCTTGCGCTTCCCCGTAAACAAACAATTTTAATCCATCCAGAGATTTCACTTCATCAAATTGGGAAATTTCATTTGAAAACGCAACAATCCCTTTTGCCCCTGAATGCTGGATTCGGTAGTCAATGTCCTTCGCCCGCAACATTTCGGAGCTTGGAATAATCGTCAGTCCTGCTTTTAATGCGCCAATATATGTAGCATAAGCTTTAGCAGAACGCGGAACCATCACTAAAATGACATCGCCTTTTTCCAATCCATAATTTCTGAACAGATTTGCGACTTTGTTTGCTCTCTTAAGCAATTCGACAAAAGTGATCTTTTCTGTGGAACCGTTTTCGTGATGCAGCAATAAAGCGACTTTGTTTTCGTCGGTTGCCCATTTTTCGAATTCTTCGACAATATTATAAATTTCTGGTGCAAGTAAATCTTCCCGCTTCAAGCAAATTCCCCCTCAAATATTATTCTAATTATAATTATATATAAAAAAAATAGCAAAATATTCTTTTTAATAGAAAAAATTTTGTTCAAAATACATTTTTTTATAAGAAACAAAAAAATAATTCAGAGATAAAAAAAGCCGGCAGCATGCTGCTGCCAGCTTTATTTCCATTATTGTTGAGTTCCGCGTAATTGAGACTCTGCCATTTGCACAAGACGTTTAGTAATTTCTCCTCCGACTGACCCGTTTGCACGAGCAGAAGCTTCAGGTCCGAGTTGAACACCAAACTCTTGTGCAATTTCATATTTCATTTGATCTAATGCTGCGTTTGCACCAGGAACCAATAATTTGTTTCTGCCGCCTGTGTTGTTTGTAGCCATCTCTCTCACCTCCTTGTGCATTTAGAATGTGCCGCAATCAAAAAATAATACATAGAGGTGAGAGGTAAATTGTGCTTCTATTACCTGCCGGTTGGTAGAGTGAAATTATAATAGATGTTTAAATTTATCGGCTGTTTGTTGTTTCTCAGGGAAAGTATAAATTTCTCTATTTTTCACGGCGCGCTCAATATATTCATCAAAATCCGTCTGCGATTCGAAATGGACCACCCGTTCAATTTTTGGCTTTGTTTTCGGATTGGCCGGTGTGAAAATCGTGCAGCAATCTTCGTATGGTTTGATGGAAATTTCGTATGTCCCGATTTGTTGTGCAATTTTAATAATTTCCAGCTTATCAAAAGAAATGAGCGGACGAAGAATCGGCGTATTTGTCACCGCATTGATTGCCGTCAAGCTTTCCAGCGTCTGGCTTGCTACTTGCCCCAAACTTTCACCGGTAACAAGCGCAAGAGCGCCAATTTCTTCACGCACTTTATCCGCGATTTTCATCATGATCCGGCGCGTTGTGGTCATTAACATTTCCGGCGGTACTGTATCTTTGATTAACACTTGCAATTCTGTAAATGGAATCACATGCAAACGGATAGTGGAGCCGAATTTCGTTAATTCATTTGCCAAATCTTTTACCTTTTGCAGTGACTGTTCGCTTGTATATGGCGGACTATAAAAATGAATCGCGTCAATCCTTACGCCCCGTTTCATCATCAAATATCCCGCCACAGGGCTGTCGATTCCGCCTGAAAGCAATAGGAGCGTTTTTCCGTTTGAACCTACAGGCATTCCTCCTGCCCCATAAATCACTTCCGACATTAAATAAGCGGCTTCTTTGCGGATTTCCACCCGAAGCTCCACATCAGGGTTTTTGACATCGACCGATAAATTCGGATTATTTTTTAGCAAATATCCTCCGACCGCTTTTTGTATATCGTAAGTTTGGTAAGGGAATGATTTATCTGAACGGTGCACTTCCACTTTAAAAGTGATTTGTTGATCTTTATAACGATCCATAATTTTTTGGGCAAGCTGCTGGATGCTTCCCATGTCTTTCTCGCAAATGGCGACAGGGCTGAAAGACTGGATTCCAAATACGCGCGGCAGTTTTTCCATTAATACTTCAAATTGTTCTTCATTGTTTAATTCAATATGCATCCGGTCCCTTTCCGCCCGGATTGTCAAAGAACCAAGATCAGAAAAAATATACTTGATGTTGCGTTTCAATTGCTGGATAAAATCTTTCCGGTTTCGTCCTTTTGTCGTCAATTCACCATACCGTATCAATATTTCTTTCCAAAGCATTCTCATTATACTCCTTTTAATTCATTCATAACTTCTTTAAAAATCGCTTTAAATTGTTCGATTTCTTCGTCAGTATTTTTTGCGCCAAAACTGATGCGGATGACACCTTCTTTAAAGTGTGGATCCACTTTTAATGCTTCAACGACATGGCTTGTTTTCTTCTGTCTTGAAGAACATGCACTGGATGTGGATACAATGGCACCGCGTTTCTGCAGCGCATTGATGACGACTTCCCCTTTGATGTCCCGTACACTAAAGGACAAGATATGCGGTGCCCCTTCTTTCGAAGATAGTATATAAATATGGTTGCCAAAAGCCGTTAAAAAATCAATGAGATCATCTCGCCATTTTTTGAATTTTGCTTGATTTTCCTGTAAATGTTCCACTGCAATCCGGCACGCTTTCGCAAGGGCGACCGCTTGCGGCACGGCGACAGTGCCGCTTCTTAAGCCGAATTCTTGTCCTCCGCCGACAATGAACGGTTCAATATTCAATTTTCTTCTGAAAGCGATGACGCCCGTACCTTTCAAGCCATGGATTTTATGCCCCGAAATCGTAATAATGTCCGGTCCGGCCTCTCCCTTAAATTGGACTTCCAATTTGCCGAAACTTTGCACTGCGTCCACGTGGAAAACGGCGCGGGAATGCTGGTGGATCAATTTTGCCGCTTCTTCAATCGGTTGGATTGCTCCCATTTCATTATTTACATGCATGATGGTAACCAGAACCGTATCTTTGCGAAGTTTCTCCCGCAGTTCATCTAGGGAGATTACTCCATTTTTGTTTACCGATAAATAATCGACTTCATATCCTTCTTTTGCTAATGCCTTATATGCTTCAAGCACCGATGCATGTTCAATTTCCGTTGTAATGATGTGTTTTCCGATATGTTTATTTGCTTTTGCGACACCAAAAATCGCAAAATTGTTTGATTCGGTACCCCCTGATGTAAATAAAACGTGTTCCTTGTTCGTTTTTAGAATGCCGGCGATTTGTCCTCTTGCCGCATCCAACAGTTCGTTGACTTCCACTCCAAATGAATGGATGGAAGCGGGATTAGCGTAATAATTTTTATTCACTTCGATGAAAGTTTGCAACACTTCTTCATGGGGTTGAGTTGTTGCGCTGTTGTCAAAATAGATCATCATTACCAACCTTCTAACTCATAAGATTTTTCAAAAGAAAAGGTTGTACAGAAAGTGGATACTTTCCGGACAACCATCCATTTTAATGCTTATCATGAAAAAACAAAAGTGATATTGCTGTGAACGGATATGACTTTCCGTTATCATTATACCCGAAATTATGCTTCGTGCATAAATTATTGTTTCGCTTTTTCGAACATTTCTTCCTGCACCAATTCTTCTAAGCGTTTAATGGCACCCGGTTCCGCCATTTCCACCGCTTCCGCCGCCAGTTCCAAAGCTTTTACATAACGGAATTTGTGGAAGGATTCCTCCGCCTGGAGCAATAATTCGTGAACCTGCGGATTTGAACGGTAGCGGTTGCCGTATTGAATAATCCGCTCAGTCAACATAACATTTTCTATCATTTCTTTTGCGTGTTTTTGCACATCTTGGATGCACTTTTCGGCCTGATCCAAATTGCTGTTGACTTGTTTCATATTCAACGGAACTTCTTTGAGGCTTTGCATTACCAAAAATAATTGCTCTTCCGCTTCTTCCAAGCGCGCGTCCATTTCCTCCGGAATGCCTGGGATGTTCGCTTTATGTAACATTCGGTCCGTATCTTGCAGCATTTTCTTCAACGATTGAAGTTTTGCTCGGGCTTTATTTTCATCGATTCGCAAATTCTTTAACCGATTTGAGAACTCTTCCTGCTCTTCTTGTATGCGTTCAATTTCGCTGCTGATTTCCATCAATTCTTCCTGCAGGCTCGAATATGCGGATTTTTCGCCTTGCACACGGGAAAGCAACAATTCAAAACGTTTTTGTATTACTTCAAGCTGCTTCAGGCCAATCTTTGGAATTTCCGCTTCTTCTTTCGGCAAGCGGTAGCTGCTTTGGACATATTCGGCTTCGGTGCTTACTTCCCGTGCCGTTTTTAACACTTCATTCAAAGTTTTGTATGTACGGTCACAATTTTTGTCTACGTAGTTTTTCGCATACACTTCCTTTTCGAGCAAATCATAGAAATTGTCAATTTCATCGTTGATTTCTTCAATTCTGGATGCGACATAACCGACGTTCAATTTCGCCAGTTCTTCTTCCAATTTCTTCAGCTCTTCCTCAATCTGTTCAAGATTTTCGGTCAATTCCAGATGTTTGAGGTAATAAGATTGCTCCTCCATTTCCCGCTGCCCTGTGCGGAGCTCATGGATGGATGCGGGAATTTTTGTCTGAATTTCCGCCAGCAATCCGGGGATTTCATTGATCAACTCGTTCAATTTTTTGGACTTTTCATTGAGATAAAGTACAATTTCCCGGGCATTCAAATAATTTCCTTCTTCTGTGAGCTTTTCATATTCTTCAAATTTCCGCGGAAATTCTTCAAGTAATTTTTCAAGATTCGCCAATGCCGGACCGAACGAATATTGGTGCGCCAAAAGGGTCTTTCGCGCAGAACGGTATTGCTCCTTTAACTGTTCCATTTCAATGCGGTTCTTTTCTTCGCTGCCGATTAATTCATCCAATTCGTCCAAGATTTCATTCTTTATTTTGTCGCATTTATTCAAATATTCTTCAATTTCTTTTTCGATCACGGACGCTTTTTTAAATTTAAAGCGGTCAATGAATTCTTCCGCATCAAATAACATGGAATCGATTTTGATGATATCCACGTCCACTACTTCCGTCCATTTATTGCGCCATCGTTCAAACAATTCTTCCGTCTGGCCGTTCATATTCAAATTCTTTACTTTTGTCAATTCCTCAAAAATGGGATAATGTTGAATTTGTAATTTCTTTTTTTCAAGCCGTTCTATTTCACGGGTATGTTTTTTTCTAAAAATAAGCCCGACAATAAACAACACTAGTAATATGGCGATGACAAAGATGATTGATTTCATCGTAAGCCTCCTATTCCACCCTCACGCAAATTGGCTATATGTTATATAATATACCATGTTTTTGAACTTTTGTTTTAAAAAATAATGCGGAAATAAGGAAAGTTAATACATTTCTTTCTTTAAAGGAGTTGAAATCATGAAAAGAGACGGCCACATCCACACACCCTTTTGCCCCCACGGTACGGCAGATCCGCTGGAACAATATATAGAAAAAGCCATCCAGCATCGGTTTACTGATATTACATTCACCGAACATGCCCCTCTGCCCGGCAACTTTACCGACCCGACTCCGGAGAAGGACAGCGGAATGAAACCGGAATTGTTGTCAACTTATATAGAAACGTTGGAACAATTAAAACGAAAATATAAAAATGATATTAACATTCATATCGGGCTGGAAGTGGATTTTATCGCCGGTTTCGAAGAGGAAACCAAGAATTTCCTGGACCAAATCGGACCTCGTCTTGACGACGCCATTTTGTCCGTCCATTTTTTAAAATGGAACGATGAATATGTTTGCATTGACTATTCAGAAACAGAATTCATGAAATTTGCAGAAAAAGTTGGAAATGTTGAAGCGGTTTACGACTTGTATTATGATACAGTTATCCAATCCATCGAAGCGGATCTGGGGCAATTCAAACCGCGGCGAATCGGCCATCCGACGCTCGTCCATAAATTCCAGCATGCCCATAACATCCTGGTTGAAGATGAACATCGCATAAAAGAAGTATTAAACAAAATGAAGGAGTTCGGCTTCGAATTGGATGTCAACAGCGCCGGTTTAAGCAAGAAATATTGCCGGGAACCGTATCCGCCTTTTCCGATGATTGAATACGCAAAATCCATTCGTTTGCCGCTCGTATTCGGTTCAGACGCCCATTCCGTCAAAGACTTGCACCAGCATTATGAAAAAATTTTCCCGTAAATCGGAGGTGAGCATGTGTTTAAGAAAATAGAATACAAAGGTTCTCTCGAAGAACAATATGATACGCTTGCGAAACAGCTTGCCGCTCTGCTGGAAGGGGAAACGGACATCATTGCCAATTTAAGCAATGCCAGCGCGCTGCTGAACCAATTTTTAACGGATGTCAATTGGGTAGGATTTTATTTATTGAAAGATGGGGAACTCGTCCTTGGACCTTTTCAGGGATTGCCGGCCTGTGTGAGGATTCCTGTTGGCCGGGGCGTTTGCGGGACAGCTGTGGAAAAAGGAGAAACAATCGTCGTGAAAGACGTGCACCAATTCCCCGGCCATATCGCATGTGACGCTCGCAGCAACTCGGAAATTGTCATTCCTCTTGTAAAAGATGGCGAAATGATCGGCGTGCTTGATATCGACAGCCCATTAATAGATCGCTTTAAAGAAGAGGACAGGCTGGGACTGGAAAAATTCGTACAAACATTGATCCAATATTTATAAAAAACTGCCCGTTTCGCAGCGATTGCGAAACGGGATTTTTTCGGTTTTGCATCTTGCCGCTTGGAATCAAGCGATGTGAAAGGGAGCGGTTTTCAATGTGTGAAACCAAATGGCGATGCTCCAAGTTTTTGCCGAATAATCGTCTAATTGAAAATCAATAAAACAGCGATATTTCAAGTTTTTTCTCTTGACTGCACTATGAAAACCATATACAATGTTCTTCGTGTAAAATAAAAGCAGCAGTTGTATAAACTTGTGTCCGTATTTTATTCCTCTAATAATCCTCGGATTATTGGACGGTGTATGAGTAACCCTGATGGCTGCCGGGGCGAAAATACATGAAAATAAAATACGCATAAGTTCGGATACAACTGGTTTTTGTTTTACAACAAAAAAACCAAAAGGAGGAGACGGAATGTCTCGTTATACAGGACCAACATGGAAAATTTCCCGCCGCCTTGGCATTTCACTGAGCGGCACTGGTAAGGAGTTGGCAAGACGCCCTTACCCACCAGGTCAACACGGACCAACTCAACGCAAAAAATTGACTGAATATGGTTTACAGCTTCAAGAAAAACAAAAACTTCGCCATATGTACGGCTTAAACGAACGCCAATTCAAAAACCTATTCGTAAAAGCGGGTAAAATGAAAGGGGTTCATGGTGAAAACTTCATGATTCTTCTTGAATCCCGTTTGGACAACCTTGTTTACCGCTTAGGTTTTGCCCGTACACGCCGTGCAGCCCGTCAATTGGTAAACCATGGTCACATCACGGTTGATGGACAACGTGTTGATATTCCTTCTTATACAGTAAAACCTGGTCAAGTTATCGCTTTGCGCGAAAAATCCAAAAACTTGCAAGTTGTAAACGAAGCGCTTGAAGCAAACAACTTCGTACCAGAATACCTATCTCTTGACGCAGAGAAAAAAGAAGGTACTTACGTTCGTTATCCTGAACGTTCTGAATTGCCTGCTGAAATCAACGAATCTCTTATCGTTGAGTTCTACTCTCGATAATCCAGTCCAAAACCCCTGGAACTTCAGGTTTCAGGGGTTTTATTTTTGCTTTGGAATAAAAAAACAAAACAGGAGGGGCCCGATCGCTTTTCTCAGCCCCTCCCTTTTTATTTTTAAATATATTTCACCATGTGGTATTTCTTTTTGCCCCGGCGGATGATGGTAAATTCATCGTCCAGGCGGTCCTTTCCGCCGACAATGTAGTCCAAATCCGTCACTTTATCGCCATTGATGGAAATTGCGCCATTTTTTACGTCTTCCCTCGCCTGGCGTTTGGATGGACAGATTTTTGCTTCCACTAGCAAATCGACAATGTTTTTGTCCTCCTTCGCCATTTCCGCGGTTGGGACGTCTTTGAAGGCATCGCGCATTTCGCTTGCGGACAAAGATTTCAAATCTCCGGAGAATAATGCTTCCGTAATGCGTTTTGCCGTTTCAAGCGCTTCATCTCCGTGAATGAGTCTTGTCATTTCTTCGGCCAACGCCTTTTGCGCTTTCCGCAAATGCGGCTCTTTTTCGACTGATTCGGCAAGTTCCTCGATTTCTTCTTTGCTCAGGAACGTAAAGATTTTTAGATATTTCACGACATCGGCGTCAGCGGTATTAATCCAGAATTGGTAAAACTCGTATGGACTTGTTTTCTCAGGATCCAGCCAAACAGCGCCGCCGGCTGTTTTGCCGAATTTTGTTCCGTCCGCTTTTGTAATGAGAGGCATTGTGATGCCATAGGCCTTTGCTTCATCATCATGGGTTTTCCGGATGATTTCAAGGCCTGTTGTTATATTTCCCCACTGGTCGGATCCGCCGATTTGCAGACGGACATTGTAATGGTCATATAAATGGTTAAAATCGATGCCCTGCAATAATGTGTAGGAGAATTCCGTAAATGAAATGCCCGTTTCGAGGCGGGAAGCAATCGTATCCTTTGCCAACATGTAATTCACATTAATCAGCTTTCCGTAATCCCTTAAGAAATCAATCACATTCATTTTGCTGATCCAGTCATAGTTGTTTACCAAAATTGCTCCGTTTTCTTTATCATCTCCGAAATCGAAGATGCGTTCCATTTGTTTTTTAAGGCCGGCCACATTCTTTTCAATCTGTTCTTTCGACAACAAATTGCGTTCAGTTGATCTGCCTGAAGGGTCTCCGATCATCCCTGTGGCACCGCCTACAAGCAGCACCGGTCTATGGCCCGCCTGCTGGAAACGGCGCATCGTAATCAGCGGTACAATATGGCCGATATGCATGGAATCCGCGGTCGGATCAACCCCCACATACAATGAGATTTTTTCTTCATTTAAAAGTTTTTCCAGTCCCTCTTCATCTGTTTGCTGGTATATTAATCCCCGCCATTTTAAATCTTCCAATAATGCATTTGACATCTTTGATTCCCTCCAGTTCATAAATTTGTGAATTTATGGTTGATTCACTTAGGTTAAGATTAAGTTAAAATTTAACAATAAAAAAACTGCATGCCTTGTTGCATGCAGGGACGCTCAGCACGTGGTACCACCCGGCTTGGAGAAAACTCTCCCACTCATTGGTCCTTAACGCGGAAAACGCTCAAGCTCCAAGACCGTAATTCGTGGTTTCATTATGACTGGCTTGCACCAACCGCCAGCTCTCTCATACAGGGAATGAAAACACTACTTCAGCCTCTTCAACGCTTGAAAAAAGATATTGTTAAAATTTTCACGAAAAACTACATGAATTATTCTACCCGTTAAATTTTCTTTGTCAACAACTATACTCCGATTATATAGAATTGTGCTATAATAAACAAGATTTTAGGAGGGAATGGCGTGAGAGAGAAACTTCAAGATTTTATAAGGAAACTCATGCATATTAATGAGAAAATCGAAAACATGGTCAGTTCCTATAATTCCAGCAAGCTCCGGATCGCATTGAGCGTCATATGGAATCTCGGGCTTGTGTTTTTCATCATTTTTCTTATCGGCTTTGTTTTTGTTTTTTCAATAGGGGTCGGTTATTTTGCCTCATTAGTGGACGAAGAGCCCCTTTACACCAAGGAAGAAATGCGAAAACAGATCTTCAATTACGAAGAGACGAGCGAAATGTATTTCGCCGGGAATGTTTATATCGGCAAAGTCCGAACCGATCTGGAAAGGAAAAAGACGACCCTTGATCAAGTATCACCGTTATTGATTCAAGCGGTGCTCGCGACGGAGGATGAATTCTTTTACGAGCATGAAGGAATTGTTCCGAAAGCGGTTTTCCGGGGATTGCTTCAAGATTTTACAAATGCTTCGACCCAGACCGGCGGTTCCACTTTGACCCAGCAGCTGATAAAAAATCAGATATTGACAAACGAGGTTTCATATGAACGGAAAGCCAAAGAATTGCTTCTTGCTTTGCGTCTTGAGCATTTTATGTCAAAAGATGAAATCTTGGAAGCTTATTTAAACATCATCCCGTACGGACGGAACGCTTCGGGGCGGAACATTGCCGGAGTGGAAACAGCCGCACAGGGCATTTTCGGAAAAAGCGCAAGCGAATTGAATTTGCCGCAGGCCGCCTATATTGCAGGAATTCCCCAGGCACCGTTCTCTTATACACCTTATACCCAGAAAGGGCAACTAAAAAATATGGAAGGACTGCAGCCGGGTATCGAACGGATGAAGGTCGTTCTATACCGGATGAAAGAAGCGGGATATATTACGGAAGAACAATATCAAGAAGCGATCAACTATGACATCACAAAAGATTTCAAAGACCCCGTAATCGAAACGATTCGTTATCCATATCTGACTTTTGAAATCGAGCGCCGGGCAAAAGAAATTATGGCCCGCATCCTGGCGGAAAAAGACGGCATCGATCCAAAACGGTTTGACGAAGAAGAAAATCTTTATAAAAAATATTTAATTTTGGCCGAGCGCGATATCCGCTCAGGCGGTTACCGTATTCATACGACCATTGACAAAGGTTTGTATGATGCAATGAACAAAGCGGCTAAGGAATTCAAATATTATGGCCATACCTTCACAAAAACGGTGATCGATCCGGAAACAAACCAGGAAGTGGAAGTTCCCGATCCGGTGCAGGTGGGCAGCATTTTAATCGAAAATAAAACCGGAAGAATTTTGGGGTTTGTCGGTGGCCGGGACTTTAAGATTATCCAGGTGAACCATGCAACCCAGGCAACCCGTTCAAATGGTTCCACAATGAAACCCCTGCTTGTATATGGTCCTGCCATTGAATATGGGGTCATTGGCGCGGGCAGTCCGGTCGTTGATGTGAAATTCCGGTATAAAGGATGGGCACCAACAAACTACAATCCGAATGAGGAGCGGGGAATCATTCCGGCACGGGAAGCGTTGGCCTACTCGCAAAACTTGACTGCGATTCGCCTGTATGATCAAATTGTCGACAAAAGACCGGCGGAACTTTTGGTCAAAATGGGCTTTTCCAAATTGACGGAAGCGGACTTTGTCAATCCCGCCGCCGCAATCGGCGCAATCACAAACGGTGTAACAGTGGAAGAAAATACGAACGCTTATGCCACTTTTGCCAACGGCGGAAAATTTATCGACGCATATATGATCGAAAAAATCGAAGATGCTGAAGGGAATATTATTTACCAACATTCTTCTGAACCGGTACAAGTATTTTCTCCTGAAGCTTCCTACATCATCACGGATATGATGAGGGATGTATTTCAATATGGAACGGCTACGAAAGCCCGGAATACTTTAAAATTCTCATCCGATTTTGCGGGAAAAACAGGAACATCCCAAAATTATAAAGATGTTTGGCTTGTCGGCTACAATCCGAACGTCACTTTAGGGGTTTGGCTGGGATATGATAAAAATAGAACTTTATATCAATTCAACGGAACATATTTCCAGCCAAGCGTACGAATCAATCTGTTATGGGCGACATTGATGAATGCCGCTTATGATGTGAAGCCCGAATTAATCGCTGCAAAAGAAAGATTCCAAAAACCAAAAAATGTCGTATATGCATCCTTCTGCGGCATTTCCGGAATGGCTCCTTCGAAAGCATGCAGCAACGCCGGGTTGGTGCGCAGCGACTTATTCATCCGAAAATTTGTGCCTAGAAAAGTGGATGACAGCTTCGTTTCCTCTGAAACAAGAACTGTCAAAATCAACGGCGAAACTTATCTGGCATTGGATTCGACACCTGAGGAATTTACTTATCCGTCCAACGGTATTTCACTAAAAAAAGAATTTATTACCAAAATTCTTGGACGATTTGGAGGAAATCCCGATAAACTTTTGGGAGAATCGATTTTAAAAGTTGTGGACATCAAACAATTTAATCCGGATCAATCCGCTCCAAAGCCGGTAAGCGTGACGCTAAAAGGAAATACATTATCATGGTCTTCCTCCCCATCCCGGGACGTTGTGGGATATCGCGTTTATGACCTATCCAATGGGGGCAAGAAACTCATCGCTTCCGTCAAAAGCGGAGAACGTTTGAGCATTCCTGTCGGAAAAGGCCAATACGGTGTCGCCGCGGTGGATATTACCGGTCTGGAATCAGAAATTGCCAAGACACAACCTATACAGGAACCTTCACCAAAAGACGAAAAAATCGATCAAAAACCTCCGAAGGAAAATGGAAAGGATAAAAATCCACCGGCAACAGACCCTTCAGATGGACAAAACCAGGAAGATCCGGATCCAAACAATCAGGAACCTCCTGACCAAAATGCCCAGGAGCCTTCCGAAGAAAACGACCAGCCATAAAAAAACAGCGGCACAAACTTTGAGAGTTTGTGCCGCTGTTTTTATTTCCGCGATAATACTTTTTTCAGGATGGCAACCGCATCATCAATTTCTTCATATTTCACCGTAAGAGGAGGGAGCAGCCGCAACACTTTTGTGCCGGCTGGGCATACTAAAAGGCCGGCTTCTTCCAATTTTCCAATATATTCTCCCACTTCATTTTCGCTTTCCAAGCCAAGCAGCAAACCTTTCCCTTTAACTTTAAATTCTCCGTCAGGGAAAGCCTCTTTCAACTTGTCGATGAAATATTCGGATTTCTTTTTCACTTCATTTAAAAATTCCGGTTGGAAGACAATGTCAATGACCTTTTGGGCAACCGCAACGCCCAATGGATTTCCTCCGAAAGTGGTGCCGTGGCTTCCGGGACCAAAGGTATCATACAATTCTTTTGTTCCTAAAATCGCAGCAATTGGGAAACCTCCGCCGAGCCCTTTCGCCAAAGAAATAATGTCCGGTTTTAATGGAGTTTGTTCGAAAGCAAAGCGGCTTCCCGTTCTTCCGATTCCTGTCTGAACTTCATCAACAATTAACAATATATCGCTTTGGGAACAGATTTCTTGAATTGCCTCCGCAAATTCGTCGGTTACCGGATTGACGCCGCCTTCTCCCTGTATCACTTCGAGCATAATGGCGGCAACGGAATCATCGACGGCATTTCTTAATGCATCCACATCATTGAATGGCAAATACGTGAATTTTTCCAACATAGGCCCAAAGCCTTTTTGGATTTTTTCCTGCCCTGTGGCGCTCATGGAGCCAAATGTGCGTCCATGGAAAGATTGTTTAAAAGTGATGATATGATGTTTTCCGGTATGCTTGCGGGCAAGTTTGATGGCGGCTTCATTCGCCTCCGCTCCGCTATTGCAGAAAAAAGCGTAAGAAAAATGAGTATCTTTGACTAAAGATTCGGCAAGTTTTTCTTGCCATGGAGCCTGGAACAAATTGCTCGTATGCCAAATCTTTTCGCTTTGCTCCCGGAGGGCTTTTACAAGCTCCGGATGGGCATGCCCCAGTGATAATACGGCAATTCCGCTTGTAAAATCCAAATATTCTTTTCCGTTTTGGTCTTTTACAATCGTTCCTTTCCCTTCAACAAGAGCAATCGGTCTTCTTGCATAAGTATTAAACAATGCACTCATTTTACTAACTCCTTGCTTGTTATTGTTGTCCCTGTCAACGTATCATCAACAATTTCCACTTTCGGGATGCCGGCATTTAGCACCCGGATCGCCCCTTCGACTTTTGGAATCATTCCTCCGGTAATTTTCCCCTCTTCAATCCATTGACGGATTTGTTCAGGAGTCACCTCTTTCTGGTATTCGCCGCCGATGCGGATTCCTGATACATCCGTCACTAACAGCAAACGTTCCGCACCAACAGCCAGGGCGATTTCACTGGCTACCGTATCACCGTTGATATTTAATCCTTGCCCGGTTTCGGTAGCGCCGATGCAGCTGATAACCGGCACAACATTGTTTGCCGTCAGGATATCGATAATCGCGGTATCGATCTTTTTGATTTCGCCCACATATCCATAAGTTTCGAAGTCCAAAAATTCACATTCAAGGAGATTCATGTCGAATCCGTTTAAACCGATGGCCTGAATCCCTGCCTGGTTCAAATCATGGACAAGTTTTGGATTCACTTGGCCAATCAGCGTCGACTGGACGATTTCCATCGCTTCTTCGTTCGTTACACGGATCCCGTTGATTTTATGGGAAGGGACATCCCTTTTTTCCAATTCCCGATTAATTGCAGGCCCCCCGCCATGGGTGATGATAATTTCGTAGCCATCCTCCTGAAGGGTTTTAAAATTGGAAAAGAACGCTTCATTCAAGCCTTCTAAAGTGCTTCCGCCCAATTTGATGACGATTCGCTTACGAGCGGTAACTTGCGTTGATTTGCACGTAGTCATACGTTAAATCGCACCCCCATGCAATCCCATGGCCGTCGCCTAAACCTAGCGAAACATAAATTTTAATTTCATTGGCTTTTAAAATTTTAATGAGTTCGTCTTCATCAAACGGAATCGGTTCGCCATTTTCCACCATTTTCTTATCGCCGATTTTAATGATGATTTTTTCCGGATCAACAGTGGCACCACTATAGCCGACAGCGCAAATGATGCGTCCCCAGTTGGCATCGCAGCCGAAAACCGCCGTCTTCACAAGCGGGGAACCGACAACGGTTTTGGCGATTTTGCGGGCTTCTTCATCGGAAACGGCCCCGTCGACCTCCACTTCAATGAGCTTCGTTGCGCCTTCCCCGTCCCGTGCGATCGCTTTCGATAAGTCTTCCGCAACCATTTTTAATGTTTTATAAAAATTGTTCCAATCCGGATGCTCCGGTGTCAACGGATTATTTCCGGCAAGACCATTGGCCAATACCAAAACCATATCATTAGTGGATGTATCACCATCAACCGTAATACAGTTGAATGTCACATCCGTAATTTCCGATAGCGCTTTTTGCAGCACATCAGATTCGATATTGGCATCTGTTGTAATAAACGCAAGCATTGTTGCCATGTTCGGCTCAATCATTCCGGAACCTTTCGCAGTTCCGGAAATGATGACTTCTTTTCCATCAATTTGAGTGGAATATGTTGTATTTTTCATCACCGTATCCGTAGTTAAAATCGCCTGCGCAAAATCGATCCCATTTTCCAATGAGTTTCCGAGTTCAATCTTTTTTACCCCTTCGCGGATGCAATCCATTTTCATCAATTCGCCAATGACACCGGTTGAAGAAACACCGACCAGCTTCGGATCAATGCCCAATTTTTCCGCGGCCAATTGCTGCATTTCATAAGCATCCAGCAATCCCTGCTTTCCGGTACACGCATTGGCATTCCCGGAATTGACAATTACCGCCTGCATTTTTTTCGTTTCATAAACCACTTCTTTGGTTACTTTAATCGGCGCAGCCTGTACTTTATTGGTTGTAAACACCCCTGCAACACTTGCAGGCACCTCACTGTATAAAATCGCCAAATCTTTTTTCTTATGCTTGATACCGCAGTGAATCCCCGCTGCTTTAAATCCTTTAGGGGATACAATATTTTTGCTAGATAGTTTCATTTCTCTAATTGACGACATTTAAATTCCTCCATTTCTTACATAGCCAGCTGGTTAAATAAACAATGGTACGACATCCAAACCGGTCGTTTGCGGCAATCCAAATTGTACATTCATATTTTGAATCGCTTGTCCTGCAGCACCCTTTACTAAATTATCAATTACACTTACTATTGTAGCCCGGTTTGTCCGTTCATCAATTTTTGCGAACACATCACAATAGTTGGAACCTTTAACCCGGCTCGTCCCGATTGTATTGGCGTCCGTAATGACACGGACGAAAGGATGCCGTTTATATGTTTCCATCAAACATTCCGTCAAATCTTCCGTTGTTACCCCGTCTTTCACAGGCGCGTAGGAAGTCGCCAAAATCCCCCGTGTCATCGGCACTAAATGGGTGTTAAAAGTAATGGCTGTTTTTACTCCTGTAAACATTTCAATGGCTTGTTCGATTTCAGGAATATGTTGATGTTCATTTATTTTATAAATCGAGAAATTTTCATTTGTTTCACTGAAATGAGTTGTTCTCGAAGGTTTGTTCCCGGCTCCGGAAACGCCGCTTTTCGCATCAATGACCAAAAAGGATGGATCGATTAACCCTTCCTTGATGAATGGAAGAATGGATAAAAGTGCAGCTGTCGGATAGCAGCCAGGATTGGCGATTAGGACAGCTTCTTTTATATTCTTTTCATTCCATTCTGTCAGGCCATATACGCTTTGATCCACAATTTCTTGTGGAGCAGGATCTTTTTTATACCATTTCTCGTAATCTTGCAGATTTTTCAATCGATAGTCTCCGGACAAATCGATCAATTTTGGCCCTTTTCCCACGAGCGGAGGCAGCAATTTGCTTGTAACGCCGCTTGGTGTGCTCGTAAAAACAACATCATAATTTTCCAACGTCTCATAATCTATTTTTTGAAGGGGCACATCTTGAATATTTAATAGATGCCCATATTTCGATGAAAAAATGACCCCTTCTTCGGAAGACGTAAATAAATCCATCTTTTCCACTTCAGGATGATTGTGCAAAAAACGGATTAATTCCAAACCACCATAACCGGTAGCTCCAATAATAGCAACTTTCAACGCACTCACCTCTTCAGTCAGATAATGTTAGTATAAACTTGTATAATTATAAAGTCAAATGTATGTTTATATATTAAAAAACTTTCTTAATTAAATAAAAACCGAAGGATATTCATTTGTCGAAAAATGAAATATCCTTCGGTGGATGCATAATTATTATCTTGCTCAATAAATCACATGGCGGCGGAGTGTCAATTAATCATCTTCCATTGTTGACAAGTCGCCTGTCGGAAGATTCAATTCCCAAGCTTTCAACACGCGGCGCATAATCTTACCGCTTCGTGTTTTCGGAAGTTTGTCTCTAAATTCGATTTCTCTAGGTGCTGCATGGGCAGCGAGACCCGTTTTTACGAATTGGCGGATGTCTTCCTTCAATTCATCTGTCGGCTCAACCCCTGGCCGCAGTACGATAAAGGCTTTAATGATTTCACCACGGACCGGATCCGGTTTTCCGATAACGCCGGCTTCCACTACATCCGGGTGCTCAATCAATTTGCTTTCTACTTCAAATGGTCCAACCCGTTCGCCGGCTGTCATAATGACATCATCGACACGGCCTTGGAACCAGAAGTATCCATCTTCATCTTTATATGCGGAATCTCCTGACACGTACCATTTGTCTTTCAAGAAATATTGCTGATAACGCTCAGGGTTTTTCCAAATCGCTCTCATCATGGACGGCCAACCTTTGCGGATCGCCAGGTTACCCATCGTATATGGCGGCAATTCATTTCCTTCATCATCCACAATCGTAGCATAAACTCCCGGGATTGGTTTGCCCATGGAGCCAGGCTTAATTTCCATGCAAGGGTAGTTGCAAATCATGTGTCCGCCAGTTTCTGTCATCCACCATGTATCGTGAATGCGATGGCCCAATTCTTTCATGCCCCAACGAATTACTTCCGGATTTAAAGGTTCACCCACTGAGAGCACATGCCGCAAAGAAGATAAATCATATTGTTTTAAGACGGCAGTACCGGCACCCATCAGCATTCTGAAGGCAGTCGGTGCACTATACCATACCGTAACACCATATTCTTCAATGGCGCCGTACCATCTTTCCGGGCTGAAACGTCCGCCAATGATGACATTCGTTATGCCATTCAGCCATGGACCGAAAATTCCATACGCAGTTCCGGTAACCCATCCCGGGTCCGCTGTGCACCAATAAATGTCATCATCATGTAAATCCAATACCCAACGGGCTGTCTGATAGTGCTGAATCATTGCATTATGGACATGCAATACCCCTTTTGGAGCTCCCGTTGAACCGGACGTATAATGCAAAAGCATTCCGTCTTCCCGGTCAACCCAGACGATGTCGAATTCGTCAGACGCTTCTTCCAATCTTTTATTAAAATCGACAATTTTTTCATTTTCTTCTACTTGATCCCCGACAACAAACACTTTTTCCAAGTGCGGCAATCTATCTAACGGAACGCGTTTTAACAACTCAGGTGTTGTCACAAGTGCTTTTGCTTCACTGTTGGATAATCTGTCATATACCGCCCCTTCCATAAATGCTTCAAAGAGCGGTCCGACAATCAATCCCAATTTCAATGCGCCAAGCAATGAAAAATACAATTCAGGAGATCTTGGCATAAAGATAAATAAACGATCCCCTTTTTCAAGATCCGCGAATTGTTTGAACACATTCGCAGCCTTGTTTGTCATGCGTTTCATATCATAGAACGTGTAGGCTTCTTTACGATCCCCGTTACTAAAATAAAGAGCCACTTTGTTTTTTCGTTCTTCTGAATCTGCATGACGATCGATTGCTTCGTAGGCAGCATTTACTCTCCCCGTCTCATACCAAGTAAATGCTTTCTCCACTTCTTTCCAGTCGAAATTAGCATAAGTTTCTTCATAATTTTTCAAATGATAATCCCCTGGTACAACTGCTAATTTCTCCGTCGTTTTCATCCCCATTAAATTTCCCCTTTCTTTCTATGATATTTTACATTTTACAATGAATCATTATAATTAGCAAAATATTTTTAAGATTTCATGAATTTCTTTATTTTTCACAAATTTCTGCTTTTATGCGCCAATTTTATCATATAATGTAAGTAATAGATGAAGGGGTGATGGTTATGCAACATATAAAAAATTACCATTGCGCACAGCTGGAAACGCCTCAAGGCACAGTTTTTGTCGAAGGACCCGTGCTGCCTGAAACGATCGAAAAGCTGGATTTCCACGAAGATTTGACAGCATTCAGGCCTCCAGAGCAGCAAAAAAAGGCATTAATCGGCATAGCGAAATTAGAAGAAGGCAGAATTATTATCGCCCGAAACAATAATACAATTATCGGCTATGTTACTTATCTATATCCGGATCCTCTTGAGAGATGGGCGGAAGATAAAATAGAAAATGTACTAGAATTGGGGGCTATTGAGGTGATACCATCATATAGGGGAGCCGGTGTTGCCAAAAAATTGTTGGAAGTGTCTTTCATGGCGGATGAAATGGAAGACTATTTAATATTTACAACGGAATATTACTGGCACTGGGATTTAAAAGGAACCGGCCTCAATGTTTGGGATTATCGGAGAATGATGGAAAATTTGATGAAAACTGCAGGTTTCGAATATTGTGCGACAGATGATCCGGAAATCACGTCGCATCCGGCAAATTGCTTGATGGTTCGCATCGGGAAACGGGTTGATAACGATACGATTACGCGTTTTGACCGATTGCGATTCAAATATAGGTATATGTATTAAACAAAGGGGGATTTGAATGATTGTCGAACAAATCATGAAAACGGAAGTATATACCCTGACACCTGAAAACACATTGAATGACGCCTTAAATATGATGAGGGACAAAAATATTAGGCACATTCCCATCGTTGATGAAGAAGGAAATATTGTGGGCCTGATTACATCCCATGACGTGAAAAACGCGTTGCCCTCCTGCGTGAAAGAAGAAGATGCATGCTCCATTTACGAAACACCGATAGAAAAATTCATGGTGAAAGATATTATTTTGGGCCATCCGCTTGATTTTGTAGAGGATGTCGCAATGACTTTTTACGAATCAAAAATCAGCTGTCTGCCAATCGTTTCCGGCGGAAAACTCGTCGGCATCGTCACAACGTCGGATTTGCTCAATGCTTATATCGAATTAACAGGCGCGCATCAGCCTTCTTCAAAAATTGATATTCGGCTGAAAGATAAAGTAGGGACATTGGCTGATGTGTTAATATTATTTAAAAAACATTATGCAAATGTACTAAGCATTTTAGTGTTTCCCGATGCCGAACACGAAAACAGCCGCATCATTTCCATACGTGTCCGTATGATGAATCCATTGCCAATCATCAAAGATTTGCGGGATCATGGTTATGAAGTTTTGTGGCCTAATGTGCCAGGGGTGAATGTATGAAAAATGCAGTATTTGTATTCTCGCCAGACCAATTAAGCTATAAATTTTCCGAAAGCCATCCATTCAACCATAAACGGCTGCTTTTGACAATGGATTTACTCAAAAGCATTGATGCTCTATCGGATGACGATATTATTCCGGCGAGAGTAGCTACGGAAGAAGAAATCGAATTGGTCCATGATCCTAAATATATCGAAATGGTAAAGAAAGCAGGGCACGGCCTCGTCACCCCTGAACAAGCGGAACCATATGGGCTGGGAACGGAAGATACTCCCATTTTCCCTAATATGCATGAAGCAAGCAGCCTGCTTGTCGGTAGTACACTCCAGGCGGTAGATTATGTCATGGAGGGCAAAAGCCGGCATGCTTTAAATCTTGGAGGCGGCTTACATCACGGATTCCGGGGAAGAGCCAGCGGATTTTGCATTTACAACGACAGCTCGATTGCAATCCGTTACATACAAGAAAAATATCATGCCCGCGTTCTATATGTAGATACGGATGCCCATCATGGCGACGGAGTACAATGGACATTTTATGATGATCCGAGCGTTTGTACGCTGTCCATCCATGAAACCGGCAGATATTTGTTCCCCGGAACAGGAAACATCAGTGAAAGAGGAAATGGACAAGGCTACGGAACGTCCTTCAATTTTCCGCTTGAAGCCTTTACAGAAGATGACAGTTTTTTAATGGTGTATGAACAGGCGTTAAGGGAAGTCATTGAATATTTTAAACCCGATGTACTTTTTACCCAAAATGGCGCAGATGCCCATTATTTTGATCCTTTAACCCATTTGAATGCTTCCATAAAAATCTATCGGGAAATCCCTAAACTTGCCCATCAATTGGCGCATGAATATTGCGAAGGACGATGGATTGCCGTGGGCGGCGGAGGTTATGACATTTGGCGCGTCGTACCTAGAGCATGGTCCATGATTTGGCTGGAAATGACCGATCAGCCGGTTCCTACGGGCAAACTGCCTGAAGAATGGCTCAATAAATGGCAACAAGAAGCTCCTGTGCCGCTGATTCCGACATGGGAAGATCCTAATCCATTGTTCGAACCAATCCCGCGAAAAGCGGAAATCGAAGAAAAAAATTCCCAAATGCTTACAAAAGCATTAAGTATTATTCGGACAGAAAAAAACAGACATTTTTAAAGGAAAAGTGTAGACAAAATCCTGGAAGACTTTGTCTACACTTTTTAATTATCCGTGCTTCGCTTTACTTTAGCAGAATCGCGTTTTTCAATCCGGTAAGGCAAAATCACATTGTGGTTCTCCACTTTTTCGTTATTTAAAAATTTCGTCAACAATCTCATGGATACTGCACCAATTTCATACAGCGGCAACACGACACTCGTCAATTGAGGTCTTACCATGCGCGCCAATTTCGTATTCTCAAAACTGATCACTTCAATATCTTCCGGAACTTTAATTCCATGATCCTGAGCTGCGTGAATGATTCCGATGGCCAATTCGTCGCTGCCGGCAAAATAGGCTGTCGGAGGATTTTCGATTTCATTTAATTCTTTCCATGCCTCCATGCCTCCATCATACGAATCGTCTTCTGCCACGATTAATGATTCGTCCACTTCCAATCCGGCATCTTCAAGCGCTTTTTTATAAGCTTCCAGCTTATATTTTGAATTGATTGTATAAGTCAACGGACCGCTGGCAAATGCAATGCGTTTGTGTCCATTCTGAATCAGCATTTTTACCGCTTCATAAGTCGCTTGGAAATAATCGATATTCACAGAAGGCAGCTTTTCGGATTCGGCGACAGATCCCGCAAGAACGATGGGCACAGGAGAATTTTCCATTGTCTGGAGCAATTTTGGTGTGACAACATCACTCATCATGACAATTCCGTCCACCTGTTTTCCCAACATTGTATCAAGCAGAGACAACTCTTTCTCCTCGTTTTGGTCGGAATTGGCCAAAATAATATTATATCGATACATCGTCGCGATATCTTCTATTCCACGGGCCGCTTCCGCATAAACATTGCTTGAGATATCAGGGATGATAACTCCCACCGTTGTCGTTTTTTTGCTCGCCAGCCCTCTTGCCACCGCATTTGGGCGATAACCGAGGCGATCTATGACTTCAAGCACTTTTTTGCGGGTGGAAGGCTTCACATTTTGGCTCCCGTTCACTACCCGGGAAACGGTTGCCATCGAAACATTCGCTTCTCGGGCAACATCATAAATTGTAACCGTCACAGGTCTCCCTCCCTTTAATTGTTATTTTCTTCATGATACGATACATTGCTCATTTTTTTCAATACATAGGAACAGTTCAAAAAATTATAACAATATATTTATAAATATAGGATTTTATCACTATTATTTTTTACAAAAAAACTATCCAATCATAAAGATTGGATAGTTTCGGCATTAAGCTTTATACTCATATTGTTTCATAAATTTTAACAATTCTTCATAAAATTCATCAAATTGCTGTAAATCCATTTGCTGTTGGGAATCGGATAATGCTACGGATGGATCCGGATGGACTTCTGCCATCACGCCATCTGCGCCAATCGCGATAGCCGCTTTTGCGCATGGCAATAATAAATCGCGTCGGCCTGTTGAATGTGTTACGTCAACAAACACAGGCAAGTGTGTTTCCTGTTTCAAAATTGGCACCGCCGAAATGTCCAACGTGTTGCGTGTTGCTCTTTCGTATGTGCGGATTCCGCGTTCGCAAAGCATGATATTTTCGTTTCCTCTGGACATGATGTATTCCGCTGCAAGGATGAATTCATCAATTGTTGCGGCCAAACCGCGTTTTAGTAATACCGGTTTATCGGTTTCCCCTACCGCTTTCAACAATTCGAAGTTTTGCATATTGCGTGCACCGATTTGAATGACATCAACATAATCCAACGCTTCTTCGATATGCCCAGGTGTCACAATTTCCGTAACTACCGCCAAACCGTATTCTTCTGAAACACGTTTTAAAATTTTCAGCCCTTCCAAACCTAAACCTTGGAAATCATATGGAGATGTACGTGGTTTGTATGCACCTCCGCGGATGAATTTTAATCCTTTCGCTTTGATGGAAGCGGCTACTTGCGCTGTTTGTTCGTAAGATTCTACGGAACATGGGCCGAAAATAAAAGTCGGTTCTCCGGCGCCGATTTTTTTCCCGTTAATTTCGATGATTGTATCTTCAGGTTTTTTCTTGCGGGAAACAAGCAATTCTTTTTTCGTATCCGCTTCTAATTGTTTTAAAGCCGTTTTGAAAATCGTTTTGAAGATATAATCAACCGTCATTTGATTTAACGGACCTTTATTATGCTTTTTCAACAAATCCAACATGTGGCGTTCGCGCAATGGGTCGTATCGGTTTACCCCTTGTTTTTCTTTAATTTTTCCGATCTCGTTTACGATTTCCGCACGTTCGTTGATCAATCGAAGAATTTCCAGGTTTAGTTCATCGATTTGTTGGCGAAGTTCTTCTAACCGTTTTTCACTCATTCCCAATTTCTCCTCCCTACTGAAATACAACACTTTCAGAAGACTGAATGTATGTTATTACATTTTAAGATAATATACATATTATAATCAAGAAAATTCAGAATGTCACGTCTTTTTAATTTAGCGCTTCAACTCGCTAAAGCGATAATAGATTTCTAGGCTTCCTTGATGGAAATGAATCAAATGATGTGATATGGTCCTCTATATTTGGCAGGCCTGCAATGAATTATGGAACAAGGGAAAGCGGGTGTCCGGAAAACGGGCAATAAAATCAAAAAAGAGCATATTGGAAAACCATCTGTTTTCGCAAATGCCCTTCTTGATCATCTATGTTAGATTGAGGATGGACGGGCTGCCTCTGAAATCTCTTCTCCTTCGTATGCATCAACGAGATTTTCTTCATAAGAAGCCGTGCCGTCATCCATGACTTTTGGAGATTTTTCCTTTTTCGACTTTACTTTTTCGACCAAATGGGATGATTGCTCTTTAATTTGGCTTGATAGCTGCGCGGTTTTTTCTTTCGCGGTGGATGTAAGAACAATTCCTTTTTGCCGAATATTGCTTGCCTGTTGAACTACATCGCTGCGCAAATCTTTCCCTGTTTTAGGCGCAAACAATAGTCCGACTGCAGCGCCGACAATACCTCCAACTAATGCTCCAATCACAAAATCTTTCATATTGATCGTTTCCTCCCCGTTTGCCGCCTGATTCGCAGTTTCCTGCGGCAACTGTTGATCTTTCACTTCATTGAAATTTGGTTTTTCTCCTGACATCGTCATTTCCCCCTTCATTTTTTCTCGCGCTTGTAAACCGCAACTCCCTTATGATCCGCTTCTGCCGCTTCCTGATGGGCTTTTCGTTGTTTCCATCTTTCGGCAATATCCATGACCACATTGCTCCATTGTACAACCTGGGCAATCTTTTCTTCATTTTTGCTTACTTCTTTCGAGATGGAATCCGTTATCTTATTAAGAGAATTGTTTAAATTATTGACAGATGTCCCCATATTTTTGATTGCATCCACTACCGTGTTTAATTTTTCGGATTTATCGATGATATCTGCGGCTAAAGTATTTGTCTTTTCCAGCAGATAAGTCGTTTCACGGGTAATGCCTTCCATTTGTTTTTCTATTCCGGCAATCGTGCCGGCCATGCTTTTTAAAATCCCTTTTAATGAGAACAACGTAGCTCCTATACTTATACAAAGCACGAGGAAAGCCAGCGCTGCAACAAGTGCCGAGATATATAAAATCACTTCCATGCTGAAGACCTCCTAGAATTAAGTTGTATATTCATTTCGACAAATTTTTCGGAATTCCTTCTTTTGTTAAAAAAAGGAGCTTGAAATCGCCCCTTTTTTATATATATTGAAATAATTTCGTCACATTTTTTCCAAAACTATGCACCCTTTTTGAGAAGGGTTTCGAATGCTTTTTGGAATTTATTCACATCTCCCGCTCCCATAAAGAGAAAAACGGCGTTTTGATGTTGTTTCAATCGATCAATCGTCTCTGTCCGGATCACTTCGCTTCCATCTATAAGTTTAGCCAAATCTTCAATCGTCAGATTTCCGTTCTTTTCTCGGGCAGAGCTGAAGATTTCGCATAAATAAACGGAGTCCGCCTGTTTTAAGCTGTCGGCAAACTGCTCTAAAAACGCTTCTGTCCGGCTAAATGTATGGGGTTGAAAGATGGCTACAACCTCCCGTCCCGGATATTTTTGTCTTGCCGACTGGATTGTTGCGATAATTTCAGTAGGATGATGCGCATAATCATCAACAAGAACATTATTGCCAATTTTCGTCTCAGTAAAACGCCGTTTTACACCATTAAACGTTTTTATCCGTTCTTTGATGATATCGGCAGGAATTCCTTCATAATGGCATAGCGCAATGACCGCCAGCAAGTTCAAAATGGCATGGTCTCCAAACATTGGAATGAAAAACCGGTCGTAATATTCGTTTCGGATATATACATCAAAACTTGAACCAATTGTTGATTTTTCGATGTTTTTCGCTACAAAGTCGTTGCGTTCTCCCATTCCATAATAAATGATCGGCACGTTCGCATGAATCTTTTGTAAATATTCGTCATCCCCGCAAGCGATGATCGCCTTCTTCACTTGCAGCGCTAATTGCTGGAAGGCGGAAAATACGTCTTCGATATCTGAAAAATAATCCGGATGATCAAAGTCGATATTGGTCATGATGGCATAATCCGGATGATATGCGAGAAAATGTCTCCGATATTCGCAGGCTTCCATCACAAAATAAGTTGCGTCCTTTTTCCCATAACCGGTTCCATCGCCAATCAAATATGATGTCGGTTTATATCCCCCGATGACATGGCTCATTAAGCCCGTTGTCGATGTTTTTCCATGGGCTCCGGTAACTGCTATGGATGTAAATTTTTTAATGTATTCCCCTAAAAATTTATGATAACGAATGACTTCCACGCCTAATTCTTTTGCCCGGACAATTTCCGGATGGCTGTCAGGAAACGCATTTCCCGCAATAACCGTCATCCCGGGCTGGATATTATTCGGATCAAATTTTAATATTTTAATATTTCTTTCCCTTAAAGGCTGTTCGGTAAAGTAGTATGTTTCCACATCGGAACCTTGGACGTTTTCGCCCGAATCGAAGAGTATTTGGGCAAGTGAACTCATTCCCGAACCTTTTATGCCTGTAAAATGATAAATTGTCATGTTTAAAACCTCCCAGGGATTGACCCTAATGAATAAATATTAAGCTTATGACTAGTTTATACATTTTTAGTAAATCAAAAACCTATACCATTATAGCATGTATTTTTTTATTCGTTTCAAAAAAATGAGAGGGGCTCCCCCCCTCCTGTTCCGGATGTTTGTTCATCAATCGAACAGCTCCATTAAATCCTTTTCCGTAATATACACTTCCCTAGGTTTGCTTCCTTTTTGCTCGGATACAAATCCATAACTTTCAAGCATTTCGATCAACCGGGCCGCCCGGTTGTATCCAATGTGATATTTTCTTTGGATAAGGGAAGTCGATGCGGCTCCCTGTTCATACACGAAGCGGCAGACATCCTCGAACAATTCATCCTGCTCCTCGATCATTTCCACTTTTTTCAACAGCTCTTCCTGTTCAAAGAGATAATCGGGTTCCCCCTGTTTTTTTACATGATCGACAATCTTTTCAATTTCTTCATCCGTCACAAAGGCTCCTTGCAAACGGATCGGATCCGACATGCCATTTCCGAGGTAAAGCATATCTCCTCTTCCCAGCAGCCGTTCCGCCCCTTGGCAATCCAAAATGGTGCGGGAATCGATTTGGGAAGAAACGGAGAAGGCTATGCGTGTCGGAATGTTCGATTTAATCAAACCTGTAATGACATCAACGGAAGGACGCTGTGTGGCAAGAATCAAATGTATGCCGCAAGCCCTCGCTTTTTGGGCAATCCGGCAAATGGATTCCTCCACATCTTGAGGGGCCATCATCATTAAATCGGCCAATTCATCTATAACAATCAGGATATAAGGAAGTTTCAAGGAGCCTTTTCCCTCTTGTTCTACAAGTTTATTATACCGGGGCAAATCCCTTACACCTGCATGGGCAAACAGCTGATATCTCCGCTCCATTTCATCCACCGCCCACTTCAGCGCCACTGTCGCCGCTTTCACATTGGTTATGACAGGACTTACGAGATGCGGAATATGATTATATGGAGCCAGCTCCACCACTTTCGGATCAATTAACATCAACTTCAATTCACTTGGTTCGGCCTTTAACAGCAGGCTGACTAAAATGGAATTGATGCATACGGATTTTCCTGAACCGGTCGCTCCTGCAATCAATCCATGGGGCATTTTGCGCAAATCGATTGTCACCGGCTCACCGGTCAAATCCAATCCAAGGGCTGCTTCCATCGGCGATTCGGATTGTAAAAATCGTTCACTGTTTACAACTTCCGATAAACGCACAGCCCGGGAAATGCGGTTAGGTATTTCAATCCCGATTGTGTTTTTCCCCGGAATCGGCGCCTGAATCCGAATGTCTTTCGCAGCCAAGGCGAGTTTCAAATCATCTGCAAGATTTCGTATTTTGCTTACTTTTGTTCCTTGACCGACAGTAATTTCAAATTGGGTGACTGCAGGGCCCTGCATAATCGATTCCACTTTGGCGGTCACTTGAAAATAGGATAATGTCTCCACAAGCTTTTGAGCCTGGCTTTCCATCCATTCCCGATCTTCCGCGGATGATTCCGGCGGGGTCAAAAAACTCAAAGGCGGCTTTTCGTATCGGCTATCTTTTTTTTCAACCTGTGTTGAATTTTCAAAGAACTCTTTTTTCCCGGTTATAGATTCGAAGTTCTTTCGATTATACTCAATCTTTTTCTCTTGAGGCTCAGGCTTTCCGAAGTCAAGATGCGATTGCCCTTTTTTGGCCAACTTTTCTTTATCCGACTTCAGCATAATGACGTTGAACGGAATGGGCCTGTTCTTTGTCCCATTTTCTTTCATTTCGTTTTTCGTTTCGTCCGTTGAATGCGGACCATCCTTTCTTCTCTCTTTCTCATTCAATCGTTCTGCCGATTCCTTCTTCAAAGAATTAGGATGATGTCCGTCGATTTCCGGTTTTTTCAATGGCCATTCATCATCGTTAGAAACAGGACCGTCAAACAATGTTGTATTGGATTGCCCCTCATCGGAAGTCGGAAATTGTTTTTCTTCCGGCTGATATTCTTTCGTTGGCGCTTCTCCACTTTCCTGCAATAAAATTTCAGAATTTGCCCCTTCTCCGAAAATGATGGTCTCGGCCTGCAATCGTTCTTCGCTCCGTTCCGCCTCATCGGCTTCACAAACGTTCATCGGGCCTTTTTGTTCCTTCCCGATTTCTTCCGTCCTCATTTTTTCGCCTTGCTCTCCGGAAAATGGGAAATCCTCCATTTCAATTGGAGCGACATCCGTCTGGCTGCCGTCGGATTGGCCGCCTATTTCCGCATTCGCTGCCGATTCTTTTGCTTTTTGTATGTTTATAAAAGGGGTGCTGTTTGCTGCTGGTTCAAGCATGATAGGGGCTTCATCCTGCAGAGACGAGCGCACTTCCTGTTCTTCCAAAATCCCTGACATTCCATCCGGATTCCCTGCATCTTCTACCAAAACGGACCGTGAATCGCTGCCTTTTTCTTCTAAAGTAATCGATAAACTTTCTTTCGTTTGATGGAGAATTTGTTCAACTTCTTCCTTCACTTTCTCCAATTGTTTATCGATCTCTTCAACTGCAAGGGTGCGTGGCCTGTTTTCAAATCCTGATGCAATTTCGGTGGACGCGTCAGGCAAACCTTTTTGATCATCCAACTCCCGTTCCCTGTTTTCTTGCTGTTTTTTCGCCAGCAAATCGTGTATTGGCCGAGGTTTTTGAAAACCGTATACAGGAGAAGGAACATTTGTCGGAATGAATCTTTTTCGATTTAGAGGAAGTTGATTTTGTTCATGTTCCGTCGTCTTTTCTGTTTTTTTCCGGACAGGTTCCCGGTCAGCATCCTTCCGCAAGTTGAGCTCTCTCCTGCGAGGGGATTTATAATCAGGACGGGAGGCCTTTTTCTTGTTTTGAATCCGCATTTCCAGAAGTTCATGTATTCTTGGAACATCCACGTCATACACCAGTGAATTCTTATCATGATGAACATCATGCTTTGCATTATCATGTTTGATTGCTTCAGCCGGCTGGTAGGGAGATTCGTTTTTTGTCGGCCGGACTTCTTCGTCAGGAATTAATGGAAACCGAAACTTTGGTTGCGGCTGCTTTTGTTCGTATGTATATTCTTCCCAATCTGCTTCGTACTCTATTTCATCATATTCTTCTTCCATATCATTCTGAAAAAATAACTTATTCAATGTTTTTTTTAGCCATTTCATCCGTCATCACTCTTTCTAATACCATCCCTTTTATAATTATATGATATTTTTCGGCAATATAGCTATGTTCTATATCGATTCACATTATATTTCATATATGTATCATTCACCCGAATCATGCATGAATCATCCTATTGATTGCCCAAAAAAGGATAACATAAATTGTGTTGCAAATCCTTTACATTCCATTAACATCTCATTAAAAAATGGTTAGGACAGCCTTGCCCTAACCATTCAGGATGTTATAGTTTTTCCGGGATTTGAAAAGGTGAACCCACCTCGGCATCCTCATCCAGTACCAATATTCCTTTTTCCTGAGGAGCATTTGGAATTGCAAGCTCCCTTGCTGAACAAATCATTCCATAGGAATCTACTCCGCGCAGTTGTGCAGGTTTGATGACCATTCCGGAAGGCATGACCGCCCCGATTTTTGCAACCACCACTTTTTGGCCGGCTTCGACATTTGGCGCACCGCATACGATTTGCAACACCTCATCGCCGACATTCACTTTGCAAACGCTCAATTTGTCCGCGTTCGGATGCTTTTCTTTTTCTTCCACATAGCCAACGACAAATTTCGGAGAAAAATCCACGTCAATGGAAACTTCCACATCGTTCGCCTTCAGGGCTGCCCGGATTTGTTGAACGAGTTCTTCAGTCACTTCCACATTGCCGCTTACATTGAGTTCCATATATTTGCTCGCATTAAATAGATTAAATCCTTTCACTTCCCCTGTTGCTTTTTCCTTGATTAACGCGACATCCCCCACCCGTTCCACTTCCGGCGCGGCAACATCCTCCGTTGTCAATTGAACGAGCAGTACATCTCCGACATGTTCTTTATTGTATGCTGCAATCATTTGAATTCCGACTCCTTTTCTTATCGATTTTTTGCTAATATAAAAATCGGTGTCAGCTCTCCGTTTTCATAGACAAAGGATAATGATGTGATTGGCACACGTCCAATGGAAAAGAAATGCATCGTCATTTGGGCCAGCACATCATATCCTGTTTCATTCCGGATATCTCCTATAATTAGCACGTCCTGATGAGGAACGGAAATGGCCATATCCCCTTCGATTTTTTCCCTCATTTGTTTTAGAAAAGCTTCGTTTAAGATGCGGCTTGCATCATATCCGTCATTTTCATTGACAAAATAGAAGACATTCCCCGCCACCTCATCTTTTTTCGTATTCGTAGGCAACTGGCGGACGGAAAATCGGGCAATTTCCCGGATTTGATCGGGGGTCGCGTTTAATTTCGGAAGCATGGATTCATCAATCAAACGGTAAGTAGCGCCCAAATCCAGAGCATAAAAAATGCGGGTTTCCGCTGTATGATCTGCCGTAATGAAAGCATGTCCCTCTTTTGATTTCAACGGGAAGGATGTGGAACGAATGACAGGATATATTTTCGAAAGGTGATAAATTTCTTCATTCTGTTCCTTCTCCATTGCGAGAAACGTCTGTTCAATCGTATAAACGACATCATGAATCGCCTGTCCTTTTCTTTCGTTGTATTTTGCAAGAATACCCGGAAGATGGATTTCCATTCCTTTTTGAAGGGTTTTATGTTCCACCCGCAATTTATCGTCTTTCCGATTATAAGAAAACACGAATTTTTGTGTCCCTAACCGTTTTTTCAGTTCTTCGACAAGCTGCTCAGTCTTCAATTTGCATTCACTTCCTTATGTGCACAAATAAACGGCTCACATATTGTGAACCGTTTTTTTCTTCTTGCATTTATTGTATCAAATGAGATGAACAATAGTCGAATAGAACGAATCCATTAACGGATCACTTCGACTGACCGGGCAATCATCATCATTTCCACCAGCTTATCATCCATATTTCGGCCGTTGGAGATTGTGGACAATTTTACGCCACCGCTGCTGGCAATCAATTCATATTGATCATCATTGTGCTTGATCACCATTGTAAAGCCAAAGACGCCGTCAAGTTCAACCGGCTGCTCTTTCACAATTTTCTTCGCGGAATTTTTTTTCAATAATTCATAATGCAGTTTGCTGTCTTCTTTTTCGTTCACATTGACGAACAAAATGTAATTATCTTTTCCCTTTGATATTACGTAGTTATTGACATCATCTGTTTCTTTGATGCTATACCCGGAAGGCAAATAGAGTTCGATTTGGCCAATCTTTTTATTCGGCTCCCTTGGGGTTTCTTCAAATACCGTTTGCGCGCTGGCTACTCCGACATTAATCTGCTCTTCGACAGATTTCCCGCAGCCGGAGAGTCCCGTTAACAGCATGGCGGCGATGGCTAATAATAACCATTTTTTCATAATGTTTCACTTCCTTTACCAAACTTTATTTTAGTAGGATATTCAAAAGAGCGCAATCTCAAATTTTCCTTTTAGAATCATAGATAATTGCTTGTACTTTTGCACAGTTAACTCTTCCGATCGCTTCTTTCATGTTTTCCCTCATTTCACTTTACTACAATCTGTTCGGAATGGTTCTAAGAAATTCGTTACATTCTCATTACATGTTTGTAACAAAAAGAAACCGCCGCAAAGAAGCGGCGGTAAAAGCCAAAAGAAACGTTGATTAAGGATTTTGGAGGATGGTATCAACCGTTGTGCGGTCCAATTTACGGATCAATGTCACCAATAATTCTTTTGCAGCCAAATAATCATCGACATGAATGATGGAAGCGGATGTATGGATATAGCGGGAACAAATGCCGATCACCGCGCTCGGAATGCCGCCGTTCATCGTATGAACCCTTCCCGCGTCTGTGCCGCCTTTTGAAACGAAATATTGATATGGAATATGATTGGATTCAGCTGTATCCAATATAAAATCACGCAACGTACGGTGGGTTACCATCGTCGGATCGTAAATGCGCAAAAGCACACCTTTTCCCAACTGGCCGAATTCGTTTTTGTCGCCGGTCATATCATTTGCGGCAGAAGCATCCAAAGCAAAGAATAAATCCGGCTGAATCATGTAAGTGGAGACTTGGGCTCCGCGAAGCCCCACTTCTTCCATCACATTCGCTCCCGAATAAAGATGGTTCACCACTTTTTCATCTTTCAGTTCTTTTAACAATTCAATCGCAAGCCCGCATCCATAACGGTTATCCCAGGCTTTCGCCATGATTTTTTTCGGGTTCGCCATCACCGTAAACGGACAAACCGGGATAATCGATTGTCCGGGGCGGATCCCCATTTGAATGGCATCCTCTTTGCTGTCGGCTCCAACATCAATCAGCATTTCTTTTATGTCGACAGGTTTCTTTCTCTGCTCTTCCGTCAGCAAATGGGGAGGCGTTGAGGCAATGACGCCCGGAATTTCCCGTTCTTTTGCAAAGATGACCACCCTCTGGGCGAGCAAAACCTGTGGATTCCATCCGCCCAATGGTTGAAAGCGGATCATGCCATTGTCGGTGATGCTCTTTACCATAAAGGCTACTTCATCCATATGGCCGGCCACCAAAATCTTCGGAGCATTAGATTCCTCTGACTTTCGCAATCCAAAGATTCCGCCCAAATTGTCCTGCACGATTTCATCCGAATATTTTTCGAGCTCTTTTCTCAGGAATGCCCGCACCTGGTGCTCGTTTCCGGGCGCTCCCGGAAGTTCCGTCAATGTTTTAAACAATTCCAAAGTTTCTTCATTCACTTGGAACACTCCCTCTTTCAATACTTGCTTTATTTTAGCATAAACATCCGGTACACATAACGATGAAAGCCGGAATGATATTTCATTCCGGTCAAAAAGATTTAACTTTTTTATCCGGCAAATAAAAAGGGAATTCCAACCATTCCATCGAAATGTGTATATAATTTAAAAAATGTTTTATCCTGCTTTAAGGAGACTTCATAAGCCATTTAGTGTTACAATGGTATTTAAGGAGGTAATTGGAATATGAATTTACGTGATTTTATGTTAGGGGTAACAACCGGATTGGCAGCGGCAGTCATCATAAAAGAAGCATCAGAACGTATTCAGCCTTATATGAATCCAAATCAAATATTGGAAAATATCAAAGATGAATTCAGAAAAGAAAGTCCGATCGAAGGTTCCTGGATTTATATGAAACCGGAAAACTTCACTAACGGCATTACAACAATCCCTGTATATCGGGGCGGGATTTCAAGAGTGATCGACGGCGAGACGGAAAACTTCGAATTTGCAGCAGATGCCCGTTCAGGCGTGATCGTCGAATTAAAGAAAGCATAATTAAAAAAGATGGGGGATTCCCCATCTTTTTTAATTATTTGCAGGCAGAGGAATGTTTGCCTTTTTGCCGCGTTTCACGGAATCGATGATTTCTTTTCCCGTCTCATCCCATTGAATCATTCGATAGTAGGCATCATGATAAAAAATGAATTTGTAGCCCTCTTGATAAGCCTCTTTCAATATTTTTTCTTTTGCAAAAATGCTCGTCATCGGATAGTCGTCATATGCCATCACCCATAACGGATTTTGGTGGGCATGGGTTGGCATAATATCCGCCATATGAATCAAAGTTTCCCCATTTTGCTTCAACTTTACAATGGCATGTCCATCACTATGGCCGCCTGTATGAATCATTTCGATGCCAGGAACAATTTCGATAAAATCGTTGAAAGTGGAAACTTGATCCTGAATCGGCTTCCAATTTTCTTCCCAATATGTCGCTTTAGAACGGATATTGGGATTGCGCATTTCATCCCATTCTATTTGAGAGACGTAGATGGTTGCATTGGGGAATGAAGAAACCAATTTGTCCCCTTCATATTTTGTCAATCCGCTCGCATGATCGAAATGCATATGGGTCATTAAAATTCCGTCGATATCCTCCGCAGTTAAACCCAATTTCTGTAAACTATCATCAATATTTGATAACTCCGTTACCCCAAAGTTGCGGATTTGTTTTTCATTCAACTTATTGCCAATCCCGCTGTCAATCATATAGTTTTTCCCATTATATTGGATGAGAATCGGTTCACAAGACAGCTCAATTTGATTTTTCTCATTCCCGGGATATTTTCTCGACCACAAAGGCTTCGGAACGACACCAAACATCGCACCCCCATCCAGGGAGGTTACTCCTCCATCCAACCATGTTAAGGTCATGTCATGAAATTGCAGTTGATCCATCGTCCATTTCTCCCCCTATACTATCAAAATTGTTTATCTTTCATTGAAACTTCTGCCAACAGCCGTTGACAACAAGTTTCAATTTTACCCCCCGTTCCTTTTTGCAAATTGAGCCTCCAACCGGTAAATCGGCTGCCCCAATGCCGAAAACTTTTCCTCGTATTCCGTGCGGATATTGTCTTCCGGCTCATTGGCATGCAAATCTAAAGAAACTTCATTCAAAACCATGCCATATTGGGACATCGACACCAATGAATATTCAAAAAGCCCCCGGTTATCGGTTTTAAAGTGGATTTCTCCTCCATCCACCAAAATCGATTCATAGATTCTTAAAAACCTTTCATGGGTGAGTCTCCGTTTCGCATGGCGCTTTTTTGGCCATGGGTCGGAGAAATTCAAATAAATCCTGTCCACCTCATTTTTTTGGAAAAAATTCTCTAACTCTTCAGCATTGACTTTCAGCAGTCTCAAGTTGGGAGGCGAACCTGCTTCCAATGCTTTTTGCAATGCTTTCACGATGACTTTGTCATATAATTCAATTCCAATATAATTGATCTCCGGATTGGCTAAAGCCATCCCGACAATAAATTGCCCTTTTCCGCTTCCTACTTCTATGTGAAGTGGATGGTCATTGCCGAAAACCTCATTCCACTTGCCTTTAAACTCTTCAGGATTTGGAATCAAAATTTCCGGATGTTTTTGGATGAAATCTTTTGCCCAAGGTTTGTTACGCAGTCTCACTCAATCTACCCTACCTTCTATGTTGTTCCTCTATTTTATCGTATCCATTCTATATTTTAAACATTTTTTCCAAATGGTGTTTTCTTTATTGGATTTTAGATGCTATGTATTTGCTTCATATCTCTTTATGTACATAACGTTAGTCGTTCAGATGATACTTATGAACCACTTTCCGGCTGCTCTTCCGATTTTTGACCATTCCGGATGCCGCGGGGATAGGCTGCCGTCTCCACGCTGTTTAAAATGGCCTGTGCCGCTTCAAATTGATTTTTCTTGATGGGGGATGGAGAATGTTTTAAATGCAAGAGCCAACTTGAATATCCCCGCTTGTCGACGTATTGGACATTAAAATGCGACATCGACCGGTCAAAGTAGCCGTTTCTTGAAAGCAAAATTTTCCGTATCGGTATTTCAACTTGATGATGTTTAAAAAGCTGGTTTACAATCATTTCCATCCGGTTTAACTGCAAGAGCGGATTTAAAATTTTCACATCTCTTTTTCCGATTTTTTTCGTCCAAAATCTTTCGCCATCGCCAACATAAAAAGCATCTTCTTCCGCTTCAACAAGCGTGATGCATAAACATTCGGTCGGCGACAAAAGGATGACGTCCAATTCGATTGGCGCATTTTTGACTTTGATTACCGGGTAATAAAAGACGAAATAATTATCCGGCAGCCGTTGGAGAACGGTTTTTAAAAAACTGTCCCTATAGAAACGGGGATCGACATTGGATTGTTCCAACAGCGTCGAACTGGCCCATCTTATTTGGAATTGAAATAACTGGTCAAGAAACATCCGCTTCAACTCTTCTAGGTTTGAAGGGCGATGAATGATCTTCGGCTCAAATGATAAATCCGGCCCATCTCCATGTTCCTCCGTATCGGAAATGGGGTGCTGGAATCCATCAACGTTTTCCATGTCGTCTTGGATGGACCGTTTTTTGGCAAACCATCTTTTCAAAATGGAAAACCGTTTTGGCTGTTCTTCCTCTTCACCGAAATGTTCCCATGCCATCGGCTCTCCGCCTGACAGCCATTGCTGTTTTACTTTTTCCCATTGGGTCCTTTTTAAACGCACATATTGGGTTGGATATCTTGTCAAATCCAATTGATATCTGGAAATATAATCTTGCAACTTAATGAGCTGTGCCAACGGAAACACTCTCCTACTCTACTCTCTTCCATCCATTTTACATGACTGTTCCAAAAAATCATAGTAACGCTGAAGCGATGATGAAAAAAGAAATAGTATCCTCTTCGCAGGATACTATTTCCGGTCATGAAATGAACAACACAAAAGGCATTAAATATGCAACGGCTTTGGAATTTTGGCTTCAAATTGTTTTTGTAGTTTTCTTGTCCATTCCCCTACTTTGCCATCATTGATCGGCTTGCCGTCGATTTCAATCACGGGAGTAATTTCCGACGTTGTGCTTGTGACAAATAATTCATCCATGTTCAACGCTTCATAAGTAGTGAACGGTATTTCCTTCACCGGCATATTGATTTCTTCGGCACAATCCATGACCACATCCCGGGTAATGCCCCTTAAAATCAAGTGATTGGCGGGATGGGTATACAATATGCCATCTTTGACGCCAAAAACATTGGTAGAAGCCCCTTCGGTTACAATATTATCGCGATGCAATATCGCTTCATAGCACCCTTTTTCATGGGCTTCCTGTTTTGCCAGCACGGCACCCAGCAGATTCAAAGTTTTGATGTCGCAACGCAGCCAGCGGATATCTTCCACAAAAGTTGCTTTTACTCCCTTTTCAATATTTTCTAGCGGGCGCGGATTTTCCCGTGTATATCCAATCAAAACCGGCTTTGCGCCGCCTTCCGGAAAGTAATGGGTCCGCGGGGAAACGCCGCGCGTAATTTGAAAATAGATATGTCCCGTACCTACTTGATTTTTTTCTATCAGTTCCTGCAAAAGCTCTTGAAGGTGTTCCTTCGTATATGGAATGGAAATGCGGATTTTCTCCGCCGAAGAATAAAAACGTTCTATATGTTCTTTTACCGTAAACATTTCGCCGTTATAAACTTTAATGACTTCATAAACGCCATCGCCAAACTGATATCCCCGGTCCTCTTTGTCTATTTTGACTTCTTCGTCTTTTACAATTTGATCATTCCATAAAGTAAATCCCATTTTCCCACTTCCTTCATTATTTGGCCGCCAATTCAACTATGGATTCCGCATAGATGGCAGCGGCTTTTACTAAGTTGTCAATGACAACATATTCATCTTTTTGGTGAGCCACATCCGGTTCACCAGGAAATAAACTGCCGAATGCCACCCCTTTTTTCAGCACCCGTGCATAAGTGCCGCCGCCGGTAGATAACGGTTTTCGGTCATCGCCTGTATACCGTCGATAAACTCTTAGCAACGTTTGAATAAATTCATCCTCTTCCGGAATGTAATGAGGCATTGAATTTGACAATACATGCAAACTAAAAGGATATTTCAATAAATGTTCCGACGCTTTTTTCATTTTTTCCTCGTACGGATAAGTCACAGAATAACGCATGCTGACGAGAATGTTTCCTCCGTTTTGGGAATCGAAGGAAACAACCCCTGCATTCAATGTCGTAGGCCCCGAAACTTCATCCGCATAATCCAATCCTAAAGCGTTCCCATATACATCGCCGAAAACATCGGCAATAAAGGTTACAAAAGCTTTGCTTGCATCGGTTGTCAAATGGTGACTTAAAAATTGCGCAAGCACGACTGCCGCATTTTTTCCTTTTTCCGGTTCCATGGCATGGGCGGATTTTCCTGATACCGTTATTATAACTCTTTCCCCTTCGCAAGTAAAAGTTGCTTCCCGGTCATACTCTTTAAACCATTTATTGAATTGAACTTCTAAATCCTCCGAAACATTTTTCACCACAGCTTTTGCGAAATCCGGAACCATATTGTGCCGATTGCCCGCCTGAAAAGAGATGAGCTGCTCCTCAGAGGACAACGGATCCGTTTGGGAAAATTGCAATAGTGCTATCCCCTTTTCCGCATTGATCAACGGAAAGTCTGCATCCGGCGCAAAACCGATGTCAGGCATTGCTTCTTTTTGAAAATAATGTTCCACACAGCGAAAACCGGATTCCTCATCGGTGCCGATAATCATGCGAACCTTTTTGGAAAGGGGGATTCCGGACTCTTTCACCATCTTCATCGCATAATATGCGGCCATTGTAGGGCCTTTGTCGTCAATGGAGCCGCGGCCATACAATTTGCCATCTTTTAAAACTCCTTGAAAGGGAGGATAAGTCCAGTCATTCCCCGCAGGCACCACATCCACATGGCAAAGGATGCCCAGGATTTCTTCCCCTTCTCCCATTTCAATATGCCCGGCATAATGATCGACATTTTTTACTTTAAATCCATCCTGCTCCGCCTTTGAAAGAAGCCATAACAAAGCCCGCTTCGGTCCTTCCCCGAAAGGGGCCTCATCCGATTGATGTTCTTCATCCAAAACGCTCTCAATTTGAATCAATTGTCGCAGATCTTGAATCAACGCTTCTTTTTGCGCTTCTGCCAATGTCAAAAAATCCATATATTCCACCTCTGAATCAATTCTGGACAAAATTCAAAAAATGTATATTTGACTATAAGTAACATATCTTTTATAATAAACAGAAATTTTATCATTGGAATTGTGGAAAAATTAATAGTTTATTGCTATAATGAGTCTGTCAAATGAATTTTTGACAAAAAATTCTGATAAAGGGGATGTCTAAGGCAGAAATTTAGACCTCTCGTTCATAAGCAGTCGTCCGCTGGTCTTTGCCATGTGAATCAAGATGAAGGAGTGGTTCAAATATGAAACCCGCTACAGACAGAATGCTTACACGCATTAAAGATGTGTACATGTACATTCGTGAGAATGGGACAGTCACTACACAGGATTTGGTTGAAGAATTCAACATCACTCCTCGCACCATTCAAAGAGATTTGAATGTGTTAGCCTTCAACAACTTGGTGGAAAGCCCAAGTAGAGGCAAATGGACAACGACGAAGAAAAAAGTGAAGTTATCATCATAGAGATAGATATAGATTGGAATTTGGGAACAGTAATGAACGAGTGACCATTAAAGGTCACTCTTTTTTATGGACATATTGTTGGACAGCTTTTACTTCTTCATCCGTTAACTCGCGGTAATCGCCATATTTCAAATTCGGATCCAATGTCAAATTTCCCATCGAAAGACGCTTTAAAAAAACGACCTTTTTATTAACCGCTTCAAACATCCTTTTGACTTGGTGAAATTTCCCCTCATAAATCGTCAGTTCAATTTCGGATAAATCCCCGGACTTTAAAATCTTTAGTTCCGCAGGTTTGGTAATAGTGCCGTCATCCAGGACAACCCCTTGTTGAAAAGCCCTCACATCCTCTTCCGTCACTTTTCCCTTGACCCTTGCAAAATAAGTTTTCGGTACATGTTTCTTTGGCGACAATAATTGGTGGGCCAAATCGCCGTCGTTCGTCAACAGCAATAATCCCACGGTATTTTTGTCCAATCTGCCGACAGGGAAAGGATGATAATGCCGAAGGAGCGGGCTCAATAAATCGATCACCGTCTTTTCCCGTAGATCTTCGGTTGCCGAGATGACCCCTTTCGGCTTGTTCATCATAATGTAGATATATTTTTTATATTCCAATTTTTCTCCGAATACATAAATTTCTTGCCGATCCGGGTCCACATGCATAGCCGGGTCCTTCACGACTTTCCCGTCAACGGTTACTTGTTCCTTCTTCAACAACTGCTTCACTTCTTTTCGGGAGCCGTACCCCGAGTTGGCGAGCAATTTATCCAAACGCATACAATAGACACCTACTTCAACCCGAATTTTCCGGCAATACGGGTAATTCGTTCACCTAATAATTTTTGGGCAAGCCCTGTTCTAAAACTGATAAATGCGTAAACATAGACGCCGATTGCAACGCAAATCAACGCCACGAATAAACTGGAGATTTTGCTGTCCACCGGCCCCGCCAGCCAGATGATTACCTTCTGGGCCAGCATCACGCAAACGGCCATTACAGCCGTCAAAATCACAATAAGCATTGTACGTCTTACAACAACTTTTGAATTGTAATTTAACACTTTCTTTAAAACGATCAGATTGATTGCAATCGAGATCGTATACCCGATCGCTGTCGACAAGATCGCTCCATCCACTTGCATTGCTTCAATGAGCGGGGTATTCAGCATCAATTTCACCAAAATACCGGTCAACAAACTGAATACAATCCATTTTTGATAGTCAATCCCTTGAAGAAGCGCCGCCGTTACTTGGAACAAAGCAAATAAAACGGCGACCGGAGCATAATGGGCAAGCACTTTGGCGCCCATTTCACTTTCGCTGTACAAAAGGAAATATATCTCGTGTGATAATAATGAAATGCCGATTGCAGCAGGCAATGTAATGAAAAATAATATCTGATAGGATTTATCCATTGCATTTTGGAGCAGGTCAAATTCATTCCGATTAAAGTATTTTGTAATCGTCGGAACAAGGGCCAAAGACAAGCTTGTCGCAAGCATTACGGGAATGATGACAACTTTATGGGTTGTAAAATTCAGCATGCTCAAATACAAATCCGATACTTCCGACATGCCGATATGCTTCATGGCATTATTAAAAGTCAGCATATCGACAAGTTGAAACAGCGGATTGGCGATTCCGACAAAAATCATCGGGATGGAATAGCGGATAACCTCCACATATATTTCGGTCAACTTGATATTGGATTTCTTTTGGCTTTTTCTTCTCAGTTCATTCATTTGAGGACGATATTTTTTCCAAAAATGGAAAAGCACCGCGATTCCGCCAATCGCCCCAATGAAAGCGGCAAAAACCGATAAAGCAATCGCCGTTTCAGCCTTGCCTTTCAAAATGATCATCACAATGAAGGAAGCCGCAAGCAAGAAGACAATCCGCACAATCTGTTCCACAAGCTGGGAATAGGCGGTCGGTTCCATAATTCCATATCCTTGGAAAAATCCTCGCCATAAACTCATAAATGGCACGACAATCAAGGCGTAGCTGACCCATCGGATGACGGATGCCACCTGTTCCACGCTAAAAACCTGCTTTTCGCTTCTGATGACAATTTCCGCAATCGGTATCGCAAGCAAGTTTAACAATAAAAATGTCAAAAATCCCGTGACGAGCATCGTCAGAAGGCCGGATTTCAACAATCTTCTGCCCGATTCATAATCTCCCATGGCATTATACTTCGATACAAATTTGGATACCGCTACCGGCGCCCCGGAAATGGCGATGGAAAGCATGATGGTATATGGGATATAAGCGTACTGATAGAGTATGACATTCTTTTCCCCAACAATCGCATAAAAGGGAAAAACATAAATCAGCCCCAACACTTTTGACAGAAACATGCCGATTGTTAAAATAGCTGTACCTTTCATTAATGAGGACATTGGATTCATCCATTCTTTATTTAGTTTTTCACCATTTATTATGACGCATATGGGCGGTTTAAGTGCACAAGCAATTTGCGAAAAGAAGCAACAAAAATAAGCACTATCCCTTTGTGTTGCGGGATAGTCCCATACATTTCCCAAAGCATTTTTTGATAGAAGTACCGGTTCTCAAACCCATATGAAAACCGGTACATTATACAATTATTTCATATCAATGAAGAAACGTTTATACCATACAAGGAACACATAGACGGTCCAAATATATCTTGCATGGTTCGCTTTTTGACGATAATGTTCGTCCAAATATTTCATCAATAAATCCGTATCAAAAAATTCTTTTGCATAGTCGGATTGAAATGCTTCTTTAACCAGATTATAATATTTTTCTTCCCGGAACCAATGGCGGATTGGCACAGGGAAACCGAGCTTTTTGCGTTTTGCCCATTCTTCCGGAAGCTCTTTCAAAGCGGCAAGTCTCAATGCATATTTTGTATCTTTCTCGTTGACGCGATATTTTGACGGAATATTTTTGGCAAGTTCCATGACTTCTTTGTCCAAAAACGGCACGCGCAATTCAAGGGAATGGGCCATGCTCATTTTATCCGCTTTCAGCAAAATATCCCCCGGCAGCCAAAGATTCAAATCCAAATATTGCATTTTTGTGATGTCATCTTCATAAGGGACTTCATCATAAATCGGTTTCGTGATGGAATGGACGCTTGGGCCGCTGCGATAAGCCGGTTTTAACACTTTTAAGGCATCTTCTTCATCCCATACAACCGCTTCTCCGATAAAGCGCTCCTCGATGGTTTGGCCGCCTTTTACAAGGAAATTGGTATATTTGTTTTTTGGCAATTTCTTCGCAATATTTGACAGGATTCTCCGCAATCCGAACGGAATTTTTTCATACGCCTGCATCCGTTTGGAAGGCTGGTACCATTCATAACCTCCGAAAATTTCATCGGCCCCCTCGCCGGATAAAACAACGGTTACGTCCCTGCTTGCCAATTCGCAAAGGAAATATAGCGGCACTGACGATGGGTTGGATTGCGGTTCATCCATATGCCATTGGATGGTCGGCAATTTTTCGAACACTTCATCGGCGCTTACAAAAGTTCTTTTATTTTCGATATTTAATAAATCGGATAATTCTTTCGCATGATCCGTTTCATTAAACATTTTTTCGTAATTTTTAAATCCGACAGAGAAGGATTGGTTCGGACGCAAAAGGGCAGTTACATAGCTTGAATCGATGCCGCCTGATAGAAAGGATCCCACTTTTACATCACTGATTTTATGGGCCTCAACGGACTCTTTCACCGTTTTGCGAATGGCTTCTACATAATGTTCCAAAGTATCTTCTTTTGCATGGTATTTTTTATCCCAATACTTTTCCATTTTTACGATTTTGCCGTCTTTAATGATCATGTAGTGGGCAGGACGCAATTTATAAACTCCTTTAAAAAATGTCTCGTCCATGGCGGAGTATTGGAATGTCAAATACGGACGCAACGCATCTTTATTTAATTCTTTAATAAAGGATGGGTGAGGTAAAAAAGATTTGATTTCAGAACCGAAAATGAATGTATCGTCTTTTGTATGGTTCGTATAATATAAAGGTTTGATGCCGAAGCCGTCCCGCGCCAGCATCATTTGATTGCGCTTTTTGTCCCAGATGCAGAAAGCGAACATGCCTCGCAAGCGTTTAACAAACTCCTCGCCGTATTCGAGATAACTATAGATGATCACTTCGCTGTCCGATCTGGTTTTAAAGTGATATCCTTTTTCGATCAGCTCTTTCCGCAACTCTTGGAAATTATAGATTTCCCCGTTAAAAACCAATACGATGCTGCCATCTTCGCTATAAATCGGCTGATTGGCCGCATCGGATAAATCGATGATGCTCAATCTCCGGAATCCCAGGGATACCTGGTCATCAACATGCTTTCCTCCGCTGTCAGGTCCCCGATGGACGATTGTTTCCATCATGCGTTCGATTGTTTCGTGGTGATTTATATTGTCAGTTCCATGTATATATCCGGTAAATCCACACATTTTTTTCGCCTCTACTTTCTGAATAACAAGCTTATTTTATCAAAAATTGAATCCCAATCATACCGAATTATGATTATAAAACGAATCGGACCAATATTCAATGAATCTTCTCAATTGTACTAAACTGGACAGAACTAGACAATTTTTCACTAGAATCAATTTTATAGTTTTTTTCATGGTTTCTCCATAACATTTAGCATAATAGTTTTTTTATATTGTTATAACCATTTGCTTGTCATTTTTTATTTTTTTCTTCAATGTATATAATATGGAAAGAAAAAAATTGAAGGGAAAGAGAGCTTTTTTATGTATGATTGCATTGTCATCGGCGGGGGGCCGTCCGGTTTAATGGCGGCAATCGCGGCGGGGGAACAAAAGAAAAAGTGTTGTTGATCGAAAAAGGAAATAAACTCGGCAGGAAACTTGCCATTTCCGGAGGAGGGCGCTGCAATGTAACGAACCGCCTGCCGGTGGATGAAATCATCAGGCATATGCCCGGCAATGGCCGTTTCCTATATAGCGCCTTTGCAATTTTTAATAATGAAGACATTATTAAATTTTTCGGAAGATTGGGGGTTCCTCTCAAAGAAGAAGACCACGGCCGCATGTTTCCGGTTTCCGACAGGGCGCAGGATGTGGTCGAAGCCCTGGCCAAAGAATTGAAACGTCTGAAAGTCGAAATCCGCTTCAATACAGCTGTAAAAAAGTTGTTAATGGATGATGAGAAAATTTTGGGGGTCCGTCTGGAAGATGGCACTGAAATTCTCTCCAAATCCGTCGTTGTTGCCGTGGGAGGAAAAGCGGTGCCGCAAACGGGCTCAACAGGGGACGGCTACGCTTGGGCCGAAAAAGCCGGACATACAGTGACGGAATTGTATCCTACAGAAGTACCGGTCATATCAAAGGAACCATTTATACAAGCCCGGACATTGCAAGGGTTATCTTTAAGAAATGCAACAGTTTCCGTTTTGAACAAAAAAGGAAAACCGGTCATCACCCACCAAATGGACATGATCTTTACTCATTTCGGATTGAGCGGGCCTGCCGTCCTGCGTTGCTTGCAGCCAATTCGTCGTCAAAGAATTAAAGAAAAATGGCGGTGCGCCGGTCCAAATCCGCATTCAAACATTGACCGAACATAATGAAGAAACTTGTTTCCGGCTGATCCAACAACTTTTGAAAAAAGAGCCGAAAAAATCAGTGAAAAATGTACTGAAACCGTTGGCGCCGGAAAGATGGCTGCTATTTTTGCTTGAAAGAGCGGGAATCGCCCCTTCGAAAGCATGCGTCGAAATCGGCCAGGAACAAATCCGGAAGCTGTCCCATGAACTGGTTTCCTTTACAATGGATGTGCATTTAGAAAAAGCTTTTGTAACGGGCGGCGGGGTTTCCGTCAAAGAAATTGATCCGAAAACGATGGCTTCAAAGAAAAAGAAAGGATTATATTTTTGCGGTGAAATTTTGGACATCCATGGCTACACGGGAGGATTCAACATCACAAGCGACCTTGTGACAGGCCGGATTGCGGGGTTGAATGCAGCAAAAAATATCGATGAAAAATAGAAAAGTCTTCTGCCATGTCATTCATCGGGATTTGGGTACAAGTTCTAAAAAATTGGCGAATACGTGAATGCATTTTGACGCAAGTAAGAGGAAAGTTTGCCAAATCCCTTTCTTGACACGGCAGAAGACTATTTATTTACAAAATCGGTTAAACATTGGATTTCTGTTTGTGAAAATCCCTTCCGTCCGTTACTGCTTCCACATAGCCGGCACGGATGACGAAATCCCCGAAGTGTTCTCCTTCTAGGCGCTCTTTTGCATAATGTTCAAAGATTGGTCTTAAAGTAGCCAATATTTCCTCTTCGCCAATGTTTTCTTTGTACAATTTCGCGAGACGGGTTCCCTGGAAACTTCCGCCTAAATGCAAATTGTATTTTCCTGGCGCTTTCCCAATGAATCCGATTTCCGCCATCGCCGCCCTTGAACATCCATTCGGACAGCCGGACATACGGATGACGATATCTTCGTCATATAACCCAAATTCTTTTAACATTGGCTCGATTTTTTGAATAAGCGTCGGCAGATATCGTTCAGATTCCGCCATCGCCAATCCGCAAGTCGGCAAAGCGACACAGGCGATGGAATTTCTGCGAAGAGCGGAATAATTCTCGCTTTCGGTTAATTTGTATTTGTCGATGATTTTCTCAATGCTTTTTTTCGCCCGGGGACTAACATTGGCAATAATCAAGTTCTGGTTTCCTGTAAATCGGAATTCGCCTTTATGGATTTCGGCGATTTCTCTTATCGCCGTTTTTAACGGATAATTTTCGAAATCCCGGATGCGTCCGTTTTGAATAAAGAGGGTGAAATGATATTTTCCGTCCTCCCCTTTGATCCAGCCATAACGGTCTCCGGTATGTTCAAAATGGAAGTCGCGGACCTCTTCGAATTCGTAGCCCAAACGCTTCTCGATTTCTTTTTTGACATTTTCAAGGCCAAGACGGTCGATTGTATACTTGAAGCGGGCCTGCTTGCGGTCTGAACGGTTGCCGTAGTCGCGCTGCACAGTCATGATTTTTTCGCAAACATCCACAATTTTGTCCTTCGTTACAAACCCGATCAATCTGCCAAGTTGCGGATATGTTCTTGTATCTCCGTGAGTCATTCCCATACCGCCGCCGATGGCCACATTAAAGCCGACCAACTCATCATTTTCGACAATCGCAATCAAGCCGATATCCTGTGAAAACACATCGACATCATTCGCCGGCGGAACGGCGATTCCGATTTTGAATTTCCGCGGCAAATAAAGGGCGCCGTAAATCGGTTCCTGTTCTTCCTGAGTGTCGACCACTTTTTCATGATCCAGCCAGATTTCATAATAAGCTTTTGTTCTTGGCAATAAATGTTCGCTGATTTTTGCGGCATATTCCGATACTTCTTTGTGCAATTTGGATTGGTACGGATTCGCATTGCACATGACGTTCCGGTTGACGTCTCCGCAGGCGGCAATCGTGTCAATTAAAACGCTGTTCAATTCCTGCAAATGTTTTTTCATATTCCATTTTAAAATGCCATGGAATTGAACCGTTTGGCGCGTAGTAAGCCTTATTGAACCGTTTCCGTATTTGTCCGCCAGTTCATCCAATTTGAGCCACTGCTTCGGTGTCGCAACCCCGGCCGGCAAACGGAGACGCACCATAAATTGATAAGCCGGTTCCAATTTTTTTCGTTCCCGTTCTACCCTTTGATCCCGGTCATCCTGCAAGTAGCTGCCGTGGAATTTTAATAATTTATTGTCCCAATCGGGAATGCCGGCTGTAAGTTCGTCTTGCATGGATTCAGCAAGCGTTCCGCGCAAATAATTGCTTGCGGCTTTCACTTCCTCCACATCACTAGGTTTTCCTTCTTGGGGTGGTAATACAACTTTTTTTGTCACCTATGCTTCCTCCTTAGTAAACATCCCGCTGATAACGTTTTTGTTTTCTCATTTCCTCCAAATAGAGTTTCGCCTCTTCTTCCGTTTTTCCGCCCTCCTGTTGGATGATTCGGAGGATTGTCGCCTGCACATCTTTCGCCATTTCTTTATCTCCGCACACATAAACTACTGCGCCTTTTTCCAACCATTCATAGAACTCTTTTGATTTCTTCAGCATCTTATGCTGTACATATACTTTTTCCTCTTGATCGCGGGAAAAAGCGACATCCATTTTGGTCAACACGCCGGACTTTAACCAACTTAACCATTCTTTTTGATATAAGAAATCGGTCATGAAATGTTGTTCTCCAAAAAACAGCCAATTCTCGCCGGTAGCTCCCCGTTCTTCACGTTCTTGCATAAACGCTCTGAAAGGAGCCACTCCTGTGCCGGGACCAATCATAATGATTGGCGTATCATCCGCCGGAAGTTTAAAGTTCGGATTTTTATGCACATACACTTGCACATGGTCTCCAACTTCCAATTGGTCGGCAATGTACGTGGAACATACGCCGAGTCTTTCTCTTCCATCCACTTCATAACGTACAACCCCCACTGTCAGATGGGCTTCTTCAGGGTTGGCCAGCAGGCTGCTTGAAATGGAATATTGGCGGGCCGGCATTTTTCGCAAACAGTTGACAAATGTTTGCTCATCCCATTTGAATGGGCCGAACCGCTCTGCCACATCCAGCAGATCCCGGCCTTCAATAAATTGTTTCAAAGCATCGGAATCTTTCAACAATGCATGAAGTTTTTCATTTTCTGTAAATTCCGCGATTTTTCTCATCAACGGTCTTGTCAATAAAGTGATTTCAAGCACGTTCAGCAGCGCTTCTTCAAGGGTAATCGTTTTGTCCTCTACAACCACTTGCGCGCTTGGCTCGAATCCTAAAGCGGAAATTAACGAATGAACGAGATTTTTATTGTTGACCGGAATGATTGCCAAGCAATCGCCAGGTTCATACGTAATGCCTGAATTTTCGAGGGAGAGTTCCAAATGGATCGTTTCCTTGCTGGAACCCCGGCCATTGAGATTGATTTTTTCAATGATTTCCGCCTGGAATGGGTTTTTTCGTGAATATTCTTTTACTTCCTGCAATGTCGTTGCGGCCGCTTCTTGCTCGGAAGCCGTGAATGAAGCGGATTCTCCCAGCAATTTATCCTTTACTGCTTCAAACCATTTTTGTGCAGGTTCTGCATAATCCAGATCGCAGTCCACCCGGTCGACTAAGCGTTTTGCACCGAGTTTTTCAAGTTGCAGGTCAAAGTCCTTTCCTGTTTGGCAGAATAACTCGTAGCTTGAATCGCCTAATGCGAGAACTGCGTACTTTACATGTTCCAATTTTGGAGCCCGCTTGCTGTGCAAAAAGCTGTGGAAGGTAATCGCGTTATCAGGCGGCTCCCCATCACCATGAGTGCTTGCAACAATCAACAAATATTGTACTTTTTTCAATGCGTTTGTTTTAAAATCGCTCATTGAAGAAACAGTAACTTGCAATCCTGATTGCCGCAACTGTTCCCCGAATTTCTCGGCAAGCTTTTGCGCATTGCCAGTTTGGCTCGCATAGAGGATGGTCACTTGTTTGTCAGCCGGTACCGCTTTCGGAGTAGCGGGCTGGACAACAGGCCGGGCTGCCGATTCTTTTGGGGCCTCCAAAGCGGCAATGTTTGCTGTGGCAGCTAAATAACCTGTGAGCCAAATTTTTTGTTGCGGCGTTAAAGTCGGCAACAGCTCGTTCAATTTCTTTACTTGTTCTTCATTAAAAGGACTATTGATGACTTCTAACACAATGCACACCTCGACAAATAAATGATTTTCTTACTTTAACCGGATTTTTTCGTTTTTCTCAATTTGAATAATATAATTGTCCTGCACTATCAAAGTGATCGAACCATAATTCATTGTGCTGATCATTTTCTTTAAGCTTTCTACTGCCTTTTCAAAATTTTGCTGTTTTTTATCCATTCAACCACTCCCCGCAAATGAATATAATGTTTCTTCTATTCTTTGAATGAAAACTTGACGAACATTTTCGTCATAGCCCAAACAATCGCATAAAACCACTCTCCGGCTGGAAAAGCCTTGTTTGGCTACTTTTTTTTGGATGCTCAATTTAAGCAATCCTGTAAAAAGCAAATAGGGAATGATAAATACCCGGTTTTGACTTTCACATAACGTCGGCAATTTTTCTTCAAACAATGGGCCATTTCCATACAAAAAACAAGTATCCACTTTCGCATAATGATAGGTTTGCTGAAGAAGCTTCGCAATTTGATCCAAATCCTTTTGTACATCCGGATCGCTGCTTCCCCGTCCAATCAGCAAAATATCTGTTTCACCGGGGGGTGATGGACATTGTGCCATGACACGGCTGTGCAAACTGTAAATCAGTTTTTCGTGGACGCCAAGAGGTTTTCCGATTGTAAAGTCAACAAACGGAAAATAGGTTTTGGCTTTTTCGATTTCGGAAGGAATATCGATTTTCATATGATTGGCCGAAAGCAGCAAAATCGGGATGACCGCAATACGTGTTGCCCCTTTTGAAACACATTTCTCGACCCCTTTTAAAATCGAAGGCTCTGCCAATTCCAGAAAACAATGTTCCTGAATGTCAACATCGAAAAAGGGTTTTACGGATTCGATAAATTGAACCGCTTCCCGGTTCCCCTCTCTCACCCTGCTGCCATGGGCAACATACAACAATGCTTGCAATTTCATCCCTCCGATTACATAGTCTCGCGCAATTCCTGTCGGCATTGTTCAAACCATGCGATTTTTTCACGCAATCTTACAACTTCCCCTACAATGATCATTGCGGGATTTTGGATATTTTCTTTTTCCGCAATGCTTACAATCGTTTCTAATGTGCCGGTTACGACCCTTTGATGAAGGGTGGTTCCCCATTCAATCAATGCCACAGGGGTTTCCGGATTTCGCTTGTATTTCAACAACTGCTCCGTGATGTACGGCAAATTTCCGACTCCCATATAAATCGCCAGCGTATCAACGGATTCCGCCAATCCTTTCCAGTCAATCCCGTCTTCTTTCCCGTCCTTCAAATGGCCGGTAATGATGGCAAAGCTGGAACCAAATTCCCTGTGCGTAACCGGAATTCCAGCATAGGCCGGCGCCGCAATACCGGAAGTGACGCCTGGCACAATTTCAAAAGGGATGCCCGCTTCCCGCAATACTTCCGCTTCTTCCGCCCCGCGTCCGAAGACAAAGGGGTCTCCGCCTTTTAACCTAGTAACAATCTTTCCTTTTCTTGCATGTTGAATAAGCAGCTTATGAATCCGCTCTTGAATGACATGATGCAGCTTCGGCAATTTGCCGACAAAGATCAACTCTGCATTTGGCTTCGCATATGAAAGCAATTCTTTTGATACGAGACGATCGTATAAAATCACATCTGCCTGTTGAATACATTTCAGTCCTTTAACCGTGATTAAGTCGACACTGCCAGGACCGGCTCCAACAATATATACTTTTCCCATTTTGCTCCCTCACGTTTTTTAAGGCTATTTCACCAAATTTTCACAAAATCTTTAATTCTTATTGGTTAACTAAGTATTTTTGTTTTTTATATATTACGAAATATCTCTATGATTTTTCAATACTTTTTTAAAAAATTAACTGAAACTTTGAAATCCTCTAAAAATTCCTCCAAATCCCTTCTGCATCAGAAAATAATGATTACAATTTTATAATGAAGGCACCAAGAATTGACAAGCCATTCTAATTCTTAGTATTTTGGTATAAATAATAAGGTTGTTGATGTTGGAAGTCAATAGAAATTTTCATATTTCTATAAATTTAGTAAGAATTTACGAAAAATAAAACATGACCCGAAAGGCCCTTGCCTTTCGGGTCATGGAATATGTCGATCATTTTACTACGATATTGACAAGTTTTCCTGGAACGACAATCACTTTTACAATGTTCTTGCCTTCAATGTAATCTTTTACTCTGTCATCTGCCTTTGCGATTGCTTCCAATTCTTCTTTCGTTGTATCTTTCGCAACTTTCAGTTTAGTACGGACTTTACCGTTGATTTGAACGACGACTTCCACTTCATCCTCAACAAGTTTCGATTCATCAAATGTTGGCCAAGGCTCATATGTAATAGTGTCCTTATGGCCTAAAACCGCCCATAACTCTTCCCCGATATGCGGCGTGATTGGATAAAGCATTTTTACAAATCCTTCTGCATATTCTTTTGGAACAATTTCCACTTTATAGCATTCGTTAATGAATACCATCAATTGTGAGATGGCTGTATTAAAACGCAAATGTTCAAAGTCTTCCGTTACTTTTTTCACTGTTTGATGATAGATTTTTTCCAATGTTTTGTCATCGGATTCTTGGATTTTATTAGAAAGCGTTCCGTCATCATTTACGAATAATCTCCACACACGGTCCAAGAAACGTCTTGCTCCGTCAAGGCCTTTTGTTGACCATGCAACGGAAGCTTCAAGAGGCCCCATGAACATTTCGTAAAGACGCAATGTATCGGCACCATGGCTTCGTACGATGTCGTCAGGGTTAACCACATTTCCTCTTGATTTGGACATTTTTTCGTTGTTTTCCCCGAGAATCATTCCCTGGTTAAACAATTTTTGGAACGGTTCTTTTGTCGGCACAACTCCGATGTCATATAGGAATTTATGCCAGAAGCGGGCATACAGCAAGTGAAGTACGGCGTGTTCCGCACCTCCGATATAAACATCGACAGGAAGCCAGCGTTTTAATAATTCTTCATCCGCAATTTTTTCTTTGTTATGAGGATCGATATAGCGCAAGTAATACCAGCTGGATCCAGCCCACTGAGGCATTGTATTCGTTTCGCGACGGCCGCGTTTTCCGGTTTTCGGGTCGACCACATTTACCCAATCTTCAATGTTGGCTAACGGCGATTCCCCGGTTCCGCTTGGATGAATATCATTTGTTTTTGGCAATCGAAGCGGCAATTCTTCCTCTGGCACCGTTGTCATCGTACCGTCTTCCCAATGGATGATTGGAATAGGTTCGCCCCAATAACGTTGACGGCTGAATAACCAGTCGCGGAGGCGATAAGAAACTTTTTTCTCCCCGACACCTTTTTCTTCAAGCCATTCGATTACTTTTTTGATGGCATCTTCTTTGCCTAGTCCGTTCAAGAAATCAGAATTGATATGCGGACCATCTCCGGTGTATGCTTCCTGTTCAATATTTCCGCCTTCTACAACAGGAATGATTGGCAAATCGAATTTTTTCGCGAATTCATAGTCGCGTTGATCGTGGGCAGGAACCGCCATAATGGCTCCAGTTCCATAAGAAGCCAAAACATAGTCGGCAATCCAAATTGGAATCGCTTTTCCGTTCACAGGATTAATTGCATAAGCCCCTGTAAATACCCCTGTTTTTTCCTTCGCCAAATCCGTACGTTCCAAATCCGATTTTGTTTGGACTATTTTTAAATATTCTTCCACTTTTTCTTTCTGTTCAGGTGTTGTAATTTCTTTCACTAAATCATGCTCTGGCGCCAAAACGCAATATGTCGCTCCAAAAAGGGTATCGGGACGAGTGGTGAACACGCGGAATTCTTTATCCGTACCTTGCACTTTAAATACAACTTCCGCACCTTCGGATCGGCCAATCCAATTCCGCTGCATTTCTTTAATGCTTTCCGGCCAATCGAGTTCATCCAAATCTTCCAATAACCGGTCAGCGTATGCCGTAATTCTTAACATCCATTGCTTCATCGGTTTACGGATGACAGGATGCCCGCCGCGTTCCGATTTTCCGTCAATGACTTCTTCATTGGCAAGCACAGTGCCCAGTGCCGGACACCAGTTGACAGGCACTTCATCAATATAGGCCAAACCGTGTTTATATAATTGGATAAAAATCCATTGTGTCCATTTATAATATTCCGGATCGGTTGTATTAATTTCCCGGTCCCAGTCATAGGAAAAGCCGAGTTCCTGAATTTGGCGTTTGAAATTTGCGATATTTTTTTGTGTAAATTCCGCAGGGTCGTTGCCGGTATCCAATGCGTATTGCTCAGCAGGGAGCCCGAATGCATCCCATCCCATCGGATGAAGTACATCGTAACCTTGCATGCGTTTATAACGGGCTAAAATGTCTGTTGCCGTATAACCTTCAGGATGCCCTACGTGAAGACCGGATCCGGATGGATAAGGGAACATGTCCAAAACATAAAATTTCGGTTTCGACTCATCATTTAACGTTTTAAATGTTTTATTTTTTTCCCAATATTCCTGCCATTTTTTCTCGATCTCTCGATGATTGTAACTCATGGGTACTTCCTCCTTAATTTAATGTATTGCCGCTTTCATTGAAAAAATCAATGCCCTGTTACCAGACTATCCCAAAAGCTTTTAGAATTAACGGAATATTTTAAAAATAAAAAAACTCGCCCCAACCCATAGAGAAGGGACGAGAGTATTGCACTCCCGCGGTACCACCCAAATTAGTGACACATGCACTCAGCTCGACACCTTAACGCGGTGAACGGTTTTAGCTACTGTCATTCACTAAAACAGACTCAAAGGCGAGTTCGATTTATCCGCTTGCCAGCTTCCACCAGCCGCTAGCTCTCTGAAAAGCTTCAAAATCTACTATTCCTTCTCCTCGTCGTCGCACTTATCGCACCTTATTTTCAATGTATACATTTTAATGGAAATATGGAAAATATACAAGACCTATTGTCCTATAACAAAACTGCCAATAATATTTTAGACTAAATTTCCTTTTCTGGCTAGATGTTCATCAATCAATTTAAAAACCTGTTCTGCATTTCTACACTTCCTATTATATCCAATAATGTAAAATCCATAACACTCTTTATGCATGGTGAATCAGATTACAACCGGTTTCTTCAATGCTATAATGTGTAATGGTATTCCGTGCAATAAAATCAATAATAAATCAATTACTAATATCGTTTGTGAATGCCGGTAAGGAGTGAATTCATTGACAGAACAGCAATATCCATTCCCTTCTGACGGGAAACGTTACTATACATGGAATCGCTATTTGCGGGACATGTTCGGTGAAAAAGTATATAAAGTGGCGCTGGATGGAGGATTTGATTGCCCGAACAGGGACGGCACCGTCGCTTTTGGAGGATGCACATTTTGCAGCGCTGCCGGCAGCGGGGATTTCGCGGGCAACAGGGTTGATCCGATCCCTGTCCAATATGAAAAAATTAAAGCCAAAATGCAAAATAAATGGAAAGACGGGAAAACGATCGCTTATTTTCAGGCTTTCACCAATACCCATGCTCCACTTCCTGTACTGAAAGAAAAATACGAAGCGGCGCTGAATTGTGACGGGGTCGTCGGATTAAGCATCGCCACACGGCCGGATTGCCTGCCGGATGATGTGGTGGAATATTTGGCGGAACTCAATGAAAGAACGTTTTTATGGGTTGAACTTGGCCTTCAAACGGTTCACGAAAGAACGGCGCAATTAATCAATCGCGCCCATGACTATGAAACCTATGTAAAAGGAGTGGAAAAACTCCGCAAGCATAATATTCGCGTATGTACCCACATCATCAACGGACTGCCGCTGGAAGATTATGATATGATGATGGAAACTGCAAGGGAAGTCGCCAAATTGGATGTCCAAGGCATCAAAATTCACCTGCTCCATTTGTTGAAAGGCACACCTATGGTAAAACAATACGAAAAAGGCCTGTTGCGCTTCTTGGAAATGGATGAATACATCCATTTGGTGGCGGACCAATTGGAAATACTCCCTCCTACGATGGTTGTACACCGCATTACCGGGGATGGTCCGATTGATTTAATGATTGGACCAATGTGGAGCGTCAATAAATGGGAAGTGTTGAATGGAATCGATGCCGAATTGGAACGGAGAAATTCCTGGCAGGGAAAATACTACAAAGCGGAAGTGAAGAAATAAATGTTGGAACGGGTGCTCCCATACGCTAAAACTTTATTGTCTTCCGTCATTAAAGAAGGCGATGTCGCCGTTGATGCCACTGCGGGTAATGGCCATGACACGGTATTTTTGGCAGAGCTTGTAGGAGATTCGGGATTTGTTTACGCTTTTGATATACAGCAGCAAGCGGTGGATGCAACAAAAGATCGTTTGAAGAAGCATGGACTGGAAAAAAGAGTGAAAGTCATATTGGATGGACATGAACATCTTTCGAAATACATCCAGGAAGAAATTGCAGGTGCCATTTTCAATCTGGGCTATTTGCCCGGCGGAAGCCACGACATTATCACAAAGGGCGCAACAACCATTTCCGCCATTCAACAATTGTTATCGAGATTAAAAATTGGCGGCCTCATCGTTTTGGTCGTCTACCCCGGCCATGAAGGAGGAAAAGAAGAAAGGGATGCGGTCATTGAATATGTCAGTCAGCTTCCCCAAAAATATGTTCACGTTCTCCGTTACGAATTTATCAATCAAAAAAATGATCCCCCTTTCCTGATCGCCTTGGAGAAAATGAAAAAACTGCCGGACTCTGAATAGAGCCGGCAGTTTTTTAATCATTTTGATTTTGTTTATTTCGTTCAATCCAAAAGTCAGCATTCTTGATTCCCAATTTGATAGGATCAAATACCGGATCTTTTCCGGCTTTTCTTTGTTCCTCATAATCCTTCAAAGCCACGAATGTCGGTTTAGCCAAGATGATAATACCGATGACATTCGTCCAAACCATCAGGCCAAGCCCGATGTCCCCGAGAAGCCAAGCCAAATCGGATGTTCTGATTGAACCATAGAATGCAGACCCCAGAAGAACGAACTTCAGTATCCACGTAATGATGCCCTCTGTCCGTCCGGAGAACAAATACGCCACGTTCGTTTCAGCGATATAATAGTAGGCCATCAATGTAGTGAACGCAAAGAAGAACAAGGCAAAAGCGACAAAGGCAGATCCGAAGTTATCCAGACCAGGGAAAGCCCCGGTCACCGCAAGTTGCGTAAATTCCGTGTAATTGTGGCCTGGCACATGTTCTACAACCAATTCCCCTTCGGCGCTGTTGACATTCGTATTATAAGTGCCCATGAACAAAATCATCAACGCTGTTGCGGAACACACAAACAATGTATCAATATAAACCGATGCAGCTTGAACTAGGCCCTGTTTTACCGGGTGGGATACTTCCGCCGCGGCTGCTGCGTGCGGCCCCGTTCCTTGTCCGGCTTCATTGGAATAAACGGCGCGTTTAACCCCCCAGGCGATGGCTGCACCGATCATGCCGCCGAATGTTGCATCCAAATTAAATGCGCTTCGGAATATTAATCCGAAAACGGCGGGCACTTCTGTAATATTCATGATGATGACTATGATAGCCACAAGAAGATAAGCGAGTGCCATAAATGGAACGATAATTTGCGCCGCATTTGCGATGCGCTTTACGCCTCCGATGATGATAAAACCGAGCAAAGCGATTGTAATTAAGCCGGTAATCCAAGGAGAGATGTTAAACGCATTGTCCATCGCACTGGCAATGGCGTTCGATTGGACCCCGGGCATCAATATGGCCATCGCTAAAATCGCCGCAATCGCAAACAATATTCCGAACCAGCGCTGCCCTGTCCCCTTTTCCATGTAATAGGCAGGACCGCCGCGATAAATTCCCAACTTTTTCGTTTTATAAATTTGCGCGAGCGTCGATTCCACATACGCCGTTGATGCTCCGATGAAGGCTGTCACCCACATCCAAAACACTGCTCCGGGACCACCGAAAGCTATGGCGCTTGCCGTACCGATGATGTTACCGGTGCCCACCCGGCCTGAGAGCGCTACCGTTAACGCTTGGAACGAAGAAATACCCGCATCTGATTTTTGCCCCTTAAACATCAGCACGAACATTTCTTTAATTTTCCGGATCTGGACAAATCGGGTCATAATCGAAAATACAAGCCCTACGATTAAAATACCGTAAATCATGATGGGGCCCCAAAGGATATTGTAAATCCAGTTTAAAGCGTTCTCTATCATATATACACCCCTTTGGAAATAAATAAAAATTATTAATAATTTGTGAAGAGTAGTTTAATATTACAAAAATTAATACTATCAATCAATATTTATGATAATATTTTATGTATTTCAAGAAAATCCTAATTCAAATATTGGTGATGTTATACGATATAACCAATAGAACGCAATACATTATTGATAAAATCCTTCATATATAAAAAAGCGGCTTCCCGATCTTGATCATGAAAAATATTATGGCAGCTGTGGGGCCAATCTTTATATTGAAACTCCTTTGTTTGTTGCAATAACAGCCATTTTCTTGCAGCATCCGAATCCGCCACTTTATCTTTTCCTGACGTCATCAGCAAAATAGGCAATGTCAAAGTTCTTTCCTGCTGCATACTTAAATTTCTCATTAATTGAAGAACATCCCGGTACCATCGGCCTGTCACATTCGAATGATAAGGCACATCATCGGCCATTTCTTCAATCCCGTTAGGATTTCGGGTCAACAGGCGTTTGGATAATTCCAGGGATATTTTTTTATTTGGGGCTATATTCATGCTGGCCAGTGCACTGGCCAGCAAATTGGAATGCTTCTGCAATTCCAGCCATGGAGAACTTAAAATCACGCCGGCGCATTCCGGTTTTGTTTTTCTTAAAAATTGGATCGCCAACGTTCCTCCAAACCCATGTCCAATGAGGAATACCGGCAATTGATATTGAAGCGCGCTTTTCATCAGCTGCTTAATAAACAACAAATATTCATCAATTAATTCATCGTGGACCCTGGTATATTTCGAACCCTCTTCATGTCCGGGCAAATCTCCCATAACCACATGGAAGCCTTCCGTTCTTAATTTTTCTATCAACCATGCATACCAACGATGATGCTCGAAAGCGCTGTGTACTATCACCACAACCGCTTTCGGCTGTTTTTCGGTTTCCCACTTCCACATAGTGTTCCTCCTAAATCCAATGAAACTTTTCGCTGCATATATTTTCAAAGATTTTCTTATTTGTTAGGATTAATATACATAAATAATACATTAGAAATGGGGAGCATTGCGATGATTTATCCTTATAAAGAGAAAGAACCGAATATCCATCCATCCGCATATATCGCAGACTACGTAACCATTACAGGAGATGTCACAATCGGCGAAGATACGACAGTTTGGTTTGGAACTGTCATTCGGGGAGATGTGGCTCCGACGATCATCGGTAAACGTTGCAGCATCCAGGATTTGAGCTGTCTGCACCAAAGCCCGAACAATCCGCTCATCATTGAAGATGAAGTGATTGTAGGCCATCAGGTCACTTTGCACAGCTGCATTATTCGCAAGCGGGCATTAATCGGAATGGGAGCCATTATTTTGGATGGTGCCGAAATCGGCGAAGGTGCGCTCGTTGCCGCCGGAAGCCTGGTGCCTCCAGGAAAAAAAATCCCTCCTAATTCCGTTGCCATGGGCAATCCCGCAAAAGTTGTCCGGGAAGTGTCAGAAGCGGAACGCAAAGATATGGACCGCATCATCAATGAATATGTTCAAAAAGGAAAATATTATCAATCCTTAAAGAAATAATAATGCAGGCATCATAAATGCCTGCATTTTTTCATATATAACTTATAGTCCTGCTTTTTTCCGCAATATGTCTGCGACATCCGTTCTTTCCCAAGGCAAATCGACATCCGTGCGTCCAAAATGGCCGTATGCGGCGGTTTGTTTATAAATCGGCCGACGCAAATCGAGCATTTTAATGATGCCCGCAGGCCGTAAATCAAACAGTTCGTTCACCCATTGAATCAATTGACTTTCGCTGACTTTGCCTGTTCCGAAAGTATCGATGGAAATCGATACAGGACGGGCCACCCCGATTGCATAAGCGATTTGCACTTCAACCCGATCGGCAAGTCCTGCCGCGACAATATTTTTAGCTACATAGCGGGCGGCATACGCAGCGGAACGGTCCACTTTTGTCGGATCTTTTCCGGAAAAGGCTCCTCCCCCATGACGGGCGTAACCGCCATAAGTATCCACAATGATTTTTCTTCCGGTAAGTCCTGCATCTCCTTTTGGTCCTCCAATTACGAAGCGTCCAGTCGGATTGATGAAATATTTTGTATCTCCATCCAATAATTCTTCCGGAATGATGGCTTTGATTACCTTCTCCATCACATCATGTTTGATTTGTTCAAGCGGGATTCCCTCATCATGTTGTGTTGAGAGAACGATTGTATCAACTCGGCGAGGTACATTGTTTTCATCATATTCGATTGTTACTTGCGTTTTTCCGTCAGGACGCAAATAAGGAATTTCTTTAGACTTGCGGACTTCCGCCAATCTTCTTGCAAGCCGGTGGGCCAAACTGATCGGAAGCGGCATCAATTCAGGCGTTTCATTGCATGCAAATCCGAAGATTAGCCCTTGGTCACCGGCTCCGATCGCTTCGATTTCCTCATCTGTCATCAATCCTTCACGGGCTTCCAACGCACGGTCTACACCTTCCGCAATATCAGGCGATTGCTCCCCTATTGCGGTAAGCACCGCCAAGTTTTCAGCATCAAATCCAAATTTTCCGCGCGTATATCCGATTTCCGCGACAGTATTTCGTACAATGCTTTGAATATCGACATATGTAGTTGTCGTAATTTCTCCCGTAACAAGAACCAACCCTGTAGTCGCAATGGCTTCGCAGGCCACCCTCGCGTTTGGATCCTCTGCAAGGATTGCATCTAATATCGCATCGGATATTTGGTCGCAAACTTTATCCGGATGCCCTTCCGTTACACTTTCTGATGTAAACAGTCGACGTTTTGACATTAATTTTCCTCCTACAAAATCGTGAGACGAATCTCAGATGTGATACGGTACTCATTATCCATAATCCTTCAGTTCTTTTGCCAAGGATCATGAAAGGCAAAATGATCTATTTTAGCTTGAAAAAAATCGATTTTTGTTTTTTAATAAAAAAAGTTCCTATCCACATCTTTCATGAGGAAAGGAACTGAAATCTCCACCTTTCACTCTTATCGTTCAAGGGAACCCCTTGCATCAGGTTAGCACCACGCATTATTATAATAAATATAAATAATGCAGGTTGCCGGGTTTCATAGGGCCTTAACCCTCCACCATCTCTGGATAAGAGTATCCGTTCATCCAACATGTTACGGAATCTAGAATGCATTGTCAAATGTTTTTTCTTACATTCTTCAATGGTCCATTTTTCAACATTAGTCCCTTAGAAAGGGGTTGCAAGTAGTCAAAAAATTTCATAAATAAATTTTCGAATTAGTATAGATTATTCTACCCAATGTGTTATACTATTTTTTGTATTATAATAACTAAAGCTAATTTCCCTAAAAATAAAAAAAGGATGGTATTTAATCGATGAATTCAGTAGAAGTTGCAAATGAGCTGAAGGAATTATTAAAAGGTAAAAATATAAACACTCAGCTGTCAGTGCCACAATTGATTGAAAAATCCATTATCCGAGGAGAAGCCAGACTTACAGTTGACGGCGCTATTGTGGCAGAAACAGGAAAATATACCGGCCGTTCTCCGAAAGATAAATTTATTGTCGAAGAAGACAGCATTAAAGATAAAATCGACTGGGGCAGCGTAAACCAGCCGATTTCTGCAGAAGTGTTTGATAATTTGTATGTGAAAGTATTAAACTATCTCAAAGAAAAAGATGAATTATTCGTCTTCAAAGGATTTGCCGGCGCCGACAAAGAAACACAGCTTCCTATTCAAGTTGTAAACGAATATGCTTGGCATAATTTATTCTGCCATCAATTATTTATCCGTCCAACAAAAGAGGAATTGGCTTCCCATCAGGCCGAATTCACAATTGTTTCGGCACCCGGTTTCAAAGCAGATCCTGCTGTGGATGGAACAAACTCCGAAGCGTTCATCATCGTTTCTTTTGAAAAGAAAATTATTCTTATTGGTGGCACAGAATATGCGGGTGAAATGAAAAAATCCATCTTCAGCATCATGAACTATCTATTGCCTGAAAAAGGAATTCTTTCAATGCACTGCTCCGCTAACGTCGGTGAAGATGGCGACGTAGCATTGTTCTTCGGTTTATCGGGTACAGGTAAAACAACCCTTTCGGCAGACAGCAACCGCAAACTGATCGGTGACGATGAACACGGTTGGTCTGACAACGGTGTCTTTAATATTGAAGGCGGATGCTATGCTAAAACGATCAATTTATCCGCTGAAAAAGAACCGGAAATTTATAATGCCATTCGTTTTGGAACCGTATTGGAAAACGTTGTAATCGATCCGGAAACGCGCGAACCTGATTACGATGACAACAGCCTTACTGAAAATACGAGAGCTGCATACCCTATTCACTACATTGATAATATTGTTACACCATCGATTGCAGGTCATCCGAAAACCATTATTTTCTTGACTGCTGATGCTTTTGGAGTGCTTCCTCCAATCAGCAAATTGACAAAAGAGCAAGCAATGTACCACTTCTTAAGCGGATTTACATCCAAACTGGCTGGAACAGAACGCGGCGTTACTTCACCAGAGCCTGTATTCTCTACATGCTTCGGTGCGCCATTCTTGCCGCTTCCGGCTACAAGATATGCTGAAATGTTGGGTGAAAAAATCGACAAACATGATGTTCAAGTATTCTTGGTAAATACAGGATGGACTGGCGGCGAATATGGCGTAGGAAGCCGCATGAAGCTTTCATATACACGTGCAATGGTACGCGCTGCAATTGAAGGAAAATTAAATAACGTAGAAACAAAACAGGATCAAATTTTCGGTCTCCACATCCCAACGCAAATCGACGGGGTTCCTAGTGAAGTGCTGGATCCTAGAGAAGCTTGGGAAGACAAAGAAGCATACGACGAAAAAGCCCGCTATTTGGCAAACTTATTCAAAGAAAACTTCAAGAAATTTAAAAACGTGCCGGAAGAAATTGAGAAAAAAGGCGGACCAATCGTTTAATGGCTTTAACAAAAAAATGCTATTGGCATGTGCCAATAGCATTTTTTGTTGTTCACAAACCATTTCTCATTTTAAAACCGATTTCCGGTAGAAGTTTTCCCTTTGTCCTTCATCCATTTGCAAATTGCTTTGACCGTTTCCCTGTTGATATGGGGTGGATAATGATGGGCCAAATCAGCCTGATACCATGTCTCCACATCTTTGCCCGCCTCTTTTAACGCCCGTTCCAATCTATAAGACTGTTCAATGCTGACATTTTCATCTTTCGTTCCGTGTATAATCAGCACCGGCGCCTGGATTCGGTCCACCTCAAAAATAGGGGAACGTTCAGCATAAATTTCCGGTAATTTGGAAGGGGACCCTCCAATCAGCCGCTTTAATGTTCTTCTTAAATCGACCCGTTCCTGGTAAAGCTCCGAAAGATCCGATACGCCCGACCATGTGACAACGGAACGGATATCCTTGCTCAGGATGGCTGTCCATAATGCCATCAGACCGCCGCGGGAAAAGCCAAAAAGATGTACTGAATCAACGCCTGACATGGCCTTCAATACTTCTATACCATGGAGGGCATCCAAACGGTCATCACCGCCAAATTCGTCTCGTCCCTCTCCTCCCCGATTCCCCCGATAATAAGGGGCAAATACAATAAAACCATTCGAAGCAAACTGGGCAATGCGGGCAGGCCTAACCATCCCTACCGACTGCAAACCGCCGCGCAAATATAACATCGCTTCATAAATTCCTTTTTCAATTGGTCTGGCGAGCAATCCTTTTACGCGCAGTCCATCCGACCAATAAACGATTTCATCAAGCTCTACATTCGGGTTCGGAGATGGATATTTTCTGATCGATTCAATACGGCCATTTTCCTTCAAACCGTCTCACTTCCTGCAACATCCTTTTCATTCCTTCATCCCTCATATAAAAACTTGTATGGGGGTGGCTCATCAATTCCTCCGTCGTTAAAAACAGGCGGCCTTCCGATTCAAACCGCTTTCGGAACGGTTCCATTTTTTCCGCCTTTGCAGTAAAGACCACCTTGCAAAAAGGGGATTGGTCATAAACGATATAATAAGCGAACATTTTTAAATCCGTGATATGTACAAAGGTTTCTTCATACACTTCTCTTTTTGCGGCATCCTCCAACGATTCCCCCGGTTCCACTTTTCCTCCAGGAAACTCCACGCCACGATTTTCATTGATGGCGCAAAGCCATTTTCCATCTTTTTGAACGAGCACCAGGACATGCTTAGGCTCCATTGGAAAAGGAGGGCCGTCAAAACTTAATTCCACTTTATTATTGTTCAAATCATAAAAAGTAAACATCCCTTCAACTCCTATACACATATAGTGTAGCGAAGGGATGCGGTTTGTTCAATTCCTGAAATAGGGCAATTGTTCTACGAATTCCTTGGCTTCTTCATCGCCAAATTCATGGATTAAAGCATAAATTTTTTTCAATCGCACATCAATTTCATCATTTTCTTGATCAAGATGGTATGGAAGGTATGGCAGGTGCGCCCTTACTAAATTATCAAATTCCAAGGCGTTCAGCTGGTTAAATAGCTTCTTGAAGATAAAGGCCTTTTCGGGTTCCAATTCAATTTTGAATTCGCAAGGCTCCCCGGTAGGGATATAATTATATGATTGATTTAATACATTTACATAAAGCGTTGTCTTTTCGATAGCAATCACCCTCCTTATATTCATTATGCAGCAAAAATTCTCTCCTATACGGCAGAAATAAAAAACCTCAAAGGTTCGTGAAAGAACCTTCGAGGTTGAGATTTTTCAATTATTTCCCCAAGAAAGCAGACAACATCCAAACATGTTTTTCCAGACTTTGGAATGTGTCATTTAACATGTCTTCCGTACGGTCGTCTCCTTGATTTGCCGCCTCTTCCATCGCTTCTTTGATCAATTGCATTGTGGCTTTGAAATCGTCAATAATGGATTGGACCATTTCTTCCGCATTTTCGGAACCTGTCGCTTCTTTTACTCTGGACAATTCCAAATGTTCTTTCATTGTCGCGACCGGTTTTCCGCCTTTTGTCAAAATCCGTTCGGCCACTTCATCCAGGTTCAATGTAATTTCATTGTATAATTCCTCAAATTTTTCATGCAGCGTAAAAAAGCTTGGTCCTGTCACATACCAGTGATAATTGTGAAGCTTCGTATATAATACAGAGTAAGTGGATACCAATTCGTTTAGTTGTTCGATTAATTTATCGTTTGCCATATTTCCACCCCATTTACATATTTTCATTTGGTACTTTTATTATACTGTATACCATGGTGCGAAACTATAACAATTGAATGAATTCTCTCAAAACACCCGGCAAGTATAGTATGGTGATTATGATTGGATTTATCCCAATAATTTAATTATGATTGAGTTATGGAAGTATCAAAGTAGGGGTGAAATCTATGGACAGTGGAATATTGATTGTTGTCGGAATTATTTATATCATTATCATGATTGGGGCAATCGCTCTCTTTATTCATTTCAAAAGAAAAGGTGCTTTCAGGCAAACGATTGATTCGAATCAAGAACAGACATTAAATAAAAGGGATGAACAAATCAAACAATGAAACATCTATTTATTTGGCTGATCCGATTCTATAGAAGATACATATCTCCCTTGACGCCGCCGACTTGCCGGTTTTATCCCACATGTTCCCAATATGGGCTTGAAGCCTTTGAAAAGCACGGTGCTGTCAAAGGCTTCATCCTGACAACCATCCGCATTTTAAAATGTCATCCTTTTCATCCCGGGGGAATTGATCCCGTACCTGACGAATGGCCTTCGAAAAAAAGATAATTTCGAAGGTTTTTCTTATTGTTTTTTCGACATTAATCATGGTATTATTAATTTCGTGAACTTTATAAATCGTAATCATTACAGTTTAATAAGGAGGAATCCAATGAAAAAGTTGTTACTCCTCTCGTTGCTGACTTTCGCGCTTTTTCTGACGGCCTGCTCCAATACCGAATCAAAGCAACGGAAAGATGGGCAAATTGATATATATACAACAGTATATCCTCTGCAATTTTTTGCAGAACAAATCGGTGGGGAATATGTAAATGTTTCATCCATTTATCCACCCGGCTCAAATGAACATACCTTTGAACCTACGCAGAAGGATATGATCGCTTTGGCCGATGCGGACTTATTTTTCTATATCGGATTAGGGTTGGAAGGATTTGTGGAAAATGCGAAAAAATCCTTGGCGAATGAACATGTAAAATTTGTGGCGGTCGGCGAAAATATCGATGAAGAAAAACTAAAAACATCGACCGGCCATTCCCATGAGGAAGCAGGCGGACATGACCATGGACACCATCACGGAAATGTGGATCCGCATGTTTGGCTATCACCGGTGATTTCCAAAGAATTGGCCTTGACGATAAAAGAAGAACTTGTCCAACAGCTTCCGGAACAGGAAGAGACATTCAACAAAAACTACGAGCGGTTGGCAAAACGATTGGATGAATTGGATCAACAATTGAAAGAACTTGCCAACAACGCTTCCAAGAAAATTTTCTTTGTGTCCCATGCATCCTTTGGCTACATCGCCGGAAATTATGGGCTCACCCAAGTTCCGATTGCAGGATTGAATTCCCAGAGCGAACCATCTCAGAAAGAACTTGCGGAAATTGCCGGCCTCGCCAAACAATACGATGTTCATTATATATTATTTGAACAAAATGTGTCATCGAAACTCTCATCCATTATCCAAAAAGAAATCGGCGCAGAGGCTTTGATGCTGCATAATTTGAGCGTATTGACAGAAGATGACATCAAAAATAAGGAAGATTACTTTACTTTAATGGAAAAAAACATAAAAACTTTGGAAAAGGCGTTGAATTAAACAAAAACGTTCAGCATCGGTGCTGAACGTTTTTCCATTTCTTCAACATAAAAAATGGCTCATTGGTTACAGGTTATCCTATCATATCGATTTGCCTGTTAACGTAACAGCTCTTTCAGCTTTCTTCTCATCAGCTTGTTTGAAGCGTTCCGGGGCAATGCGTCAACAATATGCACTTTTTTTGGCACTTTATATTTCGCTAAATGTTGTGAGCAATATTCAATGATTTCTTGAATGGACGCATCTTTTTTTAGAACGACAAAAGCGATTGGGACTTGCCCCCAAGTGGCATCCTCGATTCCGCAAACCCCCGCTTCTTTCACGGCGGGATGCCCCATCAGCACATTTTCCACTTCTGCCGGATATACATTCTCTCCCCCGGAGATAATCAAATCTGAACGGCGATCCACGACATACAAATAGCCTTCCTCATCCAAGTAGCCGATATCTCCGGTATGCAGCCAGCCGTCAATCATTGAAGGATTATGTTCAAAACGCCCTACATATCCGGGCGTCACGTGGGGACCGCGGATGCAAATCTCTCCTTCCTGATAAGGCCCTTCAGCTCCCAATATTTTGATTTGGTTGAAGAACAACGGCTTTCCGGCAGAACCGATTTTCCTCAATGCATCTTCCGCGGGCAATGTCGCTGTCTGTGAAGAGGTTTCGGTCATCCCGTAAGTCTGCAATACCCTCATTCCCCTTTCTTCTGCCCGCTTTAAATAATCAATCGGAAAAGGGCCTCCCCCCGCCAACACCAGTTTAAAGGATGGAGATGCCCTGAGCTCTTTCTCCTCAAAAACATGTAAAATCCGTTCCAGCATCACAGCGACGAGGGAAATATGCGTAACCCGCCCTGAAGCGATATCTTCGGCGATTGGTTCCGGATCAAATTTCCGGTAAAGTTTTACTTCATTCCCGTACAACAAAGAACGGACCAAAATGGAAAATCCGCTAATATGAAAAAGGGGAACGGCGCAAAGCCACACATCGTTTTCCGACAGGCCGATGTTCAATACGGAAGCGAGGGCGTTCGATTGATGGTTCATTGCCGTTTGCCGGACCCCTTTTGGAAATCCGGTCGTACCGCTTGTATACATGATGGAAACCGTCTGGTCCAAAGACCATTCTTTCCGTATTTCAACCGGCTTCCAAGCACTTTTTTCTATTTCGGAAAAAAGAATGAAGTTTACGTTTTCAGGGAGCAGAGGCAAATCCCGGTCATTCACTAAAACCGTTCCAACTTCTGCATCATCAATTTGATAAGCCAATTCTCTTTTCGTTAATCTTCGGTTCAAAATGACCATTTCACATTGCAGGTGCATGCATGCGTACATGACAAAAACGGTGTTTGCATCATTTTCCCCAAGAATGGCGACGCGGCTTCCCTGTTCTATCCCTAAAGCGTTCAATTGCTTTGCGCGCAAAATCGAAATCTCTTTAATTTCCCGAAACGTCCATTGTTTTCCTTCAAAGGTTAATCCGACTCGATTTGGGGTCAAATACGCACGTTGCAAAATCCAATTCGGATACATCGAAATTCCTCCATTTCTCCCCTTCATTGTACTAAAAACTGGGCCTTATGAGTTTTATATTGCTTAAAAACATCCTTTTTCCTGCAAATGAAATAAGCTGCCATGAAAGCAACAACACTTTCATGACAGCCAGAGGAGTCCAAAAAATTCACTTTACAGACGGATATCAGATATCAAGGGAATCTTGGGAATTTGCCGAAGTCCGGTTTGCGTTTTTCTTTGAACGCATCGCGTCCTTCTTTTGCTTCATCAGTTGTATAGTATAAAAGCGTTGCATCCCCGGCCAATTGTTGGATACCTGCAAGTCCATCGGAATCCGCGTTAAATGCAGCTTTTAAGAAACGGATGGCAGTTGGAGATTTCTCAAGGATTTCCTCGCACCATTTCACCGTTTCGTCTTCAAGCTGTTCCAATGGTACAACCTTGTTCACCAATCCCATTTCCAACGCTTCCTGTGCGTTATATTGGCGGCACAAATACCAAATTTCACGCGCTTTTTTATGGCCAACGATGCGGGCCAAATAACCTGCGCCATATCCTCCGTCAAAAGAGCCGACTTTCGGACCTGTTTGTCCAAAAATGGCGTTATCTGCCGCAATCGTCAAATCGCACACCACATGCAATACGTGGCCGCCGCCGATTGCATATCCGGCTACCATCGCAATCACCGGTTTTGGAATGACGCGGATTAAGCGTTGCAAATCCAATACATTTAAGCGCGGAATATTATCTTCGCCCACATAGCCGCCATGGCCGCGCACCTTTTGGTCACCGCCGGAGCAGAACGCTTTTTCACCTTCACCGGTTAAAATAATAACTCCAATGTTCGAATCATCACGTGCACGGGAGAATGCATCAATCAATTCCTCAACCGTTTTGGGACGAAAGGCATTTCGCACTTCCGGACGGTTGATGGTAATTTTTGCAATTCCGTTGTAATATTCATACTTAATGTCTTCATAAGTATGTAGAGTTTTCCACTCACGAGTCATTGAATTAACCTCCCAAAATTTTATAAAACTCCCTTAACTATTGTAGCAAATTGTTCCGGATTTTCCACATGAATCGAGTGTCCGGCATCCGGAACGGTGATATGTTTGGCATTTGGCAACTGCTCGGCCATTTGCTTTGTGATTTGAACAAACTTTTGATCCAATTCCCCGGTGATGAGAACAACAGGAATGGAGAGCTGATTTAATTTGGGCCAATTGGAATCCTGGGCTCCGGTTCCCATTCCCCGCAAACTGTTGGCCAGTCCTGTTTCCGATTGGGATAATCTTTCTTCCCGAATGGCTTGCCGGATTTCAGCAGGCAATGTTTTCTGGGAAGCAAAAAGTGGAATGTTTTCCCATTTATCCACAAACCAATGGATTCCCTTTTCCTCTATTTCATTTGCCAGCGATTCATCCGACCTTCTTCTTGCCGCCCGCTCTTCTTCGGTACGAAGCCCCGGCGATGCGCTTTCCAAAATCAACCGTTTGATCCGATTCGGATAATGGACGGCATAGGACAATGCCGTCCGCCCTCCCATGGAATAACCCAATAACGTGAAATCTTGCAAGCGCAAACGGTCAAAAATTTCTTCCAAGTCTTTCACTTGTTCCGTCATTTTATACCGGGACGGATCTTTTGGTGCATCGGTTTTGCCATGGCCCAATAGATCAATGGCTACAATTTTTATTGTTTTTGGCAAAAGCCCGATCACCCTTTGCCATGTTTTTGTGGAGCCGGTAAAACCATGCAATAGCACAAGGGTTTCTTTTCCATGTTCATTCCATATTTCTACATTCACTTGGATACCACGAACCGTTAAAGCAGCCATTCTTTCATCTCCGAAAGTATTTTTTGCCACAACATCCGATGGGCTTGGACGTTATCATCCCTGTTTGTCATGATTTCGATGAGCCTTAAAGGCTGTCCGTTATTATCAAAAATCTTTTCCTTTTCATCAAACTCTTTGATGGTCACATAATCCATTCCATACATGTCGGCCACATCATGGAATCGCAAAGCGGTCGGGGTGCCAAACAGATCTTCATAATATTCTTTCACCGTTGCCTGCGACAGATAGGAGAAAATGCCGCCGCCGTCATTATTCAACACAACCACTGTCATTTTGCACGGCTGATAGCGCGTTAAAAGAAAAGCGTTCAAATCATGCAAAGCCGCCAAATCCCCGATGAGCAAATAGGTTTCCCTTTCTTCTCTTCCTTTTGAAAATCCGAATGCCGTTGAAATGACTCCATCAATGCCGTTTGCTCCCCGATTGGCAAAAATTTGTATATCTTTGGAAGTTGGCAGCAAGAATGTGTCAATATCCCTGATTGGCATGCTATTGCTTACAAACAAATCGCTTTTTTCTGGCAAATGCTCCAGCAAATATTGAACAAAAGCTCCCTCATCTTCTGCATGTGCGCTATATTCCCTGATGTGTTTGATGGCCAGATCCTCGGATTTTTTCCAAAGGGCACAGTAGCCTTCCTCAAGCAGGGACTGAACTTCCAGCTCCTCCAGCCACGGACCGATGGCGGCTTGGATGAAATGGGTGGCAACGGAAGCCGAATCCCGGAATGACGGATCTTCATCAATGACAATATAATTTTTTGGTCTCCATTCCGTTAAGAAAATCGTTAAAAATTTTGATACCGGTTGGGCCCCGAAACGGATGACCGTGTCGCAGGCTGCTTGCCGTTTAAAATCTTCGCTTTTCAAAAGCGCATCATATGTCGAAATGATGTATTCACGGCAATCTTCGGGGACATTCGTCCGCATATTGGAAAGGCTTTCAACAAGCACCGGCCATTTCATTTTCCGAATGAACGACCACAGATAATCCCGGTTCGTCCCAAGCGCCAATTCGCCGATTATGATGATTCCCCTTTTGGCATCCCGAATCATCGATGATAGCGCATTCATAGCGGCAAAATCCGGCGCTATGATGCCGTTGAAGCTGGCGAAAAATGTGCTGTTCGGTAATTCGTCCCGAAAATCAATCAATAATGGCTCACGGAATGGGACATTGATATGTACCGGCCCGAATGGATGAGTTATTGCCACATTCACTGCCCGTGCGATATGACGTTCGATAAACGGCAATGTCTGGCTATATTCATCAGGAATCGGGAAATCGGCAAACCATTTCACATGTTTTCCGTACAAATCCAATTGATTGATTGCCTGCGGTGCCCCTACTTCACGGAGTTCATGCGGACGGTCAGCAGTAATGACCACAAGCGGAACCCGTGCATATTTCGCTTCCACGATAGCCGGATAATAGTTGGCGGCCGCAGTACCGGATGTACAAAGCAATGCCACCGGTTTCGCTTTTGCCTTGGCAAGTCCCAATGCAAAAAATCCTGCAGAACGTTCATCCACTTGACGATAAACATTCAATTCTTTCGCCGAGGCAAAAGCATACGCCAAAGGAGTGGAACGGGAACCGGGGCTGATGACGACATCCTCAACCCCGTTTTGCACAAGGGAAGCTGCAATTTGATACACATAATCTGTCAACCGTTTGCGTTCACTCATTGAATTTGTCCTCCTAAAGCCCGCAGCATCGGACGAAATTTCACCAATGTCTCGTCATATTCCGTCATCGGATTGGAATCGGCAACAATTCCTCCTCCGGCATATAAATAGGCTTTATCATCAATCAATGCTGCAGAACGTATGGCAACGACGAATTCTCCATTTCCGTCGGCATCCATCCAGCCGACCGGGCCTGCATATAAGCCCCGATTCATTTTTTCAAATTCACGTATCATTTCAAGCGCTTTGTTTCTTGGCACACCTCCCAGTGCGGGAGTTGGATGCAAATGTTTCACTAATTGCAAAATTGTTGCATGATCGAATAATTTTCCTTCAACCGGCGTATATAAATGTTGGATATCGCGGATCTTCAATAGCTTTGGACGTTTCGGCACCTTGTAATGCTCACAATGTTTTTTGAAAGTGCTTGCAATCATATCGACAACATATTGATGTTCCTTCAGGTTTTTCGAATCGTTCAGCAATTGTTCGCCCAACTTTTTATCTTCTTCCGCCGTTTTGCCCCGTTTAATGGAACCGGCTACGCATGCGGAATAAGCATATTGGTTTTCCACTTTAACAAGCCGCTCCGGTGTAGCCCCGAAAAACAATAAATTGTCGCGTTCCAGGGCAAACAGATAACTTTCCGGCTGCTCATTTAAAATCTGATATATCACTTGCGGGGAGGAAGGTTGTCCTTTAAATTCCAATTCTAATGAGCGGGCAATGACAACTTTGTCCGCTTTATGATTCCGAATTAAATTTGTAACGCTCTGAACTGCCTGAAAATAATTGTCTTTGTTCCGTTCATCAATTGTGCGGATTTCAGGTTTTTCATACGTTTTCAATTCTTTTACTTGCGCTGCGTGAATTAATTGATCCCGTTCTTCCCTCAACTGATCAAAAAGAGCGGAAGAATCTTGCCGATCTGTTATCAAATGAATGCTGACATAAGTTTTCTCATGTTGTTTTGTCAGTTGAAAGGTAGCTACTGTAAAGTAACTTGAAGGAAACCCATCCCATTCGCCAGGTTCCACATTTTCCGGATCAAAAGTAAAACCCCCAAACAAAATGGGCTGAGGTTCCTGTTCCTCCATTACAATATTTTTAGTTAATTCTTTCCATTTAAATTCGATATCATCAAATCGGTCAATTCCTCTATTTTCAAGAATAATGGCTTGTCCGAGTCCAACGATTGCCAGTGTCTTTTCCCTGTTCTGCCAAAAGAATCTCTTTCCTTTATATTTCCTTTCACCTGCTGCAAAAAATGCCAAAGGGGACAATTGGTTTACTTCTATTGTTTCGATATAAAAAGATAATTTGTTTGACGCCACTTCAACTTCAGTGGTTTTTAACCACTTTTGCTGCATGAAAAAAACCTCCGTAAAAGCTATTTCTTTTGCCATAAAAATGGAAAATCTTTTTCCGTTCTTGTTTGAATATTTCATGATTGCGTTTTCCGAACAATGCAACATCTATTTTATCATATCATTTTTTTAGTACTAGTAATAAATATTTTTAACCACATGTTTCAAGGTACTGCTGAGCCCAATATAAAAAATTATTGCCATTTTGGCTATATAAGCACAAAAATAGGAGAACTCCATCTGAAGATAAAAGTTCTCTTTCCAAACTATTAGTCATAAATTTTTTCTTATGACGCTTTATTTAATTTTCTTATATAATTCATAAAACCCTCTTGCGAAAAAAGCCTCACTTCATCTTCGCTAAATTCTTTCCGCAGTCTTTCGATGATATTGGGAAATTCCCCTGCATTGGATAAATTGGTTATTGATAATGGATCCATGCCATCAAAATCGGAACCAAATCCAATATGTTCCGGTCCCACCAGATCTGCCAAATATTTGATGTGTTCAACCAACTTTTCAATGGTGGTCGTCTTCCTCTCCTTTTCTACAAGCGGAGGATAAAATACTACATGAATGCGCCCACCTTTTTCAACGAGCAATTTCACCTGTTCATCCGTTAAATTTCTCGGATGATCACAGATTGTTCGGGAATTGCAATGGCTGGCAATCACTTTTTTCGCAAGCGGCAATAATTCATAAAATCCCTTTTCATTCAAATGCGCCACATCGATGATAATATCCCGTTCATTTAATAATTCGATTACTTTTTTCCCAAAAGGTTTTATGCCTTTTGTTGAATCTTCCAATGTACCGTATCCTAGTTCATTTTCATAATTCCATGTTAATCCGACAATTTTTACCCCTGCATCAAGAATCATTTTTAATTTCTCTAAATCTTTTCCAATCGCATCACAACCTTCTAAACTTAAGACAGCCCCTATTTGTCCTTCTTTCAATTCATCAATTTGTTTCCAATCCTTAATGTGAACCATTTCGGGCTCTTTCAAAACATTTTGATGAAACGCTTCAATTTGGCGCAAAGCTTCCTGAAACTTCCGCTCTTGAGGGATATTAGGATGGATAAATATCGCGAAAACTTGAACCATTACATTGCCCGCTTTGAGCCTTTCAAAGTTGGCATGCAATCTTGAATCATTTCGAAAATCAGCATCTTTAAATCGAGCTAATTTTTCTAGAACATCGCAATGCAGGTCCACAATCTTCATTTTCTCCCCCCAACCCTTTTGTCACTATAGTATTTAAAAATTTCTGAAGATGTTCCAACGGGAATCTAGTGCAAAAAAAAAACTCGAGACAATTTCTCATTGTCTCGAGTCTTCAATGACCCCTACGGGATTCGAACCCGTGTTACCGCCGTGAAAGGGCGGTGTCTTAACCACTTGACCAAGGGGCCGTTTTCCATGGCGGAGAAGGAGGGATTTGAACCCTCGCGCCGGGTTACCCCGACCTACGCCCTTAGCAGGGGCGCCTCTTCAGCCACTTGAGTACTTCTCCGTTTTGGCTCCGAAGGTAGGATTCGAACCTACGACCGATCGGTTAACAGCCGATTGCTCTACCACTGAGCTACTTCGGAATATTATGGTGGGCCTAAATGGACTTGAACCATCGACCTCACGCTTATCAGGCGTGCGCTCTAACCGACTGAGCTATAGGCCCATTTATGGAGCGGGTGATGGGAATCGAACCCACGACATCAGCTTGGAAGGCTGAGGTTTTACCATTAAACTACACCCGCATGCAATGGTGGGTTGGGGCGGAATCGAACCGCCGACACGAGGATTTTCAGTCCTCTGCTCTACCGACTGAGCTACCGACCCACAATCTATATGGCGGTTCCGACGGGACTCGAACCCGCGATCTCCTGCGTGACAGGCAGGCATGTTAACCACTACACCACGGAACCGTTTTGGTTGCGGGGGCAGGATTTGAACCTGCGACCTCCGGGTTATGAGCCCGACGAGCTACCAGACTGCTCTACCCCGCGATAATCTTATTATGGTGGAGGAAGAGGGATTCGAACCCCCGCGCGGTTTGACCCGCCTGTCGGTTTTCAAGACCGATCCCTTCAGCCAGACTTGGGTATTCCTCCATATTGTTCTCTTTCCCTTAATGAACCTTTTGGTGGACCTTGCAGGACTCGAACCTGCGACCGGACGGTTATGAGCCGTCTGCTCTAACCAACTGAGCTAAAGGTCCTCGGGATGGCGGTGGAGGGGATCGAACCCCCGACCTCACGGGTATGAACCGTACGCTCTAGCCAGCTGAGCTACACCGCCGAATTCTTTCATATATTATTATGGTGGAGCATAGCGGGATCGAACCGCTGACCTCCTGCGTGCAAAGCAGGCGCTCTCCCAGCTGAGCTAATGCCCCGTGTTTCTGGTCGGGAAGACAGGATTCGAACCTGCGACCCCTTGGTCCCAAACCAAGTGCTCTACCAAGCTGAGCTACTTCCCGGTCCTTCTTTTTTATGGCGCGCCAGGCAGGAGTCGAACCCACAACCTTCTGATCCGTAGTCAGACGCTCTATCCAATTGAGCTACTGGCGCCCGGTTTACCGACTTGTTTTGGTGCCGAGGACCGGACTCGAACCGGTACGGTAGTCACCTACCGCAGGATTTTAAGTCCTGTGCGTCTGCCAATTCCGCCACCCCGGCTTATGGAGCGGAAGACGGGACTCGAACCCGCGACCCCCACCTTGGCAAGGTGGTGTTCTACCACTGAACTACTTCCGCAAAATTCATGGTGCGGGTGAAGGGAGTCGAACCCCCACGCCCGAAGGCGCCAGATCCTAAGTCTGGTGCGTCTGCCAGTTCCGCCACACCCGCATTTATTAATGGTGAGCCATGAAGGACTCGAACCTTCGACCCTCTGATTAAAAGTCAGATGCTCTACCACTGAGCTAATGGCTCATCAATGGTGCCGGCGAAAGGAATCGAACCCTCAACCCACTGATTACAAGTCAGTTGCTCTACCAGTTGAGCTACGCCGGCATATTTATCCGTTTTATGGTGGAGGATGACGGGATCGAACCGCCGACCCTCTGCTTGTAAGGCAGATGCTCTCCCAGCTGAGCTAATCCTCCATATCAAGTCTAGCAACGACCTACTCTCGCAAGGGGAATCCCCTCACTACCATCGGCGCTAAAGAGCTTAACTTCCGTGTTCGGTATGGGAACGGGTGTATCCTCTTTGCCATCGTCACCAGACTTTTAAAGACAAGAATTATTGTATCATAATCTGTTTATTTTTCAAGCTGTTTTTTTATTTTTTTATTATGACCCCTACGGGATTCGAACCCGTGTTACCGCCGTGAAAGGGCGGTGTCTTAACCACTTGACCAAGGGGCCGTTTTCCATGGCGGAGAAGGAGGGATTTGAACCCTCGCGCCGGGTTACCCCGACCTACGCCCTTAGCAGGGGCGCCTCTTCAGCCACTTGAGTACTTCTCCGTTTTGGCTCCGAAGGTAGGATTCGAACCTACGACCGATCGGTTAACAGCCGATTGCTCTACCACTGAGCTACTTCGGAATATTATGGTGGGCCTAAATGGACTTGAACCATCGACCTCACGCTTATCAGGCGTGCGCTCTAACCGACTGAGCTATAGGCCCATTTATGGAGCGGGTGATGGGAATCGAACCCACGACATCAGCTTGGAAGGCTGAGGTTTTACCATTAAACTACACCCGCATGCAATGGTGGGTTGGGGCGGAATCGAACCGCCGACACGAGGATTTTCAGTCCTCTGCTCTACCGACTGAGCTACCGACCCACAATCTATATGGCGGTTCCGACGGGACTCGAACCCGCGATCTCCTGCGTGACAGGCAGGCATGTTAACCACTACACCACGGAACCGTTTTGGTTGCGGGGGCAGGATTTGAACCTGCGACCTCCGGGTTATGAGCCCGACGAGCTACCAGACTGCTCTACCCCGCGATAATCTTATTATGGTGGAGGAAGAGGGATTCGAACCCCCGCGCGGTTTGACCCGCCTGTCGGTTTTCAAGACCGATCCCTTCAGCCAGACTTGGGTATTCCTCCATATTGTTCTCTTTCCCTTAATGAACCTTTTGGTGGACCTTGCAGGACTCGAACCTGCGACCGGACGGTTATGAGCCGTCTGCTCTAACCAACTGAGCTAAAGGTCCTCGGGATGGCGGTGGAGGGGATCGAACCCCCGACCTCACGGGTATGAACCGTACGCTCTAGCCAGCTGAGCTACACCGCCGAATTCTTTCATATATTATTATGGTGGAGCATAGCGGGATCGAACCGCTGACCTCCTGCGTGCAAAGCAGGCGCTCTCCCAGCTGAGCTAATGCCCCGTGTTTCTGGTCGGGAAGACAGGATTCGAACCTGCGACCCCTTGGTCCCAAACCAAGTGCTCTACCAAGCTGAGCTACTTCCCGGTCCTTCTTTTTTATGGCGCGCCAGGCAGGAGTCGAACCCACAACCTTCTGATCCGTAGTCAGACGCTCTATCCAATTGAGCTACTGGCGCCCGGTTTACCGACTTGTTTTGGTGCCGAGGACCGGACTCGAACCGGTACGGTAGTCACCTACCGCAGGATTTTGAGTCCTGTGCGTCTGCCAATTCCGCCACCCCGGCTTATGGAGCGGAAGACGGGACTCGAACCCGCGACCCCCACCTTGGCAAGGTGATGTTCTACCACTGAACTACTTCCGCAAAAAACATATAACTATTCCAAAAAATGAGCCATGAAGGACTCGAACCTTCGACCCTCTGATTAAAAGTCAGATGCTCTACCACTGAGCTAATGGCTCATCAATGGTGCCGGCGAAAGGAATCGAACCCTCAACCCACTGATTACAAGTCAGTTGCTCTACCAGTTGAGCTACGCCGGCATATTTATCCGTTTTATGGTGGAGGATGACGGGATCGAACCGCCGACCCTCTGCTTGTAAGGCAGATGCTCTCCCAGCTGAGCTAATCCTCCAAATAATCCCTTTGATAGAGGTTGTTCCCTCAAAACTGGATAACGGCATCGAAAGTGTTTTCTTGGTTAAGTCCTCGATCGATTAGTATCCGTCAGCTCCACACGTCACCGTGCTTCCACCCCGGACCTATCTACCTCATCGTCTTTGAGGGATCTTACTTGCTTACGCAATGGGAAATCTCATCTTGAGGGGGGCTTCATGCTTAGATGCTTTCAGCACTTATCCCGTCCACACATAGCTACCCAGCTGTGCCTTTGGCAAGACAACTGGTACACCAGCGGTGTGTCCATCCCGGTCCTCTCGTACTAAGGACAGCTCCTCTCAAATTTCCTGCGCCCACGACGGATAGGGACCGAACTGTCTCACGACGTTCTGAACCCAGCTCGCGTACCGCTTTAATGGGCGAACAGCCCAACCCTTGGGACCGACTACAGCCCCAGGATGCGATGAGCCGACATCGAGGTGCCAAACCTCCCCGTCGATGTGGACTCTTGGGGGAGATAAGCCTGTTATCCCCGGGGTAGCTTTTATCCGTTGAGCGATGGCCCTTCCATGCGGAACCACCGGATCACTAAGCCCGTCTTTCGACCCTGCTCGACTTGTAGGTCTCGCAGTCAAGCTCCCTTATGCCTTTACACTCTGCGAATGATTTCCAACCATTCTGAGGGAACCTTTGGGCGCCTCCGTTACTCTTTGGGAGGCGACCGCCCCAGTCAAACTGTCCACCTGACACTGTCTCCCAAGCCGATCAGGCTTGCGGGTTAGAATCCCAGTACAGCCAGGGTAGTATCCCAAGGGCGCCTCCAGGGAAGCTGGCGCTCCCCCTTCTACGGCTCCTACCTATCCTGTACAAGCTGTACCGGAATTCAATATCAGGCTACAGTAAAGCTCCACGGGGTCTTTCCGTCCTGTCGCGGGTAACCTGCATCTTCACAGGTACTATAATTTCACCGAGTCTCTCGTTGAGACAGCGCCCAGATCGTTACGCCTTTCGTGCGGGTCGGAACTTACCCGACAAGGAATTTCGCTACCTTAGGACCGTTATAGTTACGGCCGCCGTTTACTGGGGCTTCAATTCGGAGCTTCGCTTGCGCTAACTCCTCCTCTTAACCTTCCAGCACCGGGCAGGCGTCAGCCCCTATACATCACCTTGCGGTTTAGCAGAGACCTGTGTTTTTGATAAACAGTCGCCTGGGCCTATTCTCTGCGGCTCATCGGGGCTTGCACCCCAATGAGCACCCCTTCTCCCGAAGTTACGGGGTCATTTTGCCGAGTTCCTTAACGAGAGTTCTCTCGCTCGCCTTAGGATTCTCTCCTCGACTACCTGTGTCGGTTTGCGGTACGGGCACCTCCCGCCTCGCTAGAGGCTTTTCTTGGCAGTGTGAAATCGGGAACTTCGCGCGCAATGCGCTCCCCATCACAGCTCAGCGTTGCGGGAAGCGGATTTGCCTACTTCCCCGCCTTGCTGCTTGGACACGCTCGACCAACGGCGTGCTTTCCCTATCCTCCTGCGTCCCCCCATCGCTCAAACGGCGGGGAGGTGGTACAGGAATATCAACCTGTTGCCCATCGTCTACGCCTTTCGGCCTCGACTTAGGTCCCGACTAACCCTGAGCGGACGAGCCTTCCTCAGGAAACCTTAGTCATTCGGCGGATGGGATTCTCACCCATCTTTCGCTACTCATACCGGCATTCTCACTTCTAAGCGCTCCACCAGTCCTTCCGGTCTGACTTCTGCGCGCTTAGAACGCTCTCCTACCACCCGTGCGAAGCACGGATCCACAGCTTCGGTGAACCGTTTAGCCCCGATACATTTTCGGCGCAGCGTCACTCGACCAGTGAGCTATTACGCACTCTTTAAATGATGGCTGCTTCTAAGCCAACATCCTGGTTGTCTAAGCAACGCCACATCCTTTTCCACTTAACGGCTACTTTGGGACCTTAGCTGGTGGTCTGGGCTGTTTCCCTCTCGACCACGGATCTTATCACTCGTAGTCTGACTCCCGTGTATAAATAGCTGGCATTCGGAGTTTGTCTGAATTCGGTAACCCGAGGTGGGCCCCTAGTCCAAACAGTGCTCTACCTCCAGTATTCTTTACACGAGGCTAGCCCTAAAGCTATTTCGGAGAGAACCAGCTATCTCCAAGTTCGATTGGAATTTCTCCGCTACCCACACCTCATCCCCGCACTTTTCAACGTGCGTGGGTTCGGGCCTCCAGTGAGTGCTACCTCACCTTCACCCTGGACATGGGTAGATCACCTGGTTTCGGGTCTACGACCACGTACTCCGTCGCCCTGTTCAGACTCGCTTTCGCTGCGGCTCCGCCTCTTCGGCTTAACCTTGCACGTGATCGTAACTCGCCGGTTCATTCTACAAAAGGCACGCCATCACCCGTTAACGGGCTCTGACTACTTGTAGGCACACGGTTTCAGGTTCTCTTTCACTCCCCTCCCGGGGTTCTTTTCACCTTTCCCTCACGGTACTGGTTCGCTATCGGTCACTAGGGAGTATTTAGCCTTGGGAGATGGTCCTCCCGGATTCCGACGGAATTCCACGTGTTCCGCCGTACTCAGGATCCACTCTGGAGAGGATGGATTTTCGACTACAGGGCTGTTACCTTCTACGGCCGTCCTTTCCAGAACGGTTCGTCTAACCCATCCTTTTGTAACTCCGTATAGAGTGTCCTACAACCCCAAGAGGCAAGCCTCTTGGTTTGGGCTCTTCCCGTTTCGCTCGCCGCTACTAAGGGAATCGAGGTTTCTTTCTTCTCCTCCAGGTACTGAGATGTTTCAGTTCCCTGGGTGTGCCCTCTTAACGCTATGAATTCGCGTTAAGATACTGTTCCATTACGAACAGTGGGTTGCCCCATTCGGAAATCTCCGGATCACAGCTTACTTACAGCTCCCCGAAGCATATCGGTGTTAGTCCCGTCCTTCATCGGCTCCTAGTGCCAAGGCATCCACCGTGCGCCCTTACCAACTTAACCGTCGGCTTGCGATTGCTCGCAAGAGCTTCACTTTCAATGCCGTTTATCCAGTTTTCAAGGAACAAGTTTGAAGGTGTATGAACCTTCAAAACTGAACCCAAAACGTCAATGCCTTCATCAGTTATCATCCTTAGAAAGGAGGTGATCCAGCCGCACCTTCCGATACGGCTACCTTGTTACGACTTCACCCCAATCATCTGTCCCACCTTCGGCGGCTGGCTCCCGGAAGGGTTACCTCACCGACTTCGGGTGTTACAGACTCTCGTGGTGTGACGGGCGGTGTGTACAAGGCCCGGGAACGTATTCACCGCGGCATGCTGATCCGCGATTACTAGCGATTCCGGCTTCATGCAGGCGAGTTGCAGCCTGCAATCCGAACTGAGAGCGGCTTTTTGGGATTCGCTCCCCCTCGCGGGTTCGCAGCCCTTTGTACCGCCCATTGTAGCACGTGTGTAGCCCAGGTCATAAGGGGCATGATGATTTGACGTCATCCCCACCTTCCTCCGTATTTGTACGGCAGTCTCCTTAGAGTGCCCAACTGAATGATGGCAACTAAGGACAAGGGTTGCGCTCGTTGCGGGACTTAACCCAACATCTCACGACACGAGCTGACGACAACCATGCACCACCTGTCACCGCTGTCCCCGAAGGGAAGGCCATGTCTCCATGGCGGTCAGCGGGATGTCAAGACCTGGTAAGGTTCTTCGCGTTGCTTCGAATTAAACCACATGCTCCACCGCTTGTGCGGGCCCCCGTCAATTCCTTTGAGTTTCAGTCTTGCGACCGTACTCCCCAGGCGGAGTGCTTAATGCGTTAGCTGCAGCACTAAGGGGCAAGCCCCCTAACACCTAGCACTCATCGTTTACGGCGTGGACTACCAGGGTATCTAATCCTGTTTGCTCCCCACGCTTTCGCGCCTCAGCGTCAGTTACAGGCCAGGAAGCCGCCTTCGCCACTGGTGTTCCTCCATATCTCTACGCATTTCACCGCTACACATGGAATTCCGCTTCCCTCTCCTGCACTCAAGTCTCCCAGTTTCCAATGACCCTCCCCGGTTGAGCCGGGGGCTTTCACATCAGACTTAAGAGACCGCCTGCGCGCGCTTTACGCCCAATAATTCCGGACAACGCTCGCCACCTACGTATTACCGCGGCTGCTGGCACGTAGTTAGCCGTGGCTTTCTCGTAAGGTACCGTCAGGGTGCGGTCAGTTACTACCGCACTTGTTCTTCCCTTACAACAGAGCTTTACGATCCGAAGACCTTCTTCGCTCACGCGGCGTTGCTCCATCAGGCTTTCGCCCATTGTGGAAGATTCCCTACTGCTGCCTCCCGTAGGAGTCTGGGCCGTGTCTCAGTCCCAGTGTGGCCGATCACCCTCTCAGGTCGGCTACGCATCGTCGCCTTGGTAGGCCGTTACCCCACCAACTAGCTAATGCGCCGCGGGCCCATCCTATAGCGGTAGCAGAACCACCTTTCAACACCGGAGCATGCGCTCCGCTGTGTTATCCGGTATTAGCACGCGTTTCCGCGAGTTATCCCGGTCTATAGGGCAGGTTACCCACGTGTTACTCACCCGTCCGCCGCTAACCTCATAAAAAGCAAGCTTCCTATGAGGTCCGCTCGACTTGCATGTATTAGGCACGCCGCCAGCGTTCGTCCTGAGCCAGGATCAAACTCTCCAAAAAGAATTTGATTTCACTCAAATTGTTTGTCCGAATCCGGTCCGCCGACGGGGCCGGCAAACCGGAATTGTTTCTGGCATCAACGCTTTGGTGTTCAGTTTTCAAGGTTCAAACCATCAATACTCACACAATTATTAAATTATAAATATAACATATATTCTTGTCAACAGTTTGTTATAATTTGTTTTACAGACAATCTCATCCGCTAAAGACATGGAATAGTATAAAACATATTTCTGAAGAAATCAATCATTTTTTCTAAAAAATTTTACCAACGTTTTTAAATCAAAAACAAACAACATGAGTCCCAGGATGACAATAAGTCCGCCAATGATTTGTGAAGCAGTCAATTTTTCACCGAAAATGAATAGCGCCAATATGGAAGCGCCGATGGGTTCAAACAGCACCGCGATGGAAATGACATTGGTGCTGACCCATTTGATGGACCAATTAAACAAAGAATGGCCCAATAAATTCGGAATGATGGCGAGAAGCAAAAACCATACCCATGTCATTAAAGGATAAGGGCCAAAGGACTCTCCTTTTATGAATACATAAAAAAACAAACATATTGTACTAATTGAATATACCACCATCGTATACGTAATTAAAGATACCCTCTTCCGGACTTCTTGTCCGAATAAAAAATATGCGGTTACCAATACACAAGCGATAAGGGCAAGTATATCCCCAAATAAAGCGTTGCCGCTTAGGCGAAAATCCCCCCAGCTAATTAAAACGCTCCCCAAAATTGCGATAACTCCGGACAAAAGGGTTTTCATGGTGATAGAATCTTTAAAAAATAAATAAGTTCCTATAAAAGCAAATAGGGGCTGCATTGTCACAAGAACCGTGGAACTTGCAACAGAAGTGTAACGGAGAGATTCAAACCAGAAAATGAAATGGAATGCCAGAAAAATGCCCGCAACCGTTGAAAACAGCCAATCTCTTTGATATAACAATTTTAATTCATGCAGGCGATTTTTAATAAAAGCCGGAAGCAAAATCAATACCGTAAAAAGCATCCGGTAAAATGCAATGGCTCCCGATTCGGCTTGTGCAAGTTTGACAAAAATCGCAGAGAATGAAATTGATATCATCCCGATGACAATCGGGATATATGGATGAACTGGAGGTTTTTCCATCAATATAGGCTCCTGATGTTTCTTTTTTATTATTATTTTTACATGCTTAATACGAATGCGCAATAGAAAAGGGGGAAGAACAATGCACACTTTGATCATGATGATACGGCAGGAAGATCTTCTGAAATTGGCCATCGCCGCAATGCTGAGTTTAATTATCGGTATTGAAAGGGAACTAAAGAAAAAACCTGTGGGATTAAAAACAAGTTTGGTAATATCCACATTTAGTTGTTTGTTGACGATTATTTCGATTGATACTGCATATAATACCCCTCCAAGGGATGAAATTAATATAACGATGGATCCGTTGAGACTTGCAGCCCAAATCGTGAGCGGCATCGGCTTTTTAGGAGCCGGGGTCATTCTAAGGAGAGGAAATGACAGCATCACAGGCCTGACAACCGCAGCAATCATCTGGGGTGCCGCGGGAATCGGGATTGCGGTTGGGGCAGGATTTTATTTGGAAGCGATTGTTACGGTACTCATTGTAGTAGTGGGAATAAAAGTTGTCGCACCTTTCCTGATGAAAATCGGGCCCAAAAGGATTCGCATGCGGGAACTTTCGCTAAAAGCGGGCATTGCAAAAAAAGAAAATATCGAAGATTTATTGAAGTTTATGGAAAATAATGGTATGGTTATTGATAATATTCGGATCAGCGGAGAAAATTTAAATTATGAGGTGAATATTCGCTTTTCTACTTTATTAAAAAAGAATACTTATTCCATCTTTGAGACTTTCCATGCCCTTCCATACATTCAAAAAATCGAAATCGAAATATTGTCGTAGTTTGGAGGAAATAGATGAGAGAGTTAGCCAGACTGCTAAAAAACGGCAACAAACCATCTTTCATAGCAGCATTAGTCAACCTATTTTTGGGAATAATCAAGGGAATAGCCTACTTTTTCACCGGAAATGTGGCAATGTTTGCCGAAATGATGCACTCATTGGGGGATGCCGCCAACCAATTTTTCGTTTTTGTCGGTTCAGCATTATCGAAAAAAGCCCCGACAATACAGTTCCCCAACGGCTTTGGCCGCGTCGTAAACCTTGTTTGTTTAGGGGCTGTCATCATTGTCGGCATCCTTTCATATGAAACCGTCCGGGAAGGATTGCATCATGTGCTACATCCCGTCAAACAATCGGATGGGATTTTATTGGCCCTTGGAGTCCTATTGATAGGAATTATAATGGAAAGTTTTGTTCTGCATAAAGCAGCAAAGGAAATTTTACATGAAACGGGAGTATCTGCTTCCGTTTTTGGATCAATACCAAAATCGGCTGTATATTTGAAACGGGCAAAACCGGCAACAAAATTGGTATGGATGGAGGATGCGGTGGCGACTTCAGGGAACGTGCTTGCTTTTCTGGCCATCGTCATCGCATATTTTACCGGATTTCATGAATTGGAAGGCATTGTATCAATGATCATCGGGACGATGATGTTTTTTGTCGTGGGAAGGGTCTTTCTTGATAATGCCCGTGGAGTCATCGGGGAAACCGATGAAGAAATGCTGATTCATATTGGAAACCTGGTCATGAAAGATCCCCATGTCAAAGATATCGAACGGCTTGAAGTGGTAAAAGAGGGCGAGTTCCTCCATGTTGAACTGATTGCAGAAACAAATCCGACACTTTCCCTTGAATATTTGGATCAGGTGCGCGACCATCTTGTTGAATTGATTTTGGCCCAAAAAGGCGTTACAAAAGTCATGATCGCTTTTGATAAAGAGGACAATATTACCGAATGGAATCACCATGAAACAAATTAATTCAACTTAATAAACTCCCGAACTCTGATAAAAAATATGGCTGTCCCAGAAGTCGCGCTTCTGGACAGCCTGTTCCACTTTATAAAGACATTTTATAAATTTCCCGCACATCGCTCTCTTGCAGAACTTTAAACCTGCCAATCGGACCATTCGCCATCGCTTTTTCCACTAAAACATCCAGCTTCGAATCATCAATGCCATAATCCTTCAAACGGCTTGGCGCTCCCAGGGATGTCCAAAATGCCCGCAAGCGTTCGATGCCTTCATAAGCCACTTCTTCTGCCGACTTATTGGACGGATCGACTTGAAACACTTTGGCAGCAAGTCTGGCAAAACGGTCAGGATTAACATGGACAACGTGTTTCATCCAGTTCGGGAAAAGGATGGCGAGCCCTCCGCCGTGCGGAATATCATAAACCGCCGAAACCGCATGTTCAATTTGATGGGTAGCCCAATCTCCATCCGATCCCATTGAAAGCATCCCATTTAAAGCAATTGTTCCGGACAGTAAAATGGTTTCCCTCAATTCGTAGTTTTCCAAATCCTCCAATAGCTTCGGTGCCGTTTCGATGACGGTCCTCAACACGCCTTCACATAATTCATCCATAATCAATGTATTTTTGGCATTATGAAAATATTGTTCAAAGACATGGGACATCATGTCCACAATTCCATAGACCGTTTGTTCTTTGGGCACGGTAATCGTATATGCAGGATCTAATATCGAAAATTTCGGATATACCTTTCCGCTGGACCAACCGTATTTTTCTTCTGTCTCGCCATTCGTAATCACAGAATTGGCATTCATTTCGGAGCCTGTCGCTGCAAGGGTAATGACCGTCCCCAATGGCAATGCATCTTTTACATGCACCTGGTTTGTGACAATTTTCCATGGATCTTCTTCATGTTTCGCCCCTGCGGCAATTAATTTCGAACAATCAATGACGGAACCTCCACCAACCGCAAGAACGAAATCAATGGATTCCCGTTTGCAGATGTCGATTCCTTTTCTCGCCGTTTCCACCCTGGGATTCGGTTCCACGCCGCTCAATTCAAAAACGTTCAAATCCAATTCCTTCAAGATTGAAATCACTTCATCATAGATGCCGTTTCTTTTAATGCTTCCGCCTCCATAGACTAACAGAACGTTCCTTCCATACTTAGGCAGCTCTTTTTTTAATTTGATGATTTCCCCTTTTCCAAAATACAACCGCACAGGATTGGAAAATGTAAAATTATTCATGCAACTTCTCCCTTCTTTTCTGCGTTATTACTCCCCCTTGACTATTATCATAAACAAAAAACACCATTTTTCATATAAGAAAAATGGTGTTTTTTTCCTTTGTATTGATTTTTACACCCAACCACGGAACCGGCAAGCTTCCGCAGTGCGCCGAACTCCTACCATGTAGGCTGCCAACCTCATGTCCACATTCCGGTTTTCGGCAGTTTGATATACATTTTCGAATGCTTTGACCATCCGTTCGCGCAGTTTCTCTTTCACTTCTTCCGCTGACCAATAATAGCCCTGATTATTTTGAACCCATTCGAAATAGGAAACGGTTACCCCGCCGGCGGAAGCAAGCACATCCGGCACTAATAAAATGCCCCGCTCAGTCAAGATTTTCGTTGCTTCGGCAGTCGTCGGGCCGTTAGCGGCTTCAACGACGATTTTTGCCTTGATATTCGGTGCATTTTCAGCGGTAATTTGGTTTTCAATGGCTGCCGGAACCAGGATATCACAATCGAGTTCCAATAATTCTTTATTTGTAATGGTGTTCTCAAACAGCGTTGTCACCGTGCCAAAACTATCCCTGCGATCCAGCAAATAATCGATGTCCAACCCTTCCGGATCATATAAAGCGCCATAAGCGTCGGAAATTCCGATGACTTTTGCCCCCAAGTCGCTCATAAATTTGGCAAGGAAACCGCCGGCATTTCCAAAGCCTTGAATCACTACCCGGGCATTTTTTATGTCAATTCCCCGCTTTTTCGCAGCTTCCTGAATGACGATTGTTACCCCTTCCGCCGTTGCCCGGTCGCGTCCTTGGGATCCGCCTAAAACAATCGGTTTCCCGGTAATGAATCCAGGGGAATTGAACTCATCAATCCGGCTGTACTCGTCCATCATCCAGGCCATGATTTGCGCATTCGTAAAGACATCAGGAGCAGGGATATCTTTCGTTGGACCAACAATTTGGCTAATCGCCCGGACATAGCCGCGGCTTAACCGCTCCAGCTCTCCCATTGACATTTGACGGGGATCGCAAACGATTCCACCTTTCCCGCCGCCATATGGCAAATCAACAATGCCGCATTTTAATGTCATCCACATCGAAAGCGCTTTCACTTCATCTTCAGTGACATTCGGATGAAAACGGATGCCTCCTTTTGTCGGACCAACCGCATCGGAATGTTGCGCGCGGTATCCGGTAAACACTTTCGTTGTTCCGTCATCCATTTTGACGGGGATGCGCACCTTCAACATGCGAATCGGCTCTTTTAATAATTCATACATCGCTTCATCATATCCAAGCCTGAATAATGCCTCTTTAATGACTGCTTGTGTTGAAACAAGAAGATTTTCAGCCATACGCTCTCGCCTCTTTTAACTCAATTATTTATTATTCTTAATTCTGTAGTAACACAACAAAAAAGCAAATCGTGTTAATTGTACTAGGTAATTTCCATTTTAATAATGTCCGTTCACTTATACAACCATTTTTTCTTGCAAGCCTCACTTATTAATTTATTTACCGTAAATACGATTTAGAATACCTTTTCCATAAAAAAAGCAGACGCAAAAAACGTCTGCTTTTTTTGCTGATTTTATAAAGTTTCTGAAATCGATTTTGCTTGCATATGAAGAAGCAGATAGTCAGGACCGCCCGCTTTGGAATCTGTACCGGACATGTTGAATCCTCCAAATGGCTGATATCCGACAATGGCCGCCGTACAACCGCGGTTGAAGTAAAGGTTGCCCACATGGAAATCTTCAGCGGCTTTTTGCAAGTGGAAACGGTTATTTGAAATCACCGCGCCTGTCAGACCATATACTGTGTTATTGGCGATTTCCAATGCTTCATCAAAATCTTTTGCTTTTGTCATCGCAAGAACAGGACCAAAGATTTCTTCCTGCATGATTCTTGCGTTCGGATCCACATCCGCAAACACCGTCGGATGAATGAAATATCCTTTTGAATCATCATACTGTCCACCGGCAACCAGGCGTCCTTCTTTCTTGCCGATTTCAATGTACTCTGTGATTTTCTTGAATGCTCCTGCATCAATTACAGGGTTTACATATGTTTCCGGATTCGCAGGATCTCCTACAACTAGCTCATTTGTCAATTCCGCAACCCGCTCAACCACTTTATTGTACGCTTCGTCACCGACAATGATTGCACGGGAGCAGGCAGAACATTTTTGTCCGCTGAATCCGAAGGCGCTCGCCACGATGGATTGGGCCGCCAATTCCAAATCGGCATTTTCCGCATCATCCACTACGATCGCATCTTTGCCTCCCATTTCGGCAATCACTCGCTTAATCCAAATTTGACCTTCATGAATGATGGCTGCCCGTTCATTAATTCGAACGCCCACTTCGCGCGAACCCGTAAAGCTGATGAAACGAGTTCGAGGATGGTCCACCAAATAATCCCCTACTTCTGCGCCTGAGCCAGGTATATAGTTTACAACTCCAGGCGGCATTCCCGCCTCCTCAAGGATTTCCATAAACTTATAAGCAATTACCGGAGTGGCGGAAGCAGGTTTTAATAACACCGTGTTTCCGGTAACCATCGCTGCTACTGTAGTACCTACCATGATGGCGAACGGGAAGTTCCAAGGAGAAATGACAACGCCGACACCTAATGGAATATAAACATATTTATTGATTGTTCCAGGAAGTTCTTCCACCGGTTTTCCTTTTGCCAATTCCAACATTTGTCGTCCATAATATTCCAAGAAATCGATACCCTCTGCAATATCAGCATCCGCTTGAGCCCATGGCTTTGCAGCCTCTTTCGTCAGCCAGGCAGAAAGTTCAAACTTGCGGCGGCGAACGATAGCTGCAGCCTTGAACAAAATTTCAGCACGAATTACAGGATCGACTTTTTTCCAAGTATTGAATGTTTGATCCGCAACCTGCATCGCTTTTTCTGCGATTTCTTTATTCGCTTTTGAAACTCGGCCGACAACTTCTGTCTTATTCGCGGGATTATAAGAAACGATTTTATCTTCTGTTGTAATTCTTTCACCGCCCACAATCAACGGATAGTCCTTGCCCAATTCACTTTCCACTTTTTTCAGTGCATCAAGATACTTTTGACGATTTTCTTCAATCGAAAAATCTGTTAGCGGCTCATGTTTGTAGGGAATCATTTGAAACTCCTCCTTTTTTAATTCCATAAGTGCAAAAAATATTTGCACTCATTTCAGATTTATATATAATAATAATGCAAAATATTGTTGCGTTTTTCAACACTTATTACAGAATCGTAATAAAAATTTTTGAGGTGTTGCCTATGGCTTTAACAAAAGAACAACTGCTGAATCTATATCAATTTGTAGTTGAACATGCTTCCGTCGGCATTCATGCCGTTGATGCGGAAGGAAGAACGATTTTATACAACCGGAAAATGAAAGAAATAGAAGGTTTTGATGTTGAAGATATATCCGACCGCACCATTTTGGAGCTTTTTGCTTTTCGTTTGAATGACAGCTCATTGATGCGCGTATTAAAAACGGGCATGAAAGAGTTGAATGTAAAACAAACTTACTGGAACAAATACGGCCATGAAATTACTACTATTAATGATACGTACCCGATTTTCGACGGAAAAAAACTGATTGGCGCCATCCAATTTGCCCGCGACATTACCTCCTTGGAAAAATTGATCTATCAGCCGTTGCGGAGATACGGTGAACCTTTGACATTCAACGTCATCACAGCCATATCCAAGCCGATACAAATCGTGAAAGAAAAAGCCAAAAAGGCTGCCCGGGCCCGCATTCCCGTATTGTTAATCGGGGAACCCGGGACCGGAAAAGACATGATTGCTGAAGGCATCCACCATGAACTGCAACCGAAAAACGATGAATTTGTTACGCTTTTTAGCCGCAGGCCGAATCAGATCGAAAGGCTCAAAACATATTTAGCGCAAGAGAAAAGTTATACTTTTTTCTTCGAACGGCTCGAATTTTATTCTCTTTCCGTCCAAAAAGAATTACTGAATATTTTAAAAAGCCTTCCGCCCGAAAAACATATGATCATCGGCAGCGTCGGCGGAGACCCGATAGATTTGATCAGCAATCATCAATTATTAAAAGACTTATATTATTATTTTGCCTCCATGAGCATTTCTATACCCGCCTTGCGCGAAAGGAAAGAAGATATTAAACCATTCATCGATGATTATTTTGCGCGTCATCGGGACCGCTTCAATTCCAACATTCAGGGATTATCGGATGATGTGATGGAACTTTTTCTCCGATACGACTGGCCTGGAAATCTGAAGGAACTGGAACTGTTGCTCGATGAAATATCCTCAATGATTACAAACGAAAAGTATGTTACGTACGAAATGCTGCCGCTCCATTTTCGCTTTAAACTGCAACAACAAAATGACCAAACGAAAAAACCGGAATTTTTCCTTCTTCAGCCGGAAAAGGAATTGCTGCCATTAAATGAGTATTTAAAAGAAGCGGAAAAATATTACTTGCAACATGCATTAAAAATGAACGACGGAAACATTACGAAAACGGCAAAAGCGCTCGGAATGACAAGACAAAATTTGCAATACCGCATAAGAAAATTAAAAAGCTAAAAAAAAAACCCAAAAGCGATTTTGCTTTTGGGTTTTTCATTGGCTTCTTTCAATCCAATCTTGAAGTTTTTCTTTCAGCATCTGAAAACCGTTTGCATCCTGTTCATTGACACGTTCCTGTAAAGTTTTTTTCGGATTCTTTTCCATATTCTTTTGTGGCGGATCTTGCAATGCGCGTGTAGACAAACTGATTTTTTCGTTACGTTCATCTATATCAAGGATTTTCACCTGTATTTCGTCCCCTACTTTAAAAAAATCTTCCACATTCCGAACGTAACCATAAGTGATTTCAGAAATGTGCACAAGGCCTTGCGTCGACTCATCCAATGCCACAAAAGCCCCATATGGTTGAATCCCGGTTACTTTTCCCGTTACAACGTCACCCACTTTGTATTTTTTTTTCATTTTTGTTCCTACTTTCTTTCACTGCATATGTCTCATGTTAAATTATAACATAATGAATGAAACCGAAACAAAGAATCACCCTATTTTGAAAAAAACTTCCAACTTTCATGAACAATTCCAGCGCTTTTCACAACCGCGAAGGGATGGCCAAAAAACACAAAAGTAAAAAGTATCCCTTAAAACAAAGGATACTTTTTTATATAATACTCTTAGCCTCAAATTTTATGGCAATCAACTGGTAAGCTATTTCTACACATTTTTCAAAGGGAATCCATATCTCAAAGGAGCGCTCGTACACCCTTTGAATAACCTTGGCCAATTCTGTCGGATCATTTATGGTCTCTAACGCAGCGGCTACATCGCCTGCTTCAAAATCATAAGCATCTTCGCCCAATTGTAAAGGATCCCGTTTCTTTAAAACGGAATGGGCTTTTTGATTCATGCATGCGCTCTCCACGATTTCACCTTGCAAATTCCAGATTTTTGTTCTTATGATATCATATTATCATCATATTTAAAGAAAAAATCAAAAGGAAAAGAGTGATTGAGATGACGATCAATTTTGATGAGATATACGAAAGAAGAAATACGAACAGTTTGAAATGGGACAAATTCAAAGACCGCTATCGCGCGAAATACAATGTGGAAGATGCGGATAATGTTTTGCCGATGTGGGTGGCGGATATGGATTTCGCCGTCCCTCAAGTGGTGATTGATGCCATTAAAGAACGCCTGAACCACCCGATTTTCGGATATTCCTACATCAGCGACGATTGCAAAGAGGCGATCCGGCAATGGTACAAACGCCGCCATAATTGGGATATAAGCAAGGAGGCCCTGCTTTTCCACAGCGGCGTCGTTCCTGCCATCGCAACCGTTCTTGAAACCTTCACGGAGCCTGGAGACAAAGTATGCATTTCGACTCCTGTATATCCGCCGTTTTTCAATATTCCAAAAGGATTGAAGCGGAAAGTGGTTGAATGTAATCTGGCAGAAAGCAAAGAGAATATTTATGAATATGATTTTGAAAAATTGGAGGAAGAATTCAAAAATGGCGTAAAGGCCTATATTCTGTGCAGCCCTCATAATCCCGGCGGGGTTGTCTGGTCGGAAGAAACTCTTAAAAAATTGATCCAGCTGTGCATCAAATACGATGTGCTGCTCATTTCGGATGAAATCCACGCCGATATCGTTTTTGACGGATACAAACATATCCCTACAATGACAGTGGAAGGGGCCGATCAGGCGAAAATCGTTGCCTGCATTGCTCCGACGAAAACCTTCAATTTGGCGGGACTTCATGCGGCCATCATCGTTGCCGAAAATGAAAAATTGCGCAAAAAATTAATCCAGAATAAGAACGCTCACGGTTTGGACGATTGGAACGCGCTTGCTGCCGCGGGCGTTCAAGCGGTTTATGAAAAAGGCGACGAATGGCTCGATGAAATGATTCAATATGTTGACAAAAATATTGATTATTTGGAGAAAGAGTTAAATCAAATAGATGGGGTTCGTGTGATCCGTCCTCATGCGACTTATCTGGTATGGATCGATTACCGTGGAACGGGACTATCGGAAAAAGAAATGATGGACCGTTTATTAAACAAAGGGAAATTGGCGCTGGAACCGGGCACAAAATATAGCGAAGCCGGCAGAGGATTTTTGCGCATGAATTTGGCATGTCCGTTTGCAACGGTAAAAGAGGGCGTTGAACGGTTTAAAAAAGCACTATTGTGAAATAACAATTATTTCCGTTATAATAATGGCCAAAAACCAAAGCATCATTTTCCTTTCGGGAAAATGATGCTTTTTTTCTTTTATACCTATGCTTTTTGCTACTTTTGTTCAAACTTCTATTTATAATATAATGTTAAAAAAATATATTCGTAATGATACGAAAATGGAGTTGTTAATATCAAAAAGTGATGAAAAAGAAGCTTCCTCTCAGTTTGACCATGTTCCTATTTTCTTTTGTGATTGTACTTTTTTCTATCTCTACGAGCGGTTTTATTATGATCCATAATATTGCGGGCGCCTTTGAAAAGGAATTCGGTTCAAGAGCCATCGCCATTGCCAGGACTGTCGCCCAATTGGAGGAAGTTCAAACATCGGTTGGCACGGAAAAAGGGTTCGAAGTCATCCAGCCGATCGCCGAACGCATCCGGTTGGCTACGGATGTCGACTATATCGTCATCTTCGACATGAAAGGCGTCCGATATTCCCATCCTTCCGAAAGCAAAATCGGAACGGTGAATGAGGAAATAAAAAACAATGAAGCATATTCCCAGCACGAATATATTTCCAAAGCGATCGGCGTGCAGGGATTCTCCATCCGGGCATTCGTTCCGATTATGAATCCCGAAGCCACCAAACAGGTCGGAGTCATCACCGTCGGAATCATTACCCCGAAGTGGAAGAGTTTGGTGGAAGAATATCAATCCGACATTTTCATCGCGTTATTTTGGGGATTATGCATTGGTCTTGTCGGCTCTATTTTCATCGCCAACCATATCAAACGTCAAACATTAAATTTGGAACCATCCGAAATTGCCCGCATCGTGGAAGAGCGTTCCGCCATGATGCAGGCGATGGATGTGGGAATCCTCGCTACGGATGGCCATGGAAATATTACTTATGCAAATCATTTGGCAAGAAAATATGCCCATTTTTTCGATAAAAAAGGAACCCTGAAAGAAGTGTTCAAAGATACTTGGCTGGCGGAAGAACAATCGGAAAAACAGGAAGGCTACCGGCCGCTGTCCCTGTTTAACCAAATGTATCTGGTCCGCATTTTTCCGTTAAAAATCCGCGAGAAAAATGCCGGTTCATTGATTGTCATTACCGACCGGAAGGAGGCCCATACGCTCGCGGAAGAATTAACCGGCGTAAAAACGCTTGTTGATACCTTGCGGGCGCAACATCATGAATTTCTCAACCGTCTGCATAGCATTGCAGGTTTGATCCAACTGAACCGGAATGAGGAAGCCGTCAGTCTCATTCTGGATGAAATTACGGATGAGGAAAGCGTCTTTCAAAAAATTAAAGACAAAATCCACGACTATTCCATTCAAGGCCTGCTGATCGGCAAATTTTCCAGAGCCAAGGAATTGGGAGTCGAACTGACTTTAAGTGATGATTCATATTTATTTGATTATGTCACCGGATTTTCCAGCGGCGACCTGATCACCATCATCGGCAATCTGCTCGATAATGCAATGGAAGCCTGCCTTTCCAAAGAGGAAAAGTTTGTCGATATTCTCATTCAGGGAGACAAACATTATCTATACATCGAAGTGCAAGATAACGGAGTAGGCATTCCGGAACCGGTGGAGCGGATTTTTGATTACGGCTTCACGACGAAAAATAAGGACGGCCATGGAATTGGACTTGCTTTGGTAAAGCAGATTGTCGATTCGAATCACGGAAAGATTAAAGTCTTCTCGGAACCAGGGGTTGGTACAACAATTATAGTAAAAGTTGGGGGGAATGTATCATGAACGATATCCGCGTATTAATCGTGGAAGATGATCCGATGGTGTTGGAAGTAAACAAAAGTTTTTTATTGAAAACAAAGGGGTTCTCACTTGTTGGTGAAGCGCAATCGGGCGAACATGCCTATCATGCAATCAAGGATAAAAAGCCCGACTTAATTTTATTGGACATGTATTTGCCGGATATTTCCGGGCTTGAACTTTTTTACAAAATCCGCAATGACCGCCTCCCTGTCGACATCATTATGATTACCGCAGCCCGGGATGCAAAAACCGTCCAGGAATTGACGCGTTTAGGGGCTTTTGATTATTTGGTCAAACCTTTTCGCTTTGAACGGTTCCAACAAGCGTTGGAGAATTATGCCCGATCCCGGAAAAAATTAACCAACAAGACGGAATTGAAGCAAAATGACATCGATGAATACTATCGAAATACTTTTGAGCAGCAAAAGGAACTGCCAAAGGGATTGAATGAAATTACAATGAAACAAATAACCGACAAATTGAAGGAAATCAACCAGCCCGTCACAGCCGAACAATTGGCGCAAAATACGGGCATGGCAAGGGTCACGGTAAGAAAATATTTGGATTATCTTGCGAGCATCAGCGAAGTAAAAATCGATTTAAAATACGGTACAGTTGGACGTCCAACCAAATACTATTCCCTCTGATCCAAGAGCTGTATGGCTCTTTTTTTTTTTGCCTCCCCAAATGTGATATAACAGTTATTTTTCAGGAAAAACTGTTATATACCAAAAAGAACAAAATGTCCAATAATACCACAATATTGCGAATTTTCGATTTTGATTTACTATGAAATTAACCTTATGAAACCATCATTCAAGGGGATTGCAATGAAAAATTTAAAAAAAATTGTAATGTTCGGCATCCTGCTCGCCGTCCCATTCTTCATAGCGGCATGTGCCCGGTATGAAGATTACCCAATTGATTTGGAACAATTAAGCGAAGAGGAACGGCTGGTGATTCGCTTTTCCCACGTAGTCGGTGAAGATACTCCGAAAGGAATGGCTGCCAGAAAATTCGCCGAACTCATCAAAGAACGCTCAAACGGCCGAATCGAAGTTCAAGTATTTTCAAACGGAACTCTCTATAAAGATATGGAGGAATTGGATGCTCTCATGAGAGAAGATGTCCAATTAATCGCTCCCGCCATATCCAAATTGACCGATTTGGTGCCTGAACTTTCGATTTACGATCTGCCTTACGCCTTCGACTCATTGGAAGAAGTCCATGAGTTTACAGAAAGCGAAGCAGGAAACCGGTTGAAAAACTTGTTAAAGAAACATAATCTGATTGCCCTCGGATTATGGGACAGCGGTTTTAAACAGATCAGCAACGACACGAGACCGATTGAGCATTACAAAGATTTAAAAGGAATCCGTATGCGCATCATGCAGAGCGATATTTTGGCGGAACAATATCACGTAGTTGATGCCATACCGAGGAAAATCGATTTTAACACGGTCTTTCAATCTTTGAAAAAAGGTGATGTAGAAGGGCAGGAAAATACATTAACCAATATCACGAGCAAAAATCTTTATTCATTGCAAAAATACTTAACCATTTCCGATCATGGTTATTTAGGATATTTCCTCTTATTTAATTATGATTTTTGGAAAAAGTTGTCGAAAGAAGACCAGCAGCTGATTATCGATACATTGAAGGAAGTGCAAGAATGGCAATGGAATCTTGCAAAAGAATTAAACGATCAAAAACTTCGGGAAATTGAAGATTGCCAATGCATCGATATCTATTACCTGTCGGAAGAAGAGAAAAAAGATTGGGAGAAACGCTTTTCCCCAGTATACGATTACTACGCTCATCGATACGGGGAGTACTACATCCGGAATCTTCCAAAAAACCTGAAAGTTCAATAGGTTAATAAGAGCTTTTTGCTCTATAACAAATAAATTTAACATCGCATAAGGGGGATACAAATGAAGAAATGGCTTTTTGTCACAATTTTAGGGGTGTTGGCGCTGGCGCTTGCCGCTTGCGGAGGAAACACCGGCAATGAAAAAAAATCCGGCGATGATTATACTGCTGACAACCCGCTGATCATCAAATTTTCCCACGTTACGGCGCCGGACAGTGTAAAAGGGAAAGCGGCAAATTATTTTGCTGATTTGGTAAAGGAAAAAACAGATGGGAAAGTAAAAGTCGAAGTTTATCCGTCTTCACAATTGTACGGTGATGCAGACGAGCTTGACGCGTTGGTATCAGGCAACGTACATATGATTGCCCCGTCTGTCACAAAAATGGTAAAAATCGACCCTCGTTGGCAATATGTCGACATGCCTTATTTGTTCAAAGATGAGGAACATGTCCAAAAATTCTTTGATTCCGAGTTGGCGCAAGAGTTGTTCAACTCCAAACAATTGGCGGCCAACGACATCAAAGGTATGGCGTTCTGGCCAAACGGATTCAAACATTTCTCAAATAACAAGCGTCCGTTAGTCAAACCGGAAGACTTTAAAGGATTGAAATTCCGCACACAGGCCGGCCAGGTATTGGAAGCGCAATTTGAAGCGCTTGGAGCAGGTTCTGCAACCATTTCCTTCGGCGAAACTTATGCTGCCCTTCAACAAGGTACAGTGGACGGTGCGGAAAATCCGTTCAACAACTTTGACACGATGAAATTCTATGAAGTTCAAAAATATTTATCCACTACTCAACACGGACGCCTTGACTATGCAATTTTCGTTAACAAATCTTTCTGGGAATCAATGCCTGAAGACTTGCGTGTATTAGTGGAAGAAGCTCTCGATGAAGCGACAAAATACGCCCAAAAATTGGCGGCTGAAGAAAACCAAAAATCTTTCGAAAAAATCAAGAGCTTAGGTACAGTGGAAGTTTATGAAATGACGGATGAAGAGCGCGAAGCTCTCAAAAAAGCATTGCAGCCTGTTTATGATCAATTTGAAGATGTCATTACAAAAGAGTTAATCGATGGCATCAATGCCTTAGCAGAATAAATAAATCATCAGCAATTGCAACACAATCTTTTCCCCAAACTTTCGAGTGCCGATTCAATCGGCACTCCCCTTTTTTTAACTTTCAATAAAAAGGAGTGATTGTGAGTGAAAGGGTTAATCAAACTTTGGACTTGGTTGGAAGAAATCTTGGCCAGTCTATTTTTCGGCGCCGGCGTGCTCCTGATTTTCTATGGGGTCTTTATGCGCTATGTATTGAACCATCCTCAGGCCTGGGTAGAAGAAGTGGCAAGATATTCAATCATTTGGGGGACTTTTTTAGGCTTCGGCATGGCGTTGAAACATAACCAGCATATCCAGGTGGACATTTTATACGACCGCTTAAATGACACCGGAAAGTATATTCTCAACCTTGCAGCGACAGCGCTCAGCATCATCTTCTGTATCATCTATACATATTACGGATGGAATCTGGTCGCTGCCCGCCTCCATTCCGGAATGGTATCCCTGGAAGTAGGCATCCCGATGTGGATCGTTTACCTCATCCTTCCAATTTCCGGAGTGCTTTTCCTGCTCCGATTCATCGAAAGGTTGATAAACATTCTGCGCAGAAAGGATGAGGAATATGCTAACCCTCTTACTTAGTTTCTTTATATTGGTTTTCTTGCGGGTTCCGGTGGCCATCAGTTTGGCTTTATCCACCATCTTCATGTTATTTATGTCCGATTTTAATATGAACATGGTGCCTCAACGGATGTTTACGGCCCTTGACTCCTTTCCGATGATGGCGATTCCTGGATTTGTATTGGCGGGAGCCATTATGGCCCGGGGCGGCATTTCGAAATATTTAATTGAAGCTTTGCGGGCTTGGGTCGGCCACTTGCCAGGCGGGCTATCGGTTGTAACCATCCTTGCCTGCGGGATTTTCGCGGCAATTTCGGGGTCATCTCCGGCAACGGCGGCCGCCATCGGATCAATCATGATTCCGGCCCTGATCGCTGCCGGTTATGATAAAAAATACGCTTACGGTTTGGTTGCAGCAGGAGGAACGCTCGGCATTTTGATCCCTCCAAGTGTCCCGTTAATTATTTACGGAATTACGGCTGAAGAATCCATCGGAAAATTATTTATGGCCGGCGTCATCCCCGGTTTAGGATTGCTGGCAGTTCTTATCGCCGCTGCCATCGTTTATGCGAAAAAACAAGGATATCAGGGTGAAGAGAGAGCCACTTGGGAAGAACGCGGCAGAAAATCGTTGAAAGCGATTTGGGGTGCATTGTTGCCGGTATTAATCCTGGGAACCATCTACACCGGGGTGGTTACGCCGACCGAATCCGCTGTCATTGCGGTTGTATATGGACTCATCGTTTCTATATTTATATATCGTGAGTTAAGCTGGAAAGATTTCCGGCAAGTGTTGGTGGAATCCATTAACGTAACCGCGATGATTTTCTTGATTATCGGCGCCGCGTCTTTATTCGGATTATACCTTACAAACGAACAAGTGCCGCATAAGGTCGGTCAATGGATTGCGGAAAGCGACATGAACAAATGGGTGTTCCTGTTCATCGTCAACATTCTTTTCTTCATATTGGGCATGTTCCTGGAAGCTGTATCCATTATTTTAATTACATTACCAATCTTATTGCCGATTTTAAAGCACTTTGGCATCGATTTATACCATTTCGCGATCATCATGGTCATCAACTTGGAACTTGGCATGATTACGCCGCCGGTCGGATTGAACTTGTTCGTTGTTGCAGGAATCGCGAAGGAGAAACTTGGAATGGTCGTTCGGGGTGTCATTCCGTTCATCGCATTAATGATTGCCTATCTAGTCATCGTTATTCTTTTCCCTCAGCTATCACTTTGGCTGCCATTTGGAATGGAGAAATGACAAACAGACGGACATTTTCTGAAGTGTCCGTTATAGTTTCATATATATAAGAGGGTGTGCACGTATGGAAACAAAGGGGTATCAAATCAACGAGCCGGGATATTGGCGGATCGTCTCCAGTCTCGGGCTCGCGTCCACTTTTATTTTTGCGGCCTTTTATGCTTTTCAGCCGCTTATTCCTGTTTTTGAAAAAGAGTTTTCCATCTCCGTCACTTATTCGAGTTTAACCATGTCACTGGCCACCTTGTCATTGATGATGGGGCTGATAGTGCTGGGTTTTTTTTCGGATCGGAAGGGACGGGTCATCTTTATCCACCTTTCCATTCTTTTATCCATTCTTCCTTTTCTGATCATGCTTTTCGTGGAAAAATATTGGATCATCTCTTTATTGAGATTTATCCAAGGATTTGCTCTTGCCGGTGTGCCTGCCGCATCGCTTGCGTATATCGGGGAAGAAATCGATTCAAAAGCCAGAAATCTTGCCACTTCCATCTATATTTCCACAAATGCGCTGGGGGGCATGATCGGCCGATTTCTTGCAGGTTTTCTTTCTGAAACTTACAGTTGGCAATTGACGATTTCCATTATTATGTTTTTTGGAATGGCCGTATTCATTTTTGTTCTAATGACTTTGCCAAAATCCAACCATTTCGTCCCAAATAGCGCCAGTTTTTGGGATGATTTAAAAGGATTTGGATTTCACTTAAAAAATCCTGCCTTGCTTGTCTTGTTCGGATTAGGAATTGTATTACAAATCACTTTTACCGGGACATGGACTTACCTGCCGTTCCATTTGGGAAACCCTCCCTATTCCATGCCCCTCGATTCCGTCTCCTTTTTGTATTTTGCATATGCCTTCGGGATTATAGGGGCGCCTGTTTCGAGCTGGTTTTCCAATAAATTTACGTTGGAAAAAGTGCGGACTGCAGCCATCGTTGTACTAACTTTAGGGGGATTATGCACCTTGCATTCTTCGATTCTGATCGTCCTGTCCGGTTTATGCATGGTTTGTTTCGGTTTTTTTACAGCCCATTCTTTGACGGCCGCCAATGTCGGCAAAGTTGCTGCTTATTTAAAAGGAAGTGCATCCAGCCTTTATTTGGTAGCCTATTATATCGGCGTCGCATCTGGAAGCACGCTTGTGGCTCCGATCTATAACCATTTTGGGTGGAATGGGTTCATTTATATTACAGCGGCTTTGACCATCACTTACCTGATTTTTTTAAACCTTTCATTCAAACATCTTCAAAGAAAGAACTGAAAAGAATTTCCCCTGTTCTCAAATGCAAGTTCATATTATGAATAGTTTGTTTAGAAAAAAGCAGGCTGTCCGGAACGACGCCCTCCGGACAGCCTGCAAACGGTTATGGTTCTGTATGTTTTTCCTTGTTTTGTTCTTTTTGCTTCAGAATCCGTTCTTCCAGCTCTTTTGTTTTCAGTTCTTGTCTCTTTGACAGATTTTTCACGGCAAAAAAGACGGCAAAGCACAAAAGAAACAGAAAAATCATTTCAATGGCCGCAGGAATGTACGCCATTTTGTCTTCCGGAAAATATAAAAAATCTCCGTAAAGCAATAGGTGATTCATCGAAACCACTTCTTTCTTCTATTCTTCAAGCACTGTGATGGATAAGATTTTCACATCTTCTGTCGGTTTATCACGGAAATCCGTTTCAACATTGGCGATTTTGTCCACTATATCCATGCCTTCCACCACATGACCAAATACAGTATGTTTATAGTCCAACCAAGGAGTTCCCCCTATGCGGGCATATTCCTCGATAATTTCTTTCGGGAATCCCGCCTGTTCCATTTGTCCAATCATTTCGCTTGGCACATACGGCATTTGGACGATAAAGAACTGGGATCCGTTCGTATTAGGGCCTGCATTGGCCATTGACAACGCGCCGCGCAAATTGAACAATTCAGGATGGAATTCATCTTCAAAAGGAACGCCCCAGATGGATTCCCCTCCCATTCCTGTACCAGTCGGGTCTCCTCCTTGAATCATAAAATCCTTGATCACACGATGGAAAATAACCCCTTCATAATAACCGGATTTTGCGTGGCCTAAAAAGTTTTCAACCGTTTTTGGGGCATGCTCCGGGAACAATTTTATTTTAATCGTACCCATTGTCGTCTTCATTTCAACTAAAATTTCCCCTGGATTTAATTCTTTCGTCAATTGTGGATACATCGCTTCTTCTCCTTTAACCGTATTAATGAATGCCTTCATACTGCTTTTCCCCGTTTCAGTTTACCATAAAACGATATTTTTTTCTTCTAATTTCACATTTACTCCATTGTTTAACCGTCATTCATCATCTTCGAAAATAGAGCAGGGATAAAAAAAAGACAGTTTTTTTAAAATCTATGATATTCTTTCTTGTATGAGGAGGGATATATAATGAAGCGATCCTTGGGGTATCTGGTCATTCTTTGCTTTTTCCCTCTCCTCTATTGGTTGGGCGATCAAATTTGGGAAGAAGTTGAAAAAAGCCGGACCCATGAACAAGAGCTCCGGGAACAGGTACAGCTGACGGAGATAAAAAAGCCGCTTCCTGTCAAAATGGTGGACCGGAATGGGAATCTGTTCAGCGAAGATTATGTCGAATGGAGAAACCCTGTATCCTATAAAGAAGTTCCTGAAATCGCCAAACAGCTTTTTATTTTGAGCGAAGACCGGAACTTTTATCAACATATCGGTTTTGATATCAGCGGTATTATAAGAGCGGTTGCCGAGAACGCAAAACAAAATTCCATCCAGCAAGGAGGGAGCACCATCACCCAGCAGCTTGTCCGGATGCTGTATCTATCTGAAGAAAAAACGTATGAAAGGAAATTAATGGAGATATTTTATGCCTATGAATTAGAAAAACTGTATGACAAAGACAAGATTTTGGAAATGTACCTAAATGAAATGTATTTCGCCAATCAAGTGTACGGAATTGGAGGAGCCGCGACCTATTATTTCAACAAACCTTTGCAGGAATGCACCGTTGCGGAAATCGCATTTTTGGCGGCGATTCCAAATAATCCGTCCCTGTACGATCCGCTCGTCCATTTTGAAAATACAAAAGCACGCCAGGAGCGGCTGATCGACATTCTTGCCAAAGAAAAAATGATCACCCTTGAGGAAGCAAATACATAAAACAACAGCCGATACGGCTGAACATCAAAAAAAAGACGCAAATGTTCCCTGCTTATAGCACTTATGTGATGCATGAACTGAAAGAAATCATTTCTGATGCGGAAGGATATACGGAAAAAATCCGGAAAGCTACTCCCCAGGCAAAAAAAATCATTCAAATGGAATTGGATGAAAAAGTGAATGAGGTTCTCCAGTCCGGCATCATTATCCATACAGCATTAGATCCTAAAAAACAGGAGAGAGATGAAAAGGCCATCAACGCGCTTTTATCGGTTCCCGACCTTGAGGCAAGCGCGGCGGTCATAGACAATGAAACCCGGGAAAATGTGGGCATGTACGCCGGAAAAAACTATAAAAAATATGATTTTCACAGGGCATTTCAGGCACCGAGACAACCGGGTTCTTCCTTTAAACCGATCATCGTTTATGCGCCTCTTTTCGAAACAACGGACTATACACCTTCTTCCCTTGTCAACGGAGGAAGGATTTGCATAGGCAATTTCTGTCCGCAAAACTACGGGGGTGCTATTTACGGGAATGTATCAATTACGGATGCGTTTAAACATAGTATGAATACCCCGGCTGTCCGGCTGTTTTCCAAAGTGGGGATTGAAAGAGCCTTTCAATATGCGCAGCAGTTCAATTTTCAATCGATCGTGGACCAGGATAAGACCTATCCTGCTGCATTAGGGGGACTTACATACGGCGTGACAACGCTTGAAATGGCCGATGCTTACACAAGCTTCATCGACGGAACATACATAAAAGCCCATGCCATCCGCAAAGTCACCGACCGGCAAGGAAACGTTTTGTACCGCTGGCCGACGGAGCGGAAAACAATTTGGTCAGATAAAACCGTAAAGCATATGCGCACTCTTTTAAGCGAAGTGGTAAAAAGCGGGACGGGTGTGGGGATACGTGCAAATTCCTCTTACATCGGAGCAAAAACAGGAACAACGGACAATTACCGGGATTTTTGGCTTGCCGGTTTATCGAATGAATATACCGCCGCCGTTTGGATCGGCTATGATCGGCCGAGATCCATGCAGTCGCTTGAAAAGGCGAAAATCCATTTCAAAATATTTAACCAAATCATCAGCAAATAAAAAAGATGCCCTCAAGGCATCTTTTTTATTGGACAAAAGGCAGGCTCGCCAAAATCCCGTTATACAGTTTTAAACAAACAAATAGGACGGCTGCCAAGAAGATCGCCCAAAAAAGAACTTCAAATACGATAAACCCGACCATCCCCGGCAATGACGTATATTGGCTCATTTTGTATATCGTATAAACAAAGGAACAAAATAATGATAATGCGAAAATGATCAGCAGCATAGGCAATGATTGGACGGCAATGGTGCTGACGAGCCCCCCGATGAAAAAAATCGCATATCCTCCACGGCCCGCTTTCACCGCCTTCCCCTCGGCATCTTTCGAGAAAAAATACATGCCCGTTTCATAAATCGTTTCCCCTATTAATTTTAAAGCGGAAAACAACATGAAAAAGCATAGGAAAATGACGAACAAGAGAAGCACCCGGATTTCCATATCCGTAAAAAATTCCCGCAGGCCGGCATATAAACCGATGGATTGGAACAATTCGACCGCCCTGCTTACGGCAAAAATGCCAAAGGTTAAACTGTAAAGCAAAATGGATAATAAAGGTAAATAACTGTATAAGTACGGATTTTTCATCATATTTGCCCCGTTTACTGTATTTTTCCTAACTTATCATAGCAAAATTTCTCAATCTATCAAGAGAAGAAAAGAAAAAGAGTGCGGAAATCCGCACCCATTAGTAACGGCCGTATGGTGGATAGAATGGAGGATAGATTGGATAATATGGATTGAATGGTGGATAAAATCTAGGATAATAATATCCTTGAGGATAAATCACGTTCCCCAATAATCCCCCTAAAAACCCTCCTAGAAAAGGATAGCCAAAGAAATTGAATCCCCCTCTGTTATATGGTACCGGACGATGGTGATATCGGTAATGAGACATAGTAAACCTCCTTTTCTTTAGTAACATATGTAAGAAAAGGAGGTTCACTTATGTTAATTGCCTAAACTATGTTAAATGCGAAATCTTCAACAAATGTCGCCAGGGTGCGGACCATTACGCCCGTGCCGCCCTTTGGACCCAAATCGTAAGGCTTTGATGCGTCGGATGTTCCTGCAATATCCAAATGAATCCATGGGGTCTTTTCCACAAATTCTCCGACAAATCCCCCTGCAAAAATCATATGTCCATCGCTTCCAGGCGAATTGTTCAAGTCGGCGATCTGGGAATCGCGAATGCGTTTTCTGTCCCTTTCCGTCAATGGCATGCCCCAAACAAATTCGCCTGTTTTGATGCTCGCTTCCATAAACTTATCGAAAAAGCCTTCATGATTTGTCAATGCACCGGTTTTATCATACCCCAAAGCGGTAATCACCCCGCCTGTCAAAGTCGCCACATCAATCAAATAATTTGCCCCGTGTTGTTTTGCATACGTAACGGCATCCGCCAAAATGAGGCGCCCTTCCGCATCGGCATTTTTGATTTCCACCGTTTTGCCGCTATATGTCGTAATCACATCGTCCGGCTTAAAGGCATCGCCTGAAATCATGTTGTCCGTTGCTCCAATAACCGCAACAACATTCTTTTTCGGTTTCCTTTCACCGATAATTTTCATTGCGCCAAGAACGGCCGCTGCTCCCCCCATATCGCCTTTCATGCCGACCATTCCGGTTTTCGACTTGATGGAATAGCCGCCCGTATCATAGGTAACACCTTTCCCCACCAAACCAATGACGTTTTTCCACTCATCGGTTCCTTTATATTTCAATGTTATGACTCTCGGTTCATTCGTCGATCCGCGGTTTACCGCCAAAATACCGCCCATGCCCAGTTCTTCGATTTGCGCTTTATTCAGTATTTCCACTTCAAAGCCGTATTGGTGGGCCAAATCAACCGCATAATCCGCCAAATCCGCAGCTCTTAATATATTTGGAGGCAAATTCACCAATGTTCTCGCTTCGTTAACCGCCTCCGCATAAACGGATCCCCACTTGTAGCTTTCCGCTATTTCGTCGACATCTTCATCAGTGACAAAATACACTTCATCCAAATGGACATCCGGAACATTCGAAGTGGTTTTATAATGGGGAACTTGATAAAATCCCATTCCGCATCCTTCCCCAAACAAAAAAGCGGCATCTTTTTCATGAATCGGAGCTGCCGTGAAGGATTCCAACCAAATCGTAAACTTGTTTGCCCTCATCTCACGGAGCTGTTTGCCTACAAGTCCGAAAGTTTCCCTCAATTCGTTCCGCGTCAAAGTCTTCGGATCTCCCAATCCTACAAACAACACCCTCTGCAAATGATCATGGGTGCCGATAAACGGGATTCTCGTTAATTTTTTCCGATCCGTATCAATATCACCGGTGCGAATCCATTTTTCAACCTGCTCGCCGTAAAAGGATACGAAATCTTTCCATCCTTGAATATGGTCGCAATTTTTTTGTACGCCGACAATCAATAATTCCGTCGGTATTTGTGCAAAGGATATTTTCTCTTTTCGAATCATCGTCCAGAACCTCCATGCCAAATAAAAATAGGCCCAAATTTGTATCGAATAAATAAAAAAGTCACTTCCAACTATAGGTTATCGTATAACCAGGGAAGTGACAAATTATAACAAAGAAAAGGAAAAATATCCTGTTATATTAACCCTCTCCGACACTTTCCATTTGCTTGATTTCTTCCGCAGACACATTTTCAGCCGCCTTTTGTTTTAAGGTGATTAAAGCTACAGTTCCCAATATTCCTAATCCCACCAGGAACAACATGCCCACTTTTACACTCAATACCCCTAAAATATACGGTCCCAAAAATCCTCCAAGGGATGCCATTGAATTCACCAATGCTATGCCGACCGGTGCCGTTCTTTCTGTAAAAAAGTGGGTTTCATAGGCGAAGAAGCATCCCGCAAAGATATACAGACCAAAGGAAGCGATTGCCAGGCAGACAACCATCCACCCAGGGGAACTCATGAAACTTGCACACGCAAATCCGACGAATGCGATGACAAAAGAGGCAATCAGATGCTCACGATATTTTCCTGTACGATCTGAGTTCCATCCTGCCAAGAGTATCGCAATGATTCCGACAATCGATGGAATCATCGCCAGCAAACCGATCGCCACGTTTGTCGTACCTTCCGCCGACAAGTTCTTTAAAATCGTCGGCAGCCAGAAAGACAATCCGAACATGCAAGTATAATTTGAAAAATAGATGAACGCCAATTTCCAAACCGTTGCGTCCTTCAGCATTTCACCGATGTATTTTTTATTCAGTTTGTTGCTTTCTTTCAGTTCATTTTGAAGCTCGGCTTCCAGCCAATCCTTTTCCTCCTGCGACAGCCATTTCGCTTCTCCGGGACGATTGACTAAATAGAACAGCACCACAATTCCGAGCACAATCGCAGGAAGACCTTCCAATATAAACATCCAGCGCCATCCTGCCAATCCAAACCAGGAAATATGGTCAATGATCCACGTGGAGACCGGAGCTCCGATCAGTCCCGCAATCGGCAGCGCCAAAAGCAGAACCGCTGTCGCCCTGCCCCGCTCCTTTTTCCGGAACCAATACGTCAAATAAAGAACGGCTCCAGGGAAAAATCCAGCCTCGGCAACGCCTAAAATAAACCGCAGAATATATAGATGGGATGCATCCTGAACAAATCCCGTCAATACGACGATGATTCCCCAGGTAATCATAATCCGGGCAATCCAAAGTCTTGCGCCAACTTTATTTAATATCATATTGCTCGGAATTTCGAACAAGAAATAGCCGATAAAGAAAATTCCCGACAACAAACCGAAGACTTCCGATGTCAATGCTAGATCCGCATTCATCTCCAATGCGGCATATCCTAAATTCACCCGATCAAGATGGGCGACAATGTAAAGAATCAAGATAAACGGCAAAATCCTGAACATCGTTTTCCTGATCGTCGTCTGTTCGATTAATTGAATATCTTTCAATAATGCTCCCCCCAGATTAATCGTTTTCACAATGTGAATAGGAAAAAACGAGTACAAATTGTAATAATAAGAAATGGCCAGAAATCGTTATGGAATAACGATTTCTGCCATTTGACGCTTCAATCCGACATAATCATCATGGCTATTTGCAACAACCTGCTGCGCCTTCTGAATCGTTTGTTGTCCAATTCCGATATAATTTTTCAAATAGAGCGACAGCCGGATAAAATGCTGCAATGTTTCATGGACATAGATTTTGGCTGCAATCTTGATGCGCTGATCTGCCTCCGCTTTTTGCGCCCTTGCCAACAAGCTGTCCATGGCATATAAACCGATTACCATATCGGCAATGGCCGCCGCCAATTCCTGTTCCTCATTCATATCGGATTTGTTACTGCGAGCGCTTTCAATCAATTCTTTAAATATGTTTCTCGCCATTGTGATTTTTTGCATTTCCTCCCCGAATGGGCCATTTAAATTGTTTTCTTCTTCAATAGCGGGTTCGTACTCCTTCACAATATGGCCGGCAATGAGAATGCGATTAATTTCATTTGTTCCTTCAAAAATCCGGTTGATTCGTACATCCCGATACAATTGTTCGATTTCGTATTCCCGCATATAACCATAGCCGCCATGAATTTGCAGCGCTTCATCCACAATCTTCCATACCGCTTCGGTCGCCAGCACTTTGTTGATGGAGCAATGCACCGCAAATCTGGCAACCAATTTCGCAATGGAATCATACGGCTCTGAAAAGGCTTCTTCCAATTCTCCTGCCGTGCGATAGACAACACTTTCGACGGCCAATGTTTGAACGGCCATATCGGCAATTTTTTCTCTGATCAGGTTAAAACTCGTCAATGGCTTATTAAATTGTTGACGGGTCTTGCCATAATCAATGGCCAGTTCCATTGCCCTTTTTGCAGTGCCTAAAGAACTCAGCGCAATTTTATGTCTTCCGAAATTCAATACATTGAATGCGATGATATGTCCCCGCCCGATTTCGCCAATCACGTTTTCCGCCGGTACATGGACTTGATCCAAAATGAGCGAGCGGGTAGATGAACCATCCAGACCCATTTTGTTTTCCTCAGGGCCCGTCGATAAACCTTCACGGTCCGCTTCAACGATGAAAGCGGTAAAGTGCTTTCGATCCACTTTTGCATAGACGATAAAGATATCGGCAAATCCGGAGTTGGTAATCCACTGCTTCTCGCCATTTAAAATGTAATATTTGCCGCATGGGGATAAAACGGCGGAAGTCTTTATGCCTAAAGCATCCGTCCCTGCGGATGGCTCTGTCAACGCATATGCGGCAATCTGCTCTCCGGTCAATAGCTTCGGCAAATAGCGGGCTTTCTGCTCTTTCGTTCCAAAAAGCGCGATTGGAAGGGCTCCGATACCTGTCTGGCCGCTAAAAGTGATATTGAAAGACCTTGATTTTGCCATTTCTTCCGCGATAATGGCAGCGCTTACTTTTCCGAGCCCCAGACCTCCATCTTCTTCAGAGATATCCGCCGCAATCAATCCCAGCTCCCCCGCCTTTAACATCAATTTTTTCGTTTCTTCGAATTGTTTCTGTTCGATGAGGCGAAGAACCGGAAACGCATCCCGCTCGACAAATTTGCGAACCGTCTGCCGAAGCATGAGATGTTCATCGGTAAAATCTTCTACCGTAAATACATCATTCGGCCGGCTTGTTCTGTTCAAAAAGGACAATAAACTTTTCGTAGAGCTAGTCATGGGCGACAACCTCTCTTTCAAGAGATAAAGTTAATTTGTCGACGACATTTTTTGGAATCGGCTGTGCTTTCGGTGTATCGGAAAAGGACGTCCATGCGCGCACCATGTAGCCATGGGCGACAATCTCGTTCCCTCTTTTAAACACATGTCTCAATTTGAAGGTTTTATTATGGATTTCCAACACGGTTGTTTCAATCACCACATGATCTTCAAAGAAAAGCGGTCTCTTAAACTGGCAAAAGGCTTCCAGGATGGGCAATGCCAGTTTGTCTTCCCGGTACAGCTTGCTGGAAGGTTTAATCAGTTCCGCAAGATATTCATGGGTCGCTTCATCCATCCATTTATAAAAATTCGGCGTAAACACAATTCCCGCGGCATCCGTGTCTCCCCACCGCACTTTGAATTCATATTTATGCATATTCCCACCCGCCTTTAATTCCGTAATTATCGCAGAGTCGCTTTCAATTTTTCCGTAATGATGTTTTTCAGTTCATGTTTAATGATTTTTCCGCTTGCAGTGATCGGAAGTTTATCAACAAAAATAATCCGGTCCGGCACTTTGAAATCCGCCACTTTGTCTTTGATGTATTCTTTCAGGGACTGTTCGTCCTCCTCATGTCCAGGCTTCAGTTTGATGACCGCGCAGCTGATTTCGCCCAGCACCGTATCAGGCAACCCGATAATGGCCACCTCCAAAATGCTAGGATGCTTGTAGAAATGCTCTTCGATTTCGCGTGGATAAATATTATATCCTCCCCGGATAATCATTTCTTTCTTGCGCCCGACAATGCGGACATACCCCTGCTCATCCATTGTTCCCAGGTCGCCTGTATAGAAGTAGCCGTCGTCATCGAACGCCGCTTGCGTATATTCCGGCATTTTGTAATACCCTTTCATGACGCCTTTCCCTTTTACCGCGATTTCCCCTATTTCTCCGATGCCGACCTTTTGTCTTTGGGCATCCACGATCTTACCGTCATAGCCCGGCAAAAATTTACCCACCGTTGTCGATTTTAAATAGTCATCATCCTCAAAACTTGTAAAGGTAATAGGCGCGGAAGTTTCTGTAAGGCCATAGGAAACTTGGATGTCGCACCCCATTTCCGTCCGGATTTTCCGCACAATTTCTTCAGGACATGGAGCCGCCGCGATAATCCCCGTTCTTAACGAGGACAAATCAAATTTGTGGAATTCAGGATGGTTGAGTTCCAGAATGAACATCGTCGGTACACCATAATGGACCGTCACTTTTTCGCTTTCAATCAGCCGCAGTGCATTGATGGCTTTATATTCTTCCAGGAACACCATCTTTGAACCTTTGAGGACCACTGATAGAATGCCAGGCACTAATCCAAATACATGGAAAATCGGAACCGGAATCAAATACACATCATCTTTTGAGCATTTCAGGGCATCCACAGTAATGGTCGCGGAGTACACCACGTTTTCATGTGTCAACATGGCACCTTTTGGTCTGCCGGTCGTTCCGGATGTGTACAGGATTGTATAAACGTCTTCCGATGGGGTGATTGAAGGAGAAGGAACAGGATACCCCCTTCCTTTTTTCAATAAATCGGAATAAGATGAATATTCTGACTTTTTAGAGCGCACTGTGATAATATCTTCCAAATGATGATCTTCATTTCTGGATTTTAAATATTGTTCAAAGGTATCGAAATATTGAAAATCCTTTCCTACAAACATTCCTTTGGCGCCGGAATTTTCCAGGATATAGAGCAGTTCTTCCCTGCTGTATCTCGTGTTGCAAGGGATTAAAATCGCTCCCAATCGCGCCAAAGCAAAGTAAATGGCGACTCCTTCATACCAGTTTGGAAGGGAAACCATGACCCTGTCGCCTTTTTGATAACCCTTTTGTGCCAAAGCCGCGGCAATTAACCGGGCTTCTTCGATTAATTGCCGGTACGTAACACGATTGGCACCGTCAAAGACCGCCTCTTTGTCAGGGTACTTTTCAGAAGCCTTCTCCAGCAATTCAAAAACTGTCGTCATATTTCAACCCCCTTTATAATCTCTCCCAAATCGCTGCAATTCCTTGTCCGCCGCCAATGCAAACCGCGGATGCGCCATATTTCTTTCCTCTTCTGGCCAGTTCATAAATGAGCGTCAATGAAATTCTTACCCCTGAAACTGCCAAAGGATGCCCCAAAGCTACTGCACCGCCATTGACATTTCCGATTGCCGGATCAAAGCCCAATTCCTTTTGACATGCCAGATACTGGGCTGAAAAGGCTTCGTTGATTTCGATCAAGTCCAAATCATGCAGCTTTAATCCCGCTTTTTTCAAAGCATTTTGAATTGCCGGAACAGGACCGATTCCCATATATTTCGGTTCCACTCCTACAACGTCCCATGACACCAGTCTGGCAATCGGCTTTAATCCTCTTTTTTCGGCATAATCGGAAGAAGCAAGGACAACAGCCGCTCCTGCATCATTCATTCCGCTTGCATTGCCCGGTGTGACAACACCGTTTTCTATAAATCTGGGAGGCAATTTTCCCAATTCTTCCAAACTTGTTTTTCTTGGATGTTCATCGGTATCAATAAGTACGGAACCTTTCTTCTTTTTCACTTCGACAGGTACAATTTCTTTCTTGAAATATCCTTTGTCCATGGCCGCAAGCGCTCTTTCATGACTTGTAAGCGCATGCAAATCCACTTCTTCCCGTGTAATTTCATATTTTTTCGCTAAATTTTCCGCAGTGACCGCCATGGAACATTGGCCGTATGTGTCATATAATCCATCCCATAGCCAATCTTCAATGACCGGCGATCCCAATTTTGTGCCCCAACGCATTCCCCGGATGACATGGGGAACCTGGCTCATATTTTCCGCACCGCCGGCCAGCACCACATTGGCTTCCCCTGTCTGGATGAACCTGGCAGCGGTTAAAATCACTTCTATGCCGGTACCGCATAAACGATTGATGGTAACGGCCGGCACTTCGATCGGCACTTTCGCTTTCAATCCGACGTGGCGGGCCAGGAAATGGGCATCCTTGCTGGACTGTTGGACATTTCCGAATACCACATGATCAATTTCTTCAGGGGCAATGTTCGACCTTTTGATCGCTTCAACAGACGCATATGCGCCCAAATCGGTCGCCGGGACATCCCGGAATGAACCGCAAAATTCGGCTAAAGCTGTCCGTGCGCCTTCTAACAGAACGATATCTTGTTTCACAAAAATCATCTCCCTGTAAATTTCGGCTGTCTTTTTTCCACGAATGCCTGCATTCCTTCTTTTCGGTCTTTTGTTGCAAAGGTATTGCCAAAGCAGGCCATTTCAATCGTAAGACCTGATTCTATATCAACATTTGCTCCGGAATTCACCGCCAATTTCAGCATTCTTAATGCCACTTGAGGTTTTTCGGCCAATTTCGCAGCCCAAGCTTTTGCTTCTGCCAATAGATTTTCGGATGGAACAACTTTATTGACAATATGCCATTCCAAAGCTTGCTCCGCCGTGATCATTTCTCCGAAATAAAGCAGCTCTTTTGCAATTCCTTGGCCGACAATCCTTTGTAATCTTTGCGTTCCTCCTCCGCCCGGTATGATGCCGAGATTGATTTCCGGAAACGCGAATTTTGCTTTTTCTGAAGCAATCCGCAAATCGCAGGAGAGCGCCAATTCCAGACCTCCCCCGAGGGCAAGTCCGTTGATGGCGGCAATGACAGGCTTCGCCAAGTTTTCAATTGTCGAGAAGGTTTTTCTTGAAATTTGATTCATCTCCAACATGTCGACTGCATCCAATTCCAGCATTTCACGGATATCCGCACCTGCGACGAAAGCCTTTTCGCCGCTGCCCGTCAGAATAATGGCATGGACATCTTCCCGGCTCTCAAGTTCCGTCATCAGTTGGGTGAGTTCTTTAAAAACGGCAGTATTCAATGGATTGACCGGCGGACGATTGATGGTAACAATAGCAATCTTATTCTCTACTTCATAAAGTAATGATTCATATTTAACAAAAGCGTCCTCCAACTTTTTATTTGTTATAGTCATAGAAACCAGCTCCTGTCTTTTTTCCTAATCTTCCCGCCCTTACTAATTGTTTCAGCAGCAAAGGCGGCGCAAAACGGTTGTCATTCAATTCATTTTTCATATATTCCATCACGTAGTAGCCGACATCGACGCCTGCATAATCCTGCAATGTGAAAGGCCCCATCGGATAATTCAAACCGAGAGTCACCGCTTTATCGATGTCTTCCGCAGTCGCAACCCCTTCTTCGAGCAGACGGATCGCTTCGATAAATTGTGGAATCATGATCCGGTTGACAATAAATCCTGGAACATCTTTTTTCACTTCTATCGGTTCTTTTCCCAACTGTTTTGAAAACGCTTTTATTTCAGCGACTGTTTCATCGCTCGTCTTAAGCCCGCGCACCACTTCCACCAGCTTCATGATTTGGGCCGGATTGAAGAAATGCATCCCAGCGACCCTTTCCGGGCGTTTTGTTGTTTCCGCGAGCTCGGTAATGGACATGGAAGAGGTATTTGTGGCAATGATTGCACCTTCCGGCAAAATGTCATCCAATTTTGAAAAGACTTCTTTTTTCACATCCAAATTTTCAATAACCGCCTCGATGGCAAGATCGGCTTCCTTCAAATCTTCCAAATTTGTCGTCGGACGGATTCTTTCAAGCACTTCCGCTTTTTCGCTCTCTGTGATTTTTCCCTTTTCAACGCTTTTTTGCATAAATTTTTCTATGCGGGACAAACCATTATCTAGAAATCTAGTTTCCACATCGTGCAGAATTACTTGGAATCCGCTGCTGGCAATCAAGTTTGCGATTCCGCTTCCCATAGTGCCTGCGCCTATAACACCAACTGTTTTTATAGCCATCACTTCGATCCCCTTTTCATTTTTTAAAATTTTCTGTAATTAACTATAAGCCATTTTCTTTTTCGACTGTACCTATACCGTGTAGGAACAATTCAATGAATTTTCATCATTTTTGCGGAGAATGAACAAGTCAATTCCGGAATATTAAATTACTTGACAATAATAAAAAAACTGCCCTGAAACAAACGTTTCTGAGGCAGTTTTTACAGTTTCAATGATTGAACATGAATTTCATTCCCAAAAAGGTCATACAATTTAATGGCCATATTCAAATTAAACCGGTGTTCCGCATTATTTAAATCCACTTGCAAAAGATCTTCGATTTTTTCCAGACGGTATTGAAGTGTGCTTCGGTGAATGAATAATTCGTTTGCCGTTTCTTTCATGTTCCCGTTATGGGATAAATACACTTGAAGGGTTTGCAGCAGATCCATGTTTTTGCCTTCGCTGTTTAATAGTGGCCCGATATGATCCTGGATGAAAATGGAGGCGATTTCACCGTCGATTTCATGGAGCAGCGCATAGGCCCCCAATTCATCAAACAATGCAAAACCCGCATCATTGAATCGCGACTTCACCACATTTAAGCATTTTTTCGCCTGCAAATATGAAACCGAATAATCCGGGATTTGATTCGTTTTCCCCCCCACTGCCAGTAAAACCAGAACTTTTTCGCATTCATTTTTGACCCACTTTTTTAGATTTTCATACATTTTGCTCCAATAGCTTTTTACTTGCCCGTTCATCGACGATGCGGGGGCGATCAAAACAATGTCCCCTTCTTTGTTGACGATGAATACTTCCGGAAAATAATTCGAAAGATTGGTTTTGAGCTTTTCCAATATCCGCGACTTGCAGGACTCCTGTTCCAATATATCCAGTTTTTCATCCAATATGGTCAAAGATAATATGGCCACATAATGGGGGCGTTCAATATCCCAACGGAAAAGATTTGCGTATTGGTAAACATTTTCTATTTCGTCAAGATGATTGGACAATATTTTATTGATAAAACTGTCCCGGACTTGTTCTTTCGTATCAAGAATAATTTTTTGCTTCATGAATTGGATGGAATAAATATTGCGGGCAACATCAATCGTCAGCCGGAAATAATCATCCATTTTGGCGTTTGAAACATCCAGCACCAGGTATCCAAAGAAATCCCCTCCTACATCAATCGTCCAATAGGCGATCGTTTTCCCGGACAACGCACTCGGGTTCCAGGCCTTCGATGCACGCTTCTGAACGATTTCGTAAGTGGCCAGCTCCAAATATTCATCCAACAATCCTTCGTCTTCTGGCGACAGTTTATAAGAGATTGGCCTCAAAAAACGGTCCAACAGAATGACCGACTTGTTCAAAGCCTGATTCAATGTTTCGGTGATTTCATCGATGGAACTGCCATGAATCGTTTCTTTCACAAGGGTTTGTTGATACAGAAGCAATTGGTGCAGCTTATGCTTATGCTGTTTTTCCCTTTGGAATAACATTGCAATGGCCACGTCTTTGCCAAATTCGTCAAAAACGCTTTCCATTTCCTCGAACAACATCACTTTTTGGAAATAACCGATGATGCAAAAGCCAAACAGATTCAACTCATTTTTTAAAGGAAAAGTAAACCAGGTAGGAATCTTCTCATCCTGGAGCAATTTCGTGAATGCGCAATTTTTTTCCCTGGCCAACTGCTCGTGGGTTAAGCTGGATAAAAACAGGTTTGGGGAACACTGATCGACATTTAACGGAAAAGCATTGATGAAAGCCCTCTTTGCCCCGCTCCATGACTTCACGGTTAATTGCCCGTCCGATTTAACAACGATTCCCACGAAATCCGCGGACAGTTTTTCCCGGAAAGAGTCCGAAATGTATTGAAGAGTCTCTTCTTCGGAATCGAATTGAACAAGCTGCCGGGAAGTCGATTTTAAATGCCTTTCTAACTTTTTCACGATATTTTCTTTTTTTTGTTCCTTTTTCATTCCGTTCACAGCCTTTATTCATAATTTTCATACTATTTATATACTAATTTTACAAATTCATCGTTAGTTTCCAATATCCTAAATGAAAAATTTCCAAATAACCACGTAAGCAATCCCATGCAAACGACTAAAAATAGAAAATACAGTTATGCTATACTAATGGAAAGATATGAAAGAAAGGGTATGGAAAATTTGGCCATTTTTCAAAACGCTCCATTAATCCTGGCGCTATTTTCTATCATCTTTGCGCAAATCATTAAAGTCCCCATTCATTTCTTATTTACGGGGCAAATCAACTGGTCATTGTTTACTTCCACCGGCGGCATGCCAAGTTCCCATTCCGCTGCCGTGACAAGCCTCGCTACAGCCGTCGGATATGAAACCGGTTTTGACTCCCCCATTTTTGCGGTGGCCGCATTATTTGCGGGAATTGTCATGTATGATGCAAGCGGCGTCCGTTATCAGGCAGGCCAGCATGCGGCCATGCTAAATAAAATCCGCAGAGAATTAACCGTCTTTTTCCGGGACATGAAACATTGGAATGAAAAAGACGGAAATGAAAAACAGGAAGAACTAAAAACACTATTGGGACATAAGCCCAATGAAGTATTAACAGGAGCGATTACCGGAATCGCCATTGCTGTTATTTTTTACACGTTCATTCGGTAAAAAAGGATCTATCCAAAAGCCGCATTCTCTTTTGGATAGATCCTTTTTAAAACATCCGATAGCCTTGTTTCCTTAAAATGATCATAACGATTCCGGCAACGATGGTGCCAAGGAATCCGCCCGATAAAATGGCAATATCCACGAATTGGAGGGATAAAATTTTGTCCCATAAAGCGGGCCATGCATAACCAGGTTTAAATATATAATCGAAAAAACTTACTTCATCAATGATAAAGATGACGACAACCGGATAAATAATGGTCATCAGCCAGGTCATGCGAAGAAGCATATTTAATAAGAAACCGATACCAAAAAACATCACAAAAAATAAAACAATTGAAATGATTAACTGTACAATCGAAACTGAGCCACCCATATAAGTATAACCTCCATTTTCCTCCCATTAGTTTAACCTAATTGAGTTGTCCTTTCAAATGGAAAAATGGAAACAATATTGAAAAAAGAAGTCCGGCGTTCCGTTTCCGGAATGCCGGACTTTTGCTTAAACCGCTTCTCCCACCGCTTTTCCTCTCACAAATCTCGGACTGTTCCATAATTTGACCCATGATTTTAATGCGGTTATCACAACCACGAGTCCAAGAATCAGCATAATGATGGATAGAATGCCGTTTAACACCGAATAGCCGCTGGATGCGGAATTCCAATATACATTTTTGATCATCCAGATGCCCGCGACATTGACCGTAATGTATAAATACACCAAAGGGATGATGCATGTTAGCACATAAATTCGCTTTGTCGCAATCTTTAAAATCACTGTTGCGCCGATGACTAAACCGATGGACGCCATCAGCTGGTTGGATACCCCGAAGAGCGCCCAAATCGGACCAATCTCGCCGGTGTACAATAGGTATCCCCACATGAAGCAAGCCAATGCGCTTGCAAAGATCGTGCCCGGCATCCAATCCGTCCGCTTCAACGGCCTGATGACATCCCCCAGGAAATCCTGGATCAGATAACGCGCCACCCGTGTGCCTGCATCAATCGCAGTCAAAATGAATACGGCTTCGAACATGATGACAAATTGATAAAAATAGCTGCTTAAATTCGCAAACCAAGGAACGCCCGTAAAGATTTGCGTCATACCTACGGCAAGAGATACCGCACCGCCTGTTCTTCCTTCCAGGTCAATCCCGATTGTCTGGGATAATTGGGGCAGGTTGACCACTTCCATGCCCAATGTGGCAAACACTGCCGGGGCTGCATTGATGGCAAAATAATCGGCCGGATGCAGGGAAGTCGCCGCAATAAGCGCCATGACCCCCACCAAACTTTCCACAAGCATGGCTCCAAATCCTACGACGCGAATATCTTCCCATTTATCCAGCATCTTTGGTGTCGTGCCGGAACCGATAAATGCATGGAAACCGGAAATGGCGCCGCAAGCGATGGTAATGGAAACAAACGGCCATACAGGACCGGCAATGATTGGGCCTCCGCCATGTACAAATTCCGTCACCGCAGGAAATTGAATTACAGGGTTAACAAAAAATACGCCGACAATCAGTGCAATAAATACACCGATTTTCATAAAGCTGGATAAATAATCTCTTGGAGCAAGCAGGAACCATACAGGCAATGCCGCCGCGAAGAATGCATAAATCGGCAAGATCAGTGCAAGCGTTTGGCGGTCCAGCGTCAGCCATTGTCCCAACACCGTATCCTGGATATAAGGCCCTGCAAAGACGCCAATCAACAGCAAAATAAATCCAACGGCGGACGTCACGAGTAAATTTCCTGATTTCTTATATGCGACTCCGACAAGCATGGCAATCGGAATCGTAATGGCAACCGCAAATGTACCCCACGGGTTTCTTTCCAGAGCTCCGAGAACAACCATCGAAAGCCCGGCCATTGTAATGGTAATAATGAATAGCATGGCAAGTCCCGTACAAAATGCGGCCACCGGTCCGAGTTCTTCCTTCATCACTTCTGAAAGCGATTTCCCTTTTTGGCGCATGGATGCAAACAATACTACGGCATCATGCACCGCTCCCCCGATCACCGCGCCAATCAAGAGCCAAAGCAGCCCCGGCAAATAGCCGAATTGGGCCGCAAGTACAGGACCAACCAAAGGGCCAGCCGCTGCAATCGCGGCAAAATGATGGCCGAAAGCGACCCATTTATTTGTCGGCACATAGTCTTGTCCGTCATTCAGTTCGTGGGCGGGCGTCGGTTTTTTGTCGTTAATCAGCAATACTTTTTTCGTGAAAAAATAGCCGTAGAACCGGTAGCCGATGACAAGTATACAAATGGCCCCGATTACAATCGAAAGTCCGTTCATACATTTCCCCCATCCAATTTTTGCCTAATTTAGCAGATTGCTTCAAACAAGAATCAGCGGCCACTTTCGTTATTGAAATTTTCTGAAATCTCAGTCCGTAAGCGGAAAATCCCCCTTTCTTTTTCTATAAAATTATTATTTTTAATGTATGTCCGAAACAAAAAAAATATATTTTATTTGTTAAAAAACACGCGGTAGGACGTGTATTGGAACCAGTCTCCCGGATTGATCCCGTCGTTTTTTGAGAGCTGGTGGCGGATCAATGAATCGCTTGCCATCTCCTGCAGCATGACGGAAGCTTCTCCGCAAGTTAATAATTCATTTACCGAAAGCCATTTCGCATCGTACAATTCCTTCTCCTGAATCCGTATCGGCTGATGTTCATTGATCGGTCTGCAGGCAAAAATGGCCATATTGTCGCTTACTTCTCCCCGGATGACCCCGGTTCTGAAACCGACCATTCCGGTGACGATACAGTGAATTCCGGTTTCCTCCCTTACTTCCCGGAGAGCCGCTTCATCCGCCGTTTCCCCATATTGCACAAATCCGGCGGGAATCGACCATACCCCTTTTAAGCCGCTATATTTCTTTTTTACCACAAGCCATTTGCCATCGGAGTTGACCACAACGGCCCCTGCTCCCAACCAAACTTTACCACGCTCATTCTTCACACATACTCCCCCTCAGTCCTTACTCATCACTATTTTACATTTTTTAAAAGTTTTTGAACATATCGAGAAAGATATAAACCCGCAAAAGGTGATTCATGAAAACGATGTTTTAAAACACCTGCAAATGATTCATTTTTGTATAAAAAAAATCCCCCCGATTTTGAAAAATCAGGGGGATGCAGGTCCACAGCATATGCTGTTTGGCCATCTTTCATCCGATTTTTTTAACATTCTTCCGGCGTACCGGCCACCTTTGCCGTTCTAAAGGATGAACCGCAGCCGCATGTGGCGATGGCGTTCGGATTGTCGATCGTGAAGCCTCCGCCCATCAAGGATTGTTTATAATCGATTTTTGTTCCCATCAGAATCGGCGCATCTTCTTTGGAAACCAGAATTTTAATACCATGCTGCTCATCGGTATAATCGTCTTCATTGATGTTCCGATCAAAATTCATGCCATACGTAAGTCCGCTGCAACCTCCGCCGTGAACGGCCACACGCAAGCAGGAACCTTCTTCTTCGTTATGCTTCGCCATTTCCTTAATGCGATAAGCGGCAGCTTCTGTCAGCTCAATGACTTTCTTTTCCGTAGTCAACCGTATCACCTTCCTTAAACAATATAATAGCAGTGAAAACCTATTTTTGACAATGAAACTGCTCTTAATCCGGTATGGTATTAATATATTGGAACATTGCAAATCTATACTTGTTTATGTGAATCACTAAACCCATTCAAAAGGGAACTTATGATTTTAATTGCATGAAGTCATTGGGAATTGAGCAGAATGGGTTAAAGAACATGTTCATACCATTGGCAATGAATGAAAATCAGGAAATATAAAGAATGATAAAAAACGGTGTACTCTCCATTCTCATTTAGAGTACACCGTTTTCAATCAAACATGCCTTGTTAAATCAGAATACTTGCTCTACTTCGACAATGCCAGGCACTTCTTCCAACAATGCGCGCTCGATGCCTGCTTTAAGCGTAATCGTGGAGCTTGGGCATGAACCGCAAGCGCCCAACAAACGCAATTTTACTACGCCGTCTTCCACATCGATGAGTTCGCAATCTCCGCCGTCGCGAAGCAGAAACGGGCGCAATTTATCTAAAACTTCTTTAACTTGTTCAAATTGCTCAGCATTTGTCATATCCTCTCGACTCCTTTCATTAAAATCATTATAATCTGAATAAGAGAAAAAATCCATTATTAATGTTGCGAAAGAGGGTTGAAAAATGATTAAACTGGTACCGCTAATAGAAGTTTACGGTGCTGATCAAATTTGCGCAAGCTGCGTAAATGCCCCATCTTCCAAAGATACTTATGAATGGCTGGAAGCCGCCATTACCCGCAAATATCCGAATCAGCCTTTTTTCATGCGCTACATAGATATCAATCAGCCGTTAACCGATGAGCGGGACAAAAAGTATGCCGAACGCATTCATAATGATGAATTTTTTTATCCCCTCGTCCTGATCAATGATGAAGTGGTAGGAGAAGGGTATATCCAAATTCAGCCTATATTTAAAGCGCTTGAAAAATTGGGATTCGTCCCTGCCGAATAGCTAGACCGTCCCAAAAAAACCAAAAATTCGCAAGTAACAAAAGGGTTACTTGCGAATTTTCCTTTAATTGTCATTTTGCCGTTTATACATCCATAGCAATCCGGACTTCAAAAGCCGGGCAATTCTTCCGGTCATCGTTTTATCGGCGATATAAACAAATCCTTGTTTTTTCCCTAATGATCCCATAAAACCTTTCAATTTAATTGGCGGCATTTTTTCAGGCAACTTTTCGCCTTTCCAGCGCAATTTCAACACTTGCGCAATCCGTTCCGCCTGTTCTTCCGCAAGCTGGGCGCTTGCAGGCAAATCGGATGACGCACAGTCTCCCACAACATATACATGCTCGTCATCGACCAGTTGAAAATATTGATTCACAAGCGGACGGCCTTTATTGTCCTTTTGTGCATCCATTTCCCGGACAATTTTTACCGGTTGAACGCCTGCCGTCCAAACAATCGCATCCACCTCGATGACTTCATCATGGTTGTAAATTTTTCCGGGTTCCACTTTTGTGATATTTGACTCCGGAATCACTTCAACGTTATTTTTTTCAAACCATTCTTGTATATATCTGCTTAACTTTTCAGGGAAAGAACGCAAAATGCGAGGAGAACGGTCAAACAATTTAATTATTAAATCTTTGCGGCTCTCCCTCAATTCACTTGCAATTTCAATCCCGCTCAATCCTGCTCCGACAATCGCGACAACAGAACCTGCCGGAAGACCGCACAACGTTTCAAAGGTTTTGCGTGAGTTGGCGATTGTCTGTATGCTCAATGTGTGTTCCGCCGCGCCGGGAACGTTATGGTAATCATCTTCGCATCCAAGGCCGATGACTAAATCATCATAAGGGATTTCTCTGCCATCTTGCAAATAAACCTTTTTTTCTTTGCGGTCAATTTTTGTTATTTCACCGTACACTTTTTCCAATCTCGGATGTTCCGGAAAATCGACGCGCACTTTTTTATCGGTCGTTGTTCCTGCCGCCAGTGCATAAAATTCCGTTTTTAAGCTATGGAATGGATTTCGGTCGACTAAAATAATTTTCGTATCTTCAGGAAACTGGTTAGGCAATAAACGGAGCAAAATTCGCATATTTCCGTAACCGCCGCCAAGTAATACAAGATTTTTCATAGAAAACTCCCCTAAATTAGTTTGTCCAATTTGTTCACAAATTTTACACAATCAATAGTAGTATATAATATTGTGAGAGCTTTCACAATAGATTTTTGTGAAAAGATTCACAAAAAATCAATTCATTGACGAAAGTGAATTTTCAGAGTAGGATTTCATTGAGCGAGGTGAACAAACTTGAATCCTTTGGTGGAATTTTGCATGTCCAATTTGGCGATGGGAGCTTATGAAACATATGATGTATTGGAAAACGATCCAAATATCGATGTCCTTGAATATGATTGCCTAAGCCACTGCTCTTTATGTGCCGAAAAATTATACGCTCTTGTGAATGGCGAAATTGTGGAGGCTGATACTCCCGAAGAACTGACGAAAAAAATTTATGCATATATCGAGGAAAATCCTCTTTTTTAATAGATCCGGGGCTGTTTACGATCAACAGCCCCTGCATCGCTTTCTTCAACCTATTTGGTTATAGTTCGAACTCGCTTAAATCCTGGACACAATAAGTCGGCTGCAATTCTTTTTCTTTCACCTTCTCCGTGCTTACGGCCCCGGTGTTTACATGAACGGTATCGCACCCGAAACGGATGCCGCACAAAATGTCCGTATCGTAATTATCCCCGATCATTACCATCTCGCTTTTTTGATACCCATGTTCCTGCCGAATCATCTCCAAAATGGCCGGTGACGGTTTCCCCAAAAAAATCGGTTCCACATTGCATACCTGGGCGACCAGTTTTACGAAAGATCCGTTTCCGGGCTGAAATCCTGCTTCAGTCGGGACCCTTATATCCTCATTTGTTCCGATCAGTGTTGCGCCATTTTGGACAGCCAGACATGCCTTCGCCAACTTTTGATAAGTGATCATCCGGTCAATTCCCATGACAACCACATCCGGATTTTCTTCAACGATGTGTATGTTGTGTTGCCCAAGGGCATAACGGATTCCATCCTGGCCGATCACAAACACCTTGGCCTGTCCGAAATGTTCTTTGACATATTTGGCCGTCACGAAAGCGCTGGAGTAAATCTGTTTTTCTGACGCTTCCACCCCGAACCGCAGCAGCGCTTCCTTGATCTGGGACGGAGTTTTCGAAGAATTATTCGTAACAAAAAAATAATCCAGCTGTTTTTCCCGCAATGTGCGGATAAATTTGATGGCGGCCGGGATGGCTTCTTTGCCTCGATACACGGTGCCGTCTAAATCAAAACAGAAGGCGCGATACTGTTTCATTCACGGTCCTCCGGCAGGAATGCGGAAACAGGCCCCAATTCATTTTCCAAATACTCCGTCACTTCTTTGGAGAAGGTTTTTAAATACGGCACTGTATTTTTCAATACTTCATATACCCTTTCAATATCCACTTGAATAAATTCGCGGACGAGATTTTTTCTCAAACTGATCAATTCTTTGAAAGGTTGTTCTTTTTCTGCGGGAATGACCTTCTCATCGATCAAAATATCGATAATATCATCATAGCTGCCCGGATCCCGCATAATAAACCCGTCAATCATCAAATTTCCGACATCGATGACGGATTCAAGGGCATTATGGGCGATGCGTTCCAACGCCAATTTTTTTATATCATTTTCAAGCCAATTTTGTTCCTGTTCAAAAACGGCAATCATTTCGTCCAAATATGCTAAAGTGTTCACGATTTTCTTTCGATCCACAAAATACATGTCCAATGCCTCCAATTCAAAAGTTGATTGTTCTTTCGTATCTATAGTAACATATTGTGTAGTATTGGAAGGAGAACAAAAAACGATGGAACGTTTTTTCTTATATGATGATATAGAAGATACAAAGACAAGATTCGTCAGCTTCACCGGCAAAAAGCTGCGCTACGATTTGGCGATTATCCAGTCGACGCGCTTTTACGGAAAAGTGCTCGTTTTGGATATGCAATTTGGACGGTTTGCCATCATTGGTCCCGATGATTTGGAAGAGCCGGGTTATCTGGAGTATGTTTTTAATAAAACGGAAGAGGAAGCAGAAGATTTGAGAGAATATTTAATGGAATTATTATCTTAAAGTTCAAACAGGCCATCTCCGGTTGGGAGATGGCCTTCCTATTTTCTTGCATTTATATTTATTGCTGTTTCATTTTTTCGCGAACCTGACCGTTCGGAGCTGATACATGTTTATCCTGGGATACCCGGCCAATTTTCTTTAATATGAAATAGGCGCATCCAAAATTGCAGTACTCAAACAAATAATCCTGTACCGTGCTGATTTTGTTATCATAAGTGGCATTTTTGTTCCGGTCATCAAAGAATCCTTTTAATCTTAATTGCCCGTATCCCCAATCTCCTACGATATAATCATATTTTGCCAGCACATCCGTATATCGGTTGATGAAGGCTTCATTTTGGAAGCCGTCCCGATAATTCTCGATTAATTCATAAGCAATTCCATCCACTACAATCATCCAAACACCTCCAATTCCAAAACCGGAACTACAATTCGGCTTGGAACTGTCCAGTTTTCGTTGCTTCATTTACTTGTTCGTCAGCATGGTAGCTGCTCCGGACCAAAGGACCCGCTTCACAATGTTTGAAACCTTTTTCCATTGCGATTTTACGCAATTTTCCAAACTCCAAAGGCGTATAATATTTTTTTACAGGCAAATGTTTTTTTGTCGGCTGCAAATACTGGCCGATGGTCATGATATCCACATTGTTCGCCCTCAGATCATCCATGACTTCCAAAATTTCATCCCATGTTTCACCGAGGCCGATCATCAACGAAGATTTTGTCGGGATATCCGGCTGCATCTCTTTTGCTCTTCGCAAAAATTCCAATGAACGGTCATAAGTGGCGCGGGCGCGGACCCGTGGAGTAAGTCTCCGTACAGTTTCAATGTTATGGTTTAAAATGTCCGGCCTTGCATCCATGATGATGCGCAAGTTTTCTTTCACCCCTCCCAAATCCGATGGAAGCACTTCAATGGATGTTTGCGGCGATTTTCGACGAATTGCCCGGATCGTTTCCGCCATAATGCCCGCACCGCCGTCTTTCAAATCGTCCCGCGCAACCATGGTAATCACGACGTGTTTTAAATTCATCAATTTGACGGAATCCGCGACCCTTTCAGGTTCCTGCAGATCCAATTCTGTCGGAAGCCCGGTTTTTACCGCGCAGAACCGGCATGCGCGGGTGCAAACGGCCCCCAAAATCATCATCGTCGCGGTTCTCCGTTCGCCCCAACATTCATGGATATTGGGACAGCGCGCTTCTTCGCAGACGGTATGCAAGTTTTTTTCCCTCATCAATTTCTTTAAATCTCTATATCCTTCATTTGTATTAAATTTTATCTTCAACCATTCGGGTTTTCTCAAAATTTCTTTATTGCTCACTACGTATCAGCCCCTATCAATTTAAGAAAAAATAGAACCATCTACTTGTCAATATAACATGTTCACGCTTTTGTAACAACTGACAAAAATATGGGGAGGAAAAATTCCGATCATTCTATCGGTACAGGGACCTCAATGGAAGGCTGTGCCCCATCTCCATTGTTTGTATAAATATTTGGGACCTGGCTTCTCGTCAGACCGATCGCTACAGGGATGGATTGCTCCACCGTAGTCGTTTTGCTTGCAAAAGGAACTATTATTTGGACATTTACTTTAAAGTTAATGCTCACTTCTACCAGGGCATTATTAATACCGAATTCTGTAATCCTTGTGCCGACGTCGCTTGTAACATTTCCGATGATGTGAAAACGAATCGGCACTTTTGGACCCAAATTTCCCAAAAGAGGAAGATTTAATGCTTGGGCAAGCGGAACAAGAAAGACAATCCCATCCCCCTTTTGAATTTCGGAAACATCATATTCCACATTATCCAATTCCGGAAGCTGGGATAAGTCTCCTTTCTCCGCCATTTCAAGATGCTCTTTTACGAGGGTGGTTGTTTCCGCGCGCACCTGATTGATGATTTCTGTATTAAATTTGGTCGTCAGCATATAATCCGATTCCGTAGGCAAATCTTCTATGATTTCATTGATGTCCAGCACAGAGGATGTCCTCGCATTAATAGCTTTGCTGACCACATGGGAAGCGATTTTACGGGTTTGCACTTCAGCATAATCCAAATATACAGGCATTAAACGGGAATTAAGAAAATATAAAAATAATACCACAGTCAAAACAAAACTCATAAAAAACAAAGCAAACCGGTTCGCTCTTCTTTTTTTTCTCGGCGCGCGGAACATCATTCTTCGGGGTCTTCTCGAAAACAAAAAATCTCCTCCTATGTCATGTTATGAATAGGAGGAGATGACTATTCAAGGCCCTTCTGCACCGTTTTCGCATTTGCGCAGATTATGAAAAATGGCGTTTGCAATATTCCACCAGCACATCTCTTAAAAAATATGGCAAATAATATTTCTTTTTTGCATATTTGAAATTAGGGAAAAAGTATCCAAACGTAAACATATCGAGGGTCGCCAATTGGTAGGTTTTATTCAGATCGCTGACTTCTCCTTTTACAATCAACTCCCGGTTCTTGTTGACGGAAAATTCATAGGTTAAAATCTTGCCGAACACCAAACCTCTGAATCCCAATCCCCTCAGCTCGAGTTGTGACCACTCCTCATTTTTCGCCTGCAAATATACTTCTTTTAATTGCCGTCCCGTCAATTCCACCACACATAAGTTGATGGGGTGGGGCAAAATGCGGTGAATATCATATTTACTCACATTCCCTTTTTTCAAACCATCCAAAAAGATGCCCGCATTAAACATCGCACAATCGGCGCCGGTATGCTCCAAAACCGCTTTCGCGAAAAGCCTTGAAATCTGGGAATGATGGAACCACTCCTTATTATAGCTTTTCGCCGATTGAAAAAGGGGTTCGCTCATTAACTCCTTGCCGGTGTGCGACAACTGTTCCAAAAACTCCAATTCACCCTCGATTTCAGGCAACAGCGCATTATCAATTACCATTTCTTCCTTGTGGACAATTTTCCGGCGTTCATGATCATACTGAATGACCAAATGTCCGGTATATGCGCCGAATTTGCCGCATCCGGTGAGCAGCACCCCGTTCACCATTTTCCCTTCTTCAAGAAAATGATGGGTATGGGCGCCAAAAATCACATCCAATTCAGGACATTCCTGAGCCAACATCTCATCCTCTGTAATGCCCAAATGGGACAAGCACAGTAAAATATCCACTTCTCCCCGCAGCTCTTTGGCAATGGAGATAATTGCTTTTCTCGGCTCTGTAATCTCCCATTGAAGCTCTTTATAAAACAGTTCGTAAAAAGCGGTAGCACCGATGACCCCAATTTTTGTACCATATTTTGTCCTCAAAATGGTATAAGGCTTCAGCCATTTTGGATTTTCTCCATTTGCCGCCTTCAAATTGGCGACAACCACTTCAAATCTGGCATCATCATATAAATGGTACAGCTCGTCAAAGTCCAAAGTGATGCCTTCATTATTGCCGATGGTCACAACATCGTATTGGGCCTCATTCAATAACTTCACATTCCCGAGCCCCAGGGTCGCTTCCGTATAAATGTTTGAACGGTCCAAGTGATCCCCGACATCAAACAAGAAACTGGGCTCGCCTTTTTCCGCATAGGCAAGCCGCTCATTCCGAATGAAATATTGGGAACGCAACCAATATTCGAAATGGCTATGTATATCGTTTGTATGGTAGAAATGAATCGTCTCAAGCAAACTGCTCACCATCTCTCACATTTAAACTAGCCCTTCTATTATAGAACGGATCCCGATCAGCACCATAACGATTTGCAGTACGAGAACGACCGTTTTGGATTTCATCCGCTTGTTTAAAGCCGCTCCCAATTTTGCCCCCAAATAGGCCCCGATGATGACAGGAACCGTATAATGCCAAGGGACATTTCCTAAAGCGATATGGCTGATGGAATTGACAATGGATGTTAAAAAGACCATAAACATGGAAGTCGCGACGGCAACATGGGCAGGAAAACGGAACAACAGAATCATGGCCGGTACGATTAACGAACCGCCCCCGATGCCGAATAAGCCGGAAATCATCCCGACAAAAAAGGAAAAGCCGACCGCAAACCATACAGGATATCCAAATTCAAACGTCTGCCCCTGCCGGTCTGTAAAACTTCTCTTTATGCCATGATCCATAAACCATTGGATCGGCTTGAGTTTATCGCGGACAAATAATAAGGTTGACAAAACAATCAATAAAATACCGAAGTAAAGATTGAAGGAATCGATATTTAAGCCTTTATTGAGCCACGCCCCCAGAATCGCACCGGGCGCACTCCCGATAAAAAATATCGATCCGCTGATAAAATCGACTTGTTTGGAACGCATATAGGAAATCGTAGAAGACAGCCCTGTAAAAATCATCATGACAACGGATAGGCCGACCACCCGTTGGGGTGTAATATCAGGGAAGTATCCCAATTGAACGCCGAAATAGAGGGTTGCGGGAATTAACACGACCCCTCCCCCCAATCCGACGAGCGAACCAAGTATTCCAGCGCATAGCGCAATGATTGCCAGTAGTAAATATTCCATCAAAATTCCCCTTCAAAAAGATTTAATTGTTTCGGTGCCAGCCCATCATACCGGATATTTAATATTTCCTGCAGCGTTTTTGCGTTGCCTGCCGCATGATGGCCTGAATTGTTATTGAATAGCACAAATATCTCTTCCGCTTTTTTCTCCAATTCTTTAATATGCTTTGCCAAATCTTCCAGTTCCTCTTGACTATAGTCATATAAAAATCGGACTTCTCTCCAGTTGGGTGCACCGGTATTTCTCCATCCAAAAACATTTCTTCCATGAAGGCGCACAAGCGCTTTTTTATTTGTCGCTTCCGGAACAAAAGGAACCGAACCGATTCCTGCCTGCGGTTCATCACAAACGGTATGTATCAATCCATTTTCCCTGAGAAACTGGATTGTTGCTTCTTTTCTGCCGTTTTGAAACCAGGTTTGATTCCGGAATTCAATCGCGATCGGAAATCCTTGTAATTGCTGTTTTAGATATAAGATATATTTCACATTTCGGGAATTGCAGTCAAACCATGGCGGAAATTGGACCAAAATCATGGCCAATTTATCCGCTTGCCGGAAAGCATCGGCGCACTCCCTGAATGCTTCAAACATTTCCGAATGATCCTGATAAGGAAGTTCATCTTTATTGTGGCCCGTCATACCTTGATAGGCCTTCACAATAAACTGAAACTTCTCCGGTGTCTCCGCCGTCCATTTTTCGACGTTTTTGACAGATGGAATGGCATAAAAAGAGGTATCCACTTCCACAATAGGAAAGTGTCCGCTATAATCAAAGAGTCTATCTTTCTTTGAGGAATTTTCCCGATAAAGGGAAGGATGGTCCCCCCATCCAGTAAGACCAATTTTTATCATTTCTCCCTCTCCATTTTATCTCATTTTTACATATATAAAAAAGTATAAACGATTATACGAAAAAAGTTCGATTACGCAATACGTAAATCGAACTTTTTTCAATCCCGACGATTTTATTTACTTGATTAGGCGAATCTTCTTGCTTTTCTCAATTTGAACAATTTCGTCATCATGGATTGTGAGGGTGATGGAACCATAACGGATCGTCGGAATGATCTTTTTTAAATTTTGCAGCACTTGCTCCAGCTTTTCATCCCTTTTGCTCATAGCATTTCATCCCCTTCATGCAAGAATCTCAATCAATTTATTGATGAACATAAACCCGGGAAGAAACTTTTTCCAATTGGTCGTTCAAGCGTTGAACGGCCTCATCGGCAATGCGGTATTCCCCATTTTCCAAACGTTCTACCTGCTGATCGAGGACAAAAATGGCCTTCAATATTTCTGTTGCTCCCAACACGGAAACGACAGGTTTCAGCGCATATTCAATCGCAAGCAGGTGGCCGATGGAACCGCCGATGGCAATCGGAATGACCGTTTTATTTTCAAGACCGTTTTGTGGAATCAAATCCAGGAACGTTTTTAAAATTCCTGTATAAGACGCTTTAAAAATCGGTGTCAGAATGACGACAATATCCGCTTCTTCCACCAGTTTGTTGGCTTTTTGGATTTCCTCGCTTGCAAAATTCAATAAAATCAAATCCTGGGCGGGCAATTCATGAACATAAATGGAATCCGTTTGAATGTCCGCCTTTTTCAAATAGTTTTCAACATACTGATGTATTCCTGTCAGGCGGGATGCCTTTTTATTGCTTCCATTAATAATCACTGCTTTAACCATTTAATATGACCTCCTGATGAAAAAATAAATTATATTATGAAAAGTTTCTTTCAACCTTTTTTCTTATTATTTCAACAGATTAACTATGTTTTAAGGCAAAATAAGAATTATTTGAAACGAGACATTGTTCATTCCAAAAATCTTCCAGCGCTTTCTTTAAGCCTCCTGGACCGAACTTCACCTTTCCTTTGTTTGAACAGTTATCTATTATAAACAATATAATCTTTTCTCTTCTTTCCAATATATCCGTTATGCCTTTCCGGTAAAACCATTGGTCGATCGTATTATAAATTCCTTTATTGACCGAAAAATGCTCCTCACAATATTGGGAAAATTTTAAATCAGGCAAGTGCAGTAGTTCGTTGCTTTTTTTCAAAATTGCCACCCTCCCCAGCGATTGATTGAAATTGAGATCGAGCGTATTGAATGTCTTTATGGATTTGGCCGATTAAATCTTCTTTGCTATGAAACTTCCGTTCCCTTCTGACAAAGAAGGCTATTTCGACCGTCAAATATTTTTCATAGAGATTTTCGTCAAAATCAAAAATGTGCACTTCAAAGGTTTGATGATGGCCGTCATTGAACGTTGGACGAATTCCGATATTCATAATGCCCGCATATTTTCTCTTTTCAAAGTATACAAAGACTCCATACACCCCTCCCTCTAATTGGACTTCACCCAAAGGATTTACGTTCGCAGTCGGAAACCCGAGTTGTCTGCCAAGTTGCTTTCCTCTTTTTACCTTCCCCACAATAAATATTGGCCGTTGTTGTCGTAAAGCGCTCATTTGCACCCTCCAATTGGAATAATAAAAATGAAGGCCCACTAAATAGCAAAACACTATTTAGTCGGCCTCTAGTTTGTCTAGTCGGGCGATTTCTTTTGTTTTTTCCAATATAATACATAATACCTGAGTAGTCAAGTGTGTTTTGTAGGTTTTATATGAGATTTTTTTATTTTCATATTTTGACTGTGGCAACAGTAGTAATTGACTAAAAATTTTCCAAGTTTCAATACTTTGATGCATTTGCAAATCTAATGTACGATTTTCATGACATTTTCTCTCAGCATTTGTTCCGATGCTTCACCATTGATTTTTTCCACAATTTCTCCTTCGCTGTTTATAAACAATGTAACCGGCAAAGTGATGATTTTAAAAGCCTCGGTTGCCTGCTGATCCTGATCCAGCAAAATTGGGAAACTCACTTTATTTTTTGATAGAAACGAGTTCACCGCAATCACCGGTTCGCCGACATTGATGGCCACCACTTCGACACCCTGGCTTCCATATTCCTGATAAATTTTTTCAAAATAAGGCAATTCTTTTTTGCAAGGAGGGCAATAAGTAGCCCAAAAATTGACCACCATCCCCTTTCCTTTATAATCTTCCAGGCTAAGCTGATTCCCTTCAAGGTCTTCCAATGTGAAATCGAAAACGGCATCTGCAGGTTCTTTCTTTTTATCAATGACGATTTCTGCATAAACAGAATAGCCCAATAACAGAAAGAGGATCGTTAACATCGCTTTGCCCATAATATTCTTATAACGCTTTTTCATCTTTGCCTTTCACTCCAAAGGGGAGCCTTTAGTCGCTCTTTAAATTCATCCAGAACAAAATGCGTTTCTTGACCTTTTCAAAAATTAGAATGATCGTCAGTATAATGATGGCGTTGAATATAATTCCTGCCAATACATAATCGTATTGGGAAAAATCCGTATAGTACAATACGAAATGCCCCATTCCCGCCTCGGCACCGAACATTTCGGCCATGATCAATACAATAAAAGACAATATAAGAGCCGTTCCCGTGCTGCTCAGAATATATGGTGAACTTGCCGGCAACACGAATTTCCAGATAAAATCTATACCTTTTAAACCAATGATTTTTGCGTTATCCCAATAGCGTTTATCAATAAGGACAACTCCCTGAATGGTTCCGAGGAAAATGGGCCAAAAAGCTCCAATAAACAGGATTGCAATCGAGGCCGATTTAAAAGTCGGCAATAATGCTATCGCATACGGTATAAAAAGTGTCGGCGGCAAAGGGCTTAATACGTGAAAGAACGGAGAAAAAATTTCCCTTAAATTTTGCCGGAGTCCAAAGAATACGCCTCCACCGACACCCAGGATGAATGCCAATGCGAGTGCAGGAATGAGCAAAGCCATTGAACTTGCAAATCCTTTGAGCATCTCGTCAAATGCCTCTACAAATGCCCCCGCAATCTCCGAAATCGGAGGGAAGATGACCGGGTTCAACAAATCGCTGAAATTTGTAAAATATACCCAAATCAGTATCAATAAGAAGAAAATGGCCAAGGTAATCGAATAATGTTTCAAGTTTCTTCTCATCCACCCACCCCATTTTATAGATTCTGCTTTTTATAGCGCTCGAAAACTTTTTTATAATAATCATCGTCCGGATTTTCTTCCATTAATTCTTTTAGCGCTTCTTCGTAGAAAGTTAGATTAAAATATTTATTTAGATCAATGTTTTTGGCATCCCCATCGATGTAACCCAGATCTTTCATTTGTTCCCACAATACTTCCACTTGATGTTTATGGGGATCCGCCGAATTGATCAAATGCTCCTCATTTACAATTTCATTTATTTCTTCATCGGACAAATTGAAACGTTCTTTGGAAGCTTCTACCGCAATTTTTGGATTTTCCAGTTTTAATCTTTCCGCTTTAATCAAGCCTTTTAAAAATTTCTTGAAGGCGATTTCCTGATCTTTTGTGTAATCCCCTCGTGTGACGACACGGCAGCAAACATGGCCTGGCTGTACATCATTGCTCCATATAAATGGAACTAAACCTGCCTCGGTCGCCTGAGAAAGAAATCCGGAAAGCGAAAAGGCCGCATCGACTTTGCGGGCTGCCGCCGCTTCAATCAGGTTTGCATTCGTTTTGAATTCGACAAATTTTACATCCTCTTCCAAATCCAAACCGGCTTTCTTTAAGGCCGTTTTAAATACGATATCCGGCACTCCCAATCGTACAACGCCTATTGTTTTTCCTTTGAAATCTTCAAATGATTTATATTTGTCCGCATCTTCTTTCGGAACATAAACGGGATGGCCTCCCTCCATATGGCCGCCGATAATGTCCAAATCCGCCCCTTGCGCAATGAAAGCCAAAGGAGTCGTTGTTCCAAATGTTAATCCGATATCAATTTTATTTGTTTGCAGCGCATTGATTCCGTCCGTTGAAGCATTAAACGGCACCATTTCAACCGTCAAATTTTCCTCTTCAAAAAAACCTTCATGAATCGCGATGTCCGCCAATGGGGCCCCATTCATTTTTAAATAGCCCACTTTGAGATGATATTGCTTTTCATCTTTTTTGATTGCATTTTCATTGGAATTTTCATTTCCATTGCAGGCGGCCAATTGAACGGATAAAATCAGCAGAAAAACAATGTAAAATAAACCTTTGAAACGTGATTTCACTTAAATTCCTCCCCCATCCTCTACTGCTTCTTTCTGGTTCAACTTTTCAAAGATTCCCTTGTTCATCAGTTGTAATAGATCATCGCGAAATTCTATAAATTCCCGGCTTTCAAACAATTCATTGCGGTTTATCGGCTTTTCGAAGGGCACATCGATGCATTCCAAAATTTTTCCGGGCGGCCCCGGCGAAAACATCACTATGCTATCCGCCAACATGATGGCTTCTTCGGCATCATGGGTGACAAAAATGATGGTCTTCTTTTGATCTTGATTAATCTGTAATACCAGTTCTTGCAATTGTATTCTTGTAATCGGATCCAATGCACCGAAGGGTTCATCCATCAACAACAGATCCGATCCCACCGACAATGCCCTCGCAATGGCTGCCCGCTGCCTCATTCCGCCGGACATCTCCCCGGGATATTTTTTAGTTGCGTGCCCCAGCTGCACCATTGTCAAATATTGTTCCGCCAATTGAAAAAGTTCTTTTTTCGACTTTTTTCCTTTTAAGCGCTTCTTTAAAGCGAGTACAATATTCTCTTCTGCGGTCAACCACGGGAATAGGGAATAATCCTGAAACACTACCGCTATATCGGAAATCCCGTTTTTATTATTGATAATGATTTCACCGGAATTTGGCTTTTCCAGATCGGCAAGCAGCCGTAAAAAAGTGCTTTTTCCTGAACCGCTGGGGCCCATCAAGACGAGAAATTCCCCTTCCCTTACTTCCAAATTGATATCTTTTAATATTTCCGTATCTTTATAACCAAAACTTACATTTATTGCCTTGATTTTAATAGGAGCTGATGACGGTTCATGGCTTGATTTCTTTTCTTTTTCCAACACCTGCATGGATTCAATCGCTCCCTCCTTTTGTGTACTATATAAATAAAAATAGTAGGATTTAAACGATTATTACACTTCTAGTTTTTGTGAAACAGGATATTCCAGCCCTAAATTTTCCCGCAAATTGCCTCCTGCATATTCTGTTTGTACAATACCTCTCTCCTGCAATACTGGGATGACGTGATCCACAAAATCTCTCACTCCGCCTGGGAAATAAGGGAACTTAATATTAAATCCATCTGCCGCTCCATTGAGGAACCATTCACTCAATTTATCCGCGACTTGTTCGCCTGAACCTACAATAAATAAATGTCCCTGCGTACCTACAAAATAACGGGCCAATTCTTTGATTGTGTAGTTTCTTTCTTTCGCCAACTCTGATAAAAGTTTGAAACGTCCCTTTTCTCCATTGACCTGATCAACATCTTTCAATTCAGGCAAATGATCATCAGGCGAATATTGCGACAAGTCGTGGTCCACATATCTGGACAACCAGCCGATTCCCAACTGCGGAAGGATCAGTTCCTGGAATTGCTCAAACTTCTCTCTCGCTTCTTTTTCCGTTTTCGCTACAAACGGAACGATACCCGGCATAATTTTAAAATGCTCCGGATTGCGTCCATACGCTGAAACTTTTTGTTTGATGCTGTTATATACCGCTTTCCCTTCTTCCACTGTAGAAGGTGCAATCGTAAATAAGATATCCGCATGTTTCGCCGCAAATTCCCTTCCCTTTTCCGAAGCGCTGGCGGTCACCAATATCGGGTGTCCTTGAGGCGGTCTTGGAATATTAATCGGTCCTCTCACTTTATAATATTTTCCTTCATGATAAATTGGATGTATTTTCTTTTCATCCAAGAAAATTCCATTTTCCCGGTCAAATAAAAGGGCATCTTTTTCCCAGCTATCCCATAATTTTTTCGTTACTTGTACAAACTCGTCAGCCCTTTCATATCGGAGGGAATGGTCCAATTGCTCTTCCAATCCGAAATTGGCGGCTTCATGATCATGGGCGGTTGTAACAATGTTCCATGCCGCTCTTCCCCCGCTCAAATGATCGATTGTCGCAAACTGTCTTGCCACATTATATGGGTGGGTAAAGGTAGTAGATAAAGTCGCCACCAACCCGATATCTTTTGTAACGGAAGCCAGTGCCGCCATTGTCGTCGTCGCTTCCAGCCGGATTTGGGGAGTATAGGCGATATCTTCTTCATTATGGGCCAACACATCTGCCAAAAAGAGAAAATCGAATTTCCCCTCTTCTGAAATTTCCGCAATCTCTTTATATAGCGACAGTTTTGTCACTTCTTCCGTTTTTGTTTCAGGATATCTCCAGGCAGCCAAATGATGGCCTAAAAACGTTTGGAAAAAGGAACCTAGCAACATCCGTTTTTCGTTAGTCATGACACCATACCTCCTCAAACTAATTCTTCAATTTTCACGGAATTTTTATAGTGTTGGATGGATTCGTTTGCTATTTGCTTGATGACCATATCATCCAACGGCGGATTGAATGCCCCGCATTGTACATCCCTGAAATATCTTTCCAACGGCAAGTCTTTCGATAAAGAATGCCCTCCCGCGATTTGCATGGCCAATTCCACAATCTTTTTGGCATTATTGCATACTGTATATTTTGTAATGGCCACTTCATTGCTGAGTTGGTCACGGAGATGTTCATTTTTATCCCATTTTTCCGCCACATGATATAAAACCATTCTGGAAACGGCAATCAGGATTTCCATTTCTCCGATTTTTTGTTGGACATGTGGAGCCTCCGCGATATATCCCCCTAAACTTGGAGAATATTTTTCGTTCACATATTTCAAAACGAAGTCCCGTGCGGCTGTTGCAATGCCCAAATAAATGGCGGGCAATTGCAAAGTGTACGCGCTGCTTAGCCCGGTAAAGCGGGTCGGCTTTCCCTTTTCCGAGTATGCAAGCAAGTTTTCTTCGGGAACAAAAACATTATTTAACTGGATATCCATGCTGCCAGTTCCTCTCATGCCCAGCACATTCCACGTATCAATAACTTCCACCGAATCGTTTTTTTCGATTAAAAACTCTGCAACCTTATCTTCATCCTCGACATAGGCCAAAACGGTAAAATGTTTGACAACAGGTGCGAGTGTCGCGAAGGCTTTGCGCCCGTTAATGACATAGCCACCCTTTACTTTCTTTGCAACCGTGGACGGGTTGGCGCCTCTGACAATATTTCCGGTCGCCCGTTCCGTTGCATAGACATTTAAAACCGATCCCTCTTCCACTGCCGCCCGGCAAAGTTTTGCAAAGATTTCTTCCTTCCATGGTCTGAAACATCTGAGGCTGAAAAATGTCATTAAATGCCAGCCTACTGCCAAAGCGGTTGAACCGGAAGCCTTTGCCAATCTTTCTTGGACAAGCAAAATTTCATATAAGGAGAGCTCATCCCCGCCATATTCTTTCGGGATGACCAATTTCAAATAGCCCTCCTTTTTCAAAATTTCAAAATGTTCGAAAGGAAATTCCCCCGATTCATCAATTTTCCCTGCGGTTTCGCTGATTTGCTTTGCAACGCGTTCCGCATAATCGACCAATTGTTGATCCCTTTCATTGCGAATTGTTTGATTACTTCTGTTCATGATCAATCTTCCTCCAATTTTGTTCTATCCGGATCCATTTATATCGAGAAATCTTCCGGTATGAACACTTTTAATTGTTTTGGACGTACATATACCACTTCGCCTTTTTGAATCTGTAAATTTTTAAATTGCTCTTTTGGCAATTCCGCCTCCAAATATTCCCCGTTGTCTTCCCTTTTCAATTCGATCCGAGCAGTTGGCCCGACAATGTGGATAAAGGAGATTTTGGCGGGAACCGTTTCATTGTCCACCTGTTCCTTTTCAATTAAAATGTCATGCGGGCGGGCATATCCAACTGCATCATCATGGGAATCCAGATAATGAGGAGCGTTGATTTCAAATTGCCCCTGCTTCAATTTTCCGTTTTGCAAACGCCCTCTGAAGATATTTACATTTCCCAAGAAATCATAGACAAATGGGCTTTTTGGATTTTCATACACTTCATCCGGCGTACCGATTTGTTCGATTTTTCCATTGTTCATGACAATGATCCGGTCTGCCACATCAAGGGCTTCTTCCTGATCGTGGGTCACGAAAATGCTCGTCACATGAAACTCATTATGCAGTTGGCGAAGCCATCTCCGGAGCTCTTTTCGCACCTTTGCATCCAATGCTCCGAACGGTTCATCCAAAAGCAGCACTTTCGGTTCCACGGCCAATGCCCTAGCCAATGCCACACGTTGACGTTGCCCTCCTGAAAGTTGGGAAGGATAGCGGTCTTGGAAATTTTCCAATTTTACGAGCGACAATAATTCATTCACTTTTCTCTCGATCTCTTTTTTGGAAGGTCTCGTTTTTCTCGGCCGCACTTTTAAACCATAGGCGACATTTTCAAACACGTTCATATGCCGGAATAGAGCATAATGTTGAAATACGAAACCGATTTTCCGCTCTTTCGGACTGACATTGGTAATGTCCTCTCCATCGAATAAAATCGTCCCTTCATCCAGCCCTTCCAATCCTGCAAGAATCCTTAATAACGTGGTCTTCCCCGATCCTGAAGGTCCGAGGAGGGCGATGAGTTCCCCGGATTTTATGTCGACGCTGATATCTTTTAAAACCTTTACGGAACCAAAGGACTTTGACACATTTTTGATTTGAATCCCCATAAAAATCCCCCTAAAATTCTTTCGCTTTCCATGAAGCGATATGCTTTATGATGATGGTCAAAATCGCCAATATGGACATGATCGAAGCGACAGCGAACGCCGCCGTAAACTGGTATTCGTTATATAAAATTTCGATATGTAAGGGCATCGTGTTCGTTTCTCCCCGAATATGCCCCGACACGACCGATACCGCGCCGAACTCCCCGATTGCGCGGGCGTTGCACAAAATCAGTCCGTACAATAACCCCCATTTGATATTCGGCAATGTTACATAGAAAAATGTCTTCCATCCGCTTGCTCCCAACGAAATCGAAGCTTCCTCTTCCGTAATCCCTTGGGTTTGCATTAAAGGAATCAACTCCCTTGCAACAAAGGGAAATGTCACAAACAATGTTGCAAGAATAATGCCCGGCAAAGCAAAGACGATTTTGATGTCATGTTCAAAAAGCCAATCGCCAAACAATCCTTGCGCTCCGAACAGCAAAATAAAAATCAGACCTGCAATGACGGGGGAAACGGCAAAAGGCAAGTCAATCAAAGTGACAAGCAAATTTTTCCCTCTGAATGTAAATTTGGTGATCAGCCAGGCTGCGGCAATCCCGAAAACCGCATTCAACGGGACGACAATCAGCGCAACGGTGATGGTCAGCTTGATGGCGGCGAGGGCATCGGGATGAACAATGGACGCGACATACGTTTCCCATCCTTTTTCAAGTGCAGTCACAAAAATCGAAATCAAAGGAAGAATTAAAAATAGGCTGATATAAAGCAATGAAATCGTAATCAACGACCATTTCACAATCGCCGATTCCTTCAACGGATAAGGATTTGAGACAGCTTTTTTTACAATCGGCATTTTCCGGTCCACATCCAACGGTTTCGTCATTCATTTGCCATCCTTCCTAATAATTGAATTTCCGGTTCATTCTCCATTGGATCAAATTGATGAACAATAGAATAATAAAGGAACCGACGAGCATCACAACCGCAATGGCTGTAGCGCCCACATAATCGTACTGTTCCAGTTTCGTCATAATAATGAGCGGCGTAATTTCCGTTTTCATCGGCATATTTCCTGCAATAAATACTACTGAACCGTATTCGCCAAGTGATCTTGAAAAAGCCAATGAAAAACCGGTAATCATCGCCGGATATAATTCAGGCAGAATCACCTTGACAAAGGTTTGGAATCTGTTTGCCCCGAGACTTGCCGAGGCTTCTTCCACTTCTCTCCCCAGATTTTGCAAGACAGGCTGCACAGTCCGGACGACAAACGGCAATCCGATAAAAGTCAACGCAATCACGATTCCAAGGGGTGTGTAGGAAATTTTAAAATCAAAAAACTTCCCGATCCAACCGCTTGGGGCGTAAAGCGTTGTCAACGCAATCCCGGCAACCGCGGTCGGCAAAGCAAATGGCAAATCTACAAGCCCGTCGATAATCTTTTTTCCTGGAAAGTCATATCGGATCAGCACCCATGCAATGATTGTTCCAAATATCACATTGATCAACCCTGCAACCAATGCGCTTCCAAAGCTCAATTTATAGGAAGCCACCGCCCTTGGATGGGTGATGGTTTCGAAAAATTCGCCCCAGCTCATCGAAAGAGTGTTCACCACAATCATGGACAGAGGCAGGATGACAATAAAACTTAAATATAGCATCGTATATCCAAGGGTCAGAGAAAATCCGGGAATAATTGTATTACTTTTTCTCTTTCTTAATGTAAACTCCACTTTTTATCACCCCATTATGAAGATTCAGCATAAAGGAAGGAGGCTGCTCCGTTCCCCTATGCTGACCTTGAAAATTCCGGAGGGAAATCATTTCCTATTTTGTTTATTGATAAATTTCGTCGAATGTTCCTCCATCTGCAAAATGCGTTTTTTGCGTTTCCTTCCAGCCGCCGAATTCATCGATTGTCACCAATTCTAAATCCTGGAATTGATCTTTATATTTTTCAAACACTTTTTGATCGCGTGGACGGTAGAAGTTTTTCGCCGCAATTTCTTGGCCTTTTTCGCCATATAGATATTTCAGGTAAGCTTCCGCCACTTCGCGTGTTCCTTTTTTATCCACGACTTTGTCCACAATGGCCACCGGAGGTTCAGCCAAAATGCTTAAAGAAGGAGTTACAATTTCAAATTCATCTTCGCCGAATTCTTTCAAGGAAAGATATGCTTCATTTTCCCATGCAATCAGCACATCACCGATCCCGCGTTCCACGAAAGTCGTCGTAGAACCGCGCGCTCCTGAATCCAGCACTTCCACATTGCTGTAAAGATCTTTCATAAATTGTTTGATTTTGGCCTCATCGCCGTTGTATTTTCTGCTTGCAAACGCCCATGCCGCCAAATAGTTCCAGCGCGCTCCTCCGCTTGTTTTCGGGTTTGGAGTGATGACTGAAACGCCATCTTTCGTCAAATCATCCCAATCCTTAATATTTTTTGGATTGCCTTTGCGGACCAAAAAGACAATTGTTGAAGTATATGGAGAAGAGTTGTGTTCAAATTCTTTTTGCCAATCATCATTTAATAATTGGCGGGTCTGTGCAATCTCGTCGATGTCATAAGCCAAAGCCAGTGTGACAACATCCGCTTCGATTCCGTCAATGACGGATCTTGCCTGTTTTCCTGATCCTCCATGGGATTGCTGGATTTTTACATCCTGGCCTGTTTTTTCTTTCCAATAAGCGATAAATTCTTTATTGTATTCTTCATATAATTCCCGTGTCGGATCGTATGAAACATTCAACAGTTCAACCGGCTCTTTTGAAGATTTGTTTTCACCGGCATTTTTGGATGTTTCATTGTCATTTGCCCCTTCCTGATTTCCGCAGGCAGCCAAGAAAAGGAAAAGCGAAATAATTCCAAGCAAAAGTAGTTTTCGTTGCTTTTTCTTCATCTTAATCTCCCCTTTTTCTTAAATCTTGAATAAAGAAAGGCTGCCTACAATCCCCCCTGAAAACAAAATAAACGGAAGAACTGTAGGCAACCTTCAGTTTGTCTGATCAGTTACCTGATTGTTTACCAAGATTCTCTTGAGAAATACAATAATCCAATATTTCCGATTAGTCAACATGGTTTTTAAAAAATTATTAAACAAATTACATAAATTTGAATTTTAATATTGATAATTTCAATTAAAATAGTATACTTTAAATTAAAATTTTTAATTTCCTTTTTGGATATGACGCCGACTAGAAAACTAGAGGTGTTTTAATGTAATCGGTTTGATTTTTGTTACATTAAAACGCCCTCTTTCATTTGAAAGGAGGAGTAGTTATGTTAACTTACGAGACATGGCAAGATTCAACGATCGATTTTGAAGTCGATGAAACGTATAAAGGCGCCCTGAACGTGCTTCAGTGGGCTTATGACCAATACGGCGACGATGTCATTTATGCCTGCAGTTTCGGCATTGAAGGCATCGTGCTCATCGACCTGATTTCAATAGTGAAGCCCGATGCCCACATCGTCTTTCTCGACACGGAAGTGCATTTTAAAGAAACTTATGAAACCATTGAAAGGGTAAAAGAAAGGTATCCTCTATTAAATATAGAATTAAAGAAACCGTCCCTTTCTTTGGAAGAACAGGCAAAACTGTATGGGGATGAGCTATGGAAAAAAGATCCGAATAAATGCTGTGAACTCCGGAAAATCATTCCCCTCCGGGAAACATTGACCGGGGCAAAAGCATGGATTTCCGGTTTGCGGCGCGAACAATCCGAAACAAGAAAACATGTGAATTTTATCAATAAGGATAATAAATTCAAATCCATCAAAATCTGCCCGTTGATTCATTGGACATGGAAAGATGTGTGGCGCTATGTAGGAAAACATCAGCTTGTATACAACCCGCTCCATGACCAGGGTTATCCGAGCATCGGATGCGCCTATTGCACAAAGCCCGCTTTTACTTTGGACGATTTGCGTTCAGGCAGATGGGCGGGATTAAACAAAACAGAATGCGGATTACACACAGATTAGGAGGAACAAAAATGACAATTCAACCACATGGCGGTGTATTAATTAACGCATACGATCCGAATGAACCGTATGAACATCTTCAAAAAGAAATCCCCCTTGATGGAATTGCGTTAAGCGATTTGGAGCTGATCGGGGTAGGGGCATATAGCCCGATCGACGGCTTCCTGACGCAGGAAGATTATAAAAGCGTTGTGGAAAACATGCGCCTTGCAAACGGCATTGTGTGGAGCATTCCGATTACGCTTCCGGTAACGGAAGAACTTGCTGCCACGTTAAAAATCGGTGATAAAGCGAAACTGGTATCCAACGGCGTAGTTTACGGAATCATTGAAATCCAGGATATTTACAAACCGGATAAAACAGTTGAAGCAAAAAAAGTCTACGGTACAGATGATTTGAACCACCCTGGCGTGAAAAAATTGTTTGACCGTCCGGATGTATATGTCGGAGGAAAAATCACCCTTGTCAAAAAAACAAAAAAACAATTCCCTGAATTCACATTCGATCCAATCGAAACACGAGAACTTTTTGAGAAAAAAGGCTGGAAAACCGTTATAGGATTCCAAACAAGAAATCCGGTACACCGCGCCCATGAATACATCCAAAAAGTGGCATTGGAAATCGTTGACGGACTTTTCTTAAATCCTTTGGTCGGAGAAACAAAATCCGACGATATTCCGGCCCATATCCGGATGGAGAGCTATCAAGTATTGCTCGACCATTATTATCCGAAAGATCGGGTGCACTTGGGAGTCTTCCTTGCCGCAATGCGCTATGCGGGTCCAAGGGAAGCGATTTTCCATGCATTGGTCCGCAAAAATTATGGCTGCACCCACTTTATCGTAGGGCGCGACCATGCGGGTGTCGGAAACTATTACGGCACATATGACGCCCAAAAAATATTTGATAACTTCACTCCGGAAGAAATCGGCATCATTCCACTAAAATTTGAACACAGCTTCTACTGCACAGCATGTGACGGCATGGCCACAACCAAAACATGCCCTCATGATGCATCAACCCGCATTATTTTATCCGGAACGAAAGTACGCGAAATGCTTCGCAACGGAGAAATCCCTCCAAGCACTTTCAGCCGCAAGGAAGTGGTGGAAGTGTTGATTCGCGGTCTAAGGGAAGAAGTTCATTCATAAGGAGTTGTCACAATGAGTTCAAAAAACATCGTTTGGCACGATACATCCATCACGAAAGAAGATTATCGCAAGAAGAACGGACACCATAGTTTCATTCTATGGTTTACGGGACTATCCGCATCCGGAAAATCCACGATTGCCAATGCCGTGGCAAAAGAATTGTTTGACCGCGGCAATCAGGCTTTTGTCCTTGACGGAGACAACATTCGCCACGGTCTGAACAAAGATTTGGGATTTGACGAACAATCCAGAAAGGAAAACATCCGCCGCATCGGTGAAGTTTCCAAATTATTTGTTGAAAGCGGACAAATCGTGCTGACGGCTTTCATCTCGCCATATAAAGAAGACCGGGCTTTGGTCAGATCCCTTGTGGAAGACGGCGAATTCATCGAAGTGTATGTTCAATGTTCCATTGAAGAATGTGAACGAAGAGATCCAAAAGGACTTTACAAAAAAGCGAGAAACAATGAAATTCCAAACTTTACGGGCATCAGCGCCCCTTATGAAGCGCCGGACAATCCGGAAATCGTCGTGGACAGCGAAAAGAATTCCGTTGAGGAATGCAAAAATCAGCTGATTCAGTTTTTAATTGATAAAGGTTATATCAAATAAGAAGCTCACAAATGATCCGCCATAAATCAAACAGAAAACTCCCCTATAAAATAGATGAAGCAGGGCAATATTTGCCCTGCTTTTTTCATTGCAAATTAACGTTCTTTTATTTAGATGCTTACCGTTTTTTGCATTATATATCCAAAAGATTATCCCAATAAATTCTTCCAGCTAAGTAAAATAAACATGTTTCTGAACGTTTAGGTTATGAAAACTCAAAGCTACCGCAGATACTTAACAAAAAAGGTCGAGCGGAATGCACTCGACCTTACAAAAACACTTGGAAATGCGGTAATTTTGTTGGCCAATTTGTGGTCGATCGGTATTTCCCGAATGACCAAAGACCTTATAAACGTTGATATTTCAAGCCTTAACCAATTGAACCTTCCATTTCGAACTTGATCAAGCGGTTCATTTCCACAGCGTATTCCATTGGAAGTTCGCGGGTGAATGGTTCAATGAATCCCATAACGATCATTTCCGTCGCTTCCTGTTCGGAAATGCCGCGGCTCATCAAATAGAATAATTGCTCTTCGGACACTTTGGATACTTTCGCTTCGTGCTCAAGGGACACGTTGTCATTCATAATTTCGTTGTATGGAATTGTATCGGAAGTGGATTGGTTATCCAAAATCAATGTGTCGCATTCGATATTCGCACGGGCGCCGCTTGCTTTCGGACCGAAGCGGACAATACCGCGGTATGTCACTTTACCTCCTTGTTTCGAAATGGATTTTGACACGATTGTGGAGGATGTGTTTGGCGCCAAGTGAATCATTTTCGCGCCGGCGTCCTGATGCTGGCCTTTGCCAGCCAACGCGATTGACAATGTCATGCCGCGGGCGCCTTCCCCTTTCAGGATGCAGGCAGGATATTTCATTGTCAATTTGGAACCGATGTTGCCGTCAATCCATTCCATTGTACCGTTTTCTTCAACAACCGTACGCTTTGTCACCAAGTTGTACACGTTGTTGGACCAGTTTTGGATGGTAGTATAACGGCAGTAGGCATCTTTTTTCACGATGATTTCCACAACCGCCGAGTGAAGGGAACTTGTTGAATAAATCGGTGCCGTACATCCTTCTACATAGTGGACGGATGCGCCTTCGTCCACGATGATCAAAGTCCGTTCGAATTGTCCCATATTTTCGGAGTTGATACGGAAGTATGCCTGAAGCGGAGTATCCACTTTGACGCCTGGCGGAACATAGATGAAGGAACCGCCGGACCAAACCGCCGTATTTAACGCGGCAAATTTATTGTCAGATGCCGGTACCACTGTTCCCCAATATTTTTTGAACAGCTCTTCGTTTTCTTTCAAAGCTGAGTCTGTATCTTTAAAGATAATCCCTTTTTCCTCAAGCTCTTTTTTCATATTGTGGTAAACGACTTCGGACTCGTATTGGGCAGAAACCCCTGCAAGATATTTTTGTTCCGCTTCCGGAATACCCAACCGGTCGAACGTTCTTTTAATCTCTTCCGGAACTTCATCCCAGGAACGTTGAGTCGCTTCCGTAGGTTTTACATAGTAAGTGATTTCATCAAAATTTAATTCCGATAGGTCGCCGCCCCATTGTGGCATCGGTTTTGAATAGAATATTTCAAGAGCCTTTAAGCGGGACTCGAGCATCCATTCCGGCTCATTTTTCATTTTGGAAATTTCACGGACGATTTCTTCAGTTAATCCACGTTTTGAACGGAATACAGAAACGTCCTTGTCGCGGAAACCGTATTTGTAATCGCCAATATCAGGCACGTTTTTTGCCATGTTTTCTCCTCCGTTCAAAGTTAATTTTGCTCTTTCCTTACCCCTTTTTCGAGCGCTTTCCAGGCAAGGGTTGCGCATTTAATGCGGGCAGGAAACTTGGAAACGCCTTGCAGAGCAGCGATATCTCCCAATTTTTCCAAAGTTTCGTCATCGATTTCCTGCCCAAGCATCATTTTTGAAAACACATCTGCCAGTTCAAGAGCTTCATCAATTTTTTTCCCTTTAATGATTTCCGTCATCATCGAAGCGGATGACATGGAAATCGAACAACCTTCGCCGTCAAATTTGGCATCTTCCACAATTCCGTCATCATTGATTTTTAATGTAAGGTGAATGCGGTCACCGCAAGTAGGGTTATTCATATCCACCGTCACATTGTTCTCATCCAAATGCCCTTTATTGCGGGGCTTTTTGTAATGCTCCATGATGACCGCGCGATATAATTGATCCAAATTATTCAAAGACATTGTTGAAATACTCCTTCGCTGCGCGCAATCCTTCAACGAGTGCATCGATATCTTCTTTATTGTTATAGAGATAGAAGCTTGCCCGTGCAGTTGCAGAAACATTCAACCATTTCATCAACGGCTGTGCACAGTGGTGTCCTGCACGGATGGCAATGCCTCTCATATCAAGAACCGTTGCAAGATCGTGAGGATGCACGCCATCTAAATTGAAAGTGATAAGACCGCAACGTTTATCCGGGTCTTTCGGACCGTAAATATGGATTCCTTCGATTTTCTCCATTTCAGACAACGCATATGCCACCAGATCATGTTCATGCTGTCTGATTCTTTCCATACCGATATTTGTCAGATAATCGATGGCAGCTCCCAAACCAATGGCTCCTGCAATGTTCGGCGTACCGCCTTCAAACTTCCAAGGAAGCTCTTTCCAAGTGGAATCATACAAATCCACGAAATCGATCATTTCTCCGCCAAATTCGATCGGTTCTGTTTTTTCCAGCAGTTCCTGTTTGCCGTAAAGAATACCGATTCCTGTAGGAGCGCACATTTTATGGCCTGAGAATGCCAAAAAGTCGCAATCCAAATCTTGCACATCAATCTTCATATGAGGTGCCGCCTGGGCCGCGTCCACCACCATCACGGCGCCGTTTTCATGGGCAATGGCCGCTACTTCTTTAATCGGATTGATGGTGCCAAGCACATTGGAAGCCATAGTCATCGCCACAATCTTCGTTTTTGGCGTAACGGTTTTTTTCACCGTTTCCAATGAAATGGTACCGTCTTCTTCCAAATCAATATATTTTAAAACGGCCTTTTTCTCTTTCGCAAGCTGCTGCCATGGAATCAGGTTCGAATGATGTTCCATGTAGGTAATGACAATTTCGTCGCCTTCCTGTATATTCTGTCTTCCGTAGGAGCTGGCAACAGTATTGATGGATGTGGTAGTTCCCCGGGTATAGATGATTTCTTTCGTTGATTTCGCATTGATAAATTTGCGGACTTTTTCCCGCGCTCCTTCGTACGCATCTGTCGCGCGGTTTCCTAAAGTGTGGACGCCGCGGTGCACATTGGCATTATCAAAATCATAATATTTGCGGACAACTTCCAGCACTTGCACAGGCTTTTGGGACGTGGCGGCGCTGTCAAGGTAAACAAGCGGATGGCCGTTTACTTCCTGATTTAAAATCGGAAAATCTTTTCGGTATTCATTCATTTGCGAACTTTCCCTTCAATAACCTTTGTTAATTGCTTTTTAACGCCTTCGATCGGCAGCGAATTGACAACCGGTGCAAGGAATCCGTGGATGATCAGGCGCTCTGCCTCTTCTTTGGAAATTCCTCGGCTCATCATGTAGTAAAGCTGAGTAGGATCCACCCGTCCGACGGAAGCGGCGTGTCCTGCCATGACATCATTTTCATCGATTAACAAAATCGGATTGGCATCCCCGCGGGCTTTACCAGAAAGCATCAACACACGGGATTCTTGTTGTGCATTCGATTTGGAAGCTCCATGTTCGATTTTGCCGATTCCGTTAAAAATCGTCTGGGCAGCATCTTTCACTACGCCGTGGGTTAAAATGAACCCTTCGGAATTTTTGCCCCAATGACGGACTTCAGTCGTGAAGTTTTGTTTCTGTTCACCTGTGGCGACCACGACTGTTTTTGTATCCGCGGATGAACCGTCTCCGACAAGATGTGTAATATTTTCGGAAATTGTGTTGGAATTATTCATTAAACCTAATGCCCAATTGATTTTTGCATCCCGGTTTAAATGGGCGCGGCGATTCACATAAGTCGTAAATCCTTTGGCAAGCACATCCACCGCACCGAAAGTGACTTGCGCATTATCCAATGCGATCACTTCTTCAATCAAGTTCGCCTGACCTTTTGCAGTTTCAACCGTCGATAAATAGTTTTCCACATAAGTCACGGATGAATTCTGATCCGCAACAATCAACACATGGTTGAATAATGAAGCCTCTTCGTCATCGTGGAGGAACACCACTTGAATCGGCTTTTCAATGACAACGTTTTTCGGAATATATAAAAACACTCCGCCGTTAACCAATGCCGCATGGTAAGCGGCCAATCTATGCTCGTCCGATTTGACAGCCGTTGTCATGAAATACTTTTGGACCAAGTCGCCATGTTCACGAACGGCCGTTAAGAAATCTGTAAATATAACGCCTTGAGCCTTCAGCTCTTCGGAAAGTTTCAAAACTGCCGGCGTATTGTTCCGTTGAATATAAAGGTTCTCCTGGTAATCAATATCGATTAATTCCTTTACTTCTTCAGGCAATTCTTCGATTGCGAAAAGATCGCTTTTTACCGTATGTTTAGGGAAGTTGATAAAATCCCATTTTTCGATGTTCGTTTTATCCGGTTTTGGCATTGGCAGTTCAGCAGCCTTTTCGATAGCAGCCGCACGCAGGTCCGCAAACCATTTCGGTTCATTGTTTGACTCAGAGAACGAGCGGACTTCGCTAGCTGAAAATGCCAATTTTGTTTCAATCGACATATGAATCGTCCTCCCAAATTAAACTTCTTCTTTTTCAATTACTGCATCTGTGTTTTCAATGCCTAATTCCTTTTTAATCCATTCATAACCTTCTGCTTCAAGTTTTTTCGCTAGCTCAGGTCCGCCGGATTTTACGACACGTCCTTGCATCATCACATGTACATAATCCGGAGTGATGTAGTTGAGCAAACGTTGGTAGTGCGTAATAAGCAGGCAGCCGAAGTTTTCTCCGCGCATAGCGTTGACACCTTTCGCGACAACTTTTAACGCATCTATATCAAGACCGGAGTCGATTTCGTCCAAAATCGCAAAAGTCGGCTTTAACATCATCATTTGAAGAATTTCATTGCGCTTCTTTTCACCGCCTGAGAAACCTTCATTCAAGTAACGTTGAGCCATTTCCGAATCCATTTCCAAGAATTCCATCGTCTTGTCCAATTCGCGAATAAATTGCATGATGGAAATTTCATTGCCTTCCCCGCGGCGGGCATTGATTGCGGAACGGATAAAGTCGGCATTTGTTACACCGGAGATTTCAGATGGATATTGCATCGCAAGGAAAAGACCCGCTTTTGCGCGTTCGTCCACTTCCATCTCCAAAACATTTTGTCCATCTATTTCAATTGTACCTTGAATCACTTCATATTTCGGATGACCCATAATGGCCGCTGCCAAAGTGGATTTACCAGTACCATTAGGCCCCATGATCGCATGTACTTCGTTTGTATTGATCGTTAAATTTACGCCTTTTAAAATCTCCTTACCTTCAATTGCTACATGAAGATCTTTGATTACTAAAGTAGACATCTATATACCTCCATCTTTTTATGGTTGGTAGTACCATCGTTAAGTAGTACCATTACTAATTTATTATCATTCTAATCTTAACCGAAATCAAGTAAGCATGCAAAACATTTAGACTTTAAAACCCATAAATCAGAAAAATCCCCACCAATATTAGGATTTCCAAATCTTCAATCAGTTTATCTCACCCGAGGATTTGTAAAAAGCAGGTTGATTTATTTTCAATAAACCAAAACTAATTGAGAATTATTATTAATAAGTTAAATTTTACGCAAGACCCGTTAACCTTAGAAATCATATCATCGCATTTCCTGAATTGTACAATTCCATCATTTGTGCCAAATAATTTTTTTGAATAATTGTTATTTAATAAATTTTTAATGTAGCATTTATTTCTTTCCATCTTGCAAAAAAGTGTTAAAACTTCAAACAGCATCGAACATTTCTATCGTTTACTTTTAAATAAATTTCTTTTAATATAAAAATTGCATATATATTACATAGACTCATCTCGTTTTTAGATGATTAGGGGGGAGCATTCTGGAATTACGTCAATTGCGTTACTTCGTGGAAGTGGCTGAACGGGAACATATTTCGGAAGCGGCGGAGCATCTTCACGTCGCCCAATCCGCTGTCAGCAGACAGATTGCGAATTTGGAAGAAGAGCTCGGAACGGCACTTTTTGAACGGGTCGGGCGAAACGTAAAACTGACACCGATCGGAAAAATCTTTTTGGAACATGCCATAACGGCGCTTAATGCCATCGATTTTGCGGTAAAACAAGTGGAAGAATATTTGGATCCGGAACGGGGATCCATCAAAATCGGGTTTCCTACCAGTCTCGCAAGTTACGTCTTGCCGACAGTAATCTCCGCTTTTAAGAAAGAATATCCGGATGTATCATTCCACTTGCGGCAGGGATCTTACCGGTATTTAATAGAGGCCGTAAGAAACCGGGAACTGAACCTCGCCTTTTTGGGACCGGTGACGCGCAAAGATGAAACAATCAATTCTTTGATTTTATTTAACGAAAATATTTGCGCTTTGCTTCCGGCAAATCATCGTCTGGCGAAACGCGACAAAATACAATTGGATGAACTCCGAAATGATCACTTTGTCCTTTTCCCTGAAGGATACATTCTACATAAAGTGGTAGTAGATGCATGCAAATCTGCAGGCTTTTCTCCAAAAGTCATTTCCGTCGGGGAGGATATGGATGCCTTAAAAGGGCTTGTTGCAGCGGGAATAGGCGTAACATTGCTTCCTGAAAGTTCCTTCTACGATTCTACTCCCCGGTTAACGATCAAAATGAAAATCGACAATCCAAGCATTACGCGCAATGTAGGCATCATTTATCCGGCCAACCGGGAATTGGCCCCTTCCGAACAAGTGTTTCTCAAATTTGTTCAATCATTCTTCTCCAGATTGAATCAATTTCAATAAGTGCCTAAAAAAGCCTCCCATGATTAGGAGGCTTTTTTTTATTTATTTACAGGAACGACAGAGCCGCCCCATTCTTCAAGGATGAAATCCTGGATTTCCTTGGAGCGCAACACTTCCACTAATTTTTTGATTTCTTCGCGGTTTTCATCGCCAGAACGTACAGCAATTACGTTTACATAAGGTGATTCTGAACCTTCAATGGCGATGGAATCTTTTACAGGGTTGATGCCTGCGTCAATCGCAAAGTTGGAGTTGATGACAACTGCGTCTCCTTCTTCGTTTTCATAATATGTAACCATCATTTCAGGAGCGTCAGTTGCTTCAATTTTCAAGTTTTTCGGATTTTCTACAATATCATCCAATGTGGCTTTTGTTTTATCAATGCCGTCTTTTAATTTGATTAAACCTTGCGCTTCAAGCAATGATAAAATGCGGCCATGGTCAGGAATTGAGTTTGAAATCAGGATTGTCGCACCATCAGGCAGTTCATCCAAAGATTTATATTTTTTGGAGTAGATGCCGATCGGTTCGATGTGGATACCGCCAGCATTGACTAGATCATAACCTTCTTCGGCCACTTTTTGTTCAAGATACGGAATGTGTTGGAAGTAGTTTGCATCAAGGTCGCCATTGTTCAAATCTTCGTTTGGCAATACATAGTCTTGATATTCTTCAATTTCCAGTTCAATTCCTTCTTTTTCCAAAATAGGTTTGGCTTTTTTCAAAATCTCCGCATGCGGTGTATGGGAAGCACCCACTTTTAAAGTCACTTTTTCTTTTCCATCTTCTTTTGTTCCTTCATCAGATGAAGATTTTGAATCTTCTTTTGTACCGCATGCCGCCAATGCGAGAACGAGCACGGATAACAACAAGAATGAGAAGATTTTCTTCATGCCTCTTACTCCTTTTCCTAAAATTTTTTATGTGAACGGCTTTTGCCTCATCACCCGTTAACGTTTGTCCGTTTTTGCGGTGATCGTGTCTCCGATCCATTGAATCACAAACACGATAATCAAAATTAAAATCGTTGCCATCAATGTCACATCTTCGCGGCTTCGTTGGAATCCTTCCAGAAATGCCAGGTTCCCGAGACCGCCCGCACCGATAATGCCCGCCATCGCCGTGTATCCGACAAGGGCAACGGCCGTCACCGTAATCCCGGATATAAGCGCAGGTTTTGATTCCGGTATCAATACTTTCCAAATAATTGTGAAAGTATTGGCACCCATTGATCTCGCCGCTTCAATGACTCCCTTGTCCACTTCCCGGAAGGCGATCAATACAAGCCGGGCATAGAATGGAGCCGAACCGACAATCAACGCCGGCAATGCGGCATTTACTCCGCGGATGGTACCAAGCAAAAACTTCGTAAATGGAATCAACAGAATGATTAAGATGATAAACGGTATGGATCGGAAAATATTGACAAGCGATCCCGTCAAGAAATGAACGATTTTGTTCGCCCAAATCTGATTCGGGCTGGTTAAAAACAGCAATATGCCGATCAATAAGCCAAGAACGAAGGTGACCGCCGTGGAAACAACCGTCATATAGATCGTATCGTACGTCGCCTGCCACATGATGTCCCATTTAACATTCGGAAATAACGTTTCCATCATTTCGTAATCACCTCCGCCTGAATATTCATCGTTTTCAGTTTTTCCATAGCCTTTTCAACATTTTCCGGATCGCCGTCAAGCTGGACAATCAACGTACCATAAGGGCCGTCCATTGTTTCGGATATATTGCCGTAAAGGATGTTCACATTGATTTGAAATTCTTTAATTAAATAAGAAATGACGGGCTGGCCTGAAGTATTTCCGACGAACGTTAATTTTACGACTTTTCCGGCCGGATAATTTTTTAGGATATGTTTGATGGCTTCTTTTGCTTCTCTTGAATCGGACACCTGCATGACAAAATTTTTCGTAATTTCCGCCTGAGGATTCCGGAACACCTCGAGCACGCTTCCCTGCTCTACAATGCGTCCTGCCTGCATGACCGCCACGCGATGGCAAATTTTGCGGATGACATGCATTTCATGGGTAATGAGCACGATGGTGAGACCAAGACGCTCATTAATATCGGATAACAGGCTCAAAATGGAATCAGTCGTTTCCGGATCCAGCGCGCTTGTCGCCTCATCGCAAAGCAGCACTTCCGGATTGTTTGCCAAAGCCCTCGCAATTCCCACACGCTGCTTTTGTCCGCCGGAAAGCTGGGATGGATAAGCATCTTCCCTGCCTTTCAACCCTACCAGCTCGATCAGTTCTTTAACCCTTTTTTCCCTTTCGGCTTTCGGAACTCCGGCAATTTCCAATGGGAAGGCAATATTTTCAGCCACCGTCCTGGACCATAACAAATTAAAATGTTGGAAAATCATGCTGATTTTTTGGCGGGCTTTGCGCAATTCTTTCCCTTTGATGGATGATATTTCAAGATCATTGACAACAACGGAACCGCTCGTCGGTTTTTCAAGCCCGTTCAAAAGGCGGATTAACGTACTTTTCCCGGCGCCGCTATATCCGATGATTCCGAAAATTTCACCTTTTTGAATGGACAAACTTACATGATCAACTGCGGTCAATTCCCCGTTCTTTGTTTTGTAAACTTTCGTGACATCTTTTACCTCGATCATTCCAAGTACTCCTTTTATAAACCGCAATATGTAAATTTTTTAAACTCCAACTACAGCATTATGTACATAAAAGCTGAATATTTCAATAAAAAAACCTCCTACTTTTTGTTATAAGTAGAAGGGAAGTTGAACTGCCCGCACTAAAGATCCGTAAAACTTCCTCTTATCTTTCAAAGTAAACAATACTTTGCGTGATTTGGCACCTTATCATATGGAACTATGATGGTTGCCGGGTTTCATAGGGCACTTCCCTCCACCACTCTTAATAAGAGTTTCCTATTTAATTATGGAATCACTGTAACATGTAATCTATCATATGTCAACTATAAAGTTAACTTTTCATATAAGTTTGGTACGGATTTAAAGGCATATATTTTTTCACGTATTTCTCCGTTCTTTGTAATAATTAAACAAGGAACGCTTTCGATTTTTTGTTCGAAAGCGAAATCTTCCAAAAAATTGATGTCCGCCTTTCCAATCGGGATGTTTGGGAGCAATTCCTCGATCACTTCCAACATTTTGGATGCCACTTTGCATGTTCCGCAAAAGGGCGTGTATAAATAAAAAGCGGTTACTTCATGATTTTTCATTTTTTCTTTCCATGTATTGATTGTCCATTCTTCCATATTCCACCATTTCTTTCCTATGCCAAATATTCTTTATGAACCTCAAATTTTGCGTCTTTCAATAATTGGGCCAACATTTTCCTAGGTACATTGGCAACTTCGATATAAGTTTTCGGAACGGTAAGATGAATCGCTTCGGAATAGATCCTTTTCATCAGCTTCCGCAACTTTTCACCGGATTGATCCGCATCAAAAAAAGTATATAATTCACAATCCTCATATGGCTCTAAAAGTTCAAGAAGGGCATCTTCACTAATCGTTCCATTTGTGCAGACAATTTTTACATCTTCCGCTAAAATTGGGGCCAATTTCATCATATCCGATCGACCTTCTACAATGATACATTTTTCATAATGCATATTGTTCACCCCACATTTTAAGATAGGAACCGAAGAAAGAGAAATAAAAAGGCTGTTTATTTATTATATTTTCATTTTAAAAAAACGCCAGTTTTTTCACTGGCGTTTCCCGAATTATTCTGAAATGATTTTTTCATATTCTTCCGCAGTAAGCAATTGGTCGATTTGCGAAGCGTCTGACGGTTCAACCACAATCATCCACGCTTGTTCATATGGAGATTCATTTACGAGTTCAGGGCTGTCTTCCAATTCCGTATTGACTTCCACCACTTTGCCGGATACAGGCGCATATAATTCAGAAACCGTTTTTACGGATTCAACGCTGCCGAATGGTTCATTCATTTGAACTTCGTCACCCACTTGAGGAAGTTCGACGAACACAATATCTCCAAGCTCGGATTGAGCAAAATCAGTGATTCCCACACGAACTTTTCCGTCTTCCACTTTCACCCATTCATGTTCTGAAGTATAGCGCAATTCCTTAGGTACTGTCATACTTTAACCTCCATCTGATATATGTAATCTTTAGAACAGTTTGACATATTTCTACAGTAAAAACAAGTCACTTCCAATTCTTTTCGAACTCTTCCTCTTTAAACCCAAGAGTGACTTTTTCGCCGTCCGTCACAATCGGCCGTTTAATCAACATACCGTCAGAAGCAAGCAGATCTAATTGTTCTTCCTCGGACATCTCGTTTAGTTTATCCTTCAAACCAAGGGATCTATACTTTTGGCCGGATGTATTAAAAAACTTTTTCAACGGCACTCCGCTTTTTTCCCAATAGGATCTGAGTTCTTCTTTCGTTGGTGTTTGTTCCACAATATTGATGGCTTCATACTGGATTCCATGCTCGTCCAGCCATTTTTGCGCTTTTTTGCAAGTTGTACATCTCGGATAATGAATAAATTTCAATGTCATCTCGATATCTCCTCATTTTCATAATTTTTCTAACTACTCTTATTTTTATCATGCATGATTCAAATCATGTGTTCAAGCAGAATTTTTTGTAAAAATTGTAGCTTTATACGGAATTTCATCCATGAAAACTTGGGCAGATCCTTCCCTTTTTGGGCACTTGCAATCACCTCTTTGGCAGATAACCCCTTACCTTCTGCTTATAACTCCCCAGCTCGTGCAATTGCCTACTCACCTTGGGCACATAATTCCTTATCTCGGGCTTTGCTTACTCCACTTGGGCACATAATTCCTCAGCTGGGGCGCTTGCCTACTCCACTTGGGCACATAACTCCTTACCTTGGGCACTTGCGTTCAACACTCGGGCACTTAAAAATTCCCCTTGGGCTTGACTCCTCACCTTGGCCACTTGCCTACTCAGCTTGGACATAACAGAATTTTGACATTCAAACAAAAAATGCCGGGAGCGGATCTAAATCCGCTCCCGGACACCATCGGGCATTACACAATATATTTTTCCGCCGCAATGAGGCGCTCTGCCGCTTCACGTTTTTTCAAAATCAAATTATATGGATTGTGGCGAGTCAATTTGCGCAATGCAGAAAGGGTGATCCGCTGATTGTCTCCCTCAACGGAAGCAATGATCGTTTCTTTTGCTTCTTTTTCAATTTCCGCAAAGGCTTCCTGGCAAAAGATTTGAGTGTATAACAATTTTTGTTTCGCTTTTTCCAGACCGTCCCTTTCAATCGCTTTAGCCGTGCGCAGGATGGCGGATTCCATTGCATAGATCAAAATGGCAATGTTTGCGATATTCACCAATACTTCCTGCTCTTCTTCAAGTTTTGTTCCAAATCGTTGCGCCGCTACCCCAGCTGCAAGGATGCCAATTTTCTTCGCGTTTTTCAACAGATATTTTTCCTGCTCTAACGGTGCGTCGCCGACCTCTTCCGGCATGAGCATAAACAGCTCTTGTTGCAAGTTTTGCGCCACCTGAAGCAGTGGAAGTTCTCCCTTCAAGGCTTTCTTCATGAAAGTGCCCGGAATAATCAGGCGGTTGATTTCATTTGTCCCTTCGAAAATACGGTTGATGCGGGAATCACGGTAAATGCGTTCCACTTCATACTCGGACATGAAACCGTAGCCGCCGTGAAGCTGCACCGCTTCATCCGCCACATAATCCAGCGTTTCAGAACCGAACACTTTGGCAATGGAGCACTCAATGGCATATTCTGCTACCGCGTTTGCCACCGCTTTTCCATCTTTTTGTTCCTCGTCGGAAAGCTTGTTGAAACGATTTTCGAAATAGCCGACCGTGCGGTAATTGAGGGATTCGGACGCATAGAGCCGTGAAGCCATTGTCGCGAGCTTTTCTTTCGTTAAATTAAAGCTGGAAATTGTCCGGTTGAACTGTTTGCGCTGATTTGTGTACTGGATGGCAAGTTCCAACGCGCGTTTGGAAGCTCCTACAGTACCGATGCCCAGCTTATAGCGGCCAATATTTAAAATGTTGAATGCCACCACATGCCCGCGCCCGATTTCAAATAATACATTTTCCACCGGAACTGGAACATCTTCCAAAATCAATGTGCGGGTGGATGAAGATTTGATCCCCATTTTCTTTTCTTCGGGACCGACGGAAACCCCTGGGAATGAACGTTCAACAATGAATGCGGTGAAATGCTCGCCGTCCACTTTCGCATAAACGACGAATACATCCGCAAAACCGGAGTTTGTAATCCATTGTTTTTCTCCGTTCAGAATATAATGGGTTCCCGCTTCATTCAGTCTGGCGGTTGTTTTCGCACCGAGCGCATCGGAACCGGAACCCGGCTCAGTCAGCGCGTAAGCCGCAATCCATTCTCCCGTTGCCAATTTCGGCAAGTATTTTTTCTTTTGTTCTTCATTGCCAAAAAGGACGATCGGCAAAGAACCGATTCCAACATGGGCGCCATGCGTCAAGCTGAAACCGCCGGCGCGGGACATTTTTTCTCCAATAAGTGCAGATGTGATTTTATCTAAACCTAATCCTTCGTATTCCTCCGGGATGTCTGTCGCAAGCAGTCCCAATTCTCCGGCTTTATCCATCAGTTTTCGCGAATGTTCAAACTCGTGGTTTTCCAGTTTATCCAACACTGGCAATACTTCATTTTCCACAAATTCTTCCGTCGTTTTTGCAATCATTAAATGCTCTTCGGAAAAATCCTCCGGTGTAAACACTTTTTCCAAATCCACATCTTCGATTAAAAAGCTTCCGCCCTTTACATAATCTGTTGTTTGAACCATTTCCATTCCTCCCCTATACTTTTCGGACTAGATTAATATAAAACTTCAAACACGCCGGCAGCCCCCATGCCTCCGCCGATGCACATTGTCACGACGCCGTATTTTTTTCCTTGCCGCCTTAATTCATGAATCAATTTCAATGTTAAAATGGCCCCTGTCGCACCAAGCGGATGTCCAAGCGCGATCGCGCCGCCATTGACATTGACTTTATCCAGATCCAGACCTAAGTGGCGGATGACCTGGATGGATTGGGACGCAAATGCTTCATTGAGCTCCCATAAATCGATATCCTCCTGCTTTAATCCAGCCAGCTTCAGCGCTTTCGGCACCGCTTCAATCGGACCGATTCCCATTACTTCCGGCGGCACTCCTCCCACGGCAAAGCTGAGGAATTTTGCCAAAGGTTTCAAACCTTGCTTTTCCGCTTCTTCCCGATCCATGACAAGAAGCGCCGCAGCGCCGTCCGACGTTTGGGAAGCATTGCCGGCTGTCACCGTCCCATTCAGGCTGAACGCAGGCCGCAATGTGCTTAAAACCTCTTTAGTCGTATTTGGACGCACCCCTTCATCCATCGAAAAGGTGAATCGTTTCTCTTTTAGCGTATTATTTTCATCGACATAATATTGGACAACATCGATTGGAACGATCTCTTCTTCGAATTTTCCTTCCTGAATCGCCTTATGGGCCAACTGGTGTGACCGGACGGCAAATTCATCCTGATCTTCACGGCTCACACCATAACGTTTTGCCACTTCCTCCGCCGTATGCCCCATGCTCATGTAATACTGCGGTGCTTCTTCGGCAAGTTTCGGATTTGGACGAATCACATGCCCCATCATCGGCACCATGCTCATGGACTCCACCCCGCCGGCGATAATGGCCTTGGCGTGTCCGAGCATGATTCTTTCGGCGGCATAAGCAATGGACTGCAATCCGGAAGAACAGAACCGGTTGATTGTAATTGCCGGCGTTGTATCAGGGAGTCCCGCCAATGCACCGATATTTCTCGCAACGTTCATTCCCTGCTCCGCTTCCGGCATCGCGCAGCCCATGATTAAATCATCGATTTCTCCCTCATAACCTGCCCGTTTTATTGCTTCTTTTACAACGATTGCCCCGAAGTCATCAGGACGCATTTGGGCAAGCGATCCTTTTTTCGCTTTGCCGATCGGCGTTCTCGCACCTGACACGATTACTGCTTCTCTCATGTAGATCCCCCTTTGTTCTATATTTGATTAATTGCGCAGCGGCTTTCCGGTCACCAGCATATGTTGCATACGTTCCTGTGATTTCCGATCCGCCACAAGCTCCAGGAATGCCTTGCGTTCCAAATTCAACAAATATTCTTCCGGCACCTCTGTTCCGTATGGCACAAGTCCTCCCGCAATGACATAAGCAAGCTTTTTCGCAATTTTCAAATCATGTTCCGAAATATATCCGCCTGTGTACATGTTTTGCGCACCAAGCAGAAGCGTTGCATAACCCGGCGCCCCAACGACTTTAATTTTCTTTTTCACCGGCGGTTTATAACCGGATTCATATAACTGGAGCGCCACTTGTTTTGCATCATAAATCAAATGATCCGGATTGACGGAGATGCCATCTTGTTTGCCCAGGAAGTTATTTTCGCGGGCTTCTTCCGCGGAAGAGGATACTTTTGCCATGGCAATCGTTTCAAACACTTTATTGGCCACTGCCTGCAAATCGATTTCCACCCCGTTTGGCAGGCTTTCCAATGTTTTTTCATAGAGAGCCAAGTTGCCTCCGCCTCCAGGGATGAGTCCAACGCCGACTTCCACAAGCCCCATATATGTTTCCACGGATGCTTGAATGCGCGCTGCAGGCAAGCATACTTCCGCACCGCCGCCGAGCGTCATGCCGAAAGGTGCCGCCACAACCGGTTTTTTCGAATATTTAATGCGGCGCATCGTTTTTTGGAATGCCCTTACCACATAATCCAATTCGAAAATGTTGTCATCCTGGGCTTCCATTAAAATCATGCCGAGGTTGGCACCGACGCAGAAATTTTTGCCCTGGTTGCCGATGACAAGCCCTTTGTAGTTGGCTTCGACCTCATCGAGGGCATAATTGATCATTTGGATGATGTCCAGACCGATCGCATTGGATTTTGAATGGAATTCAAGCAGCAAAATGCCGTCACCGATATCGATCAGGCTGGCTCCTGAATTGGATTTAATCACTCCATGACGCTTTTTATAACGCTTCAAATCTATGACTTTTTCATTCACAGGAATGGCTTCATAATTTTCTCCATTAAAGTAGGCCAACTGACCGTCTACTTCTTTATAGAAAGTTTCATAGCCTTTTTCCAATAATTTCTTCACAAATGGAGGAACTTCCCGTCCTTCTTCTTCCATTTTCTTCACGGATTTTTCTACGCCTATCGCATCCCAGATTTCAAAAGGTCCATGGCTCCATCCAAAGCCCCATTTCATCGCATTATCGATTTCCACAATATTATCGGCGATGATGCCGTTCAGCTGCCCGGAATAGATCAACGTCGGAGCCAAAACGTTCCATAAAAGCTCCCCTGCACGGTCATTGGCATATACTAAAGTTTTCAGGCGATTTTCAATTCCCTTCGTCTGTTTTGCCAGTTCGATGGACGGCGCCTGCAATTTCTTTTGAGGCACATACTCAAGGGTAGCCGGATCAATCTCATAAATATCTTTTCCTTTTTTTACATAGAATCCACGGCCTGATTTTGCTCCAAGCGCCCCTTTTTCCACCAGCTTTAAAATGAGTTCAGGCACTTCAAACACTTTCTGCTCATCGCCTGTTGTTTGGTCATACACTGTTTTGGCCACATGAATATACGTATCCAGTCCTACAACATCCAAGGTGCGGAATGTCGCGGATTTCGGTCTTCCGATTATCGGACCGGTCACTGAATCCACTTCGCCGACTGAATAGCCGCGTTTCAACATTTCATGAAGCGTAATTTGCAATCCGTATGTTCCGATGCGGTTGGCAACGAAATTAGGCGTATCTTTTCCGATTACGACCCCTTTTCCAAGTACGTCTTCTGCAAAGGTTTTCATGAAAGACAATACTTCCGGCAATGTATGTTCAGTCGGAATGATTTCAAGCAATTTCAAGTAACGGGGCGGGTTGAAGAAGTGCGTTCCTAAAAAATGGTTTTTAAATTCCTCTGAACGCCCTTCCACCATTTTATTTACGCTGATTCCGGAAGTGTTGGAGCTGACGATGGAGCCCGGTTTTCTTACCTTTTCGATTTTTTCGAATAAATTACGCTTCACTTCAAGGTTTTCAACAACAACTTCAATGATCCAGTTCGCTTCTTTCAGCTTGTCTAAATCGTCCTCCAAATTCCCGACCGTCAATAATGCCAAATTTTTCGGAGATGTCAGCGGCGCCGGTTTTTGTTTCAACAATTTTTGCACAGCATTGTTCACGATGCGGTTTCGCACTGCCGGATGCTCAAGCGTTAATCCTTTTGCTTCCTCTTCTTTTGTCAGTTCTTTTGGGACAATATCTAACATATATGTTGGTATGCCGATATTTACTAAATGTGCTGCAATGCCGGACCCCATGACGCCGGATCCAATCACTGCCACTTTCTCAATTTTGTAAGCCACAAATAATTCCCCCTTTTTTCACATTTGAATGAACAATCATTCATTTTCATCGCCTGATCCCCTTTGTTCATATACAACTTATTCAACCAATAGCGGAAAGATGTATTGAAAAAATGAATGATTATTCATTTTTTGTTTAAAAAAATACATGAAACAGCTATTCCTGTAACTAGTGTAGATGATTTTTCACTTTTTCGCAATCCTTTTATTTTAATTTTCTAAATTTAATTAATAGTTTCTCATTTCAGCCAAAACATATTTCTTTTCCACAATCGTCAAAATGTGTAAACTACTAGGTAAGGAGGCGAGAAAAAAGTGAAAGAAATTACTACTGTTGAACAATTTAATGAAACTATCGGCAAAGACCGCCCGGTGATTGTAAAATTTTATGCCACTTGGTGCCCCGACTGCACTCGCATGAACATGTTCATCGATCCGATTGTTGAAAAATACAGCCAGTATGAATGGTATCAAATCAACCGCGACAATTTCCCGGACATCGCGGATCAATATCAGGTATTGGGGATTCCTAGTTTATTAATTTTTAAAAATGGTGAAAAACTTGCGCACCTTCATAGTGCAAACGCAAAAACTCCGGAAGATGTAACGAATTTTTTAGAAGCGCAAACAGTATGAAAAAAGTTGGACATAACTTTTACGATGAAAGTTATGTCCCTTTTATTTTTACACATATTGTTTTTTATCTTTTTCCCCGTTAAAAATGCTGAACATCAAACTGAGTCCGGCCGCCACTTCAACCAATCCAGTCGAATACACTTTAATAAACCAGATGCCGAATGGCAATGTGCCCGTCGTGATGGAAGAGACCGGCAGGATCAGCGAAAAAACGAAACAAGGAAGAAAAACGCAAATGAACAGCCGTCCGTTCAAGTAAATGTTCCAACTTTTGATGCATATGAGGGCCAAATAAATCCCCCAAAAGATGCGGCAGATAAAAATATACCAAAAAAACAGATGAATATTATCATAATGAAGGTTCTCGCTTATTTGCTGCTTCATATCCATGCTGACAATTGCCAAAATAAAAAGCCCAAAAATCCAAAGAATCCGCCATACATATGTCCATAATTTATCCACAAGCGCCCTCCGTCCCTAAGTTAATTGCAACATTATATGAGACGGATGCGCCCTTCTATGTTTCCAAATCCATTTTTTTAAGATTGATATTCCTCTAACTCTTTAATCAATTGTTCAAATACATCTTTTACCGCGCCTTTCCGGATTTCTTGAAAACGCGTGCCTGCCCAAAGGGACATGGCCTGAGGATTTTGATCTTTCAATGCTTTTGCCCGAATCGGCTGCGTCAATGCATTGACCGCGGGATAAATGGCGGGTGCAATGTTTTCATACCTGGTCATAAATTCATTTTTCACCCCCCGCGCAAGCCTTCCTGTAAAGGTTCTTGTCAGGGCTGTTTCCGTAAACTCACCAGATGTCAAAGCCCGTTTATAAACCGGGTTGGCTCCGCTTTCTTCCGTACAAAGGAAAGCTGTTCCAAGTTGCACGGCATCAGCCCCCGCATTTAATGCCAGATGAATGTCCTTCCCATTCATGATTCCGCCTGCCGCAATAATGGGGAGCGGAATTACCTTTCGCGTCATGGCAATCAACTCAATCAATGGCACATGGGTATCCTCGTCCACATTCCGGAAGGTTGCCCGGTGGCCGCCCGCTTCCGGTCCCTGCAAACAAATCGCTTCCGCTCCGTTTTCCGCAGCTATCTTCGCTTCTTCCAAATTCGTCACCGTCACAATGACGCGGCTGCCATTATTTTTGAGTTGTTCAATGATGTCTTCCGGAGGACAGCCAAATGTAAAAGAAACATATGGAACTTTATGCTTCATCACCAGTTCCAGTTTCTCCTGTCAATAATCGTCGCCCGGTTCCGGAAGGGCCAACCGAATGCGGAAATCTTCTTCCAGACGCTCCTTGTACAAATGCAAGGATTCATCCATCTCATCATTTTGGGGAACAAAAAGATTCACCCCGAAAGGCAACGCGGAATCTTTGCATTTTATGATTTCCTGCTCAATTGCCTCCGGTGTTTTATAGCCGGCCGCCAAAAAACCGAGCCCCCCGCATCTTGAAACGGCAATGGCCAAGTCGGCCGTTGCGATTCCCCCCGCCATCGGTGCTTGAATAATCGGATACTGCAAATTGGCAAACATTTGTCTTCATCCCCTTTGTGTCATGATCAAATCAGTTTAACTCTATTATAAAATTTCTCCCAAATTTATAGAAAGACTGTTCAACAAAGTAGGCAAGCACAAGAAAAAGGCATCTGAATCATGATTCAGATGCCTTTTTTCTTTAAGCCGTCTTTTTATCCTTTTCAAAGAACAATATCAATGTCGGCAACAACATGCCGCGCACCAGGAAGGTGTCGATCAAGATTCCGACCGCGACCATAAATCCGAACACGAATAAATCGATGACCGGCATTGTCGTTAAAGCGGCAAAAGTCGCCGCCAGGATGACCCCTGCGGAAGAAATCACTCCGCCTGTATTACGGACGGCGATTTCCAATGCATTTTTCACCGTTTCATACTTCCGTTCCTCCAAGAAACGGCTCACCATGATGATGTTGTAATCAATGCCGAGCGCCACAAGGAAGATGAACGCATAGACCGGTGCGCGCGTGGATACCGCATCATAACCAAAGAGATGGTCCAAAAGGAATAATCCTAAACCTAACGCAGACGCATAGGAAATCAAAATGGTCGCCATCATATAGATCGGCATTTTTACAGAACGTGTAAGGAAGATCAATAATCCAAAAATCAATAGCGTTTCCAGGCTAAAAATGACTTTGATATCGCGTTTATTAATATCCTCTTCATCGACCAATTTGGCCGTTGTGCCGGCAAATTCCAATTTCACTTCTTTTCCGCCGGATAGTTGGAAGGTTTGATGATCGTCGCGGAATTCTTTAATGAAGTCAATCGCTTCGACGCTGTACGGATCTTCACTTAAGGAAATCGTGATTTTTCCGTATTTTCCATCCTCCGTAACCCCGGATGCCCTTGCGGATCCGATATGTTCATTTTCTGAAAAATTTTGGGCGATTTCCTGGACTTCTTCAAATGTCAAATCTTCTCCCGTTACAAGTGCGGTCGTTTGCGCCAGATCCCCTTTATTGAACTTCTCCTCCACGATTTCAAAACCTACACGGGAAGGCAAATCTTCAGGGAAGTTTTTGACCATATTAATCAAAAATCATTGTATATTTTTGAATAACAAAGAATTTGCTTTTAACAATTGTTATTCTAACATAACATTTTCCCATCCTCCATTGACATTTCTTTGATAAATATTCACAGCAAGGTGTTGTCTATGAAAAAAATCATACAATTGGAAGGATTTTCTCAATACCATCCGTCCATTCATTCTTCTTATCGAAGCTCCGCCTGCGGGCCAACCACCATCTACGTGATTCTGAAATATTTAATCGGGGAAGAGTTTGCGCTGGATGTCAATGCCCTTTATTCATTGCTGGGAACAACCAAAATCGGTTTGTTCCGGTGGAGACTGGTCAAGCGTTTGCAAAAATATTTGGGCCCCGACTGGGTCGTGGCAAAATGTTCTTTAAAAAATGCGTTGAAGCAGATTGATGAAGGCAGACCGGTTGCCACGAAGTTTGATAAATATTTTACGTTCCAGTGGAAAGCGGAACCGACTTTCAAATACCATTGGGTTCCCCTCATCGGCTATGAAATCAATGACGGAGAATTATTCTTGTATGTCCATGACAATGGCGGCGTCAATCGGGACAGCCAAATCCGAAAGGTGCCTTATGAAAAAGACCGGAAAGTCATCAGCTTTGTAAAAATTGAACCGAAAAAGAAAAATTGAGGGCGCAAACCGCAAGTTTGCGCCCTTTTCATTATACGAACGAAAATAACGAGCAAGCATGTTTCGCAATCGATGTATACCCCTTGGCCGCCAATTGTTCAAATAGACCTGCGGAATAATCCGGGACGGACAATTCTTCCAAATTTGCCTTTATGGAAACATTTCTTTGAATTGAAGCCAATTGATATGACAGTTTTAACATGTCGATCTGCTCTTTGATTTTGTTCCGCTGGCTTGGTTTCAATCGTTCCAGATTTTGCAGGACCCCTTCCACCGACCCGTATTGCCGGATAAGTTGCAATGCTGTTTTCGGCCCAATGCCTTTTACTCCCGGATAGCCGTCGCTGGCATCCCCCATCAACGCTTTCACATCGACAAACTTATGGGGTTCAATTGCATATTCCTCTTTGAATTGTTGGACTGTATACACGTCATACTCAGAATAACCTTTTTTCGTAAAGGCGATTTCCGTGGAAGGGTTCAACAATTGCAGCAAATCCCTGTCACCGCTGATGATCGTAATCTTTGCTTCCTTCTTCCATTTCTCCACGATCGAACCGATGCAATCATCCGCCTCCATCCCCGCTTCGCCGATATTTTTCCATCCGATCCATTCTGCAACTTCTTTTGCCATTTCAAATTGCGGAACCAATTCCACCGGAGGATTGCTTCGGTTGGCTTTATACCCTTGAAACAGCTCATTCCGGAACGTATGGCTCCCCATATCCCAGCAAATCTCCAAATGGCTCGGTTTGATGATGGACTGGGCCGTCAGTACATGCCTTGCAAATCCCTGCACGCCATTTGTCGGCCTTCCATCCGGCAAATATTGATAATGCCCCATCACGCTTGTGGCATAAAAGGACCGGAATAACAGGGCCATCCCGTCGATTACCAAAAGATGCGGATGTTGTTTGTTCATGCATAATTCCTCGCTTTCCATCCCATCCATTATAACAGACCGGCATCCATCTGCAACCTGCATGTCTTGCTTTCAAAATAAAAGCACCTTCCCCGCAAATATTGCGGGAAAAGTGCTTTCTTCAATCCCTCCGCTTCATATCCCGGATGGCCTGAATCGATAATCGTACAAGGAGAATGGAACATAAAAACAATCCGAGATACGCCGCCGTATTTAAATAAATGGCATAGACCGTTTCGATAAATTGGGAAATCGCAAGAAGCGCCGTCGATATAAACCCGAACGTGATGCCCACCATCAGCAGCACAAATTTTGAAAACAGTTGGGTAACAAATTTGGCGTTTGTTTTATCCGAGAAAATATCATGATGCAAAATGACTTTTCCATCTTCGATTTTCCGGATCAATTGATCAACACGTCTTGGAATTTTCCTCAAATTCGGAACCAAAAGAGCCAGCTCTTCCTGGATTTTTTCCATCGTTTCCATCGGCTCTTTAAACGGCTTTCGGATGGAAGCTTTCATGTAATTGTTCATAAATTCCTTCGCTTCATCAAAAATATTAAATTTCGGATCAAGCATGTTGATGGTGCCGTCCAATGTAATGATCACCCGCAAGGCAAGGCTCACGGACGAATAAAATTGCAATCCCGATTCCCGGATTACCGTAAAAATGGAATAAATCGTCTCATCCGTCGGAATTTTATTGACATAGGAGATTTTCAATAAAATTTGGCCAATCGCCTGTTCCAGCTCCTGGCGATTAATTTCGTCCTTGTTTTTGATCAATAATGAAATGGCATCAAATAAAATGGATGCATCTCCCTGCTGGATGCCGATAAAAAACAATTTTAAACCTTCCTGTTGCTGTCCCGACAACCGGCAGACCGCCCCGAAATCAAGGATGGCCAATTCGCCGGTTTCAGGATTTACAGAAATATTTCCGGGATGCGGATCCGCATGGAAAATGCCCGAAATCAATGCCTGTTCCAAATAGGAGTACATGAGCGTTCTAGCCAATTCCCTGCGGTCTATCGCCTGTTTATCATCCACTTTGTCCAACTCGGAAATGCTGACGCCTTTCACATATTCCATCACCAGGATGTTTTCGTTGCTGAACTCTTCATATACCCGCGGGATTTTCACATTCAGCTCGCTATGCTTTAAAACATTTCTTATTTGAATCATATTGCGGGCTTCAATGGAAAAATCCGTTTCTTCTTTCATCGAATTGGCAAACCCTTCGGCCAACGCTTTGAATCCCATGCTCTCCGCCCATTGGGATTTCGCCGTGATCCAGTCCGCGAATTCCAATAATATGCTCAAATCTTCTCTCATGATGGTCTTGATCTGTGGACGCAAAATCTTGACCACCACTTCCTCATGGGTATCTTTCAGCACCGCCCGATGGACTTGTCCAATGGAGGCAGCAGCCAAAGGCTTTTCCTCAAAAAAAGAAAAAACATCCTCCGGATCCCGATTATAATTCTCCTTCAAAACGGTTTTGACTTCGTCGTAAGTCATCGGTGAAACTTTCTGCTGCAGCTTTTTCAATTCTTCAATAAAGACAGGTGAAAACAGTTCTTTTCGTGTCGACAACACCTGTCCAAATTTGATGAAAATGCCGCCGCTCTCTTCAAGCGTCGCCCGTAAAGCGATGGCCAATTGTTTGTCCGTATCCCTGTTTCTTGCGTATTTCACCGTTTTGGTAATGCCATTCGTGACCGCCGCTTTTAACACCGTTCTCAAACGTTTTTGATAACGCCAATAATTGACCATTTTCCTGAAAATGGTTTTTTGTGAATACCGCCTTGCGCCTTCATCCAACGCAATCGGGTCAAACAGTTCAAAAAACAAATAAATCAGCATGGAAATCAACAACATGCTTCCGATCCACAATAAAGTGGCGACACTGACCACGCCATCTTCGTACTGGGGATTTTCCCTGATATACGTGTACCAAAACACAAAGGTAGTGAATGAGACACTGATGATGACAGACAAAACTCTCCGGAACAAGTTCACATTGGAGCCAATCAGTCTACCGCTAATAAAAAAAATCATGATTGATACCAACAGAATTTGCAACAAGGCATTAATTGTACTCATTCACTTCACCACTTCCAATTGTATATCCATTATTCTTAGTATGGCTTCCATTCCATCGTTGTCATTCCTATAGTCTCCGCCAATATACAATACATTCAAAAAAGGATTCACGGGGGTGAATCCTGGTTTCATTTCAATCGGGCAATCCAATCATAATGTAAAATGACTTGTGGAAATCTCCTTGTCGTTTGCGGAATAAATATCAATGCGGGAAGAATTCTTGTAAAAACGGACCCCATGGATTTTGCCATCAGGATAAATTTCTCCGCCACCATCAATTCCGATTTTTTTGCGGCAAGGGGAAATCCAGACTTTGCTTGAACCATCTTCATTCAAAAAAATCGTCGGCGTATGGCCGAATACCACGATTTCCTTCGCCCGATGCGGTACTTTTGAAAACTCCTCGCGAATCCAAAGAAATTCGTCCGAACTTGTTTCCAAAAAATCCTCCACATCCGGATTAATTCCCGCATGGACAAACAGATAAGGCTTCCAATAATAATACAGGCGAAGATTTTTTATAAACTCCACTTCGTCCGGAAACTGTTCTTTTATTATTTCGACGATTTGTTCCCCGCTTAGATCTTCCGGAGACAGTTTTTGATCTAAGGCTGAAAAAAAACTTTGAACGGTGCTTACGCCGCCCACTTTCGGGTCAAAATAAAAATCGGACATTTCTTTCGGTTTTTTTAGCCAATTCATAAAAATCTGTTCGTGGTTGCCGCTTAAAGTAACGACTTTATGTTTTTCCGACAGCTCCATCACTTTCCGCAGCACCCGGAGGCTGTCTCTTCCCCGGTCAATATAATCACCTAAAAAAACGAGCAACTCTTCCTCAGGGTTCCAATAATTCAAGATTTTATCCAATAAATGATAACTTCCATGTATATCTCCAATGGCAAATACTTTGTCCATTTATACACCTCTTTATTCAACAATCGAATACGGTTGAGCTTTTTTGAATCTTTTTCATCCATTAACATTTTATTCAATTATACTACAGAATTGTGTGAAAATTTCACATGATTTCATTACAATTTATGCACTCATAATTGCAAGCTTTTCTTCAAAACCGATAAAATCGCCAAGGCATTGGGCTGAGGTATAGATTAAACTTTCAGCTTTCATACTAAATTTTGATATATTTTCCCCATGAATCATGATATAAGGTGATATTATGAAAAAAACGCATTCATTCCTTTTACTGCTATTGATTTTTGTCCTCTTTGCCTGCGGTGTCCCTTCCCAGGCGAATCTGGGCAAGTCTGGTGATGGAAAAAATGAATCGATTAATAAAGAAATCCGTCAGCTGGTTGTGGATAATGAACACATAAAAATTACCGTATTAAATATGAAGAAAATCAAAAAAAATTCGAAGACCACCGTTACGGTTCATTTTGATATTTTAAACAAACGCGAAGATACCATCAAAATTCAGGCTCAAAGGCTGTCTGTAGACGATCGTATGGTCGATGCAGCCATTTATCAAATGGAACAAGAAATTTCTCCGCAAAAAGCGGCAAATGCCAAACTGACGATCCGGCAAACTGAAGATGCCGAATTTCCGGAATTTGAAAATGACATGGAGATGGAACTGCTCATTTCCTCATTAGAAGATCCTTCCTATACTGAAACCCGCCATGTTAAAATCATTTATTAGTTGGTTCATTAAGGAAGAATGACGAACATTATCATGTATAATAGATGTGGATATTAAATCTTTGCATCAATCGCATTTAAAGGAGTTCTACGGATGAAAATTATCTTGACCACTTTGAACGCCAAATATATTCATACAAATTTGGCCATTCGATATTTAAAAGCCTATGCCCGTCCGGAATTCGATCCGGTGATTGTCGAATTTACCATTAAAGAACCTGCGTTGAACATCGTGACCGATCTTTATCAAAGAAAACCGGATTTGGTGGGGTTCAGCTGTTACATTTGGAATATTGAAGAAACGATTAAAGTGATCAAAATGCTCCGGGCAGTAAGTCCTCATACAAAAATCGTCCTGGGAGGCCCGGAAGTATCCTATGATGTCCATTATTGGCTGCGCCGTTTGGAAGGGCTTGCGGATTTCATCATTATGGGAGAAGGGGAGTATTCCTTTAAACAACTTCTCCGCTATGTGCATGAGGAAATCCCTCTGGAGGAAGTGCCGGGAGTTGCTTATTTGCAGGACGGGAAAATGAAAATACATCCTCAGCCGAAAAAAATCGACCTGCGGGAAATGCCGAGCCCATTCCGCTTTGAAGAAGACCGGGAGTCACTTTCCAAACGCATTCAATATATCGAAACAAGCCGCGGCTGCCCTTTCACATGCCAATTTTGCCTATCTTCCATCGAAGTCGGGGTCCGTTATTTTGACAGGGAAAAGATCAAAGAGGACATCCGATATTTAATGGCCAATGGGGCAAAAACGATCAAATTTGTCGACCGTACATTCAACATCAGCCGGCGTTACGCCATGGACATGTTCCAATTTTTAATTGATGAACATGTACCCGGCGTCGTGTTCCAGTTTGAAATCACGGCGGACATCATGCGGCCGGAAGTCATCCGATTTTTAAATGACAATGCACCGGAAGGATTGTTCCGATTTGAAATCGGCGTCCAATCCACGAATGATTTGACCAATGAACTTGTGAAGCGGAAACAGAACTTCGAAAAATTAAAAAGAACGGTCATGATGGTAAAAGAGGGGGGAAAAATCGACCAGCACCTTGACTTAATCGCCGGTCTTCCCGAAGAAGACTATGAAAGTTTCCGAAAAACTTTCAACGATGTATTTGAAATGCGGCCGGAAGAGTTGCAGCTCGGCTTCTTGAAATTGCTGCGCGGCACCGGATTAAGAAATGATGCAGAAAAGTTCGGGTATACATATGTGGATATCGCCCCTTACGAAATCCTTTCCAACAATGTGTTGAGCTTTGATGACATCATCCGCATCAAACAGGCGGAAGACGTGCTCGAAAAATATTGGAATGCCCACCGCATGGACAACACCATCGAATATTTGGTGACAGAAGTCTTTGAAACGCCATTCGACTTCTTCCAAAATTTCGGCACTTTTTGGGAAGAAAAAGGATGGTCAAGAATCGGGCATCAATTGGAAGATTTGTTCAAAAGATTGGACGAATTTTTGCGTACGCTTCCTAATGTCAACCTGGGAATCGTCCACAGTTTAATGAAGCTCGATTTCTTGGCAAAACAGCAATTCCAGCCGCGGAAACTTTGGTGGGAAGAACGGATTTCAAAAGAAGATTTAAAAGCGATTAACAAATTGCTGCTCGAAAAACCTGAAATCGCCGGAAAAGAATTTGCCCAAATGCAATTGAACGAAAAGGAAATCGTGAAACATTGCCTCATTGTTCCTTTCAACATCGACTACAAACAATATCAAAACGGGAATATCGTTGAAAGCGATGATTATCTTTTGACCGTATTCAGACCTGGGAACACCCCTTACTTCGCATCCTTTCCCAAAAACATGGCGGAAAAATAATGGCTGAAAATAAAATGAGTAGTACAAACAAGCCAAAGTTTGTACTACTTTTTTGTTCGTGCCGGTTCGCTGTAACAAAAACTTTCCAAAGGGGCCTCCTTTGAACATCTTTTCCGGCTAATCCCTTTACTTCGACTCACCGCACACATCCTTATGTTTCATCCGGACAAGGAATAGATAAGATAGGACGGATCCGATGCTTCCAATCATCATGACAACCCCCATTGAGATGGAAGGGTCCCCTCCAAGACCGGTCAAAGGCGCAAGGGAACCGGAAAGCACATATTGGAGTACGCCGAGCAATGCCGAAGCACTTCCGGCGATTTTCCCTTGATTTTGCAGCGCCAAAGATTGTCCTGTCGTATTGACGATTCCCATGCTTGCAATCGCCAAAAACAAAGGCGGCAACACAAAATAAAGGCTCGCTTTCAGGCTGAGCATCGCCAACAAGGCCGCTGTCCCGATAAATGCCAGCCCGATTCCGAAAACCAATAATTTTATCTCATTGAACAGCCCCACCAACCGTCCAGTAATTTGGCTGCTGACCACAATACCGAGCCCGTTCATCGCAAAAATCAAACTATAGAGCTGTGCGGAGATGCCATACAATTCCTGCAATACGAAAGAAGAACCGGAAATATACGCGAACATCATCGTAAACATAAAGGCGATAACGAATGCGTAGCCGATAAAACTTCGATCAAGCATCAAACCTTTAAAGACAGACAATGTCTGTCGAACGCTTCCTTTTCTTCTCATATGGGTCTCCAACGACTCGGGCAAACAAAAAAGGACAATGAAGAACATCGCAATACCTGCCAGCGTCAGGAACAAGAACACCCCTTTCCATGGCGCAAACAGTAAAATAATTCCTCCCAGCACCGGCGCAAGCACCGGTGCAGCCCCTTGCACCAAAGCCAACATCGCAAACACTTTCGTCAATTTTTTTCCGGAGAACACATCCCTCAAAATTGCCCGGGAAAGAACGATGCCGCTCGCCCCGGAAAGCCCCTGCAAAAAGCGCAAAGCGATGAACAATCCAATACTCGGCGCAATAATGCACAGAAAAGAGGTTGCGGTATAAACGGCAAGGCCGATGAGCAGCGGTTTGCGCCGCCCTTTTGCGTCACTGATCGGACCAATCAGAAGCTGCCCGCAAACAAGGCCAAATAGAAAAAAAGTCAAACTCAACTGTACAAGGGATTGAGTTGTGTCAAGTTCTTGCGCTATGTGTGGCAACGCAGGCAAATACATATCAATGGAGAGCGGCGAAAACGCGCCCAATGCGCCCAAAATTGCCGCCAGCTTCAACGGTTTCACATTCATTTCCCCATGCATCCTTTGAGCCATCAACATTCCCCCTTCTTCTCGACAACTTTGTTGACAGCATCATCTCTGCCATAAATGAGCCGGTTTTCGTCGCAAATCTCACTTCAACAACTCCAGAATAATAAACCATAACACCGGTACAAAAAGCGCAGGCAACATATTTAACGATTTGCTGTCCTTAATTCCCAAAATCGACAATCCGGAACTTAAAATCAAAATGCCACCCACAATGGAAATCTCCGTCATGAGATCTGCCGTCAGAAATGGCTCAATATATTTGGCGCTTAAATAAATCGCTCCTTGCCAACAAAACAGCACGACCGCTGCAAAAGCGATGCCGATTCCATAAGTGGCGGCCAAGGCCATAGAAGTGACCAAATCAAGGGTCGCGTTGGTAAATAAATATGTATGATTATGATTCAATGCGCTTTCCACAGGACCTAAAATGGATAAAGTCCCGATGCAAAACAGCAAAATTGCCGTGGACAATCCCTTGCTTAGATCCGTTTTGGAAAAACGGTCGACCATGTTCTTGAACTTTCCATCAAAATCAATGATGGTGCCAATCAAACCGCCGATGGACAAACTGACGATGAACAATACCGGGTATTTGCTGTGCGGCATATTTTGGACGATCGCATTGATGCCCAATGCGGTGGCTGCAAACCCCATAGCCGTAAAAAGAGCCGTTTGATACTCTTCTTTGATTCCTTTCTTTAATACACTTCCTATTAAACTCCCCGCCAGAATACACACGGTATTTACGATTGTGCCGATCATCCCTTTACACTCCCGTCAACAAAACCTTAGAATTTGAAAATTTTGCAATAATAAAGAATTGTAACATAATTGATTTTTAAATTCATATTTTATTTTTCTGCCAAAACTTCTATTCCCTTTTTCCTCCCTTCCCAAGATCTGCATTTCACTAACGATGCCTGCGGTTGTTTATTTTCCTCCACCCAGCTTTTTCTTCCATTCTAAAAAAATCCGAATTCATATAATGTTCCAAAAATACTATTTACGTGAAAAAAATAATATGTTAACTTATTTGTTGTATTGGTTAACAAAAAGTTTCGCAGCAAAGAAGGTGATCAGTTGGACCATTTCTGGGTCGTCGGGACCGGTACAGATGTAGGCAAAACCTTTATCACGACATTGATGATGCGCTACTTGCAAAGAAAAGGGTTAAAAGTTGTGCCGTATAAGCCGGTACAAACGGGTGCGGTCAAAAAAGGGAATAAAACCCATTATTCCGATACAACTACATATTTAACCTATAGCCTGCAACCGCTTTCTCCGGACGACATCAATTCTTATTCTTTTCCCACCCCCGCCTCTCCCCATTTTGCCGCGGAGCTTGAGGGGGAATGGATCAGCGGGGCGCAAATACTCAATAAAATCGATCATTTGACGAAAGAGTACGATGTGGTCATTTGCGAAGGCGCCGGCGGGCTTTATGTACCTTTGCAGCCCTACACTTCCCTGACTTTATTGGATATCATTCAGCGATCAAAACTGCCGGCCGTACTCGTTACCCGCTCCAATCTTGGCACAATCAACCATACGCTGCTTTCCTTGGAGGCCCTGAAATCCCGGGGAATTGAATTGCTTGGCATCATTGTCAATCAATACGAACATAGTCCAATAGAAAAAAGCAATGTCCAAACTTTGCAGCGATTCATTCCTTCGATCCCTTTTGTCATCGTGGAAGGAAACCGGACGATTGAGAGCTTCGATGATGAAACGATTTTTGAAAGGCTGATGAAGCGTGAATTATTACGAACTTCAGGATCTTGATTTAAAACATATTTGGCACCCCTGTTCGCAAATGAAAGACTATGAAACCTTTCCTCCAATCGTGATAGACCGGGGCGAAGGCGTCTGGCTGTACGATAAACAAGGAAACCGCTATTTGGATGCGGTGTCTTCCTGGTGGGTGAACTTGTTTGGACATGCCAACCCGCGCATAAGCAAAGCCATCAGCGACCAGGCAAAAAAATTGGAACATGTCATTTTTGCCAATTTCACCCATGAACCGGCCATTCATGTCGCTGCAAAACTTGTGGAAAAAACGCCGGATGGCTTGGAAAAAGTATTTTTTGCCGACAACGGTTCGGCGGCCATAGAAGTCGCATTGAAAATGAGCTTTCAATATCGTGCGCAAATGGGGCAACCGGAAAAACAACGGTTCTTGACTTTTACAAACGCGTACCATGGTGAGACCCTTGGAGCTTTGTCCGTGGGGTCCGTTGATTTGTATAACAAAGTATTTACACCCCTTCTTTTAAATGTTGTCCGTGCGGAAGGACCGGATTGTTTCCGTTGCCCTTTCAACGAACATCCCGATACTTGCGATGCTCCTTGCGCAATGTTTGCCGAAGAACAGCTTGAAAATCATGCGGACACCCTTTCCGCCGCCATCATAGAACCGTTAATCCAAATAGCCGGAGGAATGAAAATGTATCCTCCGGTTTTCCTAAAAAAATTAAGGGACTTGTGCGACAAATACGATGTCCACCTCATCGCCGACGAAATCGCGGTCGGCTTCGGAAGAACGGGAACGCTTTTTGCCTGTGAACAGGCCGGGATTACCCCTGATTTCCTTTGCCTTTCCAAAGGCATCACCGGCGGATATTTGCCGCTTTCCGCCGTATTGACGAGAAACAAAATTTATTATGCCTTTTACGATGACTACGGCACGATGAAAGCGTTCCTGCATTCCCACAGCTACTCGGTAAATCCGCTGGCGTTGAGGGCCGCCCAGGAAGTACTGTCCATTTTTGAAGAGGAGCATGTTTTGGAAAAAAACGCGGCAAAGGAAAAGCGGTTAAAACAATTGGCCCACGAAGCCTTTGACGGTCTTCCATATGTCGGAGAGTATCGTCAAACGGGATTTGTCGGAGCGATTGAATTGGTCGCCGATCAAAAATCGAAGACCCCTTTTCCTGCAGAAGAGCGAATCGGCTACCAAATTTACAAAAAAGCGTTGAAGAAAGGAATTTTGCTTCGGCCGCTCGGCAATATTTTATATTTCATGCCTCCATATGTGATTTCCGAAGAAGAAATTGCATGGATGGTGGAAACCGCCAAACAGGCAATAGTTGAATTTTTCAATGAGAAAGGGATGGGAGTTCGATGAAAAATTCACAAATATACTCACTGACTCTGGTAGCAATTTTTGCAGCATTGACCGCGATTGGGGCATTCATCAAAATACCGCTGCCGATTGTCCCATTCACATTGCAAATTGTCATCGTCTTTTTGGCCGGATCCATTTTGGGCAGCAAAAGAGGATTGCAAAGCCAATTGGTATATATCCTTGTCGGCTTGGCCGGACTTCCGGTATTCACAAAAGGCGGGGGGTTGACCTATGTATTGCAGCCGACTTTTGGATATCTGGTCGGTTTTGCCGTCGGGGCTTTTGTGATCGGATATATCATTGAGCGGGGAGGAGAAGAGCCTTCCCGTCTGCGATTTGTCATTGCCAACCTGGCCGGCACTTTCGTCATCTATGCAATCGGCGCTCCATATGTCTACCTGGCGTTGAACTTCTGGCTTGATATGCCGACAAGCGCTTCCACCGTTTTCGTAACGGCATTTTTAAGCACGGTCGGGGTTGACATTGTACTGGCAATTCTTACAGCGCTATTTGCAAGAAGAATTTATTTCTTATTAAATAAAAAATTAGTGAATGCACTGGAGGAAACAAAATGAAGTGGCAAACTTTGGCCCAGGAAGTCATTAACGGAAAAGAACTTTCAAATGATGAAGCAATGTCAATCTTAAACGCGGATGATGATGAACTCCTGCCATTATTGCATGGCGCTTTCACCATCCGTAAACATTACTTCGGAAAAAAAGTAAAATTGAATATGATCATGAACGCGAAAAGCGGGTACTGCCCGGAAGATTGCGGCTATTGCGCCCAATCATCCAAATCCACCGCCAAAATTGAAAAGTATCCGTTTATTACAAAAGAAGAAATTTTGGAAGGGGCAAAAATCGCTTTCGAAAATAAAATCGGGACGTACTGCATCGTGGCGAGCGGCCGGGGCCCAACACGCAAAGATGTGGATGTCGTCAGCGAAGCGGTTAAAGAAATCAAAGAAAAATACGGCTTAAAAATTTGCGCCTGCTTAGGGATTTTAAAAGAAGAACAGGCCCAGCAGCTAAAAGAGGCCGGAGTGGACCGCTACAACCATAACATCAATACATCCGCAAGACACCATTCATTTATTACAACAACCCATACGTACGAAGACCGGGTAAATACAATCGAAATAGTGAAAAAACACGGCCTTTCCCCTTGTTCCGGGGCCATTATCGGCATGAAAGAAACAAAACAGGACGTGATTGATATTGCCCGCGCCTTAAGAGAACTCGATGCGGATTCCATTCCGGTCAACTTCCTTCATGCCATTGAAGGGACAAAACTGGAAGGCACCAATGAGCTCAATCCGCGCTATTGCTTAAAAGTGCTTGCATTATTCCGCTATATGAATCCGACGAAGGAAATCCGCATTTCCGGCGGACGCGAAGTCAATCTCCGCTCCTTGCAGCCATTGGGATTATACGCCGCAAACAGCATTTTCGTCGGAGACTATTTAACAACGGAAGGACAAGAAACAAACCAGGATTTTCAAATGCTAGAGGATCTGGGATTTGAAATCGAACTTACAGAGAAGCAGCAAGAATTATTGAACGCCTGATGAAATGGTTATAGAACGTAATCGGCAAAGGGGATTCATTCTTATCCTCTTTGCTTTTTATTGTGTCTAAGAAAAAAATTCACTCGGGCAGATGGTGGACTCTCTTGGGCATTTGGCATTTCCTGTTGGGCTGATAGAATCTCCTCTTGGGCGTTTAGCCCTTCCTCTCGGGCATACAGATGCACCCTTGGACATTTAACACTTCCTCTTGGGCGGATAGATGACTACCATGGGTATTTAGCTCTTCCTCTTGGGCGGATCTGCTATTCGCTCGGGCACTTGCAACTCCTTCTTGGGCGGGCAATTGCCTAACTTGGTCACTTAAAGCCTCTCCCCGGCAGATAGATGCCCCGTTTGCCCACATAAAGATTCTCCTTCGGCAGACAGTACGTTAACTTTTGTGCACAACACCCCTTTTCATTAATTTAAGTTCCATATCCTGCTCCCATGTTCCCGCCGTTACTTTTCCCATGCAAACACATATACTACAAAAGATAATGGATCAGGGGGAGCAGGAGGATGACAAACGATTTTTATCCATTTTATCAGCCAAATCGCCAAAATCAGACGTCCTCAGAGAACAGGAGCAGAAATCAATCTGAAATCAAATTTGCCAAAATATCCATATTCGGCCAAATTCTTTCTGTCATCGGGGGGATCATCTCCATTTATGCACAATTTTTGTCACTGGAAAAATTTGAGTCGGAACAACCAAACAATGATGAAAGAATCAGGAATCTTGAAAAGCAAATCCAATATTTGACTCAGCAAATAGAAAATCAAAAAAAGAACTATTAGAAAAGCTTGCAAAAAAGCCTTAATGGACCTTTTCGCAAGCTTTCATTTAATGAAAAAACATGGCATATACTACTAATCTATCTGTATTGGGCTTGAATAAATGTTCTTCCGCAAAACCGCCTCGCATTCATTTAACCACAATCAATTTCTTTTCAACCGGAACTATTTCTTTTTCCTGCAAAGGCTGCGCTTGTTTTCCGAAAGGCATTTGGGCTATGAGCTTCCAACTTTCAGGAATATTCCATTCCGGTTTTATGGCCACTTCCACATGTTGTAGGGATGCGGCATACCCCACTGCTTCCAAGCCTGTCCAAATTACATATTGAAGCATGCCCTGGTTTTGGTGCCCCCATTCTTCGAACGCATCATGAAGATGAGGCATTTTTTCTTGAAACTCCTTGATGACATCCCGATCTTGGAAAAATAAAATCGTACCATGACCATTGCGGTAGCCTTCAATTCGTTCAAGCGTCCGGGAAATGTCACCCTTATTTTTTTCGCGGGCAATTTTTTCGGCACTGTCCCAAAGCTCCTTATGGCTATCTCCAAACAAAACGGCCACACGGGTTTCTTGTCCATTGAACGCAGTCGGTGTATGGTTCAACGCTGACTTCACAATTTCAACAACTTCATCGTCCGGTACAACGGCTTCATCTTCCAACACACGTATGGAACGGCGGTTTTTGATTGCTTCGAAAAATTCCATTTTTGTTACTGCCTCCTTCGATTCAATTTTCTAGTACTATTAATAACATAATTTTTCCAAAATAGCATTTCTAATGCCTGACAATCTGATGAAGATTTCAACATCATTCAATATGGATTCGTAAAGTCTTCTTATACATTGCCAGATTAATTTTTAATCACAAATCTGTTACCATTCAAACATGAAAAACGGGCGGATGAAGATTTTCATCCGTCCGTTTTTGGCATAAAAATCTTTGCCGCTTGCCGGCATCACCAGCTTTTCACCAATTGATTATGATGTCTCCCAATCGGAACAATGGAAGGGGATAAAGAAACCGGATCTTGAATGACCGTGCAATCCAGTCCAAAGACATCCTTGATTAATTGGCTGCTGATCACTTCCGACGGCGTTCCTTCCGCCACAAGCTTCCCTTTTTGGAAGGCAAAAATATAGTCTGCATATCGGGCTGACAGATTAATGTCATGAAGCACCAGGACGATCGTCGTGCCGCGCTTTCTGTTCAAATCCGTCAACATATCCAAAATTTCCACCTGATATGTGATATCCAAATATGTCGTCGGTTCATCCAAAAATAAAATATCGGTCTGCTGGGCGAGGGCCATTGCAATCCATACCCGCTGTCTTTGTCCGCCTGAAAGTTCATCGAGATAACAATCAGCCAAATCGGAAATGTTCATGATTTCCATCGCTTCGCTGATTGCTTCATCGTCTTTAGCGGTCCATCCTTTTAGAAACGAATGGTGCGGAAATCTGCCGCGTCCCACCAAATCGGCGACCGTAATCCCTTCCGGAACAACGGGTGATTGCGGCAAATACCCTAACACACGAGCCAATTGCTTTGTCGGAAATTGATGGAGGGGTTTTCCATCCAACAGTACTTGGCCGCTGGTCGGCTTGATTAATCTGGCCATCGTTTTCAACAACGTCGATTTTCCGCATCCATTCCCCCCGATGATGACGCTGATCTTGTTGCTTGGAATGGTGATGGTCACATCTTGCAAAACGTTTTTTTTCTCATACCCCGCATAAAGATTTTCAGCTTTCAGCACGTGTGCAGGTTTCATTACAATCCACCCTTTCGATTCAATCGGACTAATAAATAGAGCAAATAAGGCGCGCCCAGGATTCCGGTGATGACCCCGACAGGATAGCGGGCTTCAAAGGCATGTTGGCCAATCAGATCCGCCGCCAGCACCAAGATCACTCCGACAAGCCCTGAAGGAACGATGTTGGAATAGCCGGAACCCATGATCCGGTTGGCAATGGGACCTGACAGAAACGCGACAAAAGCAATCGGACCTGTTGTTGCCGTCGCCAAGGCAATCATCAAAACGGAGCTAAGCATCAGCATGATTCTGGCTTTATTCACATTCACGCCAAGGGAAGTCGCCGTCTGATCGCCCAATTCCATCATCTCCAAATGCTTTCCATAAACCAGCAAAATGGGCGTAAAAAGAATCACAATGATGAGCAGCGGGTAAAGGGTTTCCATCTTCAGGCCATTCAAACTGCCGCTGAGCCATCGCATTGCTGCAGGCAAATCATGCTGGTTTCCGATCAAAAGCAGATAGGAAATGACGGAATTGAGCATCGCCTGAATGCCGATGCCGATTAAAATCAGCCGTCCGATGGAAAAAGAGCTGCCCTTTGCCAACAAATAAATAACGAAAACCGTCACCAGTCCGCCAATTACCGCGGCAATGGAAGTGACCATAAGACTTCCGTGCAGAATCAGGATGGAAAATACTGCTGCGGCACTGGAACCGGTTGTAATTCCGATGACATTCGGATTGGCAAGGGGATTGCGAAGCATCGTTTGAAACACATATCCCCCCGCCCCGAAGGCAAACCCCGCAAATACTCCTGCCACCATCCGGGGAAGCCGGATCGTACCTACCGCAAAGGAGGCACCCTTTACTTCCTCCCCGAATAGAACCCGCAACACATCTTGAACTGGATAAATCGTGTTGCCCAGCATCAGCGACAAAAAACATAGGGCAAAGGAAATGAGGCATAGTAGCAATGTCAATAATGCATAACGACGACGTTTTCTTGATCGGGCTTTCCGAATTAACTGCAATGTCTCCATCATAGTTCACGAACTTTCGCTTTCATGGTAATGAAAATTAAAATAGGAGCGCCGATAAAGGCGGTCACCACCCCGACTTCCAATTCTCCGGGGCTGCCCAGAAGCCTTCCGCACACATCCGACAAGGTTAAAACCACCGCTCCGGCAAGGGCGGACATCGGAATGAGATATCGCATATCCGGCCCGATTATTAAGCGTATCACATGAGTGGCAAGCAATCCGACAAAGCCGATCGGGCCTGCCAGGGCTGTGGCAGCACCGCATAAAACGATCGCCCCGAATGCAGCAAGCAGCCGAATGAAGCCAATCCGTACACCCAAACTGGCCGCAACTTCATCCCCCAAAAGCATCGCATTTAAGGCAGGAGCTGTAAAGATGGCAATTAGGAACCCCGCCACAAGAAATGGAAGGAAAGTCCAAACGGAATCCCATGTGCCGGAACCTGTGCTGCCGACTTGCCAAAAACGGAATTGGTCCATCACATTGGTGCGGGGAATCATGATGGCAGAAACAAGGGAAGAGAAAATGGCGCTTGTCGCAGCCCCTGCCAAAACAAGTTTCAATGGTGTGGCCCCGCCGCTTCCCATGGAACCAATCGAATATACCAAGATGGCAGTAACCATTGCCCCGGCAATCGCAAGCCAAATATATTGGCTTGGAGCACTGATATGCAAGAAAGCGATTCCGCTGACGACAAAAAGGGATGCTCCCGTATTGACGCCCAAAATGCTCGGGTCCGCAATCGGATTGCGGGTCACCGATTGCATCAATGCCCCGGAAACCCCCAGAGCCGCTCCCGTCATCAGGCTGAAAATAGTCCGAACCACCCTTTGCCGCACAACGTTCGCTTCATGGCTGTCCACTTGGGCATGGAACAGTCCATCCACGAGATCCTCCCAACTGATGGCCCTGGAACCAAATAATAAAGAAGAAATGATGCAACCTCCCAATAAAAGCACCATTACTGTGAGCAGGGCAAAAAACTTTTTGGGGATGAAACGCTGCGGTTTGTCTTTAAATGCTGCGGTTTTCTTCATATTAATTTATTTTTTTGCCGCTTCCGCAAGCAAACTCAAATATTCGTCAATGGTGTACGCAATGGAAAGCGGATTCGGATTGCCTGCTGCAGCCAATGGTGTATTATCGCCAATCACTGCAACAGCTCCTTTTTGAATGGCTGGCACTTTGCCTAAAATCGGATCTTTTTGAAGAGCTTTTAATGTTTCTTCTGTTCCATATGTCACGATGATGTCCAAATCATTCAGCACATCCGCGTTTTCCGCGCTCACTTCAATGTAGAAGCTGTCTTGGTCGCCAATATGTTTTTTCAGACTGTAAGAATATTCCATTCCCAACTCTTCAAGAAATTCACCGCGCGGGTCTTGTGTCGTATAAATGTAGAATTTTGATAAATCCGTTGCATCGATGGAAGCGAAAGCCGCTTTTTTACCTTTGAGTTCAGGATATTGGCTTACCTTTTCCTTAATCAAGTTCTCAGTGTCTTGAATCAACCGCTTTCCTTCTTTTTCCATCCCCATTCCTTTGGCATTATATAAAATTTGATCCCTCCAGGAAATGACCCATGGCTTTTCGGGATAAGCCACAACCGGTGCAATTTGGCTTAATAGATCGTATTCTTCTTTCGTAATGCCTGAATATGCCGCAAGAATGACATCCGGCTGACTGTCCGCAATCGCTTCGAAATCAAGACCATCTGTATCATGGAAAATATTTGTATTTTCCACACCAAGTTCTTTTAATTTTTCTTTCGTCCATGGGAGCATGCCGCTGTCATCCTGGACGCCATAGTTGGCAGCCGAAAAACCGACAGGGACGACCCCCAAAGCGAGGGCTACATCATGGTTCGACCAGGCAATTGTCGCGACGCGTTCCGGTTTTTTCTCAATTACCGTTTCACCAAAAGCATGTTTGATGACGATTGGATATTCTGATGTTGAACCACCGTTTTCATTGTCCGATTTGTTCTGTCCGGAATCTTTGCCGGCAGATTGATCCGAGCAGGCTGCCAGAATAAACACTAAAATTGCCGCAAATATCTTCAATAAAAAGGAAACATGTTTTTTATTCACAAGTTTGCACCTCTCACTATGTATTTGATAATAATTATCATTTTCATTGTAAATATATATTTTGCAAAAACGATTGTCAATTCCCTTTTTTTAATTAATAACGAAAATTTTTTAATCATCCCGAAATAATCTCGATTGTGGAAGAGTTATGCATTGATGGCATTGCTCAAAAATTATATGTAAGAAAATATCCAATAATAAAAACACTTTGCCGCAAGGAAACAGAGGCAAAGTGTTTTTATTTATGAATGCAACGATTTTTACTTCCTTCATGTGCGGCCGATATCGATGACAATGACGGGTTCGCGGCCTTCCAAAGCATATACATCAAACATCATGCGGTTCTGCGGAAAAGCCAATTTGGACGCTTGTTTTTTGTTTCTTCTGTCCATATCATTTAAATTTTCATTTAACGAAGGGGAAGCTTTCAAAATGATATAATCCACATCTAAAATGCGGCACAACTCAATCAGCTCGATCAGTGCCTTGATTTCAATGCCTTTGTTCTGATACGGATCGTTTAAAGAGATTTCATTCACCACAAGAAATTTAATGTAGGATTCATTCAATTCTTTTTCAAAATGTTTCAGGAAGGAAACCATCAGCAGATAATCTTCGCGGGAAAAACCTTTTGCCATCGATAACATTTTTGCCGGGGCGGCGAAAAAGGAATTATAAATTTTAAAATGAAAATATCCAACCGTTTCCTGAATTTCATTCAAACGGTTAATATTTGACCAGCCATGGATGATGGGATATTCGGGATTCTTTTCAATGGAAGTATCCATCCGGATATAATGATGGTTATGCTCTTCGAAAATCACATCCGGCCGCTTCCCCAAAAAATGGATTTCATTCCCTTTTTGCAATTCCTTTTCAGAACCATCCCGCCAACAGTAATTCAAACGCTTCAGTTCCATTGGAAATGCACCCCTCTACGTTTATTACCAATAAAATAATACAAACAAATGTTCTTGTAAAGGGGCTGGGAGAATAAAAATTGCCTATTGAAAAACTAAAATGAAAATTCCTTATTTTCCTAATACCCATAGATTCCGTATAATACATTAAGGCCGCCGGGTTTTCCGGCAGCCTCATTTTTTGAACGGATTCATGCCCTATTCTTTGACATTGGAAAGATACTTTTTCTCCAATTGTTCTACTGCATCCGCGTAGTTTTGGTCATTTATGGACTCCAACTCTTTTTCGAACGCTTCCAGCTCGTCAATAATCCAATCATGATAGGCATAATGTTTGTCTCGCAAATATTCATTCGTTTCATCGCTAATTTCCTTTGCATTAACATGGAGGGTGGATAAAATGGAATTTTAATTTGGTCTCTTTAAATATATCACTAAAACATTTTCATTTATTATGCATGATATACATTTCATTTTTTTACGGAAATTTTTGGTTGGTACTTTACAAGTGATCGATAATGATTCTGTCACAATAAGTTTTTCTCACCCACGTGGATAATTTCTAATATCAAGATTATCCTTTTTCGATTCATTCTTATAAAAAATCAACATCAAAGGGGAAAACCCTATTAGGATGATTGACCAAATGTATAATAATAAACCTTCAATTATAAATTTAATTCTGTCATTTGTAAGTTCATTTAGAGAAATTAATCCATAAATTATCAAAACGGAAATAATGATAACAGCAATAATCATGGCTACAGTTAAAGGAAAAAATTCAAATATTAAGCCTTTTCTATTTTTAAACGGATTTTTGTACAATTTTTTTCCGATTTTGCTTTCTCTAAAAAAATGGGCCAAGCCAACAATAAATGCAATGAACCAACCTGCCACCAGCAATAACCATAGCCGTGTCCCAATTTTTAATAAGAGTTTAATTAAAAATTGCGGAAATATAAATGATATGAGAAAGACCAGTGCATAAAGCAGTGCAAAAGCATACTTATTAATATTGCTGTTTGATTTCTGAACGAAAAAAAGCCAAGCAACGAAAAAAGCTGCAACAACTAAATTGATAACAAAAAGAATTGTATTCCACTCTGGCATGGCGCTAAAAAACAAAATAATTCCTAAAAAAAATATCCCTGTTATAATAACTTTAGAATTTTTAATCAGTCTTTTCTCTTTCTCCATCAACATCACCTTATATAATGAATCTTTATCCACTACTGCTTCTCCATAACTGTTCTTCGGGAAGATTCTACTCACCCGAAACGATTAACTTCCCAGTATTAAGATCATATATTTTATGATATAGTTTTAGTTCGTGATCTTTAGTAACCGTCACTTCACAATAAAAGGTGTTTTCAACCCCGTATTCTTTGATTTTAGAAGGTTCATCAAAAGCGACTTCCATATCAGAAGCAAAGGAAAATTCTTCATCCGTATCAAGCATTTTTATGTTGTAATGGTAACCACCTCTATCCCTTGAATCCACTTCGAGCACACATTTCCCTTCTATCACTTCATAGTCTTTTGCAAGGACATATTTTAGTGTTGGAAGACTTCCGAAAAAAAATATTGAGCCCACGAACCCTAAAAAAATAATAAAAAACAACTTAAACCCTTTATCTTTTTTGGTTATAAACAAATTTATCAATAGTCCCAACGTTCCTAAAAGTAACAAAGCACCTATGATTAACAAACTATAGTACATGACTAAATTTGAATTCATTACCAGAAACCCTCTTCCTGCAAATGCTTTTAACACTTTCTACGTTATGTTTTTAATAATGGTTTCATATTGGAAATGAAACCGAAACTATTTTTTGGAAATGTTGCAAATCTGATGAAAAATTGGAATGAAAATGCATTTTCCCGTCATAATTCCCGTTAAAATGATTAAGGCCATCCATCCGGATCTATAAATCCGGACAGATGGCCCTGCTGAAGGGGAAAACAGGCATTTTGTTTTTTCAACCTGCATCAAATTCGTTATGTAACCATCACAACATTATTCATTATTTTGAATTTCCAAAACATGTGTAAATAAATTCCCATTAATTGAAGTGTTTAAATATACATTCGGATAATTTTTAATAATGCTTCTCACATTGCTGAGCCCTTTTCCGCGGTTTTCCCCTTTTGTGGAGAAGCCTTCTTCAAAAATTTCTTCGACATCTTCCAATCGATCAAAAAAAGTATTTTCAATGATAATCATCACAGAATTATTGTTCGTTTTATAAAATGCTATATCGATGCATTTTTCCTCATCCGTATTGACATTCGAGTTCGCTTCGATCGCGTTATCCAAAAAGATTCCCAGAATTCTTGCCAAATCGATCATATTCATATGGATTTCATCAATTTCATCGGGAATCTCGATTTGGACTTCGATATTTTCTTTTTCCGCCTGCAAAATCTTCGTTAAAATCAGCCCTTTGATCCCCGTGATTTTCAACTTTGTCAAGGTGGCCAACAGCTGATTTCTTTTCAATGTGTCCGCTTCCGCCGAAAAGATATGTTTTTTGAAATATGTTTTCAACCCTTCAAAATCATCCGTTTCTATGTAACCTTGCATCGTTATCAATATATTCATATAATCGTGGCGGAACTTTTGCATGTCATTATTGATTACTTCGAGTGATTTCATATATTCGGCGAACTGAGCGTTTTCGAATTCAATTTGATTAATATAATGCTGCTTCTTGATGTTGAAAATGGTCAGCGAGAGTATGAAAAGCATGATGGCAAAGTAAGTGATTTGAATCACGATGTTAAATACGAGCAATTTATTAATTGAAAAATAATTCATCAAGTAAATGTTGATGTAAAAGGTGACCATTGTGACAATCAGCACAAAGAGAATGAATATGTAAACGCTTTTCATTTCAGGGACCAGGGTGACGACTTTTTTATAAAAATACCGGTATATCATGATGCTTAGATTATACAAAATAATGAAAACGCAATATTGTTCAAGGATTCCTGGCAAAAAATCAAATGGAAACGGCTCCATGATATACTGGGTTAGGTTGTCTAACAAGATCCCGATTATGATGAAAAAACAAAAGTGAATCAGAATAATAAACTCTTTTCCGATTAAATAGAAGTAAACCAGAGAACTAAGAATAAAAAAAACAATTCCCTGCCATTGGCCATCCCATAAAAAAATCAAACTGGTCGGGCAAAATACGAATAAAACAAAAGATAAAACGTTTTTCACGTTCCACTTAATGCCGGCAGTAAACATCACTGCCCAATAAATCAAAATTAAATCAATCGTTACAAATAACAGCTTCATATTTGTCTCCCAAGTTAGTAAAATATATGGATTTGTTTTAATTACAATTATTCATCATGACGGTTACATATTCAAATTTGATGCATTTTCTTTTTAATTCAATAATACAATTAATATGTAAAAAGTTATAGGGGCTTATGTCTCATACGAAAAATGTTCCGACTATCTCACATAGCCGGAACATTTTTGCAATAAATTTTTATCCGCATTATTTTTTTGAGCTAAAACGATTGTTTTCCAAGAGAGCGGCAGGTACTTTATTCTCATGGAATAAAGCTGTGCAACCTTTGATTGCGGCAATGCCTCCAAACGTAATAGCAAACGCAGCAACTTTCGCCAATAGATTTTTAACAGTGATCCATTTCATAATAAAATTCCCCCTTCATTGATTGTGCTATTAGCATAATGGATTCTACAAACGCCCCATAGGCGATAAAAACTTTCATTCCAAACGGCATTATACAAAATATTCCGACTATTAACAGGACGCGCAAGGTCATTTTCTTGCGCAAATATTTTTTATGTTCCTGATTAATGACAGGCTGTTTTTCCGTGCCTTTGGGTGAAAGGGTGTAAATAAGAATCAGAATAATAGCGAAAATGATATATAGGTAGGTGGTGGATATGGAGTTATAATTGAGAGCTATATATTTAATCGCGATCGGAAATGTGATGATACTAATACAAAGGCACACCCATAAATTGTCGAAATGATATCCCAAACAAACTTGCCTCAACAGAAAGAACGTCAAATGAGCCAGCAGCGTCGGTATAATACAATCCAATAGAAAAGCCAAAGAATAAACCAAAATGATCTTATACGACTCGGCAAGAATGATTTGGATTCCAAACCTCAATTTTTCTCTTTCCAAATCAGAAAAATGATCCTGGTCTAACAAACGAAAAACTGCATTTTCAATTTTAGAAATCTTTCATACTCCTCCTTCGTACGACTGGGTATTCACATTCATCTCTCGCGATTTTTCCACCTCCTTTGACTTTTATTTTACATTACTCATCAGTAATGGTAAATAATAGAATTAATCCTAATATTTCTACTTTTTTCTTGTTAAAAATATTGCATTTTTGTATATTTTTTTAGTTTATTTGTTCACCCTCTACATTCCTCTACATCTATTTTCCCTGAATTTCTTCCATGCTTCTTCGCATAATAAAATGGAACATACGAATTTCCGACAAATGTTTTCCTTTCAATTAAAATAATTGGAAAATTGATATTATTTAAGGTAACATAAGTGTTGATATCGAAAGGAGGATTAAAAATGTTTGATCAAATTGGCGTTGGCATTATCCAGGCGTTGATCATTGCTACGATCGCATTTATTTTTATTCTTCTCCCTGTCGGAGATTATTTATTAAGAAAAAAATAATCATTGCATTGATAAATAAAACAAGGCCGTCCGGAAATGATCGCTTTCCGTGACGGCCTAATTAAATTTTTAAACTAATCGGCATTTTTTTACAATTAACATTTTTTGTATAAAGCGGCATTTATAAAAAATAATAAATCGCCAAAAACATGAACAGGCTTCCGCCCATGACAAACACATGCCAGATTGCATGGTTATACGGGATATTTTTATTTTTATAAAAATACGTGCCGATTGTGTAGCTTAATCCGCCGGCCAATAATACCAGCACACCTTTAATGGTCAAATAGGCGATGACCGGTTTAAAAACGAAAATAATCAGCCACCCCATCCCGATATAAACGAGAAGGGAAGTTCTCTTGAAACGATATACAAAAAATTGTTTTAAAATAATCCCGATTACGGCCAATCCCCATTCAATTCCAACCAGCGTCCACCCCGCTGTTCCTCCGATGGCAATCAACGCTACCGGCGTATAGGTTCCCGCGATTAAAAGGAAAATGGAGCTGTGATCCATTTTTTTCAGAAAAACTTTATGTTTCGGAACCGAATGATAAAGCGTCGATGCCATATAAAGAAGAAACATCGAAACCCCAAAAACGATATAACTGACAAGTTCCACTCTCGTTCCGCTGGTTTGCGCTTTATCAATTAATAAAATCATTGCCGGAACGGTTAAAAGTGCACCGATTCCATGGGTTAATGCATTCCAGAACTCCTCTTTTTTACTATAAGCGCTATTCGTCGCAACAGTTTGTGTCATCATCTTCACCTCTGTTTTATTATGGCAATATAACATCCTTTTAAAACAGGGGAAGATGTAATGAAAATGGTGTGATGAATGTCATATAAACAATGTATTTTATTTCTGCTTTTTATATATATTCAAAAATATTAAAATAAAGGCAACCTTTACCCTGATGAAAGCGGTCCTTGATTCAAAGAAAAACGGGGGGATAAAAATGAACCGAAATTTCTTCGTATACGGTACGCTAATGTCGGGATGTTCAAACCATCATGTCATACCCAAAGATTCCATTGAAAACATTCAAAAAGCGACGATTCATAACGTGGAATTATATTCGCATATCAGCGGGGAATATCCTTGCATGATTGAGGGAAATTCCAAAGTGTATGGGGAAGTCCTCACAATTAAGGAGAGCCATTTTCGAAAGGCTTTACAAGCGATGGACCTGTTGGAAGATTACGACGAAAACGCGCCAAAAAGCGATAACCTTTATAATCGTGAAATCAGAGAAGTCGTTTTGGAAACCGGCGAAACCATTCAAGCCCATGTATATATGTACAATCCAAAACATGAAGGATTAGGTGAGCGGATTCCTGAAGGCAACTGGAAAACCTGGACGGAGAAAAAATGACGCATCCGGGACGAATTTGTTCAAATGGAAAAAGACGGACAAGGGTTTTTCAGCCCGGATATTTTTGCCAATATCAAATTTGTCGAAAAATGGTAGCCTAAAAATTCGTTGCTTATATTGATGAAAATGATGAAGAATAACACTTTATTAAATGCCATTTTAAATACCATATAATGAAATTAAATGACATTGAATGAAATAGATAAAATAAAAAAAACCCTTGATATTCAAGGGTTTTGACACTGTTTGAAATCTAATGATATTAAAATATGGAGACGGTGGGAGTCGAACCCACGTCCAGAAACTTCAAACACTTAAGCGTCTACGCGTGTAGTTTGTCTATTCGGGTTTCGCGTTGCATTCTGCCGACAAACAGGCGTCCTGCACGCTAGCTTGTGAGATCTCTTGCCAGTGCCCCAAGCAAGACACTCGCCGTAGCCCACTCGCGATGAACCCTAATTCAGCCACATGGGCGATGGCTGATTAGAGTGCTTTAGCAAATTAAGCAGCTAAAGCGTAAGATTGTTTGTTGCCAGTTATTTTTAACTGCCGTTGATGACGGAGACGAGCCCTCCGACGCGCAGCCTAAGCTTGAATCATTCCTGTCGAATCCGTAACGTCCCCTCGATATTAATAAAGGGATTGCTTATCGCAATTACGGTACGTTTAGAATGTTCAAACCGGCTTTTCGATTATCATTATACTTGAATCCTAATATATTTGCAAGAGTTAGAAACATAATTTTTGTATATTTTTTGTTTTATAATATATTTTTGATATCATCCGGCAGGCAAAACTCAATATTTTAATTTCATCGCCCGTTCCATTTCGCGTTGCGCTTCTTTCTTGCGTTCTTCTGCGCGCTTATCATATTTCTTCTTACCTTTTCCTAAACCGATCAGCAATTTCGCATAACCGTCTTTAATATAGATTTTCAACGGAACGATCGTATAACCTTCCTTCTTTACCGCTCCTGCCAGTTCGGCGATTTCTTTTTTATGCAGAAGCAATTTCCGCACCCTCAGCGGATCGTGGTTGAAGCGGTTTCCCTGTTCATACGGGCTGATATGCATGTTGTGGATCCACGCTTCCCCGTTTTTGATCAATACGAAGGAATCTTTCAATTGCACGCGTCCCGCCCGGATGGATTTGATTTCCGTCCCTTTCAATACCATGCCCGCTTCATAGGTTTTTTCAATAAAATAATCGTGGTTCGCTTTCTTGTTCTGCGCGACGACTTTCCCTGTTCCTTTTGGCATATTTTAACACCCCCTAAACACACAATGAAAGGCTGCCTGAAATACTTTAATTCCATTTTAAAGTATTTTCATAACAGCCTCTAGTATAATTCTTCGACAGCTATTTGTCGATTCATCAACCGTTTATTTTCGTTTCTTTTTCTTTTTTTTCGCAACGCCTTCGTAAAATTTCTCTTTTTTCTTTTTCCCTTTTCGGCCGCGCTCTTCTTCATCGTTCCGTTTCTTTTGCTTCCGTTCGGCAAGAATCACTCTCGGGGCATCTCTGCGGATTTTGTGGGAAGATTCTACCATATCCACAATTTCAAAGTCAATTGAAGACTCATCCAGGTTGACATTGGCAACGCGGACTTTCACTTCATCCCCGATGCGGAAAATGCGCCCTGTATGTTCTCCCACCATGATCATTTGCCGTTCATCAAAGTGATAATAATCATCCGTCAAATTGGTGATATGGACGAGCCCTTCAATCGTATTTGGGAGCTCCACAAAAATGCCGAAATTTGTCACAGAGGAAACGATACCAACAAATTCTTCCCCAATCTTATCGGACATGTATTGGGCTTTCTTTAACGCTTCCACATCCCGCTCCGCATCCACCGCTCTACGCTCGCATGCGGATGTATGATCCGCGATTTCTTCCATCACTTGCGCCCATTTGAAGAGGGTTTGTCTTGATACATCCCCTTCAAACAAATATGTCCGAATCAAACGATGGACAATGAGGTCCGGGTAGCGGCGAATCGGCGAAGTAAAGTGCGTATAAAAGTCCGTCGATAAACCGAAGTGGCCGATCGATTCAGGATAATACCGCGCCTGCTGCAACGAACGTAGGAGCATTGTGGAAATGACCGGCTCTTCCGGCAACCCTTCGATGGATTCAAGGATTTCCTGCAATGCTTTCGGATGAACGGAATTCCCCGTACCTTTCACAATCAAACCGAAGTTTGTAATGAATTCAAAGAAACGCTGCAATTTTTCCGGTTTCGGATCTTCGTGGATGCGGTAAAGGAAAGGCACTTCCATCCAATGGAAATGTTCGGCCACCGTCTCGTTGGCGCAAAGCATGAATTCCTCAATGATTCTTTCCGCAATCGTGCGGTCCCGCACCTGAATATCGATAGGCCATCCTTCTTCATTGACAATCACTTTCGCTTCATCGAAATCAAAATCGATTGCCCCGCGCTTCATCCGTTTATTCCGCAAAATGAGGGCCAGTTCCTTCATTTCTTTGAACATTGGAACGAGCGGTTTATAACGTTCGATGAGTTCCTCGTCTTCCTCTTCCAAAATTTTATAGACATTGGAATAAGTCATCCGCTCCGTCGTCCGGATGACGCTCGGAAAGATTTCGTGTTCAATCACATTTCCGTTTTTGTCGATGATCATTTCACAGGAAATCGTTAATCGGTCCACTTGGGGATTTAGAGAGCAGATGCCGTTTGATAACCTGTGAGGAATCATCGGGATGACCCGGTCGGCCAAGTAAACGCTTGTTCCGCGCTTATAAGCTTCTTTGTCGAGCAAAGAGCCTTCCTTCACATAGTAGCTGACATCGGCAATGTGAACGCCCAATTTATAAGTGCCGTCTTCATTTTTCGTTACCGTCACGGCATCGTCCAGGTCTTTTGCGTCTTCCCCGTCGATCGTGACAATCGTTTCGTTTCTTAAATCCTTGCGTCCCACCAAATCTTCTTCCGTAATTCGGTCCGGAACTTTGGCGGCTTCTTTCAACACCTCATCCGGAAATTCATTCGGGATTTCATGCTGGTAAATGATCGATAAAATATCGACGCCCGGATCATTTTTATGGCCCAAAATTTTAATGATTACGCCCGTTGCCGACTTGATTTCGCTCGGCCAGTTCGTCACTTCCACCACAACTTTATGCCCGTCTACGGCGCCCAGCGAATCTTCCTTGGCAACAAAAATATCCATATTCAGCCTTTTATCGTCCGGCACGACAAAACCAAAACCGCGATTCGCCTGGTACGTACCGACGAATGTCGTTTTCGCCCTCTCGACCACTTTGATGATTGTGCCCTCGCGCTTTTCGCCGGAAGATTCTTTCAACACGCGGACCAGAACCGTATCCCCGTTCAACGCTCCGTTCACTTCTGTCGGAGGGATGAAAATATCATCCAATCCTTCCTCATCCGGGACTACAAAACCGTAACCCCTTGAGTGGCCGACAAATTTCCCTCTCAGCAAATTCATACGCTCAGGAAGGCCGTAGCGGTTCGAACGGGAACGCACAATGTATCCCTGGTCTTCCAAACGGACGAGCGTCTTCACCAATTCCTTGAATTCATCCGCCGTTTCGATTCCAAGCACTTCTTCCAGCTCATCCACTTTAAGCGGCCGATAATCTTCTTCCTTCATCAAGTTTAAAATTCTTTGCTCCAATTCAGTATGTGCCATAACTTTCCCTCCTTTGAAAAAACCGCTTCATTCTTCCCAATCCAGGCTTTCAAGAAATTCGAAAATCACTTCATGCAGTTTTTGTTTTTCTTTGCCCAGCGTAATGACATGACCGGATTCTTCAAACCAGACCAGTTTTTTATTCAAGGATTCCACATTCTCATAAATAATATGAGCCGATTTCGGATCAATAATTTCGTCATGTCTCGATTGGATGACCAAAATGGGCGCATACACCAAATCCAAATGGTTCCGGACATCTTGCACAAATTCCTGCAAATCCTTCAAACTCGGCATGCCCTTTTGGCGAAGCGCTTCAATTTCTTCATTGATTTGCTGTTCCGTTTTTCCTTCATATTTTTTATAATCTTTTGCATATTTGATGACGCCTTCAAACATCATGTCCGTCGTTCTCATCGTCATCGGGGAACACATGGTGATGACACCTTTCAGAGGGAGGTTCATGGCAAGTTTCAATGAAAAAACACCGCCAAGCGACAGCCCTGCGACGGCAATTTGGTCATATCCTTTTTCTTTTAATGTTTCATAGGCTCCTACGACATCTTCCCACCATTCTTTCGGGCCTGTTTCGACGAGCTCTTCCGGCGGTACACCATGGCCGCGGTAGTGGGGCGCATAACTTGTATACCCCTTTTTTTCAAGAAAGCGTCCAAGCATCCGGACATCCGACGAACTGCCGGTAAATCCGTGAAGCAAAAGGACCGCTCGCTTTCCTGCAGGGAAAAAGAAAGGTTGTTGTTCCTTAATCTTCATAATATCCTCCAACTATTCTTATGGTGAATCTCGTGCTCCAAAATTTTCGCATATATGCAAAATTTCTCTCTTCATTATAAATGAAAAAGCCTAACCATGCTTGGTTAGACTTCTATTTTATCCATTAAAATTTAATGATCAACAATGTAATGATGAAAAATAATGCTGCGAGAACAATCGTCATTCTATGTAAAACCAAATCGATTCCTCTAGCTTTAGTTTTACCAAATAGTTGTTCAGCTCCACCAGAGATGGCACCTGACAAACCGGCACTTTTACCAGACTGCAACAATACCACGGTGATCAAAGCAAGAGAAACTAGAATCAATAATACCAACAAGAACGTATGCACTAGTCCCACCTCCTGAACCATAACTTATTTAAGTATAGCAAATTCCAATTCCATTTACAATCATTGTCAATAAAATGAAATATAAATAATATGTTTTCTTCGCTCGAATAGGAAAACATTTTTTTTTGATAAAAGATATTTTGAAAATTTCCCTTATTTCGGAATTTTATTGATTTTTTCCTACAATTCTCATAAAATGAATTTCACTTACTAATCTCATTCTGGAAAGAGGGATTATATGAATACCTTCCAAAAGATAGGGAAGTTTGCGGGAGACACCTTTGCTTTATGGGTGCTGCTTGCTGCTGGTTTGGCCATGTGGATTCCGCAATATTTCGCTTGGATTTCTCCCTGGATTACGACGTTGCTTGGAATCGTCATGTTTGGCATGGGGATGACATTAAAATTGGAAGACTTTAAATACGTTTTGATGCATCCAAAAGGCGTGATCATTGGTATTTTTGGACAGTTTACCATCATGCCTTTGCTTGCCTTTGCGTTGGCAAAGATTTTCCAACTTCCTCCTGAAATTGCGGTCGGCGTCATTTTAGTGGGCTGCTGTCCGGGCGGTACGGCTTCCAACGTCATGACCTTTTTGGCGAAAGGGAATACGGCATTATCTGTAACAATCACTTCATGTACGACATTGCTCGCGCCGATCATCACGCCGGCATTAATCTACTTTCTGGCAAGCGAATGGCTGCCGGTATCTTTTATGGCCATGTTTATGTCAGTCGTAAAAGTGGTTCTGATCCCAATCATTCTGGGCATTCTTGCACAAATGTTTTTTAAGCCGGTTGTCGAAAAAAGCATCGACATTCTGCCGACGATTTCGGTCATCGCCATCGTATTGATCGTAGCGGCAGTCGTGAGCGGCAGCCGTGATAAAATTTTGGAATCCGGTCTGTTAATCCTGGCAATCGTCATTTTGCATAATGGATTAGGCTATGCTCTTGGATATTTGCTGGCCAAATTGTTCCACATGGATTACGAAGACAAAAAGGCCGTCGCCATCGAAGTCGGCATGCAAAATTCCGGATTGGGCGCAAGTTTGGCGGCAACCCATTTTGATCCGATCTCTGCCGTGCCAAGCGCCATCTTCAGCTTCTGGCACAATATTTCCGGACCAATCCTTGCAACGTATTGGGCCAAAAAATCCGGCGTAAAAGAAGACTCAAAAGGGCATTAAAACTTTTTAGGCGTAACATGAGATGGGTGTTACGCCTTTTTTATTTTTTGGTTGCTCAATTATTATTTGCAAAACCTGATTTTTTGCACAAAAAATTTTGAAACGATTGGAAATGCAAGGAGATAAAAAAGGAAGATATTATATAATTCCTGAAGATATTTTGAATAAATAATAACCTTCTTTTAGGTCATTCTTTCAAAGAATGGCCTTATTTGCGCTTCAGAGGGGGAATTCTATACAATGATTACCTTATTTTTTTCTCGGAAAGGCTTATTTCTGATTGGCGATTATTTTCCTCCTTTTGGCGATTAAATTCTCCCATGCGGCGATTATTTTTTCTCATTTGGCGATTATCGAGTTCCCAAGAGGATGATTTTCTATAAAGAAAAACCCCAAGCTTTGTTCTGGAAGCTTGGGGTTGAAATTAGCTATTTTTATTTCAAATTATAGAAAGACTTAATTCCAAGATATTGCGCTGTGGAGCCAAGTTGATCTTCGATGCGCAACAATTGGTTGTATTTTGCCACGCGGTCTGTGCGGGAAGGAGCGCCAGTTTTGATTTGGCCGGCGTTTGTCGCTACCGCAATATCCGCGATTGTAGAGTCTTCCGATTCACCGGAGCGGTGAGAAATGATTGCAGTGTATCCGGCGCGTTTTGCCATTTCAATCGCATCTAAAGTTTCTGTTAATGTTCCGATTTGGTTTACTTTGATCAAGATGGCGTTGCCTACGCCTTGTTCGATTCCACGTGCAAGGCGTTTAGTATTTGTTACGAACAAGTCGTCCCCTACAAGCTGCACGCGATGGCCGATGCGTTCAGTCAATAATTTATGGCCTTCCCAGTCGTTTTCATCCAATCCGTCTTCAATAGAAATGATTGGGTATTTGGAAGTTAATTCTTCATACCAGTCAACCATTTCTTCGGAAGTTTTGACTACGCCTTCACCTGCAAGATGGTATTTGCCATCTTCTTTGTTGTAAAGCTCGGAAGATGCAACGTCCAATGCAAGGCGCACTTCTTCGCCAGGTTTGTAACCTGCGCGTTCGATCGCTTCCAAAATCACTTGGATCGCTTCTTCATTGGATTTCAAGTTTGGCGCAAATCCGCCTTCGTCACCGACTGCTGTATTGTAGCCTTTTTCTTTCAATACCGCTTTCAAGTTATGGAAGATTTCCGCTCCCATGCGCAATGCATGACGGAAAGATTCCGCCCCAACAGGCATAATCATGAATTCTTGGATATCCACGTTGTTATCAGCGTGCGCGCCGCCGTTCAAAATGTTCATCATTGGAACAGGCAATTGTTTTGCGTTCACGCCGCCAAGGTATTGATATAAAGGAATATCAAGGTAATTTGCTGCGGCATGGGCGCAAGCAAGAGAAACGCCCAAAATCGCATTGGCACCCAATTTTCCTTTATTTTCTGTGCCGTCAAGTTCAATCAACGCTTTGTCGATTTCCACTTGATCCAATACGGAATAATTGTTTTCCAAAGCTTCCGCGATGATTGTGTTGACATTTTCAACGGCTTTTAATACACCTTTTCCTAAATAACGGGATTTGTCCCCATCGCGCAATTCCACTGCTTCGTATTCGCCGGTAGACGCACCGGATGGAACGATTGCGCGTCCAAAGGCGCCTGATTCAGTGAATACTTCCACCTCTACTGTCGGGTTACCGCGTGAGTCCAATACTTCACGTGCGTATACTTGTGTAATAAATGGCATATCCATTCTCCTCTATATTAAATTTTTATAGTGGTGTTCCCACTAAAAAAGTGGTTGTCCTGTCATTTCTTCAGGCTGTTCAATATTCAACAATTTTAACATCGTTGGAGCCAGGTCGGCTAAAATCCCATTTTCTCTCAATGTAATGCCTTGTTTTGTCACAATGACCGGCACCGGATTTGTTGTATGCGCCGTCATTGGTTTGCCATCCAATGTCACCACTTCATCAGAGTTGCCATGGTCTGCAGTGATGATGGCTGCTCCGCCCAGTTCCAAAATTTTGTCTACTACCCGGCCCAAGCATTCATCCACCGCTTCAATCGCTTTGATTGTCGGTTCAAGCATGCCGCTGTGGCCGACCATGTCAGGGTTGGCATAGTTTAAAATGATGGCATCAAATTTATCAGCTTCCAATTCTTTGAGAAGCGCCTCTGTCACTTCATAAGCGCTCATTTCCGGTTTCAGGTCATAAGTGGCCACTTTCGGCGATGCAATCAGGATTCTTTCTTCGCCAGGGAATTTCTCCTCCCGGCCGCCGCTCATGAAATATGTGACATGAGGATATTTTTCCGTTTCCGCAATGCGAAGTTGCGTTAAACCATGTTTTGAAATGACTTCCCCAACGGTATTGACTAAATCTTCATTTTCAAAAACGACATCGGCATATACTTCATCGCTGTATTCGGTAAATGTGACGAATTTTAAATTTTTTGGATGTTTGTCCGATAATTTAAAGGAATCAAAATGGTCGTTTGTAAATACAGTAGAAAGCTGGATGGCACGGTCCGGACGGAAGTTGAAATGAATCACCGCATCATTGGTGTCGATGGTTGCCACCGGTTTTCCGTTTTCCAAAATGACGAATGGAACCACAAATTCATCTGTCACATCATTTTTATAAGATTCTTCGACGCCTTCTTTGGCGCTTTCCGCCGTATTGCCTACGCCGTCAACCAACGCTTTGTAAGACAATTCCACCCGTTGCCAACGTTTATCCCGGTCCATTGCGTAATATCGGCCGTGAATAGTGGCAAACTTTCCGATGCCGATTTCTTTCATTTGTTTTTCAGCTTCTTCGATATATCCAAGCGCCGTTTTAGGGCCGACATCCCGTCCGTCCAAAAATCCATGGACATATACTTGATCAAGGCCATTTTCTTTAGCCAATTTCAACAATGCAAATAAATGATTGTAATGGCTATGTACCCCACCGTCTGAAAGAAGTCCCATGATGTGGAGTTTGGAATGGTGTTTCTTCACATGACCGATTGCGCCCACCAATTTTTCGTTTTTGAAAAACTCGCCTTCACGAATGGATTTGTTGATTCTTGTCAAACTTTGATAAACAATTCTTCCTGCACCAATATTTAAATGCCCTACTTCGGAGTTTCCCATTTGGCCTTCCGGAAGACCGACCGCTTCACCAAACGCTGTGAGCGTTGCATGAGGATATGTCGCCCAATAACGGTCAAAATTTGGTTTCTTGCTTTGTGCAACTGCATTTCCAAAAGTTTCTTCACGCAATGCAAAGCCGTCTAAAATGATTAATGCGACTGGCTTTCTAGGCATTTGCCCCCGCCTCCAATAATTTAAGATAAGATTCTGTTTGCAAGCTCGCACCGCCGACGAGAGCGCCGTCGATGTGTTCTTTTGATAACAATTCTTCAATGTTTTCTGGTTTTACACTGCCGCCATATTGGATGCGAATGTTGTCGGACGCGGCTTGTCCGAAAAGCTCTTTCACCACGTTGCGGATATGTCCGCATACCGCATTTGCATCATCGGCAGTCGCTGTTTTCCCCGTTCCAATTGCCCAAATCGGTTCATAGGCGATGACCACATGCTGAACCTGTTCTTCTGTCAATCCTTCCAACGCTTTTTTCACTTGATTTGCCACTTTTTCTTCCGTTTTGCCGGCTTCCCTTTCTTCCAGCGTTTCTCCACAGCATACGATCGGAACGATTCCATGGGATAAAGCAGCCTTTACTTTTTTATTGACCGCTTCATCCGTTTCATTGAAATATTCGCGGCGCTCTGAATGCCCGATGATGACATAATCCACTTGAATCGCTTCAAGCTGCTTCGGACTGATTTCCCCCGTGAAGGCGCCTTCTTCTTCATAATGCATGTTTTGTGCGCCGATTGCCAAATCCGTATCTCTCGCGATTTCCACAAGAGTCGGCAGATACAATGCAGGGGCACAAACTACTGCATCGACTTTTTCCTCCGGAGGAATTTTGTCTTTGATTGTTTCGACAAACTCTACCGCTTCATCAAAAGTTTTATACATTTTCCAATTGGCAGCAATGATTGGTTTACGCATTCAATTTCTCTCCTTATTTATCGTTCAATGCCGCAATGCCCGGCAAGTTTTTGCCCTCCATTAATTCCAGAGAGGCTCCGCCGCCTGTTGAAATGTGATCCATTTTATCCGCCAATCCGAACTTTTCTACCGCTGCTGCAGAATCACCGCCGCCGATGATCGTATACCCTTCCGTTTCGGCCATTGCTTCGGCCACTTTTCTTGTTCCGTTTGAGAATTGTTCGATTTCAAAGACTCCCATCGGTCCGTTCCAAATAATCAGTTTTGAATTTTTGATCACATCTGCATACTTTTCTGCCGTTTTTGGACCGATGTCAAGTCCCATATAATCCGCAGGAATTTGATTGATATCGACCACTTTGGCTTCTGCATCAGGAGAAAGTTCTTTCGCAACAACCGCATCTACCGGCATATATAAGTTTACGCCTTTTTCCTTGGCTTTTTCAATGAAATGGCGTGCCAATTCTATTTTATCCTCTTCCACCAGGGATTTTCCAATTTCATATCCTTGGGCTTTGATAAATGTGAAGGAAAGTCCCCCACCGATAATCAAGTTATCCACTTTATCAAGCAGATTTTCAATGACGCCGATTTTGTCTTTCACTTTTGCGCCGCCAATGATCGCCGTAAACGGATGATCAGGGTTTGTCAAAGCTTTTCCGAGCACTTCCAATTCTTTTTCCATCAATAATCCGGAAACAGCCGGAACGTATTTCGCAATACCTTCGGTGGAAGCGTGCGCGCGATGGGCTGCACCGAACGCATCATTTACATAAAGATCCGCCAAACGGGCAAATTGTTTGGCAAGTTCATCATCATTCTTTTCTTCCCCTTTAAGGAAACGGACATTTTCAAGCAAAATAATATCGCCGTTTTTCATTTCATTGACGGCTTTTTCTACGGCAGCGCCAACGGATTCGTCCAATTTTTTCACCGGTTTATTTATCAATTTGGAAAGGCGTTCACCAACTGCTGTGAGGCGCATATCTTCTCTTACTTCGCCTTTTGGCCGGCCCAAGTGAGAAGCCAGAATCACTTTGGCGCCTTTTTCCGAAAGTTGTTTTATAGTCGGTATCGCCGCGCGGATTCTTGTATCATCTACTACTTCCCCATTTTCCATTGGTACGTTGAAGTCAACGCGTACAAAGACTCTCTTTCCTTCTACATCAACATCATTCAATGTCTTCTTGAGAAACATGAAGTAACCTCCTATGTGTATCCGTCGTCATCCAACTTTCTTTCCAACGGTAATAATAAATTTCATAGGTTGATTTAATATTTGCAAAAAATAAGAAGCGATGGGCTGCTCCACCACTCCTTTTACCCTTCATTATTATAAATCGTTATTCATATTTAGGCTATACTTTTTCTAAAGAAAATCATAATTATGTTACACTTATTGTTAATGGCAAAATGAAAAATGACATATCGATTAATGATCCAGCCCCTGTTCTGCAATATGGGATGCCAAATCCATCAATCGGGTGGAATAGCCGGTTTCATTATCATACCATGCGACTACTTTGACCATATTGTCTTCGATTACCATTGTTGAAAGGCCGTCGATGATGGCTGAATGGGGATTTCCATTATAGTCGACGGACACGAGAGGCAGTTCGTTGTAATCCAATATGCCTTTCATTTCCCCTTTTGCCGCTTCCTGGAAAGCTGAATTAACCATGTCTACCGTCACATTTCTGCTTAATTCGGCCACCAGGTCCACGCAGGAGACGTTTGGCGTCGGCACGCGCACCGCAAAGCCGTCCAGTTTTCCTTTTAATTGCGGCAATACTTTCGAAACGGCAGCGGCGGCCCCGGTGGTTGTCGGAATCATCGAAAGATTTGCGGAGCGGGATCGTCTTAGATCTTTATGAGGAAAATCTAAAAGTCGCTGGTCGTTTGTATAAGAATGGATGGTCGTCATGAAGCCGCGTTGGAGTCCGAATTTTTCGTCGAGGACTTTTGCAACAGGAGCCAGACAGTTTGTGGTGCACGATGCGTTGGAAATCACATGGTGAAGCTGCGGGTCATACTCATCATGATTGACCCCCATTACAAAGGTTGGCATTTCCCCTTTTGCTGGAGCGGATAAAATGACTTTTTTGGCGCCTGCCGTTAAATGTTTTGAAACATCTTCTTGTGATCGGAATTTTCCTGTACATTCAAAGACGATATCAACTTCCAGTTCCTCCCACGGCAATTTTTCCGGATTTTTTTCCGAAAACACTTCAACCCGGTGCCCGTTCACAAGCAACGCCTCTTCTTCATATTGGACATCCGTATCATAAATTCCATGCACCGAATCATACTTCAATAGATGAGCCAATTGCTTTGCATCTGCCAAATCATTGATTGCCACCACTTTAAACCGGTCTGTTTTCATCGCCTGGCGAAGCACAAGACGCCCAATCCGTCCAAAACCATTAATCGCAAGTTTTATCGGCATAATAAGTATCCCCTATTTAACAGTATTCCTTCCTTATGAAAGCCGTCAATCAATGGGAAGTTTCCGATGCTAAACCTCTTATTCCAATATAATTGTTCAACCGGCCAAATATGATTTATTTTGTGAGGGCTTCATATAAAGTGACATAATCCAATTGTCCATACTGAATCATTTCCCCATCCTTTTCAACAACCGGAATCATGAGCATATATTTTTCGTGAAGTTCATCGTTTTCTTCAATATTAATGATTTCGATTTCAAAATCGGCCTCTTCCTGGACAAGCTTTAAAATGCTTAATCCTTCCCTGCATAAAGAGCAATTGGGTCTCGTGTAAAATTGCACCTTCAATTTCTTTCCCTCTTTTCATTCTTTTCTGTTTACACTATCCCAAATCCGGCCTGAATAATCAAATGATTTTATAGCCAAAATAGTGATGTACGAGTGTACAGAAAAATTTAAAGGAGGAGAAATTCTATGGAAAATCAATTCTTTAATCAGCAACAGCCGACTTCAGAAACAATTCCTACATCAATGAACCACGGTGCACATGAGGTTATGGATGTTCATGAGGTATTAAGTTCTTCCATTGGCGCTTTGAACATGTTCGTCCTTTTGCGTCCGCATGTTCAAGACCCTGAGTTACTAAATATTTTAGATAGACAATACGCTTTTATGCTCGATGAATACAACATCACTTTGGAATGTTTCAAAACTGGACGCGATCCGAGCCATCCGACGCGCAAATACAACATGCAAATCGGAAACGACTCAAAATATGGCTTAACACCATCCCAGCCTAAGAAACCGATTACTTCCCCTAATGAAATTAACGACGGCATCATTTCAAGTTTCATGTTAGGCCAGCACAAAGTATTGGCTACCGGAAAAACGGCGGCCGCATTGGAAGCGACAAACCCTGTAGTGCGCCGTGTATTGCAGGACTCTGTTCCAAACTGCATTGAAATGGCATACGAACTTTCCCTCTACCAAAACAAAAAAGGATATTACCAAGTACCACAGCTTTCACAACAAGATATGCAAACAATGTTGAACATGTATGGACAAGCGGAGAGAGCAAAAAATATGCCTAACTGATTGAACAGGAAAACTCCGCGGCTTGAGACTTGCACCTGTTCATAAAAAAAGGACATCTCTTCATCAACGGAGATGTCCTTTTTAATTATTCTTTTTATAATACTTTGCTTAAAAACGCTTTTGTCCGTTCGTGCTTCGGATGGCCGAAAACTTCTTCAGGCGGCCCTTCTTCCACAATGACTCCCCCGTCCATAAAGATGACCCGGTCCGCCACTTCACGGGCAAATCCCATTTCGTGGGTGACAACCACCATCGTCATCCCTTCATTCGCCAATTGTTTCATGACATCCAGCACTTCTTTCACCATTTCCGGATCGAGAGCGGATGTCGGCTCATCAAACAACATGACTTTCGGTTTCATGGCAAGGGCCCTTGCAATCGCCACCCGCTGCTGCTGGACTCCGGATAACTGTTGAGGATAATTATACGCTTTTTCGCGAAGCCCCACTTTTTGAAGCAATTCAAAAGCCAATTCTTCCGCTTCCTGTTTGCTCATTTTCCGGATCAGCATCGGTGCCATTGTAATATTTTCCAACACCGTCATATGAGGGAATAAATTAAATTGTTGAAAGACCATTCCCACTTCCGTACGGACCTCATTAATATCGGTTTTCAGATCGTTGATTTTCTTGCCGTCAAAATAGATGGCGCCTTCCGTAATGTCTTCAAGCAAATTAATGCAGCGCAAAAACGTGCTTTTTCCGGAGCCGGAAGGACCGATCACACAAACCACTTCTTTTTCATGTATTTCATAATTGATGCCGTTTAATACGTGCAAATCTCCAAAACTTTTATGGAGATTCTCAATTTTAATCATGCTTCAACCCGCCCTTCATTTTTAATTTTGCGCGGATTGTATTCAATGCTGAAACGTCTTTCAATAAATGTGACGATTTTCGATACGATAAACGTCAAAATTAAATAAAGGAGAGCCGCTGCAAGATACGGTTCCCAGAAACGGAAATAGGCTCCCGAAACAACTTTCGCTGCATATAGTATGTCGTTGGCCGCAATCACCGTTACCAGGGACGAATCTTTTAAGAGAGTGATAAACTCGTTTCCTAGTGGGGGGATCATACGTCGGAAGGCTTGGGGCAGAATCACTTTCCGCATTGCTTGAAAATGATTTAAACCGAGGGACCTTGCCGCTTCCATTTGACCTTTGTCAATGGATTGAATCCCCGCCCGGATGATTTCTGCCGTATAGGCGGCGCAGTTCAATATGAGGGCTGTAATACCGGAAACCATGAACCCGAGCGAATGTCCAAAAAGCGTCGGAATCAACGCCAAGTGGATAATGAAGATTTGGACAAGGAGGGGGGTTCCGCGGAATAAATCGATATATAATTTACAGGCCAATATAGCCACTTTCTTTTCGAATTTTTTCCGAGCCCCAATAGCACGCCAAGCACGAATCCTCCAAAAAATCCGCAGAGCGTCAAAATCAATGTTACCCAAATACCACGTATGAAATAATCACGGTAGTTCCAGATTATATCCCAGCGTAAATCCAGGATTTCCATCTGAAACACCCCCCCAGCCTATTCAAGTTCTTGTCCTGTAATTTCAGCCAATTTGCCATTTTCTTTAATTTTTTGTAATCCTTCATTTAATAAATCCAACAATTCTTTATTTCCTTTTTTCACCATGAATCCGTAATACTCTTTATCGAATGCATCGTCTTCAATGACTTTCAATTTTACGTTAGGATTATTTTTCAAATATTCATAAACTACCGCGTTATCACCAATTGCAGCATCTGCTGTTCCATTAATAAAATTTTACTATAAAATCAATAAAGGTTTGATAAAGTTCCATTTTATTCTATTGTTTCTCTTGTCTTAAACCGCTTTATCATGTCTTGCAGGCTGTCAGCCAAAAGTTTCAGCTCCGAATTTTGTTGCTTTAAGTAATCGATCGTGCTGTGTTGTTGGACGGCGGAAGCGGAAATTTCTTGTGTCGCGGCAACTCCCTGTTCTGAAATTGCAGAAATTTCTTGAATGGATGTTAAAATTTTATCGGATGCTTGATCCAGATCTTCCGTACTTTTCACAATCGTATCAATTCCTTTTGCCAATTGCTCGACTGACTCAAAAATGGCATTGAATAATCGCCCATTGTCTTCAACAATCTCAACGCCTTTGACAATGTCTTCATAATCTTGTTGGTTCAAATTCAGCACGATATTGGCCTGTTCATTGATTTCACCGATCGCTTCCGATATTCTTTTGATCGATCCATCCGTTTGGTTTGCAAGTTTCTGAACTTCCTGGGCAACAACCGAAAATCCTTTCCCCGCCTCTCCGGCACGGGCTGCTTCAATGGAGGCATTTAAAGAAAGAAGATGGATTTGGGACGAAATTTCTTGGATAATCTGAATGATTTCATTGATTTGTTCCAATTTTTTGCCCAGATTAAACAAGTTTTCTTTGCTTACCATGCCATTTTGTTTTATTTTGTTCATTTGTTCGGTAATCATTTGAACTTGAACATTACCTTTTTCGGCTTGCCGGCTTGTTTGATCGGTAAGGTTTTTGATCAACTTCGTTTGTTCATCTACATTGGATATCGAAGTGGAAATTTCAGATATCATATTTGAAATCCGGTCGATATGGTTGGCTCTTTCTTCGGCGCCTCTCGCCTCTTCGTCTGTACTTGTCGCGATCTGTTCGGAAGCCTGGGCCAATTCTTCAAAGGATTCCAAAAGATTTTGGCTGGTATGATGGATTCCTTCCGATTTTTCTTTCACATTCTCAATGATGTTGCTCAAATTTTTTCTCATTTCTTCAAAGCTGTCTGCCAGAATCCCTACCTCATCTTTTCGTTTAATAGTCACCGATTTGCTGAGATCGCCGGTAGAAAAGAGTTTCGCATATTGCACTAAACTGTTAAGAGGTTTCGAAATTCTATTACCAATAAATAAAGCCAATAGGATTCCGATCACTATCATGACAGCCGTTACAATCAGCGAAATGGTCATAATCCGATTTTCCAACTGGTCTATGAATTTGGCGCTCATATCGATTCCGAAAATGGCTTCCACTCCATCTTCGTCCAAAGGAATGAAAAATGATTTGTGAACACCCCATTTATCTCTATAGATAGGGCTCAAAACTTCCTTCTTTTCTTCAAATGATTTTCTTTGGTCTTCTGTAAACGGGGACTCAACCATAAAGTCGTCACTGCCGTTTAACGCGACAATGACATCCTTTCCGTTTTGTCTGGACAATACATATACATATTCGAGCCCTTTTTTCCCTTCAAAAAATGAGTCTAATTTCCGCTTCAGCTCCATTCCATATTTTTCAGGGGAAACCATTGTATTCTTAATTAAATCCGGTTCGATCGACTCTGCCAGCAATTGTACATTTTCTTTCAGCCGTTCATCGAATTGCGGAATGACATGTTCTTGAATAATGTAATTCGATACATACCGCACAAATCCAAAAAGAATCATTGAAAATATAAAAAACGGAAGTAAAAAACTGATAATTAATTGGGTTTTTATTGATTTTTTTCGAGCGATATTTCTCATCTCTATCTCTCCCTCGAATGTTCCATTTCCTTTAATGCAATAAAAGGACGCAAATCCATTTCCAATAATTGATAAAGCTCTTCCATTGATCCGTTTTTGGAAAAAACAATGGCAAACACCCTGTCATTTAACGCTTGTATTTCTCTATATTCCAAAATTTGTTGGAACTGTTTTTTGAATGACTGATGATCAATGGATTTTATAAGAGTCCGTGAAATATCCATCGGGATTTCCGCACAGAAGAAACTGTATATACTTTGGTCCATCTTGCGAAGAACCGCTTCCCAATCCGGTCTGGTGCCCTGGAAATAATGTTTATACACATTGCAGCCATAAGCATGGAATCCCAAATCCGTCGTTCCCGCCCCGGCAAATCTGAGTGGATTCATTTCAATTGGAATAATGGCATGATCATTTTTTCTTACTTCAAAATGAAGCGGAAAATTTTTTAAAGAAACAATTTCTTTGAACTTATACATAAAAGTCAATATGTCATCGTAAATTTCTTGAATCACTTCTCTGGATGTATAGTAGATCCGGTCCGACGTATCATATTCGTCTTTAAATAAGTGTTTAAAGATATTTAAAATCACAGGATTACCATCATGATCGTAATAACCGTCAACGGCATATTCTTCCCCAAATACCCATTTTTCGATTAAAACGCTCTCCCCGTTAATGACTTCCTTGTCATAAATGTTTTTTATCAGCAGCATATCCACGCTTAACTTTTCTAAGGCAGCCCGCCATTCTTCTGCATTTTTTACTTTATACACGCCAACGCTTGAATATCCTTTGCTCGGCTTTATCACAACGGGGAAAGGAATATCCTCCACCGGAATTTTATAAAGCTCATCCAGATTTACTACCTTATAAAAATAATCAGGATACATTTTTGAAAGGATTTGACGGAATATTCCTTTATCTTTCAATTGTTTTGCCCAACGGTTTTGGACACTGTCAGGGGCATGGGATTCAAGCAATGCCAAACAACTTTCCGAGTTTGTCAATAACTTTTGATGTTCGTCTATAATTGAAAAAAAATCATTGGCATCCATTAATTGCAGGGATTTTGACATTTCCGAGCGATTGCCTTGTTTAAAAACAGGCACATTAAGTTCTTGCAGCGATTTGACCAGAATAGGGGAAATGATTTGATCGTCGATGAGAATCATAATAAAACCCCTTTCTAAAGCAGAAATTCAGGAAATGTTTCAAACATAAAAAAATAAAATAATTTGGACAAACAGCCTTTTTATACATTCCATATTGCATCTCTCACCCCGATTGCCGGCCCACAGCTGCACCAAAAGAAAAACGACTGGAATCTGTTGCCCTTGTGAAACAGATGCGGTATCATCCCCTTCTTGCTGAGATGAATGGCTTCTCCCTATTTCTTATCGTCAAAATAATAGGGCGTTTTAGCATTTATAAATGTTTTTTCCTTTTTAGGGAATTTAATCATTATTGGGGAATAAAAATTGAGGAGCCATTAATTTTTAATACGCTGCCTCCTGGCTTGAAATCCTACGTTTAAAGCATTGATTTCAGGGGAAGTGAATAACAAATGGGAGATTAAGTTTCCTATAGTTGGATAAGGTTAAGAATCTGTTGGCTGGAAATATAGCGGGAGATGATGAAACAAAAAAATAGCGGCAGCCCGTCCTGGAGATGGGGGCTCCCGGCGCAAAGTTTATGAAAATTTATTTCATGGGTTTTTTCCGGATTGCCAAAAAGAAAAACGGCTGCAAATGCAGCCGTATCAAAAAGCATAAGGATTTTAATCCCGGATCAGTTGTTCGTAGCGCCCTCGGAGGGAATCGAACCCCCACTACAGGAACCGGAATCCTGCGTTCTATCCATTAAACTACGAGGGCAAAATATTAATAAAAATTGCCATTTTTGCATACTTTTGTGTGGCTTTCATATAATAATAAATATGCATGAGTCTTTTTTTATGACTGACCACGATAGTAATTATTATACACGGTACTCAAATATAATTCAACCCCTTTTGCTCAAAGAAAGTTTTTTCTATATATTGAATTGCATGATATTAATTCAAAAAATTGCATACTTATCATTTGACCTTTATTGACTATTGCGTGTATGATAAACATGCGGAAACAATTTTGCTTTGTTACGTAGAACATAACAATTAATGGTTTAAGGAGGACATCGAATATGAATTTAGTTCCTACAGTCATTGAGCAAACAAGCCGCGGTGAGCGCGCTTACGACATCTATTCGCGCCTATTGAAAGACCGGATTATTTTACTTGGCAGCCCGATTGATGATAATGTGGCAAACTCCATTGTTGCACAATTATTATTCTTGGCGGCGGAAGACCCTGAAAAAGACATTTCCCTTTACATCAACTCTCCAGGCGGATCCATCACTGCCGGCATGGCCATCTACGATACAATGCAGTACATCAAACCGGATGTTCAAACGATTTGTATCGGTATGGCTGCTTCCATGGGTGCCTTCCTCCTTTCAGCGGGAGCAAGAGGAAAACGTTATGCATTGCCAAACGCGGAAGTAATGATTCATCAGCCACTGGGCGGTGCCCAAGGTCAAGCTACCGAAATCGAAATCGCCGCAAAACGCATTCTCTTCTTGCGTGACAAATTAAACAGATTGTTATCCGAACATACTGGGCAGCCAATCGAAAAAATCGCCCAAGATACTGACCGCGACAACTTCATGACGGCTCAACAGGCGAAAGAATACGGTTTAATTGACCACATTATTTCTTCCAGCGATGACAAATAATAGAGGTGAAAAGGTATCATCCTTTGGGTGATACCTTTTTTTATATTTGGAATCATTAAATGCAGCGAATCCGTTTTTTTCTATCAGAGAGAAAACAATCCAGTTAATACATATTATCTCGTAAATAAAATAACATTGAGAAAGCAGCGGATTTCCCTTTAAGTGGATATCCGCTTTTGTATCAGCATTCCATAATGGTTTTCTAGCATACTAAGAAATAAAAAAACTCACAATTCTCGAAAACCTTCGAAAAATTGCGAGCGTTTTCATTTTTTTTGCAAATTACCCTTCTTTTTGAATGAACGATGATAATCCTTCAATCGCCTCGTTCTCATCATTGCCCTCTGCGATTAATGTGATGGTTGTTCCTCTTGCAATCGCCAAGCTCATAACTCCCATAATGGATTTTGCATTTACTTTCTTTTCATCTTTTTGTAAAAAGATATCGGATTTATAACGGTTTGCTTCCTGGACAAATAACGCCGCCTGCCGCGCTTGCAAACCGTTTTTTAATTTGACCTCCACAGTGGTTTCAACCATTCCTTTGTTACACATCCTTTCTAATCCGTTCATATCATTTTATATTTATCTTATCGAAATTATCTGAAAAGAACAATGCGCCCTATCAATTATTTTATCACTTTTTCCCCGCGGCGAAGTTTTTCTGCTATTTCATCAATTTTTCTTAAACGATGGTTGATTCCGGATTTACTGACCGTTCCTGTCGAAATCATTTCCCCCAGCTCTTTTAATGTGACGTCCTGATGTTCTATGCGCAGTCGCGCCACCTCGCGCAATTTTTCGGGCAGCTTGTCAATTCCGATGGTCTGATCGATATATTTTATATTCTCCACTTGTCTTAAAGCGGCGCCAATCGTTTTATTCAAATTGGCCGTCTCGCAATTGACGATGCGGTTAACGCTGTTTCGCATATCCCGCAGGATACGGACGTCCTCAAATTTCAACATTGCTTGGAAGGCACCGGCCAAACCTAGAAATTCAGAAATTTTTTCCGCTTCTTTTAGATAAGTAATGTATCCTTTTTTCCGGTCAATCGTTTTTGCATTCAAATGGAACTCGTTCATTAAATTGGCCAACGCTTCGCTATGTTCTTTATGCATTGAATAAATTTCCAAATGATAGGAAGATGTTTCGGGATTATTGACTGAACCTCCCGCCAAAAAAGCCCCCCTCAAATATGCCCGTTTTTGCGATTTTGTTTTTAATAACGATTTTGAAAGGGAATGATTGACCTGAAAATCTCCATGCAAAATATCCAAATCTGTCAGGATTTCTTTGGCTCCTTCCCGGATGCGGCAAATGTAAACATTGTTCTTTTTCAACCTCATTTTTTTGCGGACGAGCAATTCCACATTATACGGATAAAGTTTTCTTATAATGGTATAAATTCTTCTTGCGATTGCCGCGTTTTCCGTTTGCACGTCGAAACTCAATTGTTTATTTGAAAAGGAAAGTGTTCCATTCATGCGGATAATGGCGGAAACCTCCGCTTTCAAGCTTTGGTCGTTTGCCTCCACTTGAGTCATTTCTTTTTTCGTTTCCGAAGCAAAAGACATATAAGCCCCCCCTCTTTTCCAACTCTGGCATAATCCTTATTTAATATGTTTCGATGAATAATCGATAAGCCATTCTGCAATGGCTTTCCCATCATGGCGCACAACACCATTTTTGATGGTTGCGATATCTTTCTTTATAATCGCTAATCCTAATTTTTGTAATTCTTCTATATTTACTTTGACCGGTTCCGCTTTCTGTTCTTTATAAGTTTCTTTAATGGAGTAGGGTAAATCATTGCTGTTTACCAAAATGGCATCTAAAAATGGCTTGCCAACATGTTCATAAATAGCTTTTACATGATCTGCCGCCTGATACTGATTCGTTTCCCCTTTTTGCGTCATCAAATTGCAAATGTAGATTTTTTTAGCTTTGGAACGAATAATCGTTTCCTGAATTTCTTTTACCAACAGATTTGGGATGATGCTTGTATAAAGACTGCCGGGGCCGATTAAAATCATGTCGGCGCTATTGATGGCTGCTATTGCTTCAGGAAGGGGCTTTACATCTTCCGGAACCAAAAAGACGCGTTTGATCCGCTTATTGGATAAAGAGATTTTGGACTCTCCCTTAACAATTTGGCCGTCCAACAATTCAGCATGCAAATTGACAATGCCATTCGCTGATGGAATGACCTTTCCATTTACGTTCAATACTCTGCTCATCTCGATGATGGCACTGAAAAAATCGCCGGTAATGTCCGTTAATGCAGTAAGCATCAAATTCCCCAATGAATGGCCTCCCAAGTCCTGGGAATTCGAAAAACGATATTGGAACATTTGTTCCAACAATGGTTCCGTATCAGATAAAGCGGCAATCACATTACGTATATCCCCTGGAGGAGGTATATCATAATCATCCCGAAGTCTCCCCGAAGATCCCCCATCATCTGTTACGGTTACAATGGCGGTGATATGAAAGGGATAGAGTTTCAATCCCCTCAGAATGGTTGATAAACCGGTCCCTCCTCCAATCACAACTATATTCGTATTCCCCATTCAAACAATCCTCTCTCTATGAACGAATATCACGGTGGATGACTTCTGTTTGATATTTTTCTTTGAAATATTTCCCGAAATATTCAGTCAGTGTGACAGACCGATGCTGCCCTCCGGTACAGCCGAAGGCAATGACTAATTGCGGTTTTCCTTCTTTAATATATTGTGGAATAATAAAATCAAATAAGTCTTCCAATTTTTCGATTAAAATTTTTGTTTCTTTTGTGTTATAAACATAATCATAAACTTCCTGGTCCAATCCGGTCTTATTTCTCAGTTCTTCTACATAATAAGGGTTATTTAAAAATCTTACATCAAAAACCAAATCCGCATCAATAGGAATCCCGTTTTTGTAACCGAATGAAACCACATTAATTGAAAATTTTGGTTTTTTTGTGAGGGAAAATTCCTCTGTAATACGTTCACGAAGCTCGCGAGGTTTCATTTTTGAAGTATTGTAAATGTAATGGGCTCTCCCTTTTAATTCAGAGAGCATCTCTCTTTCTTTTCTGATTCCTTCCAGAGGCAGACCGCCGGGGGCCAGAGGGTGTTGGCGTCTCGTTTCTTTATATCTGCGGACAAGGGTTTCGTCATCCGCGTCCAAAAATAATACTTTGGTGTTTACATTTTTTTCTTTCTCCAGCATGTCGAGCGCATCGATGAGGGAATTAAAGAACTCGCCGCCGCGCATATCCATCACTGCGGCAATTCTTGAAATTCTTTTTTTCGATTGTTTCATTAATGCCAAAAATGTCGTCAATAATTTAGGCGGCAAATTATCGATGCAATAATAGCCCATATCTTCAAAACTTTGCACCGCCACGGTTTTTCCGGCTCCAGACATGCCTGTAATAATCACTAATTCATATTCGGGAGCTTTTGCGCCTTTTCCGTCTATTTCATCCATGGATCTCATCTCCTTCGAAAAGCTCCATAGAAGATTGATACTTTGCCTCTATCAATTCATAATCTTTTGTATATATGCACGTACCGTACTGAATTCCTTTATTTAATGCGGCAAACAGAAGATTTTTCCGATCGCCTTCCGCCATCGGAAGATGCTCGAGATCTCCGATTGGACGCCATTCCAAAATGCCTTCCCTGTTTTGCTCCATTGGAGTTCCTTCAACCCCATGGGCCACAAAAGTAAACAGCATCCATTCATCAATCACTTGATCATCTTCTTTTATGACAATTGTGTAGACTCCTTTTAAATGGGCATTTTTAGGAGTAACATTTGTCTCCTCCTGAAATTCCCTTACCGCCGCTTCATATATGGATTCGCCGCTTTCCATTTTTCCTCCCGGAGCGACGTACCATCCTCTTCTCGGCTTTTTTAGAAGAAGCACTTGTCCATCCTGTATAGCTAATAAGTTGGCAATTCTTTGCATAAGCGACACCTCAATCTTTGTTACTCCTAATCACTATTATACCGTGACTAGTTCTTTTGGTACAAAATAATACTTATATACAATCTATAATGTATATTTTATGATTAGAAGCTATTTCGTAGAATATTCAAAAAAAAAGTTGTTTCCAAAATGGAAACAACCAAAAATTTAACTAAAGGGGGGGTTAAAATGTACTTTTATTATACCCCCATTCCCATGGTAAAAAAAGTTACAATATAGTTAATTTATGATTACTCTTTCTTTACTAATTGCTCTTTCAGCTCTTCAACATAAATTTGCGCGGACTGGGCTGCAATGCTTCCGTCGCCTGTTGCGGTTACGATTTGGCGCAATGTTTTTTCGCGTACATCTCCCGCTGCAAAAATCCCTTTTACAGACGTCTCCATTTTTTCATTTGTCACAATATAGCCATTCTCGTTTAGAATGCCCAGATTTTTAAACGGTTCAGTCAGCGGGGATAAACCAATATAAATAAATACCCCGTCGCATGGCACTTCTTTTTCGGAACCGTCCACCGTTGAAACCAGGGTTACGCTGCCGACTTTTCCATCTTTTTCATTAATTTGTTTGACCGTATGATTCCAAATAAAGTCCACTTTTTCATTCGCAAATGCGCGTTCTTGCAGGATTTTTTGGGCACGGAGTTTATCGCGCCGATGCACGATGGTCACTTTTTCGGCAAAGCGGGTTAAATATACGCCTTCTTCCACCGCCGAGTCGCCGCCGCCGACAACGATTAATTTTTTCCCTTTAAAGAACGCTCCGTCGCATACCGCGCAATAGCTTACACCGCGTCCGCCCAGTTCATTTTCGCCGGGAACGCCCAATTTTTTATGCTCGGCACCTGTCGCGATGATGATGGCACGAGCTTTATATTCTTTTTGCCCTGCTTTGACAACTTTGTACTCTTCCCCGTCAATTACTTCGGTCACATCGCCATAGGCGTATTCCGCACCGAATTTTTTTGCGTGTTCAAACATTTTTGTGGACAATTCAGGCCCCAGAATTGACTCAAATCCAGGATAGTTTTCTATTTCTTCCGTATTGGCCATCTGTCCGCCTGGAATTCCACGCTCCAACATGAGTGTTGAAAGGTTTGCGCGGGAAGTATAAACCGCAGCTGTCATTCCGGCAGGACCTGCTCCGATAATGATGACATCATAAATTTTTTCCTCTGCCATTTCCATTCCTCCTAACTCTCTTTTAATGTAGTCAATGGAATGCAAAACATCAAATAGTTTGCCCTATTCTTCGGCGAATGGCAAAAATTCAAGCAATTGATCCATATATTTCGTTAAGGTTGCCACCGTTATTCCGTGTTTTTCTGCAAACTGTTTTTTCGTTACACGATCGGAACTGATGGTTGAAAAATACATATATTCCACTGCCGCGGCCAATGCCTTCACATTTTTGAACTCATAGCCGCTGAGAAAAGCCCTCTCGCTAAGAACAAACCACATTTGGAACAAGTGCTGTTTTTCAAGGGTCAATGCCTCTATGCCGTCAAAAAGTTCCTCCGCCACGGAGATGAGACGAATAAATATTTTCTCCAATTTATTATTCACATTGAATTCATGATTCAATGCGTAGGCTAAACAAAGCTTTTCCAAGCCGTTATATTTGGATAAATCGATTAATTTCGGATGTGAAATAATTTCCTGTTTAAAGGCGGATTTGCTGAGCAGGAAAAAGCCGAACATCCGGTGGGCCGGATAATCGCTGCTGATTTTTTTGATAATGTAATCCCGGTTTTGTTCAAGGGTAGGAAATTCCGAGGCTTCTTTCTTTTTAATATGTTTCCACGGCTCCATACCGGTTTTTGAAGGATCAATCTGAACCAACATTTCCCATGCCCTTTCCGCCTCTTTCACATGGTTGGAAAAATAGGCGGCCTGGCTTAACCAAAAATAGAAGCCGGAATCATTCGGCGCCATTCTTTTTGTCATGCTATGAAGCCACTTATAGGCCAAATCATACTCCCCGATCAACGCCAGCGTCGCCCCCAGTTTATAACGGCTGTCGAAATCAAATGGATATATCTTTTTCAATACTTCGACCAAATAACGGAGAAAGGCTTCATCTTTTTCGTAATAGGCAATGATCGTCAAATTGCACAATGCGTGCAAATTTCCCGGATTTTCGCGGAGCACATGCCGCAAAATGGCTTTGGATTGCTCCAGATCGCCTACATAAAAGTAAGCCAGGGATAGATTATTATAAGCAGACCAGAGTTCGGGATATTGATCGATCATATTTTCCAGCAATTCAATCGCTTCATGAAATTGGCTTTTTTCCATTAATCGGCGCGCTTTCTCTTGCAAGAGGAATTGCTCATAGGTTTCCTCATCCAAATCATCGATTTCGTTTTGCTCAAAATGAACAAAATCGATGATTTCTTTCGCTTCTAATGCATAAAGACCATCAGGATCAAGCTCCAAATATTTCTCTGCATACTTTTTTGCATCATTCATCAATCCCAAATAACCGGATACTTCGGCCAAATAATAAACATGTTCTGGCTCATCCGGTTCCAGACAATATGCGGTATGAATCAGTTCATAGGCCTTTTCGAAATTTTGGGCGTTCAGTTCCAAAAGCCCATAGTGCATTAACACGTGGGCATCATCCGGACTCAATTCCGCCGCTCTTTTCATATATTTATACGCTCGATCCAGCTGATCCCTTTCCAACGCCTTAATTGCTTTATTGAAATAGTATTCTCCATCTGGAATAAACGAAACAATGTTGTTTTTCTCTTTCTGCTGCTTCTTTTCCAAAATGAACCTCCAAATAAATAAGGAACGTTATAAAAACGTTCCTCTTGATGAATACACCTTATTATATCATATTTCTTGCAATCGTCATTGCAAATAGCGTTTTCAATGATGAATTTATTTTGTATTTTTCGTGCTCTTTCTTTTTTGCTGATGGCGTTCCACAAGCACTCCCAGAACATCGTATACGCTCACTTTTTGTTCTTGCAATAAAACGAGCAAATGATAAAGCAAATCGGCCGCTTCCCATTTCACTTCTTCCGGATTCCGGTTTTTTGCGCCAATTACGACTTCCGTCGCTTCCTCTCCGACTTTTTTGCAGATTTTATCGATGCCTTCCGTAAATAAATAAGTCGTATACGCGCCCTCTGGCATTTCTTCTTCGCGTTTTTTTATGATTTCCACCAGTTCCGGAATAATGCCGACACTGCCCACTTTTTCGTTTTCAAGAATTTTTTCCGTAAAGCAGGAAGTTGTGCCTTTATGGCAAGCAGGGCCAGCCGGAACCACTTCGACCACCAGGGCATCCTGATCGCAGTCGGTTGTGATGGATACGACTTTTTGTGTATTTCCGCTTGTTTCCCCTTTATGCCAAAGTTCATTGCGTGAACGGGAATAGAACCATGTCTCGCCTGTTTCGATTGTTTTATTTAATGATTCTTTATTCATGTACGCAACCGTTAAAACCTCTTTAGTGCGCGCATCTTGTACAACGGCAGGGATTAAACCTTTTTCATCAAATTTTAAACTTTCGATTTCAATCATCTGACACAAACTCCTTTTTCACGTAAATAGGCCTTTACTTCAGGCACGCTTGTTTCTTTGTAGTGGAAAATTGAGGCGGCAAGGGCTGCATCCGCATCAACGTCCTGCAATACTTCCCTGAAGTGTTCCTTCGTTCCTGCTCCTCCGCTGGCAATCACCGGCACTGTGACCGCATCCCGGACAGCTTTCGTCAACTCCAAATCATAGCCGGTTTTTTCCCCATCTTGATTCATGCTTGTAAGCAGGATTTCCCCGGCGCCAAGCTCCACGGCTTTTTTTGCCCACTCCACTGTCGTCCATCCGGTTTTGTTTCGGCCGCCATGGGTATAAACCATCCATGTGCCATCTTCGTCGCTGTACCGCGCATCAATGGCCACCACTATGCATTGGGATCCGAAAAAATCCGCTCCTTCTTTGATTAATTCCGGCCTTTCGATGGCGGATGTATTGACCGATACTTTGTCCGCTCCGGCACGCAAAATCCGTTTCATATCTTCCAATGTGCGGATGCCTCCGCCCACCGTAAAGGGAATGGAAATTTCCGAAGCGGTTTTTCTGACGACATCAATCATCGTCTTTCTGCCTTCATAGGATGCGGAAATATCTAAAAATACGAGTTCATCCGCTCCCTGCTCATCATAATATTTTGCGAGTTCCACCGGATCCCCTGCGTCCCGGAGGCCGACAAACTGTATCCCTTTCACGACCCTTCCGTCTTTCACATCCAAACAAGGTATGATTCTTTTCGTCAACATCTATTTCACCCCTTGCAGCCACTTTTTCAACAGATATACGCCAAATTCTCCTGATTTTTCAGGGTGGAATTGCATGCCGCATACATTGCCATTTTGAACGATTCCGGGAACGGGAACGCCAAAATAATCGGCGGTTGCCACCACTTGTGGGGAGCCGGTGTTGGCATAATAGGAATGGACAAAGTAAACATACCGGTCTTCAGGCAATTCTTCCCCTTCCAGCCATTTCGGAATGGAGTGAAACGTCAATGAGTTCCATCCCATATGGGGCACTCTATATTTTTCGCCTTTCTCTGATATGCCGGAGAAGCGGACCACTTTTCCTTTAAAAAAGCCGAATCCCTTTGTTGGGGTTACCTCTTCACTTTCTTCAAACAACAGTTGCATGCCCAGGCAGATGCCGAGAAGCGGTTTACCGTTTTCCACTTCGTTTCGGATGTACTGGTCCAATCCGGTTTCCCGCAATTTCTTCATCGCATCGGGAAAAGCGCCTACGCCCGGCAAAATGAGGGCATCCGCCTCCCTTAACTCTTCCGGATTGGAAGAAACGATGACTTCCGCATTCAATTTTTTTAACGCCTGAGTGACACTGAACAAATTTCCCATTCCATAATCAATGACGCCGATTTTCATGCGAGTATTCCTTTCGTTGAAGGTACTCCTTTAACCCGTGGATCGATTTGTACCGCATCATCAATCGCGCGGGCAAGGGCTTTAAAGATTGCTTCGATAATATGGTGCGTATTGTGGCCATATGGAACGATGACATGCACGTTCATCCGCGCTTCCAACGCAAATTTCCATAAAAACTCATGCACCAGTTCCGTGTCAAAAGTTCCTACTTTCGGTTTCAGCTCAGGCGCTACACGATATTCCAGATGGGGCCGGTTGGAACAATCCACAACAACCTGGGCCAAGGCATCATCCATCGGAACAAAGGCATTCCCATATCTTCGGATACCTCGTTTATCTCCCAATGCTTCCCTTACTGCCTGTCCCAAAACAATGCCAAGATCTTCAGTTGTGTGGTGATCATCAATATGGGTATCTCCGTTCGCCAAAATTTTTCCGTCAAACAAACCATGTTTCATAAATAAATCGAGCATATGGTCCATAAAAGGGACGCCTGTATTGACCTCGGCATTTCCTTCCCCATCCAAATGAAATTCCACTTTGATTTGGGTTTCTTTTGTTGTCCGCTCAATTTGAGCAAAACGTTTTCTTGTCGCCGTCATTTAATTTTCCCCTTTCTTCCAGCCTCGCGATTCAACCGCCCGCGCATGTCCTTCCAATCCTTCCATGCGGGCCAGTCTTGCAATTTTTGGGGCGTTTTCTTCCCATGTTTTTTCCGAGTAATAAACGATATTTGTTTTCTTTATAAAATCATCCACATTTAATCCGCTTGCAAAACGCGCCGTGCTGTTTGTCGGCAATACGTGGTTCGGGCCGGCAAAATAATCCCCGACCGGTTCCGAACTGTATCGTCCAAGGAAAATGGCCCCAGCATGACGGATGCCCTCGCTGACTTTCTCCGCATTTTCAGCGACAATTTCCAAGTGTTCCGGCGCAAGGGTATTGACCGCTTCCACCGCCTGATCCATATTTTCCGCAATATAAATATGGCCGAAGTTTTCAATGGATGCTCTTGCAATTTCTTCCCTAGGAAGTTGTTTCAGCTGTTCTTCCACTTGTTCGCTCACGGCTTTTGCAAGCTTTTCGCTTGTAGTTATTAAAATGGCGCATGCCCGCTTGTCATGTTCAGCCTGGCTCAATAAATCGGCCGCTATTTCATCAGGATAGGCAGTGTCATCGGCCAAGATGCAAATTTCACTCGGCCCGGCAATCATATCAATCGCCACTTGTCCAAACACTTCCCGTTTGGCAAGGGCCACAAAAATGTTTCCAGGACCTGTGATTTTATCGACAGGAGCGATGGTTTCCGTTCCATAGGCGAGTGCCGCAATGGCCTGGGCACCGCCGATTTTATAAATTTCATTCACCCCTAAAATGCTTGCGCATACCAGCACTGCAGGGGGGAGTTTGCCGTCTTTACCGCAAGGGGAAGTGATCACAATGCGTTTTACTCCCGCCACTTGGGCAGGAATGACATTCATCAAAACCGAAGAAGGATAGGCGGCAGATCCTCCCGGCACATACAAACCTACGGAATCCAGCGGAATAATCCGCTGGGCAAGATAGGAACCGTGAGCCAAAGGCAAGGTATAGCCTTCCCTTTTCTGCGCTTCATGATAGTTGCGGATATTGTCCGCCGCTTCTTCCAAATCCTTTTTCAATTGCGGATCGAAATTTTGGAGGGCTTCATTGATTTCTTCTTCTGTCACGCGGAAATCCTCGAGGGAGACCCCATCCCACATTTCCGTGTATTTTCGGACGGCCGCATCCCCATTTTCGCGCACGTCCGCAATCACTTGGCGAACCGTTTTCAGCTGTTCTTCATTCCCGCTTTCGAGCTCTCTTTTTAATGAAATGTTAGTTGTCAACTTTGAAATTTTCATATGTCAACCTTCCCTCTATTTCACGACTTTCTTTAACCGGGATACAATTTCCTGAATGCGCTCATTTTTCATCCGGTAGCTTACCGGATTGGCGATCAGGCGCGAAGAGACATCGGCAATATGCTCATACTCCACCAATCCGTTTTCCTTTAATGTTCTTCCCGTTGAAACAATGTCCACAATGCGGTCGGCAAGGCCGATCATCGGGGCAAGTTCAACAGAACCGTTTAATTCGATGATTTCCACCTGCTCCCCGATGCCTTTGTAATAATTCATTGCGATGTTCGGATATTTCGTTGCGATGCGCGGAGCAATTTCGTCCATTTCGGTATTCGGCAGTCCTGCCGAAGCAATATGGCATTTGCTTATTTTTAAATCCAATAATTCATGGACATTCCGCTGCTGCTCCATTAAAACATCTTTCCCGGCAATGCCGATGTCCGCAACCCCATGTTCCACATAAACCGGAACGTCCATCGGCTTCGCCAAAATAAAGCGGATGTTCTCCTCCGGAATTTCGATCATCAGCTTCCGGGACATTTCCACCTCTTCCGGCAGCTTGAATCCTGCCTCGATCAACATTTGATAAGCTTCTTCAAAAATGCGCCCTTTCGGCATGGCAATCGTTAATTCACTACTCATTGCGTTTCCTCCTGGCTCAAATCGACAACACGACTAAATAGTTTGGTAAATGCTTCTTTGTTGATTAACCCCCGCTTTGATTGGACTGTTACTCGGGCTCCCTGCCGTCTTAACGTTGATGCGAGTTCCAACGCCTTAATGAAATCTTCATCATCAAACAGTACGCAAACCGTTTCTTCCTTCAATTCTTCTTTCGGCAGCACTTCAAGAAGCCGATCGATGCGGATGCTGAAACCTGTCGCCCCTACATCGCTTCCAAACAGATGCAACAAACCATCATACCGGCCGCCGTTTCCTAAAGGGAAGCCGCTTCCGGAAGCGAAAATTTCAAATAACATGCCCGTATAATAATTCATATGGCTTGAAAGGGTGAAATCGAAGGAAACATATTGGGAAAGTCCATAGGCATTAATCAATTTGGACAGTTGTTTCATATATTCGATTCCATCGTTTTTCCGTACATATTTTTCCATGTCTTCAATGGAAGCCAAATTTGTCGCCTCACTGATGAACTCGAGAAGGGCATTCGCTTTCGTCGCCGGCAAACCAAATTCATGCACCGCTTCTTCAAATCCCACATAATTGCGTTCGACAAGCAGAGTCCGCAAAATTTCCCGCTGTTCTTCATGATCGGTATAATCATTTAAAATATCATGCAATACGCCCGCATGGCCGATGGTCAATTTAAATGATTCGATGCCAAATTCCTTCATTAATTCAATCGCTGTAATGAGCACTTCCGCATCGGCGAAAACGGTCTTGTCGCCGATGATTTCAATGCCCATTTGGCCAAATTCCGCCGGTCTTCCCCCTTCCATTTGCTGCGCGCGGAACACATTGGCGGCATAAGCCAGGCGTAGCGGAATTTTTTCCTTTAATAATTTAGAAGTTGCAACCCTCGTAATAGGAGTTGTCATATCCGGACGCAAAACTAAGGTATTTCCTTGACTGTCGACCAATTTGAATAAAGATGCGTCCGATATCGCCGATGCCTTTCCGACCGTATCGTAATATTCCAAAGTGGGCGTTTCAATGAAATCAAATCCCCGAGAACGGAAAACTTCACGGCCGATTCGCTTTGCTCTTTCAATTTTCTCATAAATTCCGGGGAACGTGTCTCTCATTCCTATAGGTTTTTCGAACTTTTTGATTGCTGACATATTCACACATCCTATTAATATACTTTAATATATTAGAGTGTTAGAGAGTTAGAGAATTAGTATATGAAAGCATTGTATCGAACTATCAAAAATTAGTCAATTCATAAACAATATTGTTAGGAAAATTTTTTATTTTTGCGTCCTTTTTATGCATTTGCAACAACCCTTTTCCTATCTACATTTTAACTCGAATTATCTTCAGGAACGCTTTAGAATCCGTCAATTTTTTTAAGTAATCCGCAAAATCGGTGAATACGCAAAATATCTTCCGGAATATGGAATTATTCATAACGCTGTATGAACATATAAAAAAAGCTGTTTAGAAACCTTTCTAAACAGCCTTGTCCCTCTTCTTTTTCCGTTCAGCCATTTCTTCCGCCGTATAAATGATGCGCATCGGGTTGCCCCCCACCATGGCCCCGGCAGGTACATCCTTATTCACCAAAGTGGCGGCGGAAACAATCGCGCCATCACCGATTTCCACCCCCGGCAAAATCGTTGAATTCGCTCCTATCATAACTCCGTTTCCAATTTTCACATCGCCAAGCCGATATTCATCAATCAGATATTCATGGGCCAAAATGGTCGTATTATAGCCGATAATCGTATTATCCCCGATCGAAATGCGCTCGGGAAACATCGTATCCGGCATGACCATTAACGCCAGGGAGGTTTTCTTCCCGATCTTCATTTTCAAAAATGTCCGGTACAACCAATTTTTTAACCCCATGAACGGAGTAATCCTGCCGATTTGAATAAAAACAAAACATTTCACAACTTTCCAAAACGGCACCGTTTTATATACATGCCATAAAGAGTTTGCGCCTCCTTGAACTTTATACGTTTCAGTTCTCCGCATATTACAACCCCTTCACGATTGTTAATAAATCGGACATGTGATGCAGCATAAAATCCGGATTGAACTGTTTTAAATAATGTTCCCCTTTAATCGACCATGCAACCCCGGCCGTTTTGACTCCCGCGTTTTTACCGGCCAAAATATCATGGTAATTGTCCCCGATCATCAACGTTTTTTCTTTTGGCACCTTCAACCGATCCAACGCCAACAACACCGGCTCCGGATCCGGCTTTACCTTTTTCACATCTTCCAATCCGATCCAGAAGTCAAAGTAATGTTCGGCTTTCATGTATTTAAGCCCGCGTTCAATCGTTTCCTTTTTTTTCGTTGAAACGATTGCCAATTTATGGCCCTCCCGTTTAAGCTGCTCCAATGTCTCGTTGACGCCGTCGAATTCTTTTACGTAAAGATCGTGATAGGCATGATTAAATTGTCGATATTTCGCGATCAACTCATCAGCTTCATTTGGCGCAATTTGCTCAAACGTCTCTTTTAAAGACGGACCAATGAATTTGATGCAATCTTTTGGCGAATATTGCCCGGGAAATCTTTCGTTTAAAACGTGCATAAATGTGCGTATAATCAATTCATTCGTATTCAGTAATGTGCCATCAAAATCAAACAATAATGCTTTCATTCCGACTGAAACACTTCCCTGTTCATTTCCTTCAATTCTGCTTTATTCCAAATAAATGCAACTACCATTGTCAGAGCAAATGCTGTCAAAAGTCTAATTAATAATAAATACAGGATTGGAACCCCTAACGGTGCGAAAATGAGCGTATCCTCAATCACCGCGTGGCAGGCAACTAGGAAGATGAAGCACAGCGTAGCGTCTTTTTTGCTGACCCCGTCTTCCTTGACTGATTGAATCATGACACCAGCGCCATAGGCCAAACCGATGAATAATCCGGCAACCAGCGTCATCGCTGCATTCGGCTGTACACCGATCACTTTCGTCACCGGGGCAAGAATATCTGATAATTTATCTAAAAAAAGATAGTCCCTCAAATATTGGACGACAATCATTAATGGAATGACAATGATTAACAATTGCAATATACCTAACCCTGCTTTCTCCAATCCCAAAAGCAGGATTCCTCCCCAGCCATCCGGATCAGGGGTTTGTGCAGGAACCAGCCCATATTGGGCAATTTCCCCTCCGCCATTCCACAGAAAACGGATTACGATGGCGGAAAGGATCGCCAAACCAAATCTTACGGCAAGGATAATCCAAAGCTTTACCCCCGTCTTTAATGCAACACCGGTTTCAATAAAAATGTTATGGGAGAACGAGAGCATGACAGCAAGTATAAATACTTCTTTGACGGTGAGTTCAACCGACAAAATCCCGGCAATCGCCGCGTATAAATTCAAAAAGTTACCCAAAACAAGCGGGATGGCAGCTTCACCGCCCAGTCCAAGTATTCCCATCAAAGGTGCAATTAAGTCGATCAGCCATGGCAAAACCGGTGTGAATTGTAATATGGTGACCAAGAAAGTAATGGGAAAAATGACCTTGCTTAAAGACCAGGCAGTCTGGCCGCCTGCAATAATCCCCTTTTTTAACGTAGACATTTCCATTTTCCTTTCTACTCATCTAAATACCGGACAACCGGACGAACCTTCCATCGGCGGTAAAATATTGAAACAAAGCCGATAATGATTAATGTGACCGAAACAACTTGCGCAGATCGCAAATCGCCGAACAAATACAGGCTGTCGGTTCTCAAAGATTCAATAAAAAAACGGCCGATGGAATACCAAATCAAATAAGAGAAGAAAATTTCTCCCCGATGCAAATTGGCTCTTCTGAATATTAGCAGAATGATAAGTCCGACAAAGTTCCATACTGATTCATATAAAAAGGTAGGATGGACATATGTGCCCAAATCGTGAATATACATTTGCTCGATAATCCAATCCGGCAAGAATAAATTTTCAAGAAATCCGCGGGAAACCGGACCGCCATAAGCCTCCTGATTCATGAAATTTCCCCAGCGCCCAATGATTTGGCCGATCAGGATGCTTGGAGCCGTAATATCCGCCACTTTCAAAAAGCTTACTTTTTTCACCCGGCAGAATATATACGCAGTTAAAACCGCTCCAAATAATGCCCCGTGAATGGCAATTCCGCCATTCCATATTTCAATAATTTTCCCTGGATTGGCACCATAATAATCCCATCTCATAATGACATAGTAAAGGCGGGCGCAAATGATGGAAATCGGCAGCGCCCAAAGCAATAAGTCGCCAAAAAAATCTTCCGGCAATCCCCGTTTTTTCCCTTCGGCCTGTGCCGCAAAATAACCGATAATAATGCCTGTCACTATGATAATTCCATACCATCGCACAGTGATGGGACCAATATTGAAGGCAACCGGATCAATCGCTAACAAAATACTTTCCATAGGAACTCCTCTCAATTTCCATAATCTTTCTTACATTAATATTCATCAATTTCATCTTGCATTGCAATCACTTCGTCCAACCTTCTGGAAAATTCGAGGGCTGGATTAATGCCGATCTTTTTCAGGCGATAATTCATCGCCGCCACTTCAATAAGGACGGAGACGTTTCGTCCAGGGCGGACCGGAATGGTCAATTTGGTCACTTCCGTATCGATGATTTTCATTTTTTCTTCATCCAGCCCCAACCGGTCGTACGTTTTGTCCGGATCCCAGTTTTCCAGCTCCACCACCAATGTAATCCGTTTATAAGGGCGGACCGCACTGGCTCCAAACAAAGTCATAATATTAATGATGCCGATTCCCCGGATCTCCAATAAGTGCTCAAGCAGAGGAGGCGGACTTCCAATTAATAAATTCTCTCCTTCTTGGCGGATTTCCACACAATCATCCGCGACGAGCCGATGTCCTTTTTTAATCAATTCCAAAGCGGTCTCGCTTTTCCCCACACCGCTTTTCCCGATGATCAGCACACCAATGCCGTAAACGTCCACCAACACTCCATGCACCGCTGTCGATGGTGCCAGTTTACTTTCCAAATAGTTGGTGAGCCTGCTTGAAAATCTTGTCGTTTTCATGGATGTGACAAGCACCGGCACATTGTTTTTATTGGAAGCTTCAATTAATTCCTGCGGCACTTCCATATTCCGCGAAATGATGATTGCCGGAGTTTCCTGAGAACATAATTTCAACATCCGTTCCCGCTTTAAATCCGGAGGGAGCATTTCAAAAAAGGACAGTTCCGTTCTTCCAATCAATTGCACTCGGTCGGCAGGATAATGGGTGAAATATCCGGCCATCTCCAGACCGGGCCTTGAAATATCGCTCGTCGTAATATAACGGCCTATCCCTTCATGTCCGCTGACAAGCTTTAAATTGAATTTTTCCATCACATCTTTTGTCGTTACTTGCGCCATCCGATTCTCCCACCTTTTTCTCATATGTATTTATTTTAGCATTATAGTATACTTAACCCAAATAAAAAAGGAGACGTGCCTTCAACGTCTCCTTTCATGGAACATGTAAACGCTTTAATTTTGAAAATTATTTTTGCTGAGCCAGCCATTTTGCAGCAGCTTCGGCATCTTCGCCTTGAAGCAATCCTTTAGGCATGGCATTTCTACCATTGTTGATGATGTCCAAAATTTCTTGTTCAGACAATCTGGAACCTACATCATTTAATGCAGGAGTATTGCCCATTCCTTCCAAGTTTTGGCCATGGCAAGATGTGCAGTTTTTCATGACAAGTTGTTCGCCTTTGTCCCCGCCATCGCTTTTACCGGCGTCGTCAGATGCATTGTCATTTCCACCACCGCAGGCACCAAGCATTAGTGCAGATCCGAATAGTAGTGCTAACCATGCTTTTTTCATTTCTTGAACCCCTCCAAAAAGATAGTAAAAATATGCAATACAACTTCATTATAGCAAAATCAATCGAGAAAGAAACATTTGGTTCCTTCCCCAAAGCGTTGAGAATACAGGAAAATTCAGCATTATCAACGATTCCAGCATTTGTTTCATTTTTATGAATTCTTTGTGAAAACGTGTTCACAATTAATAAAAACCGTCCAAAAATTATTTTAATATGATTTCCGCGGTGGAGTGAAAAGCAAATGCATAAATATTGTGCTCCAATAAACAAATCCTATTCATCATCCTCCGATGAATAGGATTTGTTTTGACTATAACGATCTTTTTGTATATTCTATCGCCTTATCGTAGATATGTACTAATTCTTTCGTTTGAATCCCCAATTCTTTGGCCAATTTTGTTGCCCGGTCCAAATCAATTTTTGTCAGGGCGATGCTTAATTGCAAGTAGATGGTCATTTCTGTTTCCTTGCCGCAAATGGTTTCAATAACTTCTTTGGAGAAGGGCAATTGCTGGACAATGACATGGATCGGCCTTTGCAAAATGGCATCAATCAGCGAGAACATTCCGGCCAAATAATATTCTGGATAATTTTCCTTTTTTGTTTTTTTCGCGAGCAACTCGCAAATCTTTGCCCGCAAAATGGAGGTCCGCATCAATTCAAGATCGACATTGGACGGCTCTTCCAAACGTCCTTCATTGATTGCCAATAAATACAAATATTTTCTAAGTTCAATCAGCCCGACCATCATAATCGCCTGTTTAATCGAGCGCACTTTCATTCTTTTATTCGAAATGTTGTTGATCAACCGGAGCAATTTATATGTCAATGAAACATTTTGTTCAATCTTTTCGGCAATTTCCTGAATATTGGAATCTTCCTCTTTTAAAATGCTCATGAGTTGGAAATAATGCAGCGTATTCATCGGGATATCGGAAGATTTGATGACTTGCGGCTGTTCAAAAAAATATCCCTGGAACAGCGAATATTCTGCCCCTTTCGCTTCCTCGAACTGCTGGCGGTTTTCCACTTTTTCCGCCAACAATTGGATGTGGGGGAAGATTTTTTTTACCCGCTCTTCAATGATCAGCCGATCTTCTTTCGGAGTGTTTAAAAAATCGATTTTTATAATGTCGACGTGGGAAAATAAGACGTTGTAATAATCTATGGGCTTTTGTAAAACAAAATCGTCCAGCGCGATGATAAATCCACGATTTCTCAATTCAATGATCCGATAAACCAATTTATCTGTAATCGGCACATCTTCCAATATTTCAATTACAAAAGTGGAAGGCTGGATAACATCAAAAAGGTCGCTCATCAATAATTTTTCCGTAAAATTGATAAAACCGGGCAATCCATTCGTCAATTCTTGCATGCCAATGGAAAACACCGAATTTTTCAACACTTCGATTGTGGCGCTATTCGAGTCTACTTGTTCAAAGCGATTCGTTTCACTTCTCCTGTATAACAGTTCATATGCCACCACGTCTTCATTCCTGTTAAAGATGGGTTGCCTTCCTACAAATACTTCCACCATGATTTCCTCGCTCTTTACATAATCTTTGAATTCCTATTACAATAATATCCAATCCATTCATTCAAAAAAAATCGTTGAAAAGTCCCAAAAATATTTTTTAAATTATAAAGTATTTTTGACTAATGTTGAATTATAAAAAATGTATCATCTTTAAAAAGATGATACATTCAAAAATTTATTATTCCGCAAAAACTATCGGCCATTCATTGCGTTTTTCAAGCATTTCTTTCGCCAATTGTTTTGCCCCTTCCAAACTGTGGTTTGCCGCCCATCCGCATTGCACTTCATTGCATGCAGGAACTTCCGTCGCATTCAATACATCCCGAAGAGTTTTTTCCAAAATATCCAATACTTCCTCATAATCATCGTGGTTAATCATGGTGAGGTAAAATCCCGTTTGGCATCCCATTGGGCTTAAATCCACCACTTGATTGGTATGATTGCGGATATGTTCGGCCATCAAATGCTCAAGAGAATGAAGGGCAGGCATTTCCATATGCTCCTTGTTCGGCTGCTTGAAACGGATGTCATATTTGCGCACCACATCGCCATTTTTCCCTTCGATAACGCCGGCCAAACGGACATAAGGGGCCTTTACTTTTGTATGATCCAAGTTAAAACTCTCCACATTCATTTTTTTCATTGCTTCTTCCCTCTTTCCCTGTCCATTTTCGTTTTACATTCATTGTACTTGTTTCCCCTCATTCTGTCACTCCCGGCTGGAAACGCGCCTTCCACTGCCGAATTGCCGCTTTTTTACGGCATCTTTTTTAAAAAATCAATTTTTCACATGGGCGATAAATCTCCAGCGGATTAAATAGAAATAAATGATCTGCAATAAAATCAAGAAGGAAAATGCAAAAACGATTTCCTTTACAATCGAGATATTGGCAATATCCTTTAATAAATTTTGCAAAGCCAAAAAGGCGAATATGCTGTGAACCATTGCCACTCCCCACGGAAGAAAAAACTGCGGAAACAGCTGGGCTGAAACAAGCCGTTTGATTTCTCCATCCGTAATCCCCATCCGCTTCAGCACATCGAATTTCCGTTTTTCCGAATCCAAATTGGTATGGATTTTAAAGTAAATGAAACTTCCGGCAGCAAGCAAAAATACCCCGGCAACCAACAATCCTACCAATGTAAATAATGAATACATGGATAAAACATACGAATAATTCAACCCCGCATTCTCAAAATAAAATGGCAGCCCATATCGGTTCTTTTCATATTCTTTCTGCACCTGCCGGTAGATATCCAGCCCCACATTCTGCGCTTCCAGCCATTGTGGTATATCAAACGCAAATAAATGATATCCCGGTTCCACCCTCGGATAACCGCTATATGGATTTTTTAGGCGCAAAAAATCTTCATCACTGATGATGATGGAGTTGGGACTGACGATCGAACTTGGAAAGATGACTTTCGGATATACCCGGTCAATGGTGATCGGCACGTTGTTTTCCTTTAATACCGTATGCACCGTCCTTTTGGACAGCTTTTTAATGGATTCTTCGGAATAGGGAATAAACATCCCTTCCCCGCTTTCCAATTGCACCATCGGATAACCATAAGAGAACAGCAAACTGTTGATGTCGGATTCCCGAAACACTTCCACTTCGTAATTGGTGAAAGAAGAAGTCTGCTTTTTCACTTCAAAGCGGGTCAAATGATAGGAAAGTCCCTTCTGTTCCAGTTCATTCACTATGGACGTGATATGTTGTTTCTCATAGGGATTATCAATATGGCCCTTGTAGATCAGCCCCAAGGGATTTAATTTGTCGTACTGGGATGTATAGGATGATAAAGCGGCCAACAACCCGATACATAAAAAAGCAGCCGCGGAAACCATCGTCACAACAAAATACATTTTTCCGTTGTTTTTTAAAATAAATGTCTGTTCCGCGATGGATAACATTTTTGATTTTCTCCAATAGTAGTGCTTCCGTTTCTTCATCCATTGCACAATGCATTGGGCAGTATCTGTAAAGAAAAAATATGTACCGATTGTAATGAGGACCGGAAGCAGCACAACAAACGGATAAAAGTTCACCCTGTTCGTCAGCAATGCCAAAATATAGGCAATTCCTAACAAAACAACGGCCATAACCGCCCGCTTTTTGGAAAACCGATCGTTCACATCCGCATATTGATACCATTTCAATAAATCGATGATTTTCCGTTCAGGGGAAAAATTGACGCTGATCACCGAAATGATCACAAAGGCGCTAAAATAAACGACAATCGTTAAAATAAACGGCTCCCACCGGAAATATAACGGCAGCTCATTCAGCATTAAAATTTCCCGGACAATCATAAAAAAGAATTTCGAAAATGCATATCCAAAAATAATACCAAAAGCGATTGAAAGGCTTCCAATCAGCATCGTTTCCATAAAAATCAGCTTCGCAAGCTGCCGCTTCTCCATCCCAAGATGAATCAAAATGGCAAATTCTTTCGCCCTCGACTCCAAAAATGCTTTCATGGAATAGAAAATAAAAAACCATGAAAACAAAACCAAAATCATTTCAGCGATGACCATGCCGCCAATCGGCACTTTCCCCAGATGGCCATTCTCGATTTCAGGATGAAACATGAGCATCGAATAAATAAAAAACACAAAGACCGAAAAGAAACTCGCCATAAAAAACGCCGCATAAATCCGGAAATTGCGTATGACGTTACGGTAAGCGAATTGATGAAAGGTCACCGACTCTTCCCCCCAACAAACTCAACACGTTCAAGATGCGTTGGAAAAATGTTTGTCTCCGGTCGTCCCGATAAATTTCATTAAAATATTCGCCGTCTTTGATAAACAATACCCGGTCGCAAAAGCTTGCGGCAATCGGGTCATGGGTGACCATAATGATGGTTGCATTTCTTTCTTTGTTGATTTTACTTAACAATTCCAGCACTTCCCTGGAGTTATGGGAATCCAGATTTCCAGTCGGTTCATCCGCCAAAATGATGGCAGGTTCATGAATCAGCGCCCTTGCAATCGCCACCCTTTGCGCTTGTCCCCCGGATAACTCGTCAGGCCTTTTATGCAATACGCCAGAAAGCCCCAACTTTTCGGCCAATACTTTTACCCGCTCTTCCATCAAAGAAACCGGCTGGTTGTCGAGGGTAAGCGGCAACACAATATTTTCTTCCACCGTCAGCATCGGAAGCAAGTTAAAGTCCTGGAAAATAAAACCGAGTTCGCGTCTTCTGAAGTAGGCAAGCTCCGTCTTATTAAAAAGATGCGGATTTGTCCCATTAAAAATAATTTCACCGGATGTCGGCTTATCGATGGTGGAAATGATGTTCAGCAAAGTGGTTTTCCCGCTGCCGCTGGGTCCCATGACAGCCAAAAATTCACCTTTTTCCACCTCAAAGCTCAATTGGTTCAAAGCACGGTTGGTAACCTTTCCTTCATAAACTTTTGTGACATCAACGACTTCCAAAATTGCCATAAATGTTCCCTCTTTTTTAATAAATGTTCGCCGTTTCGTTCATGCTTTATTAATTAAAAAATCACTTTTACCAACGTTCCTTTTCCGACTTCCGACTCAATCTCTAGCCGGTGGCCCAGTTTCTCGCAGATTTCCTTCGCCAAATATAGGCCCATGCCGGTAGATTCTCCGGTTCTCCTTCCATTTTCCCCCGTAAAGAACGGTTTTGTTACCCTTGCCAAATCGGATTTCGGAATTCCGATTCCTTCATCCTCCACGCATAAAACGGTTTTCGATTCGTTTTTTTCAACAAATATTTTCACCTTTTTATTCGGCTCAAATGTATATTTTACAGCGTTCGTAATAAATTGAGTAAACATAAATTTCAGCCATTTCGAATCCGTTGTCACCGTCACTTCAGGGTCTATATCAATGACCGGAAAAACATGGTTTGTTATAAATAAACGTTTATTGTCATTAATTGTTGCGGTCACAATCTCTTTCAATCGGACTTCATCAATTTGCATATCCTCTTCGAACTTCTCTATCCGCGCATTCATCAATACCATTTCGATGCCTCTTTTTAACCGGTCCACTTCTTCCTGGATGCTCGTCCTGTCAATCTCTTCTTCCTGCAACAGGAGTTCCAGCACGGAAATGGGCGTTTTCATTTGGTGAATCCATTGGTTTAAAAACTTTTCTTGCCGATCCTGCTTTGCATAAAGGTTCTGAACTTCGTTTTGATAAAGACGATATAATTCCTGCAAATACGCTTCTGTCTGAAGATGCTCGGGCGTCTTGGCATTCTTTTGAAGGGCGTCGTCCATGGTTTGCGGCAAATTTGAAATTCTTTGCAAAAAATTTCTTCGGAACGCGAAACGGACCGCAAGAAACGAAAAAATAAGAATCATGCTGATGACGATGGAATACACCGCGGTATCCACGTTCCGGAAACCGTCCAGCCAATATAAGGATAATATGAACAACACCACGATCAGCTCAAAAATGATAAAGGAAAGGTGTTCTTTAAAAAACAGCTTTAACCCCATAACTATTTTTCCTCCGAACTTAAAACGAATCGATAACCGGCTCCGCGAACGGTTTCAATAACGGACTGCACCCCGTATTCGGCAAGTTTTTTCCGCACACGGGTCATGTTGACATTCAATGTATTTTCATCGACAAACGCCTGGTCATCCCAAAGCTCTTCCAGAAGTTTTTCCCGGGACACCACTTTCGGCGCCTCCCTCATTAACAAATTTAAAATGGCGCATTCTTTTTTCTGCAAAGGGATTTCCACATTTCTTACATGCAGCTCCATCCGCTCCAAGTAGAGCGTCAATTGCCCCAATTGGACGGTTCTCTCTTCCTGTCTCGATGAATACTCTCCATAGGATCTTCTTAAATGGCTTTTGATTTTTGCCAACACAATTTCATAATTGAACGGTTTTGTAATAAAATCATCCCCGCCGTTTTCCAACGCAAAAATCTGATCCATCTCTCCCGAACGCGCGGAAATAAAAATAATCGGGCATTTTGTGTACTGTCTTAACTGTCTGCACCAATAGTACCCATCATAAGAAGGCAAATTTATATCAAGCAATATTAAATGCGGAGAAAAGGCGAGACACTCCTCCACAATCTCGTCAAAGTTTTTCACAATCTCCACTTCGTATTGATATTTTTTTAGATTTTCGGCCAATAATGTAGCAATTTTATAATCATCTTCAATGATATAGATTCGCGTACCTTCCAATATGCTTTCCCCCTTAACGGAACATCTAATTCTATTTTAACAAAAATACAATAACGGTCATTCAAACGCCCTCTTCCAATTTGATTTTGCGATTTTTTCATCTTCATTCACAAAATGTTCACATCCCGTTTTTAAAAATGGGCAAATTCCTTATTGACTATTCTAAACTGTTATAATACAATTACAAATACAAACAGGTATTATAAAACAGTTAGTCCTTAAGGAGGTCCCCCATGTTAGAAAATATCGTTGAATTCTTCAAAAACTTGCCAGACAAAGTCTGTGTAAAGTGCGGAGAAAAAATTGAAGAGCAAAGTGAATGCTATACAAACACATGCGAAAAATGCAGCTCCCACTAATGGTCGTAATAATATTCGGTGAATCGCTTTAAACCTGAAAATGAACTTACTATTAAATCGCTTAACACATGACAACATACAATCGCTTACAAACGCAAAAAATCCTCAAAGTCGCGAACTTTGAGGATTTTTTGCTGTTTTAATGTGTTTCATCGTGAGATTCCGTATTTTCTTGATTATCAAGCTGCATTTTTTCGGCATCTTCTTTCGATGTATCTTTTTCCGGAAGCACTTTGCTCATATCCGGATTTCCTGCGACAATCTGTTTTTTCGGCATGACGTGCAGCCCTCTTGCTGTTGTGTGGGCATACATATAATACACGCCGTCATGATTGAAAGTAAATTCAGCTTTATATACGCCATCTCCTGCATGTTCAGCATCAATCATGACACCCTGTTCACGCAATCCGGATTCCCAAACTTCAAATTGCACTGCATCCGCATCTTCCACATTTTCATTGTTTTGTGTTACATGGGCGGCTAGTTCTACAGGTTTTCCGACTTCCACCTGATCCGGAGTCAAAATCTCAACTTTCACTTCCAATGAAGCTATATCGGCAGGATCTTCATTCGTATCGATTTCCGATTTTTGTTCCGTATTATTGCAGCCAATCAGCAATAAAGGTACAGCCAACAAAGTAATCAACCATTTTTTCATTTTACTCTTCCTCCATTATCGGTAATGTTATGGTAACCTGTGTCCCCTCACCTACTGCGCTTTTAATGGAAAGTGTTCCATTATGCATTTTTACCAATTGTTTCACAATCGATAATCCTAGACCTGCTCCGCCGTCGGAACGGCTTCTCGCCTTGTTTACCCGGTAAAATCGTTCCGTGATGTGAGGGAGATCTTCTTCAGGGATGCCAATCCCTTCATCTTGAATTTCAATAACGGCACGCCGGTCAGACACGTAACTATTAATCGTCACTTTTGCATTTTCATCGGAATAGCGGATCGCATTCTCGATGATGTTGATAAATATTTGCTTTAATTTTTTTTCATCACCAAGGACGATAATATTTTCATCCAAGTTTTGCACAATGTGAATATGTTTTTTGTCCCCTTGTCCTTCCAACAGTTTGACCGATTCGCGGATCGTTTCGGAAAGGACGATCGGAAGCATTTCAATTTCCTCTTTCTCTTTTCTGACAAGCTGCAGCAATTCATTTGTCAACCGTTCCATCCGGATCGCTTCCCGATGAATCAGTTCAAGGGCTTCAGTCTGTTCTTTCCCTTCAACCAATTGACTTTGGATCGCCTCGCTATATCCTTTGATATAGCTGATCGGCGTCCTTAATTCATGGGAAACGGTGGCCAGGAACGCTTTTTGTTTTTCATCTTCCCGCTGAATGGATTCGGCCATATGGTTAAAAGCTTCCGACAACAAACCGATTTCGTCTTTTGAAGCAACTTCTACCCTCGCGCTATAATCCCCTTCCGTCATTTGTTCTACTGCCCTATGCAAATCGTTCAGCGGACGCATAATCCGCTTCAGGCTTTGATAAACCAAAATCGCGATGAGAAAGGAGAAAAGCACCCCTCCACCTATAAATATAGCCACTTCCGTTCTTGCTAATTCAGTAATTTTTGCTAAAGGATAATAAATATAGATAATTCCTTCCAATCGATTCTGATCCACCAGCGGCAAAATCACGGATACGACTTCCCGCTTGAACCGCTCTTCATAGCCAATTTTTGTGATATTTTCTCCATTTAATAATACCCGCCGCTCGTCAGGACCGATCAGGGTTTTATAATCGATTTCAAACGGGACGCATGCACTGAGTTCGCGAGGGTTTCGGACGGCAAAAACATCGTAATTGGAATAATAATTAAAGGATTCGACCAACTCTACGTACTCATCGGTCACTTTGCCTCCGGAATATTTGGATTGGAGGTTTTCGCCGATTTCGATCATCTCGCTTTTTGTATCTTCCACATAAAACTTTTCATAAAGAAAATCGGCGAATATATACATGAACGCGATCGTCAGCATTAAATACGCGATGATTAAAACCCAAATTTTTGTCGCAAACTTTCTCATACCTGATCAAAGCGATATCCAATCCCCCATACAGTTTGGATGTACTCGCTTGCCTCCTTTGAAACTTTCCCTAATTTTAGCCGCAATGTCTTAATATGGGTATCGACTGTCCGGGTTCCTCCATCATAATCCATTTCCCAAATCTTTTCCAACAGCTGTTCACGGGAAAAGACTGTATTCGGATTTCTCATGAATAATTGCAGCAAGTCGAATTCTTTTAGTGTCAGAGTGACATTCTGATTGTTGACATACACTTTCCGTGAAGCTTCATCCAGCTTGATGACACCCCGTTCAAGCATCTTTTGGTTGTTCACTCCGGCTCTTCTTAACACCGCCTGTATTCTGGCAATCAATTCACTGGCGGTGAAAGGTTTCACGATATAATCATCTCCTCCGATCGTCAACCCTTTTACTTTATCTTCATTGCCATCCCTGGCTGTCAAGAAAATGATCGGAATGGACGAGATTTTTCGAATTTTTTCGCAAACTTCAAATCCGTCTTCGCCGGGCATCATGACATCCAAGAGGACAATATCAGCCTCTTTTCTTTCAATCACCGGATATGCCTCTTTCCCGCTGGCAACAGCGATGGTTTCGAAATCTGATTTGGAAAGCATGACTTCAATCAAATTTCTCATATCTTGTTCATCATCTACAATTAACACTGTCGGCATGTTTATACCTCCCTCACCAGTAACTGGAACGGTCCGGATTGAGTTGAAATCTTTCGTTTAATTTCACCGTTTTCCAGAATATAAATCTGATTATCATCAAAACCGGCTACTATGACATTATCTTTAAAAACGGCTACAGCGAATGGATTGGCCCCCACCTCTTTCCTCCACAACATCTTGCCATTGAGGTCAAAAGCAAACAATTCGTTCGAGCCGTGGTTGGTGACGTAAATGATGTCCCCTTTTTTAGAAAAACCTACAGGCATTTGTGAAGCTTGTATTTCCTGAATGACCTGTCCATTATCCAAATCCAGCACTTTGACTTTTTGATTCGGCCGGCTTCCGGAGCCGTGCCCGCCTACCCAAAGGGTGTTGGTTTCTTTTACAATCAATAGACCGCTGGATGATTTATCGATGTTCCATTCATCAACAAGGGACATGGATTTTATGTCAACTACTGACAGCACCGGAGCTTTATAATTGACGACATATAACTTTCCGTCGTGGCTATCCATTGACATCGGATAATCCTTTAGACGGATTTCCCCCTGTTTTTCTCCTTGTTCATTGAAACTTGCGACCGTATTCGATTCACTGTTTGCCACAAACAGCAGTTTTTCTTTTTTGTCGTAATGGACATTCGTCGTACCGGTCCCCGTTTCAATGGACTGTATCAGTTTTCCGGTAGACAGTTCATATATATCAACCTCGTCCAATTGATGGCCGTAAAGCACGAGGCGGTCATACGGGATCAAAGCGGCACCAGTATATGCTTTCTCAAACTTCCACGTTGCAATCCGTTCGCCATCCGAATCAAAAAAATCCACTGAAGGCTCTAAAATGTTTACTGATGCAACAAAAGACTGGTGCTGATTAATCTGTTGAAATTCTTCGTCATTGCAACCATGCAATATCCAAATGGTGCATAAAAACAAAAAGGCTACCCATTTTTTCAAATAATCACCCCTAATTCTATAGTGTAGTGAAAAAGTGTGAAGTTTTGATGAAATAAATTTGACAATCATTACAATTTTTTATATTTTCAAATCCGCTTATGCGGGCTGTTCTTCTTCCCTCAGGTAGCCATTCCCCCTCTTGGGCATTTAAAATCCCTTAGGCATTTGTCCCGTGCTTGGGCGTTTACTCCTCCAGCTTGGGCAGGTCAGAAGTCCACTCGGGCACATAACTTTCTGCCTCGGGCACTTAATCCCTCTTCTCGGGCACATAAACTCTCCCCTCGGGCACATCCCCCCATCCTATGCATTTCCGAAATAAAAAAAGCTGCTGCGAACGTCAATTTTCATTGACCATTCGAAAGCAGCCATGCAAATATATTCATCCACTATATTATCTGAAATGATGAGCGAGGGTTGATGACGTGCAGCGTCCGTTCGAAACATTTTAAGAATTTCCGTTTGACAACAATCAAATCTCCGGTCTCACCCGCCTGCAGATCATGTTAATAAATATTTTTTATGAATATGAAACAATTCGGATATGATTTCCTCTGCGGCCTGCTTGCCTTGTGTTACACAATCCGGAACACTAATGCCTTCATAAGAACTGCCTGCCAATTTGACATAAGGAAATTCCTTTTTCAGTATTTCCTTCATTTTCTCCAAACGTTTTTCATGGCCGACCGTATATTGCGGCATGGATTGTTTCCAACGGGATACAATCGTAAATTTTGGTTTTTGTTTAATGCCAATCGATTTCTCCAAATCATGGAGCACCGTTTTTTCTATATCCGCATCGGACAATTCAACGATGGCTTCATCCCCGACACGTCCAATATATGTCCGAATCAAATCATATCCATCCGGCGCCACATTATTCCACTTATGGTTGCTCCATGTACAAGTTGTAATGGAAATGTCGCTGTTTCTGGAAAAATAGAAGCTGATTGCATCTTGATAATTTCCATTTTCCATTTTTTCAAATGCCATCGTTACCGTTGCGATCGTCGCATAATTCATGTCCGGAATCTCATGGAATATCCCGTAATGGGCAAACATATTTTTCGCTTGATTTAATGTCGTTGTTACGATGACCGCATCGCATTTTAGAGGGGCAATGTTATTAAAATAAATTTGCATCGTGCCATCCTGCAGCCGGTCAATCGATTCCACTTTTACGCCTTTTAGAATCGTTTTGGACGGCAGACATTCCTCGATTTTTTCAACCAGCGTTTCCAAGCCGTTTTTGAATGTCTGGTAACCCTTCACTTGATTAAACAAGGAAAAATGGGATTTTTTCATTCCATAAATCAAGCTGCGGTATTGCTTTTCCATTTCATAAATTTCAGGAAACATGGATTGTATGCTCAACCGGTCGATGTCTCCTGCAAAAGTTCCTGCAAGCAGAGGCTCCACTAAATTTTCGACTACTTCTTTTCCAAAACGGCGCCGGAAAAAGTCCCCGATCGGTTCATCCTTTTCTTCTTTTGTTTTAGGCAAGAATAAATCCCCGGCAGCACGAACCTTTCCGCTTAATGAAACAATCCCGGAAGTTAATAATGAGGTGACAATAGGCGCACCTCCAAACAAAATTCCATTGGGTATCGGATACAGATGTGTTCCGACAGCTATATATGTTTGGCCTCTGTTATTGCTTACCACTTCATCTTGTATGCCCAAATGTTCAGTCAGCTCGGTCATGCTGTCGTCATGATCGATAAAAGATTCCGGACCCCGTTCAATAATAAACCCATCTTTTCTCAACGTCTGGATTTTACCGCCCAATCGCAAAGAAGATTCAATCAGCACCACATCCAACGGCAAACGATGATCCCGTGCGCTCTTTTCCAAATAAAACGCTGCTGTCAACCCAGTAATACCGCCGCCAATCACAGCAATTTTTTTTCGATTCGTCACCCTCATCATCACTCTCTATCATTTTTCCAGCTTTTTAAAAATGGCATCAATCATTGCATCGATAAACAACGGATGAGTATTCGGCATTGGTGGCCGATAGTATCCAGCGCCCAACTCATCGCACACAGCTTTACATTCAATATCGTTGTCATACAATACTTCCAAATGTTCCGTTACAAATCCGACTGGCGCATAGACGAACGAACGGTAACCTTTTTTCTCATAAAGCTCCCGGGTTAAATCCTGTACATCCGGACCAAGCCATGGTTCAGGTGTTTGGCCGGCTGATTGCCATCCTACTTCGACATTCGGCAATCCTGTTTTTTCTTGAATCAAACGGGCCGTTTCAATCAATTGTTCTTCGTAAGGATCGCCCAGCTGTTTGATTTTTTCAGGCAAAGAGTGGTTGGAAACAATTACGCAAGCCTTTTCCCGTTCTTCTTCTGTCATCTTTTCAAATTCTGCAAGGATGGCTTGTGACCAATATTCGATAAATTTCGGCTCGTCATACCAGGATTCCACTGAAGTGATGTTTAAAGTGCCGCCCAATTTTTCGGCAGCTTCTTTGGCCCTGCCGTTATAGGACTTGATCGAAAACGTTGAAAAGTGAGGAGCCAATACAATGGAAACTGCTTCCCGAATGCCGTCCTTGACCATTTGTTCAACGGCATCTTCAATGAATGGTTCAATATGCTTTAATCCGATATATAATTTATATTCCACTTCATCTTGTACTTCGTTTAGACGATTGACAAGAGCCTCCGCTTGTTTTTTTGTCATTTTCGCAAGAGGAGAAATGCCGCCAATCGCTCTGTACCGCGCTTTCAAATCGTCAATTTGTTCTTGGGGAGGCTTTCTCCCATGGCGAATATGCGTGTAATATCGTTCGATGTCCTCTTCTTTATATGGCGTACCGTAAGCCATGACTAATAGACCATGTACCGGTTTCAATGTTTTCACCTCAAATAATTTTTGTTATTCATGAGTCAGTTTTGCAATTCTTTCTCGGCTATAATCATGAACAAATGCAGTAAGCCGTTTTAACACTTCCGGATTTACATCAGGGAATATTCCATGTCCCAGGTTAAAGATGTGGCCTGGCACTTCAATTCCCTGTTCAATAATATCTTTTGTTCTCCGTTCAATGACAGGCCAGTCCGCAAGCAGAATAGCAGGGTCCAAGTTTCCTTGAAGGGCTTTTTCGATTCCCATTTCACGCGCTTTCCGTATCGGCATGCGCCAATCCAAACCGATCACATCAATTGGCAAGTCATCCCATTCTTTAATTAAATGGCTTGCACCCACACCAAATAAAATCAATGGAACATTTTCATTTCGCAATTCCGCAAAAATCCGGGTCATAACAGGTTTAATGAATACCCGGTAATCTTCAACATTCAAGGCTCCTACCCAGGAGTCGAAAACCTGGATGGCGCTGGCGCCCGCTTCCACCTGTGCCGTAATATCAGCAATGATCATATCCGCCAATTTATCCATTAATTTAAACCAGGCTTTTGGATCGGAAACCATAAATGATTTTGTCTTGCTGTAATTTTTGGATGGACCGCCTTCAATCATGTAACTCGCCAAAGTAAAAGGAGCCCCGGTAAATCCGATTAATGGAACATCCAATTGTTCTTCCGTCAAAATCCGGATCGTTTCCAGCACATATGGCGTATGCTCTTTCGGATAAAATTCGCCCAATCTTTCCACGTCTTCCACGCTTCGAATCGGATTGGATATTACCGGCCCGACGCTTTGTTGTATTTTCACATCAACTCCGATGCTAGGCAAAGGCGTCACAATATCTTTATAAAGGATCGCCGCATCGACGTTATATTGTTCCACCGGAAGTCTTGTCACATATGCGCAAAGCTCCGGCTGTTTCGTGATTTCTTCCAAGCTGTATTTCTCTTTCAATTTCCGGTACTCCGGCTGGGAACGTCCCGCCTGGCGCATATACCAAACAGGCGTATATTCCGTTCTTTCTCCTTTTGCTGCCCTGATTAGAGTGTCGTTTATTTGCCTCATCTGTATTTACCTTCCCCTCAAAAAATAATCATTTGACGAAAAGAGCAATGAAATCGATTTCAATTCATTACTTTGCAAGATTTTCATCGAAAAAAATGGCTACAATTCATTATAATAACTATAACTTAAGAAATAATCTACTAAATCATTGATCCCTTTCAACATATACTGTTCCTTCTCAATTGTATAGCTTTCTCTGCTAAATGTCATAAAATTGTCCTTTTAGCAGCCAATCTTTCTTTTCCGTTTATGACAAAATTAAGGCATAAGGGCAAAGCCGGATTCTTTTCAAGCGAAGGAGGAAGAATAATGAACTTCTATATAACTGCCGGAACCCCTCAATTCATGGAAAAACTGCACCAGAAATATGAGAAAGAACCGATGTATATTCTTTATGGGGCAAACGAAACGCTTTTGCTTCATGAAACCGAAAAGAAAACCGTTTTCCAAACACCACAGAAATATGAGGTGGTGGACGGGTTTCATAATCTGGAACAATCCGGTTTCTTCACTTTCTACCATATTCCGGTTTCCGACGAGGGCAGGCCGGTCTTTGAAAAAAATATGACAGAACGGTTGAAAAGATTGAAAGATCAGTCGGGATTAATGGCATACCGGCTGCTCCGCCCAAAAAAATCGGAAACTTATATCATTCTGTTGCAATGGTTTGATAAACATTCTTTCGAAATTTGGAAAAAGTATAACCCGTTTGCCGAAGAACTCGAAAACTTCTCTCTTGGTGTCAAAAAAGACAATATTTTCAACGCCAAAACATACATGGCGGCTTATACCGGCACGAAGCCGAAAAAGAAGGATCATGAAAACAATGAATAAAAGCTGACCCGCGGATCGGATCAGCTTTTTTCATTTCATTCATTTATGTTCCAAAGCTTTTTTATAAACGCCATCTTCCATCTGTTTGGTTCCCCATTCAAAATTTTCCGTCATTGCATAATCCCAATTTTTCTTGGAATATCAACCTTTGCTTTTTCCCCTTATTTTCAAATCGTTTTATCTTATACATTCACTTTCTCCACATTGGTTTTCTGTTCATAGATTCTCTCTTTTTTCTCTCTCCAACGGAAAATTGCTTTCAACAATGGCATGACGATAATAAAAATGAAGAGCAGCCTGGAGGTTTGGAATAACGAAACAATCGATATATCCGCATTCACTGCGTCAGCCAATAAAACCATTTGATCGATTCCGCCCGGAGCTGTGCTTAAAAAACTGGTTGTAAACTTGGTGTCCATTAAAAACGACATGATAAAACTTGAACCCAAGGTCAAAGCGATTAAAGCCAATGCGCTCATCACGCCGCCTATCAAAACTCGGACAGGCAATTGAACCTTCTCCGGGGTCAGCTTTAAACCGATTTGGGCGCCGATGAACAGCTGCGCGATGACCATCACCAGGCCCGGGATTTGCGGCATTGTCAAAGGGGTAGCGAGCTGCAGCGCAATTAATAATATAATGGGAGCAATAAATTGGGCTACTGGAAAATGAATGCGGTCCATGAAAACGGAAAATGCCCATGTCATGGCAATTATGAAAACAAGGCTTACCGAAAACTTTGCATCCCCTGTCTGACCAGCCGCCTGGCCGGCCACGATGAAGGGCACGATCATGACCACCAGCAATAATCGGATAACCTGAAAATAAAAAATCGAACCAACTTCCCCTATGTTTTCCCTTTCGGCAAAAAGGACCGTCTGGCTCAGCCCTCCCGGAATGGCTCCCAACACGGAGGCCCTTAACGGCATTTTGCTGAATCTGCTGATCAAATACGCAATTCCAACCGCACCGCCTATCAAAATGACATTCAATAAAAACATATATAATAAAATGAAACCCGCGCTTTCAAACAAATGAATGTTGAAGCGCAGACCAATGCCCGTTCCGACGATGACGACACCCAAGTCGCCCAATTGTCTTGGCCACTTCAACTCGCCTTTATGGATAAACTGGGTGATGATGAGAACAACAATAGGGCCCAGCATCCATGGAATCGGGATGTGCAACTTGCTGAAAATGTAGCCGCCAATAATGGATAGCATCAATACTTTTATCATCGCCATCAATATTATCACCCACTAACATCTGATATTAGCAAGAAACACCAGTATTCAAAGAATGAATACTGGTGCCTTTTTTCATTATCTTGATTGAATCAATTCTCGAATTTGCGCTTCACGGTCCACATCATCCCGGCGGCGGTCTCCCCAATAAGTCGAACCGTATTTCAAGTATTCTTCATAAGTCCATTTGATCGGCTCCCAATCCGGTTCGAAGATCAAATAGCCATTCGTGAAAATTTCAATTCTCAAGCCGCTTCCCGGATCTTTTACATAAACGTACATCGCTTGGGAAATGCCGTGTTTGCCGGGGCCCACAAATTCGATTTCCGCCTCGTTTAAAATATCTGCCGCGCGAAGCAAGTCTTGCGCGTTGTCCAACCAATATGCCAAATGATGCATTTCATTCGGTTTTTTCGAACGGTCTGTCGTCATGATGGCCACATCATGAACCAATGGGGTCACCGATAGCCAGCTTGCGACTTGTTCATCGTTTTTATTGACGAAATATTCACGCAATTTGAATCCCAATTTCTCTCTCAAGAAATTCACGACTTCAAGGTTATTGACGGATGTTTGGAGATTGATATGGTCGATTCGGCGCGGAGATACGCCTTTTCTCCAGGCCTTATACGTCTGGTTTTTCAAAACGGATTTTCTTTCCGGATCTGCCGGTGTTTTCTCCATATCATAATAGAGTTCAAACCGGTGTCCGCTTGGCAATTCAAAACGGATCGCTTCTCCCTGGCCCCTTTCTTCCCCCGCTTTAATCCAGCGGACTTCAGTTCCTGCATCTTCCAATATTTTGGCAAATGTCGCTACATCCTCACGCCTTTTTGTTCTCCATCCAATATGGTCAATATAGGATGTTTCGCCGGCTCTGACGGACAATGTATGGTGTTCAAAATCCCCCCATGCGCGCAAGTAGTGGACACCATCTACTTCTTCCGTTTCTTCCAGTCCCAGTACATCCCGGAAGAACCATAGGGATTTTTCAAGATTCTCGGATACTAAAGCAACATGTCCCAATTTTGCAATTTCAGGTAAAACAACAAATTTCTCCATTTTCTCCCACCCCATTATTACTTTTTGTATGTTTACCAATATATTAATAGTGTTTTAAAATACTATTAACCTTGAATATTTGTTTCTATTCCGAAGAGATGTCTTCCGTAGCCGATAATTCCATCTTCATATAAAGATGTAATGTGTGTTCCGATCGTCATTAAATCACGAGTGAACAATTCAACCGGATGGCCTTTCACCACCGCATGGGCGCCCAGGGTCAACAACGCCTTCGTGCCGATATTGACACATTTATCAATGATTTTCGCACGAATCGCTTTGTACTTGGCTCCTTCATAAGGCCCGCCCTTATCGGCTTCCATCATTTTGATATATTCTTCCATCAAGCATTTGGCGGAAATATATTCAAGCGTCAACTCCGAGAGCACCCGCTGGCTTGTTGGGGACTCTTTTTCCTTCACTCCCGAAAACCGTACGCGTCCCACCGTATGCTTTTTAAATTCATCGAGAACCCTTTGTGCTCCGCCGAGGGCCATCGCCGCAAACCCCACATAAAATCCCGGATAGAACGGTGTGTTAAAGTACAGATAATCTTCATCGAAATCATCGTAAGGTGGCTGGCTTTTCTCGATAATTTTGCTGAAGCGCAAAATTTTGTCAGGCTCCACGAATACTTTATCGACAATAATGGTATTGCTCCCTGTACCTCTGAGGCCAAGGGAATCCCAATCCTTGACAATCTTCAAATCTTTCACTTTCAATAAAATTCCGACGCGTTCAGGTTTATCATTGTCGTCAAATTTCATCATCGCCCCGACGCCGACCCAGTCACAATAGTTGATGCCGCTTACAAAATGATATTTTCCGGAAATGAGGTAGCCGCCTTCGACCGGTTCCACTTTTCCGACCGGAGCAAAAACGTCCGCTACAAAGCCCCCCTGATTGATCACTTCATCCCGGATATGTTTCGGATAGTAACAAACCCAGGCATTATGCAGACAGAAGAAATACGTCAGCCATGCAGCGGATAAATTATAGTATCCGACGGTGCTGATCATGTCCACATAGGTGCGCCAGTCAAGTTGCGGATAACCGAATTCTTTCGGCAAAATCAGGCGGTGGATTTTCTCTTCGCGGATAATATCCGCAACCCGCTGAGAGATTGTCCTGTTTTGCTCCGCTTCCATCGCTTCCTGCTCGGCAGCTTCGCCGATTCGCTTCGCCTTTTGCATCATGCTGTCATAAAGCGCTTTCTTTTCTACCACTGTTACCATTTGATCATTCCTTTCAATCCAAATTTATTCAATTGTGACCCCTTGGCTTTTATCCGCCGTCAAAAAATCAATCACAAGCCTGTTCACGACTTCCGGCTGGTCTGTTTGGGCTTGATGGCCACAATTCTCTATATATTCGAATCTGAAATTCGGCAGCAGCTTCTCCAATTTATAAGCCGTCTCTACCGGCGCTATGTTGTCCTGCTTGCCCCAAATGAACAGCCCCGGAATTTTGAGCTTTGGCAGCGAATCTTTGATGCAGAACCGATCCCAAAGCTTTGGTTCTTCATTCATTCTCTTTATATAAGCATCAAAAGCATCATTGGCTTCTTTCACCCCGGGACGAGTTGCAGCTTTATGCCGCAATTGGATCAGCTCTTCGGGTATTGGAGTGTCCGGGGAAGAGTTGCGGTACAAAAACTTTCTCAAAGATTCTTCCGTATAGTCATAGCCTATGACTTCAAAGAAAGACCGCAATTTTCTTTCGGGAACTTCCTGCATTGCCTGGTAGATGGTATTGCTTCCAATGAGCACGACTTTGTTCACTTTTTCAGGATGGTCGATTGCATATTTTGCCGCCACATAAGCGCCTTGCGAATTTCCTACAAGGGAAACTTCGTCGAGGCATAAAGCTTCTATGAAATCATGCACATGATCGACCAAGCTCTGATGTCCATTCACCGGCCATGCATGGGGTCTTGTATCCGTGAACCCCATTGACAATTGGTCAACGGCATATGCACGAAAACCGGCTTTCGCCAAAGCCGGCAGCATAAAACGCCATCCTGCCGCCCCGCATGCCCCGGGTCCCGCACCGTGGAGCAAAATGACTGCCGGTCCTTCCGTTCCAGCCCAAGAATAATGCGTTTTTACCCCGTTTGCTAATACGTAGCTGCTGTGAAACCCCTCAAAAATCGACACCTTAACCCCTCCTGTTTCTGTTGCAGTTTTTCGTTTGATGAAGAGTATATATTTTGTGAACTTCAATTAATATATTAATTTTTATTGAAAACGCGGCGAGAATCTTTAAAATTTATTGAAAAATGAAGGGTATCCTATAGATAAAGAGAATTTATATCTTTGGGGGGAGGTTCACGTTATGAGCGGAGTTTCATTTGTCACTGACGAAACGAAGAATATATTGATGTCGGCCAAGGCGTTTTACACTCTAAAGAACAACTTAATTAATAATATCGGTTCCAATAAAACAAAGGGGTTCTTATTCAGATTTGGAAAAGAATTTGGGATGGAAGCGGCAAAAAAATACTTGGCTAGCAATCACGCAAACAGCCAGGTAGGCAAAAGACACTCCCGGCTGGGCCACGTAAAAGATGTTATTTTTCACGGGGAAATCGTGCGTCATCCGGACGGGAAGGTGGAATGCATCAATACGTGGGGGCAATGGGTGGAATCCATCGAAGCGGAAATACATCTGAAAAATTATGGATTGTCGGACGAATGCGTGTGCCATATGCTTTGCGGATTTGCAAGCGGAGCTTTGTCATATGAATTTGGCGAATCAATCATTGCCATTGAATACAAATGCGTCGCGAAGGGCGACCCCGTTTGCGAATTTAAGGTGCGGCTGGAAAAAGATTGGCTGGAGGAGAAAGAAGAATTAATTGATTTATACCTGAACGACAATATTTTGACCGAGCTTGAGATGACTTATGATGCTTTGCTCCACCACAAGCAAATGTTGGAAAAAATATCAACCTTCCAAAGCCAGCTTACAAAAAAGGTGACTGAAAAATATTCTTTGGACGAAATTATTGAAACCGCATACGAATTGTTAAACATCCCTATTTTGATCGAAGATGTGCACGGAAACCGGCTAAGCCAGATCGGGCTTACAGAAAGCCAGCAGCAACTGATCCAAACCGAAAAAGCCGAACTTTCGCAAATCGACAATAAACATAATGCGTGCCACTACAAAAGCAAACATTACAGGAAATTGACAACACCGGTTTTTATTAAGAAAAAACATTATGCCACTTGTTCTTTCTGCTATTTCGACCAAAGAGAAGTGGAAGAAATCGATTATTTATTTTTGGACCGCATTTCAACAGTCGTGGCATTATGCATTTTGTATGAAGAAGCCCAATTCGAAGAGCAGCAGCGGATGCGCAGTTCTTTGCTGGAACGTCTGATTCACCACCAGAATATCAAGGATATTGAATCATATTACAAATTTTTGCCTTTCAAATTCCAGCCCCCATATGCAACAGGGATCATCCAGATCCAGCAGAAGAAACATCAAAACGAAATCATCGATTTGCATGATCAGATTACTCAACTGTCCAAACTGGCAAAAGTATGGGATTTGCCATGCATTTTCTCCATTGTCGGCGAAGAAATTGCGCTCTTAATCTCGCAAAACAACGACAAGAAAAAAAGATGGAAAAAGAAAATCGAATTGCTGATGGAAAATTTGGGAAGGCAGAATGAAAATTATATTTATACAACCGGACTCAGCAGCACATTCAACAATTTTAAAGAATTTGAACGGTCGCTGAAAGAGGCCAGAATCGCGCAGCGGTTCCCAAACAAGAAACTGATCACATACTACGATGATTTGGGGATTCTCGGGGATATAGTCAATAACTTGAGCATCGAACAGATCCAGGAAATGGCGAAAAAAACGCTGAAAGATTTATACAACTTTGACGATCCCCGCAAAAAGGAATTGTTATATACATTGTATGTTTTTCTACTGAACAACCAGCGCCTGAAAGAAACAATGGATGAACTGGCATTATCGATCGGAGGCATCCAATATCGCATCAAACAGATTGAGGATAAACTGCAAATTTCTCTTAAAAACGCTTCGACGGCCGCGCATATTTTATTGATCATACAGGCATTAATCCTATCTGGAACACTCCATTTCGACAAAGTCTCCGTTTAAACCGGTTTGCCGGACAAAAAACGTCAAAAAAGACTATAAACACCGTTCGAATAGTGTTTATAGTCCGTTTTTTTTTGTCCCATATCCCCATTTTTATTGTTCCGGTACTACTTCCAACTCCTGGTTGGCGACTTGCAGTGCTCTTTCCTTTTCTTTCGCATCTGCCGTAATTTTCATCTTTCTAGTAGCCAATAAGACCACAGCGGTAAATACATAAAGCGTTACAATCACGAGCACCCCTGTATTAAACCCTGAACGGATATTTTCTCCCGCAAGTGTTACCAGCGCGCCGGTCACCCATGGCCCAATGACGCCTGCCATACTTGAAATGGATAAGGACAAGCCCGAAACGGTTCCGACCAGGTTTTTCGGAATAATCATGGACTTAATGGCCGTATTGAGCGGCAGCAAAGTAGTATTCATGACTAGTCCAATTCCAAGGAAAACGCAGGCCAAAACCGGCGATGTAACGAATGTTGTGGCGGCGTAGGCAATCGCGCCGACAATCAATACCGTTACTAATACGCGATCATAGGACTTGATCAGGCTTTTATTCTTTTTAAATAATATATCGGTAAATCTTCCAAGAAGTATTGCGAAACACGCTCCCGTAATCCCCATTCCGGCATACACGACACTCATCGTGGATGGTTCAAGTCCGACAATTTTTGTCAAATATGTCGGCGCCCATGTAAGCACCCAAGTGGTAATCCACATTGAAACAAATCCTACGCAAAGGATTGACAATACATATGGATTGAAGAAAACTTTGAGAACTTTGCTGAATGGAACTTCCTGATTGGAAGCCAGGGATTTCACTTCTTCGACAATCGGCTCCTTCGGTTCTTTTCTGATAAAGAAGAAGGCTGTTGCCCAAATCAAACTCGCCAAACCTAAAAGAGCAAAAGTATGCTGCCATCCTAGACCGGTAATGGCCAAGACGATTAATGGAGCGGCAACATACGTGCCAACCGTCGTGCCGGATGTCATAATCGCAGTTGCGGCCCCGCGCTGCAAGCTGGCAAACCAGCGAGCAAGGTGCATGATACATACCCCGTAGGTCCCTCCTTCGAAGAAACCTAAAACAGCGCGCAAAATCGCCAATTGGGCCAACGATTCTACAAAGTAGGCAGGTATCATCGATAAAGTCCAGCCGATAGCTATAAAAATTAATAGATATTTTGAGTGAAAACGGTAAGTTAAACTGCCAATAATAATGCTTCCAAACGCATATGCAAAAAAGAAAACACTTCCCACAAAACCAAACTGGTCATAGGAAAGATCAAGTTGTTTCATGATGGGATCTGCAGCGAGTCCCAATACAGATTTATCAGTATAATTCAATACTGAAATCAGAAATAGAAAACCTAAAATAATCCAACGCATGATAGAAGGTCCCCCTTTGCTTTTTTGATTTTCCCCCATCCCAAATTTAAAACGCTTTCAAAAATATTATTGTTTTAATAGTTTTTGTTTTTGCATCACCCCCAACAAAAGTCCCATTTAAACCTGCAAAACTCCAATAAAATGGGAATTTTTTGAAATATCGTGAATCCTTTGGAAAGAATTCTATGCAAAAAAAAAAAATTTTACAAGAACCAATATTTTTCAACCGTACCTCACTCACGGACATCGAACATTCACAATTTCGTCACAAAAAATTCGGTCAATATTCAAAAAACCTTTGATAAATCTGAATTTTTTAAAAATAGAAATCTCGAAAACCGCCGATTTTTTTTTATGGTTTTTTTTATGGATTTTTTCTGAATTTTTAATAAAAAAATATAATGCTTTTTCTTCCGGACTTAAATTAATATTTATTAAAAATTGACAAATGGAGGGATTGCAATGGACGATCGTTTATTCAGAAACGCAATGGGAAAATTCGCCACAGGCGTCACAGTCCTTTTAACGCATCATGAAGGCGAAACACATGGAATGACGGCAAACGGCTTTATGTCCGTTTCTTTAAATCCCAAGCTTGTCTTAATCTCGGTTGGCCACAATACAAAGTTCATCAATAAAGTCTCACAATCAAAAAAATACACGGTCAACATTTTGGCGGAAGACCAGGAACATTATTCCCGCCACTTTGCCGGACAGCCGAATGCGGTTGTGGAATTCGAAGCGTTGGCTGAACAGCCGGTATTAAAAGGCGCCATTGCGCAAATCGCATGCGAAGTGGTGTCCGAGCATATTGAAGGCGACCACACACTGTTTGTCGGAAAAGTTGTGGATTTGCGATTTGAAGATAAAGATCCGCTTTTATTCTTTGGCGGAAAGTATCGCCAATTGGCGGAATTAAAATCAGTGGAAGCTTAAGAAGGAGAGTCGCCCATGGATATTCAATTGATTGCGGAACAGCTGCTCAAGGCGGAACGGACAAAACAGCCGATCCCTCCGTTGACCGGCGCCTACAAGGAGTTGAACGGACAAGACGCTTACGCCATCCAATTGGCGCTCATTCAAAAGAAAGTCCGGGAGGGGGCCCGCATCAAAGGGCTGAAAATCGGCCTAACAAGCAAAGCGATACAGGAAATGCTGAATGTCTATACACCCGACTACGGGTTTATATTGGATACCATGATTTACGATGAAAATCAGCCTTTGCCTGCGCACCCTTTCATCCAACCAAAAATCGAATTTGAGATTGCCTTTGTTTTTAAGAAAAAATTGCAGGGGCCGGATGTGACTGTCCAGGATGTCATCGATGCGACGGATTATGTCGTTCCGTCGGCAGAAATTATCGACAGCCGCATCGCCAATTGGGAAATAAGATTCGAGGATACAGTCGCGGATAACGGCTCATCTGCCGGCGCCATTCTCGGAAAAAAACGTACCTCTCTTGAAGACATTGAAGATATTTCGAATATCGAAATGACCGTTTGGAAAAACGGCGAAATCCTTGATCAGGCTTCAAGCTCTGCCGTTTTGGGAAATCCATTGAATGCTGTTGTCTGGCTTGCAAACGAAGTCGGGAGGTACGGAATTTCCATCGAACCTGGAATGTTTGTCTTATCCGGTTCATTGTCGAAAGCGGTGACGTTTGAACAGGGCGATGAATTTGTCGCGGATTTCGGCCCCCTTGGAGACGTAAAGGTCAACATCATGCAGAAAGTGGTGAATCGATGAAAAAATGTAAAGTTGGAATCATTGGATCCGGAAATATCGGAACAGACTTGATGTATAAAATCGAACGCAGCCCCTATTTGGAAATGAGCGTCATGATCGGAATCGACCCAGACTCCGACGGGTTAAAGCGCGCTGCAAAACGCGGGTATAAAACCATTTCTAACGGAATTGACGGGTTGATGGATCAATTGGATCTGGTGGATATCGTCTATGATGCGACGAGCGCTTACGCCCATAAACGCCATAGCGAACTGCTCACTGCCGCAAATAAGAAAGTGATCGATCTGACACCGGCGGCAATCGGCCCTTTTACTGTGCCGCCCGTCAATTTAAGGGAACATATCGATCAGCCCAATGTCAATATGGTGACATGCGGCGGCCAGGCAACCATTCCGATCATTCATGCCATTCATCGGGTTGTCCCGGTAGACTATGCCGAAATTGTGGCCACCATCGCCAGCAAAAGCGCGGGACCCGGCACGCGGGCAAACATCGATGAATTTACCAGAACGACTGCAAAAGCGATCGAAATGGTCGGTGGGGCAAAAAAAGGAAAAGCCATTATTATTTTAAATCCTGCAGAACCGCCGATCATCATGCGGGATGCAATCCATGTTCTGGTGGAAGAACAGGGACATGAAGAAGCGATTTCGAAATCCATTCATGAAATGGTGACAACCGTCCAAAAATACGTGCCGGGCTACCAATTAAAATCCGAACCGATTTTTGACGGCAACAAAGTATCGGTCTTCATTGAAGTAAACGGCGCTGCAGACTATTTGCCCGCTTATGCCGGAAACTTGGACATCATGACGGCGGCGGCGGTGCAAGTGGGCAATGAAATGGCTCTTCATTTGCAGCAAAAGGAGGGCGTCCTATGAAATTGAATGTTCTCGATGTAACTTTGCGGGATGGCAGCCATTCAGTCCGCCACTCATTTACGGTCGAACAAGTCCGTGCTGCCGCTAAAGGCCTGAACGCTTCGGGAGTCCCTTATTTTGAGGTGTCCCACGGAGACGGTTTGGGTGGCTCTTCCCTGCAATACGGACTTTCCAAGACGGATGAACTGAAACTCATTGAAGCGGCCGTATCCGAATGTACTACTTCCCAGGTTTCGGTCCTGCTCTTGCCGGGAATCGGAACGAAAGAAGATTTGCAAAGCGCGGCCAGCTTGGGGGTGAAAATGGCCCGTATTGCGACCCATGTAACGGAAGCGGACATCGGGGCGCAACATATCGAATTGGCCCGTTCCTTGGGCCTGAAAACGGTCGGGTTTTTAATGATGAGCCATATGGCGCCCGTCGAAAAAATAGTGGAGCAGGCCAAGCTGTTTGAAAGCTACGGCGCAGAAATCGTTTATGTCACGGATTCCGCAGGAGCCATGTTGCCAAAAGATGTCACGGAAAGAATCTCCGCCCTGAGGCAGGCCTTGCAATGCGAAATCGGCTTCCATGCGCATAACAACCTGTCAATGGCATTGGCCAACACCATTGCGGCGATTAAAGCCGGCGCCACTTACGTGGATGGAAGCATGCGGGCCTTGGGAGCAGGGGCAGGCAACACGCAAACGGAAGTCATGGCGGCTGTGTTGGAACGCCTCGGTTACGAAACAGGAATCGACTTGTATAATTTGATCGATACGGCAAATGACGTAATCGCCCCGCTCATGCAACAGCCGCAGGAAATTACAGGAAGCAGCTTAATCCTCGGTTATGCGGGGGTATACTCAAGCTTTTTATTGCACGCCCAAAATGCCGCGGAACAATTCGGCATCGATGAGCGGGACATTTTAATGAAAGTCGGGGAAATGAAAGCTGTCGGCGGACAAGAAGATTTAATCTATGAAGTGGCTCAAAATTTGGCATCTAAAAGAGAGGTGGTGCCATGAAAGTAGTCCATATCCATCACGGCAATTTGCAGGAAATTGCGGAGACCGCCCCAAAGGCGGCCATGGCCCTCGGTTATTTTGACGGCATCCATTTAGGGCACCAAAAGGTGATACAATGCGCCAAAAAGAAGGCGGACGAAAAAGGATTATTGACGGCTGTCCTTTCTTTTTCGCAGCACCCGAAAAGCGTGCTCTTTTCGGAAGATGTCATGTATCTGGAGCCGGTTGAGCAAAAAATTGAGAAATTAAAAAGGCTTGGTGTGGATATTTTTTACCTGGCAGATTTTACAAAAGAGTTGGCAAGATTGATGCCCGATGAATTCTTGGAGAAATATATTGTCGCATTGAATGCAAAGGAAATCGTGTGCGGCTTCGATTATACCTATGGGGCAAAAGCGATGGGCAATGTGAAAACATTGGAGGATTTTACGGCAAAGAAAAATATCGGATTGACAGTGGTCAATGAGCTGAAATGGAAAAACGAGAAAATCAGTTCCACTTTGATACGGCAACATCTCAAAGAACGAAAAATAAGGGAGATTCAATACTTGCTCGGAGATTTTTATAAAATCAAGTATTGCCAAAAAGACGGCGTACTTCCCTATTATACTTTGCCGGATGTCGGCACTTACAAAGTATTGATCGAAGACCGCATTGAATGTTTGGCGACCGTAAAATGCAAAAAATATATACAAATCCATTATGAAACGACTAAATTGCCAAGTTTGCTTACGATAAAATGGCTTGACAGTTATGATCGATTTGAAAGCATCCCCAGCAATTTTTAGTCGGTTTCTGACCGAAACACAATCAAAGCTGACCCAATCTCCGAGTCAGCTTTTCGCAAAAATTAATCTTTTCCTATTATATATAATGTTCCAAAGCTTTTTTATGGAAGCCTTTGCAACTTCCAGTCACAAAAGAAGCAAAACGGACTTGAAACAGTTTTTGCTTCTTCATCTTCCCCCAAAAGCGGTTTTTCCGCCGGTTTCTGATTCACATTCCCCTTATACTTTTTTTGGACGTACCATCATCATTCGCTGCTCTCATCTGCGGCGATTTTTTCTTTGGAGAATTTGAGATTAACTTTCTCCATCTATTAAGAATGTTTTTCAATTCCTTTTCAACCTCATTATTCGGCTTGTTAAACTCCCCCAGCTCCTGGTTGCTTTTATCTCTCACAGTGATTACAGCAATTAAAGAAATGATTGCCGTCAAAATGATATATAATGCAACGGGAACATAAGAGTTATTAAACTGAACCAATAACCATGTTGCGATCAATGGAGCCGTTCCTCCCGCAACAGCCGCGCCGATTTGATATCCCAACGAAACTCCTGTATATCGGACCCTTGCATCGAAAATTTCGGAAAACATCGTCCCCAGCACTGCCGTAATCGGAGACCAGATAACCCCTAATCCCAATACTGTAGCAATGAGAAGTGTTATGAACGTTCTTTGCTCCAGCAGCCAAAAATACGGAAAGGCAAATAATATAATCCCGTTTACTCCGGAAATATAAACATTCTTTCTGCCGATTTTATCGGATAATCTGCCCATAATCGGCATCAATAGGGTTGTTACGATGGTGGCAATCATTATGGAAATCAGCACTTGCGAACTTGTGAAGCCTAAATGATTCGTCCCATAGGAAACAATAAAAGTGGAAAAAATATAAAACGGCGCCGTTTCGACAACTTTTCCTCCAACCGCAATGATGACTTCCTTCCATTGATTTCTAAAGATTTCCACAAAAGGCAGTTTGGAAATTTCCCCGGCTTCCCGCATTTTTATAAAAGACGGGGTCTCATCCAATCCTTTGCGGATCCAAAGTCCAAAAATGACCAACAACACACTTAAAATAAAAGGTATGCGCCATCCCCAAGCGATAAAACTTTCAGGAGACACAACGGCTGTGATGAAAGACAACGCACCTGACCCCAAAAACAGTCCGATTGTGACACCCATTTGCGGAAAAGCCCCATAAAATCCCCTTTTTTCTTTTGGAGCATATTCTACGGCAAGCAGGACAGCCCCTCCCCACTCGCCTCCGATTCCAAGCCCTTGCACCAATCGCAAAATAATTAAAATAATCGGTGCCGCCACCCCAATGGCTTGATATGTAGGCAAAAGCCCCATCAATACCGTTGCAATTCCCATGATGGACAATGTTAAGACAAGCGTCCGTTTTCTCCCGATTTTATCGCCTATATATCCAAAAATGATGCCTCCAAATGGCCGAATGATAAATGCAAGCGCAAGGGAAGCGTATGACAGCAATAATCCGACCGTCGGATCATCCGCTACGAAGAATACCTTATAAAATACAAGCCCTGCCACCGTGCCGTACAGGAAGTAATCGAACCATTCAATCGAACTGCCTACCAAACTGGCGATCCAAACTTTCCTCATGACATTTTTGTCATTCATTTGGAACCCTCCATAAGCAAAAGTATTAATAATACTTATGCTGAAAAAACGGATATATTCGGCAGGTTCAAAGGATTTGCCATCTCATCATTTCCTTAATATTTACCGGGATCATTCTAATCAAATGATGGATTTGCAAAGAGGGAAACAAAGCGGCATTAAGGAGAATAATAATTTTTTTGCTATCGGTTAATAAAAAAAAACATAGCATTTCCGAACAGATTTTCTTTTCTAATGACATCAAAAGCGGCTTGGGCTCTCAATTCAAGAGAGCGCAAGCCGCTTATATTCAAAAAAGCTTGTTCAAATTATAAATGAACAACCGGATCCTTCGACAAACGGAATGTCAATTCGCTTACCCCGGCCACGATGACGGCCGGAACGAAGAACAGCGGTTGTCCAATGGCGCAAAGCGCCACAATGATTGCTTGAATCGCCATAAAGATGCGCAGCAGCTTCTGAACCGCCTGTTTGCGTTGATTTTCTTTTATCGGAAATAGCATGTCCATCCGAAAATCCGATGAGGATAATAAAGCGTATTTCAACTGGATTGTCGTCGCAAAGCTCAACGCTCCCGCCACAATCCACAGAACAACCGGAATATCAATCGTCAGCGCAATAATCGCTGAAATCAATGTCAGGCGCACCCACAAATAAAAATGGTCATTGGTTCTCGCAAAAGTTCTGAACACCAAATAACTTTGCGTATTTTCCTTTTTATTAGGAACCAATTTATAAATGCCGTCCAGCCAGGCTCTCCGCTTGATCGCCCCCCGGATGTGGGGCACATCGGTAAAGTAGTTGGCGAACCGATAAAACGCCATCATGCGGTTTTGTTCCAGCTTGACCAAATGCTCGTAAGGAATCGGCTGGGCTTTTGCCCGCTTGCTCAACGATTGGTCATACACCATCAGAAGTAATAAAAAGATGAAAGCCCACCAAAATTGGTCGGATAATATGGACTGGACCGCCAGTATGGATACCGCCATCCGCGCAATGCGGTCGTACACCACATAATTCCCGCGATTGGCAAAGCGGTAATGGAATTCCGCCTGGACATGAATATATTTTAAAACGACAATAAATAACAGCCCCAGCCAAATTCTGAGGGTTGATAAATCAGTGACCGCGTTTAATAAAGGAATCGCAACAATGTAAAGGATCGCGGGCAGAAACAATTGGGACCAAAACGTCCAATTCAGCGCCTTTTTAAAATAAATGTGCATTTTCTTTTCCAAAGGCAATAAATACACCTGATCCGGCTCTCTGAGCAATGTCACCGGACGGGAAAAAGCGGCAACGATGCCCGCCACTAGCCCGACGAGCCATTCTGCCGGAAAATCCTTGTGCACCACTTGCAGCCATTCGCTGTATTGATATGCAAGCGCCCCGATCGCAAACACCAATACAATCGCCAAATGCCCGGTAAAGACATAACGCATATATTTTTGAACTTCCAAAAGATAATGTTCAAACCGCTTTGACCAAACATCCGCCATATTATTCATGTTGCTGCTCCTTCGTCATGGCAATATACAAATCATCCAATGTGGCATTTGGCATGCCGAACGCTTTCCGCAAATCGTCCATCGTCCCCTGTGCGCGGACCCGTCCCTCATGGAGAAAAATGATCCGGTCGCAATGTTTTTCAGCCGTTGACAAAACGTGGGTGGACATTAAAATGGAAGCCCCTTGCTTTTTTCTTTCCGACATCTGGCCTAGCAATGATTGAATGGCCAACGGGTCAAGCCCCACAAACGGTTCATCGATAATATATAATGGAGGATTTGCCAAAAAGGCGCACATGATCATGACTTTTTGCTTCATCCCCTTGGAAAAATGGGATGGAAACCAATTGAGGCGCTTCTCCATCCGGAATTCTTCCAATAATGTTCCCGCCCGTTCCTTTAGCGTTTTTTCGTCAATGCCATATGCCATCGCCGTTAATTCCAGGTGCTCTTTCAACGTCAATTCTTCATATAATACAGGCGTTTCCGGGATGTAGGAAAAGGATGACCGATATCTTTCAATATCTTCCTGCAAGGTTACGCCATTTAACCGGATTTCCCCTTTTTGCGGTATAAGCGTACCAATTATATGTTTAATGGTTGTGCTTTTTCCTGCCCCATTCAGCCCGATCAGCCCGACCAATTCTCCTTGTCCGATGGAAAAGTTCAAATCTTTTATGACCGGTTTTCTTGTATATCCTCCAGTTACATCCTTTAGTTCCAACATAGCCAACACTCCTATTCTTTCTACAGTGTATCAAAATTAGAAAATGTCTTCATCATATGAAATATGTTAAAATGTAGATAAATTTTGTAAGAAAGGATTGGATGAAATGAGCGACTGCATTTTCTGCAAGATTATCGAAGGTTCCATTCCTTGCACGAAAGTATATGAAGATGAACATGTATTAGCTTTTATGGACATTGCTCCGCTATCCAAAGGCCATACTTTATTGATTCCAAAACAGCATGTAAAAGATATCTTTGAAATGCCTGAAGACGTGGCAAGAAATTTATATGCGGCCGCGCCAAAAATTGCAAACGCCATCAAGAAAGCATTTAATCCGCAAGGAATGAATACCCTCAATAACAACGGGGCATTGGCAGGACAAACCGTATTCCATTACCATTTGCACTTCATTCCGCGCTACGGGGAAGACGATGGCTATAAAGTCCGTTGGGAAGCGAAAAAAGATGAATTCACTCCTGAGCAATTAAAAGCCCTTGCGGAAGAAATCAAGGAAAATTTGAATCAGTAAATCAATAAGTGGAAAGGCTGGCTCAAAATAGTAACAATGGGCCAGTCTTTTTCTAATATTCTATTAAAAATCCTTGAAAATTATTTCTATTAAGATTACAATTATCATACTATTAAAATTTCACTGACAGACGGTATACAGCGAGTCAGGAAAGTTGAGCAGAGTTTAGCGGAGGAGAGATCAGTATGAAAACGAAAAATTTAGTACTAATGGCCCTTTTGGTCGGTATTGGAACAGCATTGTATTTTGTGATGCCGCCTATCCCAATCGGCGGTGGCATTAAACCGGATATGATGTTGACGATGATGTTCGTCGGAATCATCCTGTTCCCTACAATCCGGGATACATTTATACTTACAATTGTAACGGGAATTCTTTCCGGATTATTCTCAAGCATTCCGGGATCCCTCATTCCAAACATCATCGACAAACTTGTCACAGGCTTTATCTTTTTGGCCGTCGTATATTTAATCAACCAATTCGCAAAAAATTTTGCAGTATACGCCATCCTTATTGGCTTGGGAACATTGTTGTCAGGAACAGTCTTCCTGTCCATGCTGCTGCTCATTGTAGGCGATATGCCGGCAGCCTTTGGCATCATGTTCGCGACTGGCGTCATTCCTGCAACCATTGCCAATATCGTTGCATTCTGCATCATTTATCCAATTTTGACAAACTTGCTAAAACGTTCCAAATTTGAAACTTCTGTCACACATTCATTATAAAATAAAAAAAGAAGCTATCTAAGTTTTTGCTTAGATAGCTTTTTTATTTCCCCCAATTCTGGTTTAATAAGGATATGTACCGAATTTAATAATAATTTAAACAACTTTTTTACATACTATAAAGTACATAATAAAGGAGAGATGATCATGCGGGCGAAACCATTTTTCCTCGGGCTGTCTGCCGGAGTGATCGCAGGCGTTGCCGCAGCACTTTTCACCACACCGCAAACCGGCAATCAATTGAGAAAAAATGTAAAAAGCACGGCAAATAATCTGAAAATTACCATGGGGGAATTAAAAACCCAGATCAATGACTTAAAAAATTCCGCGATAATATTATCCAACGAAGCAAAAATTACTATTCCAAAAATATTATCGGAATTAAAAGCCTCCATCTCCAAATACAAGGAAGAAATTAAACCGGATTCCCAAAAATTAAAAGAAGAAATAGAAATGTTACAGAAAAGCATCAGCGAAATCGAGAATAATTTATCACAACTAAAAAAAGGCGACTCTAAAAAAATGTAGGTCTTTAGAACCAAAATCACAGTCTTTCGTTTCATTTTTTTATTATTTTTTATTAAAAAATAACATTTATTAATCACTTTTCATTTATTTAATTTTTCTAACTTTAAACTTTTTTCTTTTATTGCTATAATATTTTCAAATCTTATAAAAAGAAGGTGAATCGAAATGACTGTGGAATCTTATACATTGAAAGAAGCCATGATTTACAGCCAGCGAATCGCTCAACTTTCAAAAGCGTTATGGAAAGCAGTCGAAAAAGATTGGCAGCAATGGATCAAACCATTTAATTTAAACATTAACGAACACCATATTTTATGGATCGCTTATCATTTGCAAGGCGCTTCGATTTCCGATGTGGCAAGATTCGGGGTCATGCACGTATCAACTGCCTTCAACTTCTCAAAAAAATTGGAAGAACGCGGGCTTCTTAAATTTTCGAAGCGCGATGACGATAAGCGCAATACGTACGTTGAACTGACTCCAAAAGGAGCCGAGCTGGTGCTCCGCATGTATGACCACTACCTGGATACAGAACATTCCATTTTGGAAGGTTCGCTAGCATTAAAAGAATTGTATGGAAGATTTCCAGAATTTTTAGATGTAATGGCAATTATTCGAAATATTTACGGAGAGGATTTTATCGAAATTTTTGAACGTTCCTTCAAAAACTTTAAAGAATCCATCGAAGAAAAAGATAAAGATCAAGTGGTCATAAAAAACGAGATACTGATGAATAAATAGCAATTGGGGATTTTTAGGGGAGTGTATTTGGTACACTCTTTTTTTTTGAGGAAATGATTAGCGCAACCGGCTTTTTTGTTTTACAATTTTCTTGAATTTATACGGAGAGGTAGCCATTATGCATTGCTGGAAAACGCTCAATATCAAAAGTGAATATCGCATAACCCGCCTTGTCCTATACTCGGTGATTATTTTTGTCCTTGTCTTCTCTTTTTCATTTGTTTTTGTGAATATCAACCGGCCGATACAATATGAAGAAGGAAACTTTCTCTTATTTCTATTGATTCTTTTGCTGATCTACCCTTTGCATAAAATCATCCATTACTATTCTCTCTTTTCCTATCGAAAATCAGTAAAACTGAAATGGAAGCTGGAGCTGAAATTTATTCCGATTGTTCATATCCGGATCAAAAAAATGATTCCGAAAAAGAGGTATATGTTTATTCTTATAACCCCTTTTATTGTATTGAATATTTTATTGCTCAGCGCAGCGATTCTCCTCCCCCAATACTCGCATTATGCGTGTATACTGCTCGGATATCATTGTTCCATTTGTTTGGTCGACATATTATATTTTATAAACTTGGTGAACGCGCCAAAAAATGCTGTAATCGAGGAGACGCCGAAGGGATACGAAATTCTGATTCCTCCTGAGAAATTCAAAAACTTCTAACAATTAAAATCTAAAGAATCGTGAACTCTCTTGTGGAATGACGGCATTTTCTGATATTCTTAAGGGAAGTGATAGAGGGGAGGAACCATTTTGCTTCTATTAGTGGTAGTGTTATTTTCAGTACTATACCTATTCCAAATCAACCGAATGACTTACGCATTATGCATGCAAAAAGAAATTCCCGAAAAAAAACAAACCAAAATTTTCAGCACCATCAACATTTTAATTACCATCCTGCTCATATGCTTTTATATTGAGGTGTACTGGGCAAGCAAATTTTAATATAGATGGATTCAATATTCCAATTCACATAAATAAAAAGAGCTAAAGGATTCCCTTTAGCTCATCTTTTGGGGATTAGTAGTGTAAATAAGCTGCACCAACGATGATTAATAAAATGAACAACACAACCAACAACGCGAACCAAGAGCTACCTCCATATCCGCCACCATAGCTTTGACCCATAACGGCACCTCCTTTCGTTTCTACTGCCTATACTATGCATGACCTGATGAGGTGCATAGGCAAATATAATTAGTGGAACCATTTCGTTTTTGATCCGTCTATGTTATAGTTAAAATTGGAATTTATATACAGGGAGAGAAAGTGAGATTATGAAAAAAGCATTTGTTGCCATTGCATTAGCGACATCCGTTTTTGCATTATCCGCTTGCACCGACTCCTCTTCTGAGGAAAAAGCAAAAGATGATGTGGTTGTTTCAACAAAATATGGCGAAGTGACAAAAGACGAGTTTTATAATGAGTTGAAAGCCGCATACGGAAAATCTACAATTGTAAATCTTGTTGTCACTGATATTCTGAAAAGCAAGTATGATGTAGAAAAAGAAGAAGTCGACAAACGCTTTAACGCATTAAAAAAACAGCTTGGGGATTCCTACCAATCCTATTTGGATATGCAAGGGCTGACGGAGAAACAATTCAAAGACAATATCGAATACCAAATATTGCTTGAAAAAGCCGCAAAAGACTTGGTTTCCAAAGAAGAAATTGAAGAATATTATAATAAGGCAAAATATGAATTGAACGCACGCCATATTTTAGTGGATGATGAAAAATCGGCAAACGAGCTATACAACCGGCTTCAAAAAGGCGAAGATTTTGCTAAATTGGCAAAAGAATATTCAAAAGACCCTGGTACCAGCAAAAACGGTGGGGAACTCGGCTGGTTTACGGTCGGCGATATGGTGGATGAATTCACAGATGCGGCTTATTCGTTAAATACAAACGAAATCAGCAAACCGATCAAAACCCAATTCGGCTATCACATTATACAAGTAACAGGCAAACGGGAAATTAAAGATTTCGGATCATTGGAAGATAAGGAAAATCAAATCAGACAAGTCTTGCTGGAGAAAAAAATAATCGAAATATTAAAAGATTCCAATCTTGAAGTAAAAGACAAAGATTTGAAAGATGCATTCAATGATTACTTAGGCGAAGCCAATAAAGAAGGAAAAGAGCAAAAATCGGATCAAAACAATAAATAAAATCAATAGCCCGCAATTTTGATTGCGGGCCATTTGTTTTTCAAATTGCCGATTTTCTTCCCTCCGCAAACCGGCAAATCCAGCAAAAACAAAAATGAGCGGACGGGAAAACTTTTCGCTTCCCCAATTCCGCCCCCAATCTTCAAGATTCGGTGAATTTCGGTTTATAGAATGACCGGTTATCCATGGCAAAAATGCGCTCCGTAAATTCTCCGGGCTTCGTTTTGCTTAAAGCCCTCGTCAACATGTTCATCTTCGCATCAATATTATCAATGTGATGCAGAATTTCCGCCTCTTGAATCATCGGCTTTTTCGGGCTGCCCCACTCCTCTTTGCCATGATGGGAAAGGATGATATGCTGCAAAACCGTCACTTCTTCCCCTTCAACCCCCAATTCCTTCGCCGCCTGGCCGATTTCATCGACCATGATGGAGATATGCCCAAGCAAATTTCCTTCAACCGTATAAGAAGTGGAAACAGGGCCTGACAATTCCCTTACTTTTCCCAAATCATGCAAAATAATTCCCGCATAAATCAAATCTTTATTTAAAGTCGGGTATAATTCGCAAAGGGCTTTTCCGAGCCTCAACATATGCACAATATGGTCGAGCAGCCCTGAAACATAGTCGTGGTGGTTTTTGGTAGCGGCAGGATAAACGGATAACTCCAATTGGTATTTTTTCATCAAATATCGGGTGATTCTGGAAATTTTAGGATTTTTAATTTCAAAGAAATATTGGGTCAATTCTTCAAACAGTTCTTCCTTTGGAGTGGAAGCGGAAGGGATTAAATCATTGATTTGGACGCCGTCTTCCGGTCTTGCCGGGCGGATTTGTTTGATGCGAAGCTGGTTTTTCCCGCGATACTCATGGATTTCACCGCCAATTTTGACAATCACTTGAGGCTGGTATATTTTTTCATGCTCTTCATTTGTATCCCAAAGCTTTGCTTCTATATCTCCGCTTTTATCTTGCAATATCAGCGTCATAAACGGCTTTCCTACCGTTGTCACACCTTTTGTCGCTTGTTTGATTAGCAAAAATTGATTTACTTCGTCTCCCGGCTGGAGCTGCGTGATACCTGGCATATGAGACACTCCCTTTTCTCCCCGATTCTCTATTGTTTATTGTACCATTTGTTTCTGGCCGTTTCGATAAAAGAATCCTTCCTTGCAAACTCTGTCTGTAAATCTTCTTTCCATATGTTGTATAATGAAATTAAATTGAATTTTCCAAAAAAGGACGGGGATGAGGATGTCAAACTTCTATTTTACTGCCTTTGAAAAAAACGGAGAAATCTTATTTAACGAAGTATGGGAATTTGAAAATGAAAAAGAGGCAAAAATCGAAGGCCGTAAACGGATAGAGGAAAAGGGGGTCCAGGACAAGACCTATCGCCTTGTCAACTCATCAGGAAAAGTGATTTTATTCCACGTATAAAAAGTGCTTGCCTGATTGCCGGGGAGCCGGAAATCGGAAACGTTCCCCGGCAATCAGGAAGGGGCGGCCCTTTGACCGGTCTTTGGGACAACCTCCAATTCTGTTGCCCCATCTCGATTGATGGCGTTTTTTATTGCCCCAAAAATTTTGGCGGGCGCTTTTCCACAAAGGCTTTAATTCCTTCCAGATGATCTTTCGTCTGTCTCATCTTTAATTGGGCATCCAATTCTTTTGACAGCACTTTCTTCAATTCATTGAGGCGCTCGGAATGATAAAGCTGTTTTGTTTCAAGCATCGCCAAAATCGGGGATGACAAGAGTTTCTTGACCATTTCTTCAACGTAATGTTCCGCTTCCCCATCTTTTGCTACGATATCCACCAGCCCCAATTGTTGAGCCTCCTGCCCATTCATGATTTTTCCTTCCCAAATAATCTGTTTTGCCTTAGGAATTCCCGTTCTTTCCTTCATGAAGAAATGTCCGCCGCCATCCGGAACCAGCCCGATGCCTATAAAATTCATGGCCAGCTTGCTGTTTTCTTCGGCCACCACATAATCGCAGGAAATGGCCAAACTGAATCCAAGCCCTGCCGCGGCGCCATGAACTTGGGCAATTGTGATCATCGGCAATTGATAAAAATTCAGAACCATTTTGGAAATCGATTCCATTATGCCATGGAAATCCCCGATTTCATCCGATTGCAGCATCATCTTGATATCGCCGCCTGCCGAAAACGCCCGTCCCTCCCCTTTCAAAACCAATACTTGGATATTTTGCTCCCCTTTCAACTGCTCAAAACATTCCGCCAATTCCTTTAACATCGTTTCATTCATGGCATTCATCGCTTCCGGGCGCTTCAATGTGAGCACCGCTTTGCGATCTTGATAATTTAATTCAATCGTTTCGAAATTCACTTTCAACACCCCTTCATTTTCATGCACATTAGTTAATTTCTACCCGCAAGAACAAATTCCTTTATTTCATTTCTAAAAGATGGAATCATCATGAATAATATTGGCTTGGACAGCCATGCTTATTAAAGAGCGTCCGGAACCGCCATCACAAAAAAAACGAATATTGATACTATAATTTTGTTAAAACGTTCGTTAATTTACCAAATATTTAAGCGTTTTCATTCAAAATATTTCATTTTGTTAAGAAAATGAGTTGACAAACGTGAACATTCAGTTTATTATGAAGACACAATAAATAAAGAGTCAAAATATTATGACGGAGACATGCTCTTACGTTCAGATTCCCCAGAGAGCTGATGGTTGGTGCAAATCAGTGTTTCTGACGTTTGCAGTTCCACTCCTGAATAGAATGGCCGAAGGAGTCAGTAAGCCATTTCCGGGTCATGCACGTTACGCATCGCTTGAGGCTGCCTGGCTTTTGGCAGCGAAAAAGGGTGGCACCGCGTAAAGTTGATCATCAGCTTTTCGCCCCTTACGTTGTAGGGGGTGGAAGGCTTTTTTTAATATATTCCGGAATGAAAGGAGTTATTTTATCGAAAACTATTAACTCAATTGTTTCTATTTGTTCGATATTTCGATATTGTAATTTCTGCTATTTTTTGAAAATAATTAATTAATAAAAAAGAAAAAGGAGTTTGTCAAATGGTAACAAAAGAAACTACAGCTACAGATGTAATTAAAGTATTTATTGCGGATCCATTAAGCGAAGATGGTATTTACCCATTGCGCGAAGAAAAAGACTTGAACCTTGAAATCATTATCGACACAGGCAACTCAAAAGAAGAATTGATCGAAAAAATCAAAGATGTGGATGCTTTAATCGTTCGCAGCGCGACAAAAGTTACCCGTGAAGTCATTGAAGCCGCCAAAAAATTAAAATTAATCGGACGTGCCGGTGTAGGTGTGGACAACATCGACCTACAAGCAGCAACAGAACGGGGAATCATCGTGGTCAATGCACCGGACGGCAACACAAACTCTGCGGCTGAACATACGATTGCGATGATGACATCCTTGGCCCGCCACATTCCTCAAGCTTATCTGTCTTTGAAAAATGGAAAATGGGACCGGAAATCTTTCGTTGGGGTTGAATTGAAAAATAAAACATTGGGCATTATCGGTTTAGGCCGCATCGGTACAGAAGTGGCATACAGAGCAAAAGGCCAAAGAATGAACGTGATGGCCTATGACCCATTCTTGACTGAAGAACGCGCGCAAGAACTCGGCGTAACAAAATCAACAGTTGATGAAATTTGCAAAGAAGCTGATTTCATCACTGTGCATACTCCGCTCTTGCCTGAAACGAAAAATATGATCAATAAAGAAAAATTTGACCTCATGAAACCGGGTGTCCGCATCATCAACTGCGCACGCGGCGGAATCATCAATGAAGACGATTTATATGATGCCATCGTGGAAGGCAAAGTGGCCGGAGCCGCTCTTGACGTGTTCGTGGAAGAACCTGCAGTCGGCCATAAATTGCTTGATCTGCCGCAAGTCATTGCGACGCCGCACTTGGGAGCGTCTACAGTGGAAGCGCAAGAATCTGTCGCAATCGATGTTTCAAAAGACATTATCAAATATTTCAAAACAGGCACTGTGACAAACCCTGTCAATATGCCATCCATTCCAAAAGAATTGCTTGCGGAAGTTGAACCGTTCTTTGAATTGGCCGAAAAACTCGGTTCATTCTTATCCCAAGTGACATCCGAACCGTTAAAAGAAATCAATCTGTTCTATGCCGGAGAAATCGCAAATTACGATGTGCGCCCACTAACAGCCAACACATTAAAAGGTTACTTGAAGAAAACTCACGGCGAAAATGTCAATGACGTAAACGCCCGCTACTTGACTGAACGCAACGGCGTGAAAATCAACGAAAACAAAACAACAACAGCCAAAGGGTTTACGAACTTGATTACAGTGGAAGTAAAAACAGAAAACGAAACACATTCTGTAGCTGGTACTTTGTTGAACGGCCTTGGCGCCCGCATCGTAAAAGTGGAAAACTTTGTGGTGGATGTCATTCCTGAAGGCCACTTATTATACATCCGCAACATTGACAAACCGGGGGCAATCGGCCGCGTAGCAACAAAACTTGCCGAAAAAGATATCAACATCGCTACGATGCAAGTGGGCCGCGAACGTGTAGGCGGTAAAGCCGTCATGATTCTTGCCATCGACAACGTAGTGACTCCGGAAGATTTGGTCTATGTTGCACAATTGGAAAACATCGACGAAGTAAAAGCCATCACATTATAATCCCCAAAAACCGGGCAAAGTTGAACTTTGCCCGGTTTTTTATTTTGGCTGCCAGACCTTTGCGGCCACATAAACCATATGATTCTGCCCATACTACGAACGAAAGGATGTGATCATGATTTTAACGGAAAAACAGATTGCGAAATTAAAAAGGCAGCTGATTGAAGAAAAGCATGCGTTAATGAAAAAACAGCCGCAGGATGATCAAGCGTTTGACAGCGGCAGCATCCGGAATTCCGTTGATGAATTATCGACTGTCGACAACCATCCGGCTGACCTGGCGACCGAATTATTTGAACGGGAAAAAGATCTTTCCCTGAAAGTCCACCAGGAAGATGAACTGGCCAAAATTAATGCCGCTTTGGAAAAAATCAAAAACGGCACATATGGAATATGCGAAATCTGCAAAAAACCGATTCCATACGATCGTTTAGCGGCCATTCCATATACATCTTTTTGCATTGAACATGCCGAAGCCAAAGAAGTGCCGACGGACCGGCCAACGGAAGAAGATGTGCTCGTTCCGCCTGTCGATAACTCCTTCGCCGGAAGAAAACATGACGGCGCTATTCAGGATTACGAAGATACATTCCAAGCAGTCGCAAAATACGGAACATCCGAAACTCCATCGGATTTCGAAGGAGATATTGAAGACGTGAACGAACTATACGACGACCCGGAAGAATATGCGAATAATGACGATCCCCAATCCTTCCACGTCTCGTTAAAGGATGAGATTCCTTTCCCCATGTCAAAACAGGAAATCGAAGAAGCGAGCAAATATGATTATTTGGAATAAAAAATGCGAGACAAAGGCGTCTCGCATCTCTCCCGTTATGAAATTTTTTCAAGCAGTTCAAGGAACTCCGTCAAAGATTTCACTTCATAAGTAGGAACAATTTCCGGATTTCGAGGTTTATTCTCGCGATTGATCCAGACATTTCTCATGCCTACCCGCGAAGAACCTAATATATCCGTATTTAAATTGTCTCCTACCATAATCCCTTCATCAGGGGTGATACCGGCCTTCTCCATCATGTATTCAAAAAGGGACGGATCCGGTTTCCCTCTACCGAAATCTCCGGAAATAATGATATGGTCAAAATATGGCGGAATTTCCGGAGTCAGCTTCAATTTCAAATTTTGCAGACTTGGCGCGCCGTTAGTCAAAAGGACTAATTGATATTTTCCTTTTAATGCATCAAGCACTTCAAACGTATCTTCATAAACAAAAGGATGTTTTTTGCGCTCTTCCACAAAACGCTCGCCAAGCTCGGCGCCAAATTCCTCGTCATCAATGCCCAAAGCTTTTAATCCCTTTGTCCAGGCGTCTTTCCGATATTGAGGAACGATGTTTTTCATTTTTTGGAAAGATTCGGTCGGATCGTCAAATGTCCCCCACAATCCTTCGAACGGATTGATGCCAATCAATACTGTATAATCATATGTTTCATAGGATTCATAAAGCTTTCTGGCCTCTTTTCGAACAGCTTCTTCCAATTGTTCAGGATCAAGTTCATACTTTGTTGCCGCATATTGGCATGTTTTTTCGAATGCGGTTTTGATGCTTTTTTTATCCCATAGCAGCGTGTCATCCAAATCAAAAACAACTGTAGTAATAGCCATCTCCAACTTCTCCTATTATTTTTTTGTTGCCAGTTTCTATTCTATCATATATTTTCGTTCTATCCAGATAGCAAAAAAATTGAAACCTCTTTCCGCTCCATCCGTATTACTTTATGGAACAATCACTGCAAAATTGAAAGGGGATAACCGGATGTTAAAAAAATTCGCATCTGACGCATTGGGACTTACGGATATCGGGAAAGTGATCGGACCGCAGGATTACGATAAAACGGATTCCGATGATTATGTCTTGCATGAAATCGGCGAGAAAATTTATTTTTTAATTAAAACGAAAGCGGATGAATATTGCTTTACGAATTTGGCGTTGATCCATGTGGATGGGGATATGGCCGTCAGCAAAAAACGCACTTTAAGAAGATATGAATACAAATGGAATCCGATCAGCAACGTTTCTTTGGAAACGGCGGGAACCATCGACCTGGATGTGGAAATCAAATTCACCATCGGCAACACGCCGTTCAGCATCGACATTGACAAAAGAGAATTGGACAAGGTCAAAGACTTGTACAAAGCGCTTGTTGAAATGGAACGCATCATGAAAGACAACCAAAAATATATCAAATTTGCCCAAGACAGCCTGGAATATGCGCAAAAAAGCCTTTCCGGCGTAAGGGCGCAAGGTTCTCCGGCAGAATCATTCAAAACGATTGCCGAATTTACGAATGACTGGTTGACAAATATGAACAAAAAATACGCCTACGAAGACTATGGCAACGTATTTGAATTGTTTATCAACAATTAATCCATATGGTGGATAGCGCCCGCGGATGATGGGCGGGCGTTTTTTGGCATTTCGGAAGCTGGCGGAAATTTATAAAATCCAAAATGAGTTTATCGCCTGTCTTCGATAGATTATCGCCATTTTCAACCGTATAATCGCCAAACCTTACTTTTTCATTTGTACCCCATACAACTCATCCAACATCTCTATTTTTTTCCTGATCGCCCTTTCAAATGAAGTAATATATTGGAAAGGTTCCTTTGGATTATAATATTGCGAGATGGCCCCGGTTTCCGGATCGACGAATTTGGAAGCCGCTCCGCATCCGATGCCTATAATCGTCTGCACTTCCTCCATGATGACGATATTGTAGATGCTTTCCTTGCCCAATTTGGAGTACCCCACATTTTCCAAATTCCCTAAAATATTTTTTTGACGGTACAAATAATATGGATGGTACCCATTTTCTCGCGTCCAATTTTGGGCTATTTCCATCATTTTTGCCACCGTCGGGCGGTCGGCCACTTTGTACTTTTCTTTATTCTTTGTCATTTCCGATGCCCGTTTAAATGACAACGTATGCACGGTGAGGGATTCGGGCATCAGTTTCCCCGTTTCATCCAAAGAATGTTGAAACTCTTCGATTCCCTCGTTTGGCAAGCCGATAATCAAATCCATATTGATATTCTTCATGCCCAAATTCCGCGCAAGCCAAAATTTATCGATTGTTTCCTGCACCGTATGATGGCGTCCGATGGCTCTCAACGTTTCATCGGTATAACTTTGCGGATTGACGGAAATGCGGTCGATTCCCCATTTTTTCAACACGGCGATTTTTTCAGGGGTAATCGTATCCGGACGGCCCGCTTCCACCGTAATTTCCCGGATGTTTTCAGGATCAGGGAACGATTCGTACATCGTTTCGTAAAGTTCATCCATCTCATCCGCTTCAATCGATGTCGGCGTTCCTCCTCCCCAATAGATGGAAGTGACTTTCACGTCATGCTCCTTCAGCCATTTTCCGATTTCCCTCATTTCAATTTTCAACGCATCAAGGAAAGAATCCACTCTGCCGGTTTTCCGGTTCGGGGCGATGGCGTAGGCCGGGAAAGTGCAATAGGCGCATTTTGTCGGACAGAAAGGGACGCCGATATATACGGAAACTTCTTTCCCGATTTCATCCAGATCCGGAATTGTTGCCAATTGCCGCTCCACGATGGATTCCAACAAAGAGATTTTTTCATCGGATACGCGGAAATCCCTTTTTAACACTTCCCGGATGTCATCGCGGGAAAGACCTTGCTTTCGCAATTTATGATAAAGCTTGGTCGGACGGATGCCTGTCAAAATCCCCCATTGTTGCTTAATGCCTGTATATTGTTCAAGCACGTCCAGCAATACATGGGACATGGCCCGTTTCATGCGGATGTTTTGTTCCCTTTCCGTACCTTCCGTGTCATATTCTTTTGTATACGTGCTGCTGCATGTTTTCCCATCCGCTTCCAGTTCGCTTGCCGCGGAATACCGATTGTTTTCCTTTTTATATTGAAAGCGAATCGACAGATCCGGATTCTCAATCGCTTCGTACAGTTTACTATCTTCGAAGAACAAATTCGCTATATGGGTTAATACGCGGATCCAATCTTCTTTGAAACGTTCATGCACCAAAATTTTCTTCATTCAAACCTCTTCCTTTATATTGACTTTCAGCTGAACTTTATTTTATCAGTCATAGTCTTAAATGACTATTAATTAACGCAGTTTTTTCCCATGAAAATAGTTTATATGTAACATCTGTACAAGAGGAAACGCCATTCCCCAAGTTTATACTCTTTACGCCCGAGAGGATACCCCATCCGCCCGAGCCTACCCGCTTTCTGCAAAAATACCGTTTCTTTTTTATTAAAACGAACGGTTCACCACTCTTCAAACAAATAAAAAATGTCCGGAAAGTCAAAAACTTTCCGGACATTTCCCCACCGACATATTCCTTACAGCCCGTCATACAGTGATTGAATCGGTTTGATCAATGAACGGTTCACTTCATCAATCAGGCGGCTTAAAGCCATTTCGGCTTCCAACATTGCCATGATTTTAGGATTTTGTTGCGCCAATTGCGCCGTTTTTTGCAAATGGATGAATTCATCCTCCTGCAGCTCTTCGCCCTGCATTTGCTTCTGTTGCAATAATAACTGGGCATCGCGGAACTGTGTAAAAATCGTTCTTGCCTGCTCGTCGTTGCGCACGATTTCCACAGCGCCTTTTAACTTTTGAAACTCTTCCGTTTGGCTGATGGAAGTTTCTAAACTTTGGATCGCATTCATAAAATTGCTCATCTTATCATTCCTATTCTTCTTATTTTATAAATTGTACAATCAAACCTTGTACGATACCAATCAATCCGCCCAAAAAGCCTCCTAAAAAGGTAATCATCGCCAGTTCGCGGCTTGCAATCCCCACCACAATCTCTTCCAGCTTTTCGATCGGGAATGAATCCACCTGCTCCCGGACAACTTCTTTAATATCCAGCCGTTTCAGTACATCTTCAAGATGGGATTCCGCGATTTCCAATGCTTTGTTCACTGCTTTTGGCATCAGCTCATATTTTACCCAGTCGTTTCCATTTGGAAAATAATAGTGAATGGTTTTGTTTAACCGCTCTTCAATGGCCAATTCCTTTTTGGCATAGGATTGGATTTGAATCAGTATTGGTTCTAATTGTATACCATTTAGGTAATGAATGATAGGGCGTTTTTTAATTTTTTCCCACTCGTCATTCATGATATTCATGATCGAATGTTTTGTTTCCGGTGAACGGAGAATGCGTACAAGTTCATGCTGGATTCTCGCCACTATCGATGAAGAATCGCTGAAAAACATTTGGAAGATTCCGCCGATGGTTCCTTTTGAAGCAAGGAAATCATTCAACAGATTTCTGATGGAAACTTCTCCGCCGGGCGATAAAATGTAATCTTCCCCTTTTTTGAGCAGCGTCGCAACCAAATCAGGAATCTTCTCGTCGGCCTTTTCCATGATGTCTTCCGGCAGCAATTCCTCAATCGATTTTGTCGACAGGGTGCGTTTCAGTTCACCAAATTGCTTTTCAATCAGTTCATCCACTTTTCCTTCGATTTTTTCCGGCGCATCTTTTATACCCGCTAGTTCCAGCCAATCTTTGATGGTTTTATTGTTTAAAAAAATCATTTCTTCCGCTTTCGATTGGGCAAACTGCAAAATGGCAAAACGGATTTCCTGGGAAAACAACTTATTTTTGATGACATCCGGCGTCAACAAATAATCGTTGACCGTAATCCCGATCTGCCTTGCCAGCTCGCCCCTACGCTTCGGAATTAAACCGGGGGTGAAGGGGATCCGCCATTTTCCTATATACATCGGTTTATAGGGCCGAAAAATCATTTTGATGGCCAAATAGTTGGTAGCTCCTCCGATAATTGCTCCGATGACTGCCATGGATAATATAAGTAAGATTGCTTTCATGTAGATCCTCTTTTCCTGAAACTATGATTTTCCATTATATCAAAAGCTTTTTGGCTGCAAAAATGAAAGCCGCATTGATTAATACGTTTTCATTGAAGTATTGTTTCATCAATCACCAAAGTTATAATGCATATCAGGCGGTTTCCGTTATAAGGAAATTTTTTCTCTGCCACAGGTTTTAAATTTCTTCGGAAAATGGCATATAATATAAATGAAATGACTCGGAATCTTCTGAAAATTTCGGAGATGATAATTTGTATTTTTTGCGAAAATGCGCTATTATAAATTTATTGAAATAAATTTATTTGTAGGAGGTGTACTCCTCATTTCACCCCTCATTCGGGCGTGGGACGAGGAAAGTATTTGGACGGAGACATAGCAGGGCTGACCATTAAGTTAGCAATTTTTGTCTTATTAATTTTGCTTTCAGGATTTTTCGTTTCCACTGAATTTGCGATTGTAAAAGTTCGATCAACCCGTATCGACCAGTTGGTGGAAGAAGGAAACAAGAAAGCAATAAAAGCGAAAAAACTGATAGAAAACCTTGACGAATATTTATCTGCATGCCAATTAGGGATTACCATTACTTCATTAGGTTTAGGTTGGTTAGGGGAACCTACCGTACAAATGTTATTGAATCCATTATTCCAATGGATTGGCGTGTCAGGGCCTATAGCCGATTTTGTATCATTCATAATCGCCTTCAGTATCGTAACGTATCTCCATGTGGTTGCCGGCGAACTGGCGCCAAAAACGTTAGCGATTACAAAGGCCGAATGGGTGACACTTAACTTTTCAGGTGCGCTGTACACATTTTATAAAGTGATGTATCCATTCATCCACCTGCTCAATATGTCTGCACGCGGTTTGGCAAGAATCTTTGGCGTGAAATCTTTCAATGAAACAGATTCGGCCCATACGGAAGAAGAACTCCGTATGATTATGGCGGACAGTTTCAAAAGCGGTGAAATCAAATATTCGGAATTTGAATATATGAACAGTATATTTGAATTCTCGGACCGCACAGCCAAAGAAATTATGGTGCCGCGAACAGAAATTACAGCAATCGAAAAGAACGTTACATTAAAAGAAGTGTTTGAAGTAATGGAAGTGGAGCAATATACCCGTTATCCGGTCATCGATGGCGACAAAGACCACGTGCTTGGCTTGGTCAACTTGAAGCACCTGTTAACGGCTTATATTAAAGATCCCAAAAACGCAGATAGACCGGTTTCTGATTATATGCAGCCAATCATTCGGGTAATTGAAACGGTTCCTATCAGCGACCTGTTATTAAAAATGCAGCATGACCGTATACACATGGCAATCCTAATGGATGAATACGGAGGTACTTCCGGATTGGTAACCATCGAAGACATCATCGAAGAAATCGTCGGCGATATCCAGGACGAATTCGACGAAGATGAAATTCCTGAAGTACAAGTGATCAGTGATGGCCATTACATTATAGATGCAAAAATGCTAATTGACGATGTCAATGAAATGTTAGGTACTCATATTGACGATGAAGATATCGATACGATCGGCGGATGGTTCTGGACTCAGCGCTACGATGCGACTGAAGGTGACAGCTTTGTATATGATGGCTACGAATTCAAAATCAAAGAATTGGATGGCCACCATATTTTATACATTGAGGTCATCAAATTGCCGAAAGAACAAGAAATGGATGTATATCAAATCGCCGAATAATGATTTATGTAAACGACTTTCTTTTAAAAGAAAGTCGTTTTGTCATGTTCGGGACTTTTGCGGGGAGGAAAAAAAGTGGAGCTTTATACAAATTTGCGGGCAGGGGAAAAAGGCGCCTGGGTCTCCATCGGGACATACCTTTTTCTCAGCGCAATGAAACTCATTGTCGGATATATCGGAGGTTCCGAAGCCTTAAAGGCGGACGGATTGAACAATACAACAGATATTATTGCATCTATCGCCGTATTGATCGGACTGAAAATTTCACAGCGTCCCCCGGATGAAAACCATCGGTACGGCCATTTGCGTGCCGAAACGGTTGCATCCCTGGTTGCATCCTTTATTATGGTGGTTGTTGGAATAGAGGTCATCATCAATTCTGTTATGAACATCATAAACCCTGTTCGTGAAACACCCTCCACTTTGACGGCCTATGTGGCGCTAGGCGGTGCGGCTATCATGTATGTTGTGTACCGGTACAATTTAGCCCTATCGAAAAAGATCAAAAGTTCGGCATTGAAAGCGGCCGCCTACGACAACCGTTCCGATGCACTGGTCAGCGTCGGCACCGCCGTCGGAATTTTTGCGGCGATTTTCGGTTTTCCGATCATTGATACCATCACCGCCCTAGTCATCGGGATGCTGATTATCAAAACCGCTTTCGATATCTTTTGGGAGTCGGCGCAAACATTGACAGATGCCTTTGATACGGAAGAAATCGAAACATTGGCCACGTTGATCAAAAATGTGGACGGAGTGATCGATTTGGTGGATATCAAAGGGCGGACCCATGGAAATGCCACATTCATTGAAGTAACGGTGACGGTCAATCCTGATTTGAACGTCCGGGAAAGCCATCGCATTACAGAAAAAATTGAACAGACGATTCAACGATTTGATATCAATTGTACGGTGCTTGTACATATAGAGCCCCATGAAACGGAAAAACCGGAAGAATTGAAAAATAATAAAAGAGCGGATTAGTAAAATTCTAATCCGCTCTTTTTTTGGACAAGCCAGTTCCCCGGAAGTCCAGCATGCGAATACTATTTTCCGCTTCCTTCCGTCAATCCATGTTTGACGGCATACAGGGCCGCCTGTGTCCGGTCCTGGACTTCCAGTTTTGCAAAAATATTGGAAATATGGGTTTTTACTGTTTTTTCGGTGACGAACAGCGATGCGGCAATTTCCCGATTGCTTTTCCCTTTCGTCAATTCCGCCAGAACGTCCATTTCCCTCGGCGTCAAAGGGTTTTTCACATGAGGCAGATTTTCCTCTTCCCTCAACGTTTCTTCCAATTTTGTCGTCGCGGCCGGATGCATGATGCTCTCTCCGCGCATTACTTGCCGGATGGAAATGACCAAATCATCCGGTTCGATGTCTTTCAATTGATAACCTGCGGCACCAGCTTCAATGGCCGGAAGAACATGATCTTTATCGGAAAAACTTGTCAGCATGAGAACTTGCACTTCGGGCCAGCGGGCTTTAATTTTCTTCGTCGCTTCGATGCCATCCATTTCCGGCATCACCAAATCCATGAGCACGATATCCGGCTGCAACTGTTCGACCAGCCGGAGCGCTTCCGCTCCATTTTTCGCCTCTCCCACCACTTCAATATCCTTTTGTGTTTTTAAAAAGAACTGCAAACCTCTGCGAACTACATGGTGATCATCCGCAATTAATACACGAATCATTGGATTTCCCCCCTTAATAAGGCAACCGAACAAACAATTCGGTTCCTTTTCCGATTTCCGACACCCATTCGGCCGTTCCTCCGAGGGCCGCCGCCCGGTCCCGTATGGATTGCAGGCCTATGGAAGGTATTTTTGTATTTTGGTCGATTTTAAATCCTCTTCCTTCATCTTTAATGACAAGCAGAATATCGGTCTGGGTCACCGTCAGATAGATGGTCGCTTCCTGTACTCCCGCATGTTTTCGGATATTATTCAAAGCTTCCTGGGTGATACGGAACAGGGCTTCTTCCACCCTTGAAGGAAATTGGATGACGCCCGAAACATTAATGGTCAGTTTCAGCTTCAACATTTCCGCGTAGGCTTTGATGGCATCAATCAATCCGCTTTCCAACCCTTGCGGCCTCAATTGCCAAATAAGCGCGCGCATTTCGGTCAAAGCGGACTGGGTCAAATTTTGGATTTCCCTGAAGGTTTCCTTGATTTCCTCTTGGTCCGTCATCTCCACACCTGCGCGGGCCGTCAATGTGACAGAAAACAATAATTGATTTACCGAGTCATGCAAATCACGGGCTAGACGGTTCCGCTCCCGGACCAACGCCATTTCTTTTTCCTGCTGCGTCAAGTAAATGCGTTTAATGGCGGACCCGATTTGAAAAGCCACAGATTCAAGAAGTTCCAATTCTTCTTCGGTAAATTCAACGGTATAAGGGGTGGCCACATTTAAAATGCCGAACCGTTCATTCCCCGACTGCAACGGCACCGTGGCGTGATGGGTAATGCCCGCCGTATCCCCCACCCGCGCGGAAATGGCATTTTCAATCCGCTGGCATTCAATGATGTTCGATGCTTTCTTTAATTGATTGCGGCGAAACCGCGAAACGCACCAGCAGCCGCCTTTTTTCAAATATTCGCAGTTGTTGTGGCACAATCCGTCCGGCAAATTTTCGTGAACGACGAGGTCGATTTTTCCATTGTCATCAATGAAGAAAATCCACCCCGTGGAAAAATTTGTCCCTTTCAACAACTTTCTGAGCGCGCCTTTCAACATCGGGATTAATTCCGTTTCTTCATTGAGCAATTCTGCAATCTCTTTTAATAAGGTAATATTGGAATGATCATTCACGGCTTTTTACACCTCGGCAAATACTTTGTAATGTAATGATAACACTCCCATTTTTTCCGCGCATTTATGGACCTCTCAGACTTTTGGATGAAATCCCTTTTTCTCGAACTATTCAATTCTATGAAACGAATTCATTTACTTCGAAGTCAAAACATTTTATAATCAAAACTACATGGAAAAAATAATACAGGAGAAGTTGCAATGAACAAGAAATTGGAGAATAGTTTGCTATTTATATGGCTTGTATCATTGACGGCAACACTTGGATCTTTATATTTCTCGGAAGTCCGTGGATATGAACCTTGCGAGCTTTGCTGGTACCAGCGGATTCTGATGTATCCGATCGTGTTGATCACCCTTGTGGCATACATTCAAAAAAATGCCCGCATCGCCGTGACGACAGCGGTATTTTCATGCATCGGCGGAATGATTTCCCTCTATCATTACGGGCTTCAAAAATTGGACTTTTTGTCCCAACACGCTCCTGCCTGCGGACGGGTTCCATGCACGGGGGAATATATTAATTGGCTCGGCTTCATTACCATTCCATTTTTGGCGCTCACTGCATTCCTGCTGATTGCCATTACAAGTTTTTATATGCTGAAACTGATGAAGGAGGATCAATAATTGAAGAAGCTTGGAATTATTGCGGCCATTGTGGTGATTCTGTTTGCCGCGGTCATCATATTGACAAATTTATCAAACAAAAGCAAATTGGAAAACAATCCTTACGGTACAACGAATTTAAAACAATCCACCATTGACCTGTTGGATGATAAAAATTATCAAAATATCATTTTGCCGGACGATCTCCGGAAAAAAATCAAATCAGGGGAACCGGTTGTTGCCTATTTGTTCAGCCCGGAATGCCCGCATTGCAAAAATATGACACCACGCCTCATGCCGATCGCGGATGAAATGGGCATCCATATCGACCAGTTGAACATTTTGGAGTATGAAAAAGGCTGGGACGAGTATGATGTGGAATATACGCCTACATTGATTTATTTCAAAGACGGAAAAGAAGTAAAACGGGAAGTAGGCGCCATACCGGATGAAAAAATCCGTGAGTTCTTGGCAGACGTTGAAAAATAATGATACGGAAGATCGTGTTCTTTTCAGGACACGATTTTTCTTTGGAGGAAAAGATGATGCGGTTTCAATTTGAAATTCAACAGGACGGAATGACGGTTGAATCCCTGCTCAGGGGAAAATGGCGTTTAGGAAGAAAACTTGTTCATGAGCTGCGGATGGCCAAGGCGGTGAAAAATCAGGACGGAGCCCCCCTGAAATGGAATGAACCTTTGTCCAAAGGGACTGTCCTCCATTTTTCAATGGATGTTCCCAAGTCCAGCTACTCGCCGGCAAAACGCTGCGAAATCAAAATCCGGTACGAAGATGACCATATTTTAATCGTTTCAAAACCGAAAGGCATGAGCACCCATCCAAACGACGAAAAGGACCGGAATACTTGCATGAACCATGTGATGGCTTATATCAGGGAGAAGGGCCTGGCCTACGCGGAACATGTCCATCGGCTCGACCAGGGCACGGAAGGATTGTTGATTGTCGCCAAACATCCTATCGCGAAATCGGTGTTTGACCGGATGATAGAGGAAAAATCCATCATCCGCACTTATGAGGCGGAAGTGGAAGGGATTATCAAAGAGAATCAAGGAACGATCAATGCGCCGATCGGAAGGGACCGCCACCATCCGACCCGCCGGATCGTTTCGAAAGCGGGGCAGCCTGCCATCACCCACTTTAAAGTGGTCGAAAGAAAAAAACATACAACGGTCGTCCATTTGCATTTGGAAACGGGGCGCACCCACCAAATCCGCGTCCACATGGCGCATATCGGCCATCCGATTGTGGGGGATGCTTTGTATCGCGCGGGTAAAACCGAAACGGGCGATTATAAACTGCATGCCATTCGGTTGGAATTTGAGCATCCGTTTTTAAATAAGCGGATTGTTGTAAAAGATCAATCATAATATCCCATCTTTGAAAACGCCTCCCTTTTATAGGGCGGCATTTTATTTTGCCAAACGATGTGGACCGCAGTTCAGGAAAACGTCTTCGCCCATAAAAAAGCAGCGCAAACCGCATGCGGGTTTGCACTGCCGGCATATCACAACATTAAAAATCGAAATGGAAGTTGTCCGGATTTTGGCCAAACCGTTCGTTTTTATTCAAAGCTTTGATTGCGGACATGTCTTCATTGGACAATTCAAAATCGAAAATTTGCATATTTTCCGCAATGCGGCTTGGTCTTACCGATTTTGGTATGGTGATGGTGTCATTTTGATAATGCCAGCGCAATACGATTTGGGCTGGAGTTTTTCCATGTTTCTCCGCAAGTTTCACGAGCGTCCCATCGTCCAAAATGCGGCCTTTCCCGATTGGAGCCCATGCCGTCACGGCAATATTGTGCTCCGCGCAAAAAGCCCTCAGTTCATCCTGCTGCAAATACGGATGGCACTCCACTTGGTTCACCATCGGCTTCACATTGGCTTTTGCAAAAATTTTTTCCAAATGTTGCTGGTGATGGTTCGATACACCCGGCACGCGGATCAATTTTTCTTCATAAAGCCGTTCAATGGCGCGGTACGTATCGACAAATTTGTCTTCCACCGGCCAGTGGGTCAAATACAGATCCACATAATCGAGACCCAATTTTTGCAAAGAAGTTTCGAAAGCGCGAAGGGTTTCATCATAGCCCTGGTCGGAATTCCATACTTTTGTTGTGACAAAAATCTCTTCTCTCGGGATGCCGCTTGCGCGGATGGCTTCCCCCACTTCCCGTTCATTGTTGTAGAGGGCGGCTGTATCGATTGCCCGATACCCCAACTTCAGCGCTGTCGAGATGGCGTTTAACGCTTCTTCCCTGTCCTCCATTTTATAAACGCCAAGACCCAAATAAGGCATCTCCACACCATTTGCCAATGTTTTTGTCGGTATTGCCATGAAATCACTCCCTATCCATTCGTTAACTCTATTATAAACCAAAATTCCTACTAAAAAATCATATTTTTTCAACCAATTTTATAAGGATTAAAAACTAATCTAGCAACTTTTTCTGGTTTAAGTTAAAATATTCTACAAAAAGAATAAATTTTATTAATATTTTCTATTTATTTCAAATATATTTATTGAGAATGATTTCAAGCAAAGGGGAGTATGTTGATATGATGGACACGCCTTTATTATTGACAAGCTTTTTAAAAAGGGCCGAGCGGTTATTTCCGGAAAAATTGATCATTTCCCGTACGGCTCCGGACACGATCCACCGCATTCCTTACAAAGAATATGCAAAACGCACAAGAAAACTTGCAAGCGCTCTCACAAAACTCGGCATGAAACCCGGAACAAAAGTAGGCTCTTTCGCCTGGAACCATCACCGCCATTTGGAAGCATATTTTGCGGTGCCTTGCGCAGGCGCCATTTTGCACATGATTAACATCCGCCTTTCGCCTGAACATATCAGTTATGTCATTAATCACGCGGAAGATGAAATCCTTTTGGTCGACGGAAATCTATTTCCATTAATCGAACAAGTCATCCCTCAGTTAAAAACCGTCAAGCATATCATCGTGATGCAGGACGACAAAACCGTTCCCGAATCGTCTTTCCCTAACATCCATTCCTATGAACAATTATTGGAGGAAGCGGACGAATTCGAATTTCCAGAAAATTTGGACGAAAATTCGCCTGCAGGCATCTGCTATACAAGCGCGACGACCGGGATGCCAAAAGGGGTTGTTTACACTCATCGAGGGCTGGTTCTTCACAGCATTTCCCTCGGATTGGCGGACAGCATGGGCATCAGTGAAAGGGACGTGATTATGCCGGTCGTTCCGATGTTCCATGTCAATGCGTGGGGAATGCCGTTTGCCGCGGTGAATTACGGTTCAACGCAAGTCTTGCCTGGACCGCATTTTACACCGGGACTCTTGCTCGATTTGATTGAACAGGAAAAAGTCACATTAACAGCCGGTGTTCCGACCATTTGGCTTGGCGTTCTTCAGGAACTGGAGAAAAATCCGCGGAATGTATCATCGCTTAGGGCGATCGTTTCCGGAGGCTCCGCGTCCCCTAAAGGGCTAATCCAGGCCTTCGAAGACAAGTACAATGTTCCGTTCATCGTCGGTTATGGCATGACGGAAACATCACCGGTCGTATCCTTGTCCAACTACACATCGGCAATGGATGATTGGACAAGGGAGGAAAAATTGAATATCCGCGCAACCCAGGGGCTCACTGTGCCGCTGTTGGATACAGAAGTTGTAAATGAACAAGGAGAAGTTCCTTGGGACGGAAAAACGATGGGTGAACTCCGGGTGCGGGGGCCTTGGATTGCCCATGAATATTACAAAGACGAACGCACAAAGGACGCGTTCCGCGACGGATGGCTCTATACCGGCGACATTGCCGTCGTGACACCTGAAGGATATATTAAAATCACCGATCGCACAAAAGATTTGATTAAAAGCGGGGGCGAATGGATTTCTTCCGTGGATTTGGAAAATGCCCTCATGACCCACGATGCGGTGCTGGAAGCGGCGGTCATCGCCATCCCTCATGAAAAATGGCAGGAACGTCCGCTCGCCTGCGTCGTATTAAAAGAAGGCAAACATGCGACAAAAGAAGAATTGCTGGATTATTTAAGAGGCCAATTCGCAAAATGGTGGATTCCTGATGATGTCGTTTTCTTAAAAGAAATTCCGAAAACGTCCGTCGGGAAATTCCTGAAAGCGAAACTTCGCGAAGAGTTGAAAGATTATAAAGTGCAGCAAGCATAAATATGAAGATGAGCCGCCGCGGAAGCTAATCTCTCCGCCCGGCTCATCTTTTCTTTGAGGGAACAAAACCTATTGCAAAAGATTGTGTTTGTTTTTCAACCTATTATGGGAATTCTCCTTTTTCCCTTTTTCCTGGACATCCATTTCATCCGATTGAATCGGGTCGGGAATCCGGCTATCTTCCTCCAGCTGTTCCCCGTCCCTCAAACGTTCCATCTGTTTTCCCAACCAGATGCAATCTTCCATATTATTGGTCATATGCCCGTTTTCCGGCCTTTCATTTCTATATTCCACCCAAATACCTCCCTATGATTGATACTAGTTATTGTGAACAAAACCGTAAAAAAAATGATATAGTAATGTAAATTTAATTAAGCTATACTAAATGAGAGATATTTTTTACTTAGGAGGTATACTTCCATGGGTACTGTCTTAATTCTAATCGTTTGCTTGTCATTCATCACTGCCATTCTAACTGCAGGCCGCGAAGGGGATTATACTGAATAATAATCTCTGGACATTTGAAACAATATAAAAAAGGCAATCCTGACAAAAGGATTGCCTTTTTTATTTCTTGACAATCCCAACTTAAATAAATAAACTTAGTTACATAAAGTAAGTTTGTGAAAATAATTAACTATAAGGTGATTTTCATGGCAACCCATTTTCATCAAAAGCCGAACATGTTTGTTTCCCATGTTCAAATAAAAGTATCCGACCTGGCCCGTTCGATCCGGTTCTACAAAAATATCATCGGCTTTGACATATTGGAACAAACCGGCAATACCGCCGCTTTTACGGCAGACGGCAAAACAAGTATTTTATCCATTGAACAGGTGGAGAATGCCCAGCCTTTGCAAAGGGAGCGTACAGGACTCTACCATTTTGCGATTTTGCTCCCTTCGCGAAAGGATTTAGGCAATTTCGTCCAACATATTTCACAGCTCGATGTTCCAATCGGAGCGGGAGACCACCATGTGAGCGAAGCCATCTATTTATACGATCCGGATGGAAACGGAATCGAAGTGTATGCGGACCGCCCCGAAGAGCTATGGATCTGGAATGGAAACACGGTGTACATGACAACGGAGCCGGTCAATTTCCGTTCCCTCCTTGAGATTGCGGATGGAACATGGAACGGATTGCCGGAAGGAACGGTGATGGGCCATATTCATTTGTCCGTCTCAGACCTCCGAAAATCCGAGGCGTTTTATACAAAAGCTCTGGGATTTGAAGCCGTTGCCACATACGGAAGCCGCGCATTGTTCATTTCCACCGGGAAATATCATCACCATATCGGACTAAATACTTGGGAAAGCCTGGGCGGCTCCCCCGCCCCTGAAAACAGCGTCGGCCTCAAATCGTTTACATTGGTGCTCAACGACAGTGAACAGGCGGAAAAAATCAAAAACAATTTGAAAGAAATGGGGCACGTGACCGAGATATTCGAAGGAGCGCCGAAGTTCGGAGGACGTCAAGCCTTCTCCACGGTCGACCCTTCAGGCATCCGGATTGTCTTTACTTTGGATGAACAATAAGAAGCGGAAAATGCGGGAGTATTGGACTCCTCCCCTTTTCCCCATTGAAAGAAGAAAAAGCGGATTGGGCAGAAGTCTCCCCGATCCGCTTTAAAATCTTAATCTTTATTTCAATCCAGGGAAATTTTGTTGGCGCAGCGCTTCATAAATCACGATGGCCGCCGCGTTGGACAAATTAAGGGATCTCACCTTATCCGTTTGGGGAATTCTCAACACCCGGTCCCGATGCTTCAATGCGAAATCTTTCGGCAAACCTTTCGTTTCTTTCCCAAAAACAAAATAAATATCTTTATTCCGGTCGCTGAAATCAAAGTCTGTGTAATACTGGTCATTGTATGTTTCGATCAGATAGAGCTCCCCGTCCTTGGCGTATTCCACAAAATCATCCAGCGAATCATGGTATACGATGTTGACATGCTCCCAATAATCCAGGCCAGCGCGTTTCAACATTTTATCATCGGTAGAAAAGCCCAAGGGACGAATTAGGTGCAGCGTCGTATTTGTCGCGGCGCAAGTGCGCGCAATATTTCCCGTATTCGGCGGAATTTCCGGTTGATACAGTACGATATGTAATGGCAACTCAAGACACTTCCTTCTTTATTACTTCTTCACACATGCAAGGGGCTAGCTCTCCTCCAGCAGCGCAAGCCCCTTTTGAATTTCCCGGATCACCTCTTCATCTTTTTCATGATGAAGGGCTTCATGCAATGCTTCTTTCGCCTTTCCTCCCCCGATTTTGCCAAGAGCCCAGGCACAAGTGCCACGGATGACAGGACGCTCATCTTCTTTCAATAATTCTATCAATATCGGAACGGCCGATTGTTCTTTGAAATGCGCGAGGGCCAGGATGGCATTTCGCTGAATCGGCTTTTTACCGCGCCAGGCGCCCGCCATGGAGCCAAATTTCCTTTTAAACTCTTTATTCGAAAGTTTCAAAAGCGGCTCAAGCAAAGGCTTTGCAAGTTCCGGATCCGGCATAAACTCACCATGGATCCAATTGGTTTTCCCTTTGTTTTTTGGACAAACGATTTGGCATGTATCGCATCCATAAAGCCGGTTTCCGATTTTCGTCCGGAATTCATCCGGCAAAAACTCTTTCGTCTGCGTCAAATAAGCAATACAGCGCTTTGCATTGAGCTGCCCCGCATCCACCAATGCGCCGGTCGGACAAGCATCGAGGCACAGACGGCAGTCCCCGCATGCATTTTCAATCGGCTGATCGGGAGGAAAAGGAATATTCGTGATCATTTCCCCCAGATAAACGTAAGAACCGAATTCCGGAGTAATTATCGAACAATTTTTGCCGCTCCAGCCGATGCCGGCCCGTTCCGCAACCGCCCGATCCACCAGTTCCCCCGTATCCACCATCGATTTGACCACGACATCCGGAACGCGTTCCCTGAGCCATTTCTCTATAAGATCCAACCGCTCTCTCACTGCGGCATGATAGTCCAATCCCCACGAGGCCCTGGCAAATATCCCTCTCCGCTCCCCCTTTTTGCCGGACGGGGGATCTTTCATTTTGGACGGATAAGCCAGGGCGATGGCAATGATGCTTTCCCCTTCCGGCAGCAGCCCTTTCGGATTCGTCCGTTTTTCGATGTCTTTCTCCTCAAAACCGGATTGGAAATTCAGCTCCTGCTGCCTTTTCAGCCGGTTTTTCATCTCATCGAAGGGGGATGCGGATGTAAATCCGATTTTGTCCACCCCGATCGATTTTGCATATTCTTTCAATTCATTTTTTAGCTGTTCAATTTTCATAGTGGATGCCGCCCAAATGTTTTCGAGCGGCCGGCCGGCACCTCCCTTCATCTCAAAAATTCATCAAAAAATAACATAAATCTACTTTCTCTTCTATTTATGGTACAATAGGTATACAAATCATTGGCAGGTGAATGCGGTTGAACCTTTCAATCAATAAAAATGTATTTTCACGAGTTCCGGATCTAAAAATCGGCATTATTCATTATACCAAAATTGTTGTATCTCCATCGCCCCAAATGATAAGGGGAAGATTCCAATTTTTTCAGGAAAATTTATATTTTGAATTGCAGGATGTTCCCGTAACAGAGAGGCCGGGAATCAAGGAGTGGAGAACCGTCTGGAAGGCGCTTGGAGCGGATCCGAACCGTTACCGCCTTTCCGCAGAAAGCCTGATGAGAAGGGTCGCCAAACAAAATTTCCTGTCCCCCGTCCATTTAGCGGTCGATTTAAATAACTTTTTTTCACTGCAATATGAAATCCCGATCGGCATTTACGATGCGCAATGCATTTCGGGAAACATCGAAATAAACCTGGGCACTGAAGAAATCGGGTATGAAGGGTTGAACGGACGGTATAATAAGTTAAAAAATATCTTGTATACGAAAGATGACATGGGCCCATTCGGCAGCCCGTTCGTCGATTCCGTCCGGACAAGCGTGACGGAAGGGACGACGGAAGCATTGCAAATCTTTTATTTAAGGCCTTCCCTGGAAGAATCGCAATGCAGGGAACTTCTTACATCCTGCGGCAAAATGTTTACCCAAGTGGCCGGTGGAGAATTCAGGACAGAACTGTTAACCGCTGAAAATCCAAGTATTACGATTGAGGGTGAAGCAATGAAAACAATCCCGTTGGCAGAGGGCATTAAATTAAAAAGCATTTTGACGAAAAAGGTGCAGGAACTGATATATGAAATCCACGGCAATGCCCATGTAGTGGTGGAAAAAGGAGAAACGCCAAAACAGTCCGGCCGTCCGCTTGCCGAAATTGAAGCTGAGCTCGCGCAAGTAAGAAAAGATATCCGTACTTTGGATAAACTGATTTACCGCGCGAACATCGATCATACCATCGAGTTCAAAGGAGAATCGATGCCGCTGGTTGAGGCGATTGAACTGGCGAAACAGCTGCGGGCGGAAGCCAATTTGTGCAAGGATTTGGGGAATGCGGAAAAAGAAAAAATCTATACAACGAATGGCGAAGGCGCGATTCTGTACGAAGTGGCCATGTATGATCCATGCGAATACCGGGAACGGGCAAAACAGCTTGAAAAAGATGCGCACCGTCTGTCCAATTTAATCAACGCCAAAAACTACGAAATTCATATTGAATTTGATGATTCGAACTATTTCTGATACACGGGAATCTCTCCCCCGGGGAGGTGAGAGTCCTCCCCGGGGTGTAACGGCTGTCATTTATATTCTTTCAATATTTGGAAAAACCATTTACCATTATCCAGTCACTCATTCACCCTTAGCCAATTCCCAACTATTGCAAAGGTCGAATATAGTTATATAACGATACCTAAGATGTATTTCAATGGACAGCCGTTACAACACAGGCTGCCCGGAAAGCATCCGTTTTCCGGGCAGCCTCATTGTTTTATATCGAATTTCATATTCCTGAATTTAGAAATATAATTCATGTAGAAAGAGGATATAGCCAAAACATGGAACTTTTTTCATCTTTGGAGGTATTGGGATTTTGGGGAAAGTCATCCCGCTTTTTTTCAACAAATAAGAGAAAAATGTTGGCCGTATTCGTAAATATTATTCTGCTATTATTTATTGTCCAAGAAATTTATCTAAATCCGGATGTTCCCATGACAGAAAATATAATCCTTTCCCTGGCTGCTACGGCAATCTATGAGCTTATCATCTATTCGGCTGATTAGGGACGCTCATCTTTTCTTCGAATCGTTGTTGGAAAAGATGAACACCAGAGGAGGAAAGAACAGGATGAAAAAATACCATCCGAGTGACAGGAAAATGGGAATCAGCAAAAAGGTAACCCCGGAAAGAACCGTCAATAGGGATCTTTTCTTTAAACCATAAATTCCAATGAAAAATCCGAGGGCAATGCATATCAACGATAGAATTTTCACCCAGTTCCAGTCCATTTGATCACCTCTATATGTTATTCCACACCCGGCAGCAACCGCAGCACTTTTTCATCGGCGTCCAAGATTGCTTCCACCCCAAGGGGGATGCCGAGGTTTGGCAATGAATGTCCGATGTTGAAACCTGCAAGCGCAGGTTTTTTATATGGCAATAAATATTCGCGCAAAAGGGCGTTCACTTCTTCTTCGCCATTTCCCATCCTTCCGATGGCGAAACCTGATGCTTCCTTTAATTTTCCTGCCAATCTTAACCGGTTCAGCATATTGTCCATTTCCTCAATGGCCAAATCCACTTCTTCCAACAACAAAATTTTTCCATGTACATCAATTTCAAATTTAGTCCCCAGCGTATCCGTGATGCGCCGCAAATTTCCCCCAATGATTTCCCCTCTGGCGGCACCCGGAGAGATGCTTTCAAGGGGCGACAGGGTTTCATCATAGTAGATTTCGTATGGCGCAAACAGCTGGTAAAACATTTTTTTCGACCGTCCGTCCAGTTCCTCCGAAAGGGCGGGTCCATGAAAAGTCGCCACATCGGCATACCGGTGGAAGGCGATATGCAAATAAGTGGCATCCGAACATCCCCAGAAAATTTTGGGATGTTCCGAAAGCAGCGGATAGTCGATTCGGTCGGCGATTCGCGCCGCGCCATAACCGACGCTTGCACAGAAAATCGCCTTCACTTCCGGATTTTCCATCATTTGATGCAAATCCCCCAGCCGTTCTTCATCCGAACCGGCCAAATATCCGCCATTTCGGCCGATGGTTTGTCCCAACTTATATTGTAATCCCATTTCTTCAAAAAGCGTCAATTGCGGACGCAATTTCTCCAATGGAACGGGATTGCCGAGGGCGATGATGCCGACCGCATCCCCTTTTTGCAAACGTTTTGGCCTGATTTTCATCGTTTCCACCTGCAATTTATCATTTACTAAACACTATATTAACAAAAGAATGGAAACATTTCTTCCGCAAATGCAAGGTTTGATGATTGGGGATTGGAATCATCGCCATATGGATGGGCTTCGTCGCCAATAGAAAAAATAACCGCTAATGGAAAAATGGGCCCCCTCAAGGTTGGGATAATCGCCAAAACCGGGAAGATTATCGCCATTCACATGCTCTTTATCGCCAATAGCAATAATATAATCGCCAACGCCAACGGAAAAACGTGTCATCAGGGAGAGCAGACATAGCAAAAGAAGGGAACGAATGTGCAATTGAAAAACTCTGTCTTTTTGGAGAGAAGGAAATCGGCCAACGGAAGATTTAACTCTACCGAAGACATAGAATTCGAAAATGAATCCTTCCATTAAAAGTGAAGGCTGAAAAAAGGTGGGGATATAGGATATAGAGGCGTTTCTTTTACGGCGGCCTTGTTCGCTTTCACCGCATATAAAAGGCATCAAGAATGACTACATTTTAATGTCTCCATACGAGCAAGGATAATAATTGAAAATGTCCATATAGAATTAAAGGGAGCCAGAAAGCCGAAACTTTCTAGCCCCCTATCCCAAACAAATTCCCGATTCCACCCTCCGGTCCATGTCCCAGACGGGTGGAGCCATAATATCGATAGGATAAATGAAAAGCTTTAAATGTAAAAGCCCGAATTAGTCACTCCCCCTGGACCAGTTCAATCTCAATCCATTTTCTTACGCTGTTGATGAACCAAATTTTTGAACACGTTTTTAAATCATCCAGCGTCAATACCTTTTCCTGAATCCGCCCCGTTAGCCAGAGGAGGAAAAAAGGGAATATTGAGAGGCGATAATAGTCAAATAGAGGAAGATATTAGTCATTTCTTCAAAGATAATAGTCAATCTTAAGAAGATAATAGCCATTGTGGAAAAATAGGGAATACTGAGAGGCGATAATAGTCAAAGTTGATTCGATAATAGCCAAAATGCCAAGGATAATAGTCAAACTTGGCAAAATAATTGCCAAAGCATTAGAAAAGAGCGAATGAGAAAGCCAATCATCATTCTCATTCGCTCTTTTGAATAAACCCACGTTTTCTAGAACAAAGACATTTGTTCCTTTTCTGTCAGTCTTTCCAACGCTTCCGGTTCATGGTCGCGGAAGTATGCGTGGTGGAGCCATTTTTCCGTTGTGACGATTTGTTTATTGGCTTGTTTGGCTTCACGGAGTTTGCAGCTATAAATTACAGGGAAATAATCCCGCAAAAACTTCCCTTCCGCATGGGCGGTCAATGCGATGATTTGAAATCCCAATTGTTCCGCAACAAAGAAAACCGGACTGAGCACATGATCGCTCGATGCTTTGCCGAATGGATTATCCAAAATCACCACCCGGCTGTGCTTCATGTTTGTTTTTTGATGCTGTTTCTTTTCAGCGACGTATTTTAACAAGCCCAAAAACAACGTCATATTTTTGCTCCATTTTTCTCCGCCTGACCATACATTGCTCTGCTACCAAGAATAGGACCTTGTCGACACTTTATTTTCGTTTGTCACTTTACGGCAACTTACTTTCATGCCTTCATTTTTCATCACCACTTGCAGAAGCTGTTTGGTTTGCAGCCACATTTCAATGTCATTCCGAACTTTCGTTTCATCCTGAAGGCCATTTTCTTTTACATAACGATCCGACTCCAGTTGAAGCATGATCCACTCAATGTAATCGCGGATCCGCTGCTTACCTTCTTCTTCGTCCCATTGAGGGATCGTAAAAGTATAAATCGTTTTCCATTGATCCTCTTCTTTTACTTTTGTATGTTTTGGAATTTGTTTCAACTCTTCTACCACTGTTTTTAAATGGTTATGGATTTGGTTGATATATGCCTGCAATTCCTCATCTTTTTGCCGTATATGTTCATTGGCATAATTCGTCGACCGCTCGATTCGGATCATCATATTCTTTTTAAAATCCAATAACTCTTCATAACCCGTCTTATAATCCACACCTTCAATCGCCATTTTTTGCAATTTATTATCAGAAATCGTTGAACAAAACTGCTTATAAGCTTGTTTTTGGGCATCCACCGCTTCCTTTTCCTTCTCCACTTGTCCACTATGTTGCTCCAATTCTTGGATAATGGCTTTCACCATTTTCTTCCGATTATAGATAAAATCCATTTTTTCATTTTCACTTAAAGGGATTGTCACGACTTGCGGTGCGTTAAAATGATGTTTTTCAATGAATTTGATCAGCTCGCGTTCTGCTTCATCAATCTTGTTTTGCTCCCGTAACACTTGTTCCATCTGTTCATCCAAATAATTCTTCTCTTTTTGAAGCGCCTTCTTTTCTTCAGCAAGCTCTTCTTCCGCTTGGTTTAATGGAACGGAGAATGTGTAAATATCATGGTTCGGAAAATTTTCACGGAAAAGCTGTTTCAGATGATTTCTTTTTCCTTTTTGCTCTTCCTTTGCAGAAAGCTTTTCTGTAACCTGTTTTTCCAACTTGTTTAATGCCTGTTTCAACTCTTTTATTTTGATAATCTTTTTTTGCAATAAATGTTCTCCATCTGATGGAAATTCCCAATGTTCATGCACATTTTCACATTCATTGCGGATCTGATCCATCTCTTCCTGCAGTTTAGTCAAATTGTGTTTGGCATTGGCCAGCTTTTCATTCAATTCTCCTATACTTTTTGACGCTTGATGGATTTTCAAATTCAGCGTCTGGATTTTGTCGCGGAGATTTTTCCGGCTTTCCCCGGTAAAAATTGGGGTCAATGATTGCACTTCTTTATACTCTTCATCATTTTTAAGAGAATCTAATTTCCATTTTAAATTTTGTTTGCGTTCCTCCAGTGCAGCCTTTTGTTCGTTATAATCCAATAATTGTGCGGCTAAATGTGCTTTTTTGGCTTTTATATTGGCCAATACGTCTTTCAACTCTTTTTCAACTTCCTTGGCCTCTTTTACTTCACGGCAATAATGGAAATATTGATTCCCTTCCTGGATTTTCCGTTCAAGCCCTTGCATTTCTTCTTGGCAAAGTTCCATTTGTTCCCCGATGGTTGTGATTTGATGCTTCAGATTCTTTCGCTGCTGCTCCGCATTTTCAATTTCTCTTTCGATTTGTTCGATTTTTAACATCGTTTCCGACCATCTTTTTTGAAAATCGGTCAGCCGTTCATATGGATAGTCTTTCAAAAATTGTTGGAAGGCTTGTAGGGCATATTCCCATTCTTTTTGTTCCGTTTCTTTCAGTTCTCTTTCCTTCGTCGCTTTTTCCGCATCCACACGGACTTTTTCTTTCCATTGCCCAAAGGTCTCTTCCATCATCCCTTTTTCCCAATGAGCAGGAATAATCCAGGATGGCTCCGGTTGGACGGCATCTTTCTTTATCTTCGCCGCTTCTTCGGTCGTCAGTATTTGAATCGGGTATCGAAGTTCATCTGCAAGGTCTTCCACTTTCTTTTGCAATTCTTCCTTCGATTTATTGGTTGTAATCAAAGTGACAGCCCATAACGGATAGAAGACTTTTTCTTCATAATCCGCTTCATTCAGCATCTGCAAATATTCAATACCCGTTACACAATAGTCCAATTGATTTTTCCATGATTTTATCCGCGCTTCAATCAACGGATCGCTGAAAAATGTTTTCTGTTCCCCATAATCATCGACTAAACGCCATGCCACCCGCTCTTTGTATAATAAAACCTCTTTTTCCTTTTTCAATTTTTCGATGGTTTCATAAAGCCGGTTATAAATGGAGTGTTCATTTTCATAGACCGATTCCAGAATGGCCCATTGCGGTCTTAATCTTCCCAAAATTCGAATCAATTTTCTTTGTTCATTTTCAATTTGGCTTTTCTCGTGTTTCAATTGTTCTTTGGCAACATGCAAACCGTTCTTCTCATTTTTTAATTTTTCGATGGTTTCATCCAGCTCAATCGATTGCTTCTCTTTTTCCTTCTTCTCTCCGTGCAGCCGTATCAGTTCTTCATCCAAAAATTGATGGCGGTTTTGCCATTCGACCATTTTCTCTTCCACTTGTTCGTGCTGTGGATTGGAAAGCAACAATTGTTTCAACCTTTCGATATCCGCTTCCCTCATTTGGATGGTTTTCTGAACACCGGCGATTTCCCTTTGCTTATCCAAATCATGTTTTTCGATGGACCGCTTTTCTTCCTGCAAAGTATCGATTTGCCTTACAATCGGATTGAGTTCGAATTGGATTTGTTCCATATTCTTTTTCATGTCATCCATCTGTTCAATAAAATGTCCGAGCAGCGCCTGCTTCGTTTCTTCCAATTGGTTTTGCAAATCCGAGAGCTCTTCTATTTCTTCCAGCTTCTTCATTTCGCTTTCAACAAACGCAATTTCCTTTTGATAATGATTCAAAAGTTGCTTGCATTTCGCAAATTTCAATGAATAATAGGCAAGGCTATGTTGCTCCAGTTCTTCCTTTTTTGTGCCATATTCAACATTTGCCAGATCATAATCTTTCTGCAGTTGTTCGTATTTTTCTTCCTCAACGGCAATCTGATAAGACGCCACTTTCACTTCATGTTCTTTTTTCTTTTGAATCCAAAGATTGAATTGCTCTTCATTCTTTTCCATTTCTTTTGCAACATCGATTTTTTGAATTTGAATCTCTTCCCATATTCCTTTTGCCTTCTGCTTCGACTTGTCATAGGCAAGCTGGGAGGAATGCAGTTTTTCAAACGTTTGCACGTATTTTTCCAGTTGATGTTGGATCCGCTTGTTCTCTTCAATGGTTTCTTTCAGTTTTTTATAAAGTTTCAAATTATCCAGCTGTTTTTCAAAGATATCGGCAAAAAGGGGTGGATGATGACCCGCAATCGATTGTTCAACGGTCGGTATCAATAAGCGGTCAAATAACTGGGTGGTGTTTTTGCAGGCTTCGAAAAAGGCCTCGACGCCCCCTTCCGAGCTGTTGATTGTCACAATACTTTCCCATTCATCGGCAATAATATGGTATTGTTCTTCAATAAACTTCCGATATTCTTTGATTGTCGAAAAAGTTCTTGCCGATAAAGGATATCGTTCCTTCATGCCATTGTAATAATCAAGCATTTCCCCCTTGTCGGCAGGTCTAGTGCCGCCTTGTCCTTCCCGAACAAAAGGAATGCCTTCGATTCCGTTCTGATCCCCTTCATCATATTCATAAACATAGCGGTAAGAATCCAATCCTTTATCCGTCATAAAAAGGGTCACTGCCGTCACAACATATCGCCGTGGACGTTCATTGAGTATCCATTCGATCGCAATATGGGCCGGGGCATTTTCCAACACCAAAGTGTTTTTAATTTTTCGATCCGCCAAATCGGTATGGGGAATCATCCCTTGCAATACCGTTTGGATAAAAACGGTCTTCCCTCCGCCGTTTTCAAGAAGAATCGCCCCATTATATCCGTTGAATAAAAAGAGTTCATCATTATAACGCTTGTTGCCTTCTTCATAGACAATATTGGTCAATCTGATTTTATTGATGGCCGGCATGTTGTCCCTCCTTATCAAAACCATAAAGAAACTCAAAAATCCCTTTGTTATATTCCACTGCCATGAAAAATCGCTGGATGATGGTCATCGCTTTTTCCGTCAAGGTGATTTCATTATTCCCGATTTCCCGGATCAACTGTTGGTCGTTCAAAAACTTTGCAACCATATGCAGGAAGCTCATTCGGCTAATCGTATTTCCTGATTGCCGCTTAGCGGTTTCCTTAATATCATCCATATCATCCCATTTTTCGATGATAGCGCTCCAATTGTAAGAAAACTCTTTTTCCGATGCTTTTAATTGTTCCTCATCATGGGATTTCAAATGATCAATCCGCTCCTGAATCAGCCGGATCCAATCATCCATGCCGATAAATTGCCTTGTGGGATGCGGACTTTGATAGGAATCATAAAAACTGCCGAAAAGAACAAGTATGCAAAAATAAAGAAGATACATATCCGCATTCGTCGCACCGGAACGCAAATATTTCCGTTTAATCCACTCATTGCTTACATGGAATGGAGACAGCTTCGGTTCAGGAACGAGAAACAGTTCTTCACTCGTTTTGATTATGGCGCAATGCACTTCCTGGCTGAACAATTCAAGAAGGGCGCGCACATCTTCATCGGCATTATAGATTTGAACGGCCTCTTTGCCCAAAACCCCGTCCCTTGCCAGCTTCGTATATAGTCGAAAGGCTTGCAACACCGTTTGTTCAGAATAGTTCATCTTCATCCTCCAACTTTATGTTCATTTCACTGATGGAATAGCGATCTACTTTTTGAATGATCGCTTTATCTTCCGTAACGATTAATTTGCGTTTTCCCAATAATCGAAAGGCCTCATCAAAAACCGTTCTGCTTTCTTCATCATCCGTTCCCGCTTGAATAGGCGAACGTTGGTGGAGAACAATCCAAAAATCGTAGAAATACCGCATTTGGAATAGATTCTCCAATTGATTTCTTTCGAGATAGGATATGAACTCGGATAACGTATTGCCGCTATTTTCTTCATAAGCCTTCAGAAAATGTTCCATCAGCTCTTTATATTTTTCTGAAATCCATTGTTTATATGAATTGAAGCTGTTTTCGTCATCCACTTCATAAAAGTGATATTCCACCTTCTCTTTTCGGTCTTCCACGATATTCTGTTCTTCCAAAACAGCAAGCGGCGACCAAAATTCATTTTCTTCCACTTTCAGGAAAGGATGGAGAACGCCTTTCATCGCATCCAACGGCAAAGGGGTGGACACAATGAGAGACACGATATCTTGGTCGAAGTTAAAGGAATGCATGCCCGTATAATAAAGCGACTCCTGGGCTGTAATCAAAGTCGTGTTTTTCAAATGGAGAGTCTGATTCAGAAGCTCGGAATGTTCATAGTGCACTTTCTCCAATTCCCTGTTGATCTGCAAAATGTATTGATACGTTTTCTGCTCCTTTTGATGAATATTTTCGGCAAACAATCGTTCCCTCGTTTCTTTGACAAACTCCCTCAATTCTTTGAATTCTTCATCTTCCCGTTCCAGCCTCTGAAAAATATCATCAAGCAGCTCTTTATACCGCTCAAACGTTTCTTCGGACACAATGCTTCGCTGGATTTCATGCTTCAATTTGACAATGCGTTCCTGCAACGTCTCGACGGCCACCCGCATTTCATTGATTTGCCGGAGTGCCCCCTTAAATTCCCCCTTTTCCAGCTGTTTCCGTAAAATCAATTGGTTGATGGATATTTGGAACTCACTATAAAATTCCTTCGTTGCAAAAATCAATTCCAATCCATCTTCATCCAATGTATAGAATTGGCTATTCGTTCCGGCATCAAAATCGTTCGCCTTCAAAATGGAATATTCAATGGTCTCCTCCGCCTTTTCCTCCCAATCAAAATAACCGTAGCTGCGTTTTTTTCCGTGGGTCGGGCGGAAATTTTGAATCAAGGTTCTGGCCAGTTCTTCATAGGTTTCCTCTTTCAGCATATACACTTCTTTCGTGACCTCTTTTAAAAAGGAAGCCAATTCTTTGACACCTGTCCTTTGATTTCGCATCAACTTCTGTTCAAAGAAAAAAAGCAAAGTGAGGAGGCCAAGCCCTTTCATATCAATCTTCGTCCCATTTAAATCAACATCCCTTTTCCGATCCAGTTCATTCAATGGTTCAAACAGGGCGATACGCCGGATCCGATCTCTGTATCCGCTTAATAACGCTTGCATATCCATCTGTTCCAATCGGATCCCCTCCAAATTTCCTGCAATTCTTTTGATTTTAAGATTTCCTGCGGGTAATACTTCCCTTGCGAAAACATCATCGCCAGTTGTTCTTGCTCCTTTTGCGGAAATTGGCTAATGAATTTTTCTTGAGCTTCAGTATATTGTCTTTGATATTCTTTTCCGGCGATCGGCTGTTTTTCAAGACAAGCTTTATAGAATGGCAATGCCAAATGGGCTTTGATTTTTTGATTCAACGAATGCCAAATGGACACTCCTTCCCGGTCAATGTCGCCGAAATAGAAAAAATGATGCTGGGCGTTGACCGGATATTGGTCCTGGAACTGTTCGATGCTATGGATGATTTTCTTCCCACTTCCGTAAATCAATGTGGAAAATTCAGTGGATGGCAAAGCCGGAAGCAGACCTTGATAAGTCGTTTTATTTTCAACAATCAGGTGAAACTGTGTCTCCTTTGTCACCAGCTTGGGATGGATGGCAAACATCAACGGGTCGGAAACAGGGATGATGTTAAAAGAATGGAAGAGTCCGATACGCTCCAGCAGCTCTTTTCCCCCTTTTTCAGTGAGCCATTTTTCATCCTGGACCAGTTCAAAACTGCGCTCCGGTGCAGGAACGGACTCTTCCGGAAAACCAAATGTTTTTATGTATTCATCGATTTTGATGAGATAAGGAAGATCGTGCCGCCAAATGGAAGGATCTTTTTTGTAATATTCATCAAGGTTTATGGATGGATGGAACTTGTTGCGATAATGTTGAATCTCTTGATGGAAACCGGTTTGAAGCAGACTTTTATTGATCCGGTACTGAAAGGCGAGCGATGGTTTTCTTGTCGTTCTTCCTTTAGACTTCACCATCTCCAAAAAGCCTTCCTGTTCCAACTTCAAAATAAAGCCGGCATATTCTTCGTATGTATGAAAGAAATTCCCCATGATTGCTTCCAATGCGGATAATCCTATCATTCTTTTCGGATAGCCATTAAGTGCGCGGTAAATTTCATCCACTATCCTTACCTCCGAACATTCTTTTTTCCTATTTTACTTAAAATGAAGGGAAATTGAAAATACAAGTCTGTGAAGAAAGTTAGGGGAATGTTGCACTGTTCAAGAAATGTTTGGTTTTGGGGAGGGGATTTCAATAAAAATCGTTTTACGGGGCAATCAATAGATTTGTCAAAACAATAAAAAATGGAAATTTTTGTTGAGAAGTGTTTCTTTCCATTCATGTATTCTTTATTTTCGAAACTTATGAATTTTTATACATCGTAGTGTGTTTCTCTTTATATTCACTATAATAAGAAATTAAATACCTTTTGTAATTATTATGGATTCGCCATCGGACACTAGTGTCGCATAAAAAATACCAATAGACATAATAAATCTGAATTTTCTGTAACTATATTTTCCCGCTAGCGTCGCATTAAAATAATTTAACACCTTCAAATAAACCGAATTTTCTGAAATATAATCTAAACACAAAAAAATCCTTTATAATGGTTGGGTGGTAGTAAACCATCCAAATCCAATACAAAGGACAAAAGCATGGATAAGTTTACACGAAAAACATCATTTGAACAATGGTTTTCACCGATTAATCGTCCATTATTTGACGACCTAGTGAAAACACATCAATTAAATCACTATACCAAGAAGCTTTATATGGCTTCATTTATGAAACTGCTTTTGTATGCCCAACTCCATGAAACCGAGAGTTTACGGGCGTTGAGTGACGCTGTTTTTTTCTAAAGAATTACAACGTGCAACAGGTCTTCCATCGATTAGCTTTTCCCAATTAGGGAGACGAATCAATACCATCCCAACTGAGTTCTTTCAAACGATTTTTCTCGATTTAGTGGCACAAATTCATGAGAAAACACATTTTCAAAAGCGAAGAAAGCTGACAACGACACTAAAAATCATTGATTCGAGTACGTTGCCACTGAATTTGACGAACCACAAATGGGCAGAGTTCCGAAAAACAAAATCGGGCGTGAAGCTTCACTTGCGTCTTGTATTTATGGAAAAAGGACTTTCTTATCCCGACAAGGCCATACTGACAAACGCAATCGAACATGATCGTGGTCAATTAGAGGTATTCATTGATGATCAAGAATGCCTGTACGTGTTCGATCGTGGATACTTAGATTATGAGCGATTTGACCGTATGACGGATGTGTTTTCGTTTTTTGCTAATTTTCCAGAAAAATAAAATCTGAAATTTCAAAACTTATTTATGCGACGCTAGTGATGTAATATATATATAAACTTAAAAGAAATGACTAAAAACAAAAATAAAAAAGCTAATCCATTTCCCGATTTCCACCCTGCAAAACGGGAGATGGATTAGCTATATATTTGACAATCCCCTTCACCCAATTACATATTCAATAATATAAAATCTCTATATAATGGCATTTGATACATTTTCGCATAAACGGTGTCTCAAAAAATGAATGCTGGCAATTTTTTTGAATATGGGCAATTTGCTGTTCCAATTTAAGAATTTTTTCCTTCAGTTCGGCAATGTCCTTTTGCAACTCTTGAACATTATCGATAGAGAGATGAGCCATTTTCGACAAACTCCTTCGCTTTTTGTTTCATCCCTTCTTCCCTCACCGTTTTTTGCAGCTCATGTGAAATTTTCATCGAGCAAAACTTCGGCCCGCACATTGAACAAAAATGCGCGACTTTCGCCCCTTCCGCCGGCAATGTTTCATCATGATATTCCCGAGCTCGATCTGGATCAAGCGAAAGGTTGAACTGATCGTTCCAACGAAACTCAAAGCGCGCTTTTGATAACGCGTCATCCCGCCGTTGAGCTCCCGGGTGCCCTTTTGCCAAATCGGCCGCGTGTGCTGCGATTTTATAAGCGATCACTCCTTCACGCACATCATCTTTATTCGGCAGCCCTAAATGCTCTTTTGGCGTCACGTAACAAAGCATCGCCGTTCCGTACGCGCCAATGATCGCCGCTCCAATCGCGGATGTAATGTGGTCATATCCCGGCGCGATATCGGTCGTAAGCGGTCCTAATGTGTAAAACGGCGCACCTTTACAAATTTCGATTTGCTTATCGACATTTTCTTTAATTTTATGCATCGGCACATGCCCTGGCCCTTCGATCATCACTTGCACATCATGCTTCCAAGCGATTTCCGTTAATTCTCCAAGCGTCTCCAATTCAGCAAACTGTGCTTCGTCATTCGCATCGGCAATCGAGCCTGGACGCAGCCCGTCTCCAAGCGATACTGCAATATCGTACGTTTTCAAAATCTCGCATATCTCTTCAAAATGCGTGTATAAGAAGTTTTCTTCATGGTGGGCTAAACACCATTGCGCCATAATCGAGCCGCCGCGTGAAACAATGCCAGTCGTTCGGTTTACCGTCATCGGTATGTAACGAAGCAGCACCCCCGCGTGAATCGTAAAATAGTCCACCCCTTGTTCCGCTTGTTCGATGAGCGTATCACGGTAAATTTCCCACGTTAAGTCTTCAACGACGCCGTTTACTTTTTCAAGCGCTTGATAAATCGGAACTGTCCCGACAGGCACAGGGGAATTGCGAATAATATATTCTCGTGTCGCATGAATGTGTTTTCCCGTCGATAAGTCCATAATCGTGTCTGCTCCCCAGCGCACCGCCCAAAGCATTTTTTCGACTTCTTCTTCAATGGATGATGTGACTACGGAATTACCAATATTCGCGTTAATTTTTACATGAAAACGACTCCCAATAATCATCGGTTCACTTTCCGGATGGTTAATATTCGAAGGAATAATCGCTCTTCCTTCGGCAACTTCTTGACGTACGATTTCCGGATCTATATTTTCGCGAATCGCAACAAATTCCATCTCCGGCGTAATAATCCCTCGTTTTGCATAATGCATTTGTGTTACAGTTTTTCCTTTTTTTGCGCGCAGTGGTTTTCTCTCGAAAGGCAGAGTAATCTCTGATTGCTTCTCATTACGGAATCCGTTATCTTCCGGTTTCACTGGACGCCCCTCGTATTCTTCAACGTCGCCTCTTTCTAAAATCCAGCGTTTTCTTAGCGGAGGCAATCCTTTTTGAATGTCCGGCTGAAAATCAGGATCGGTGTAAGGACCGCTTGTGTCATAAACACGAACAGGTTCATTTTCAATGATTCCTGTTTCTGTCTTTGTTGGACTTAACGTAATTCCTCTCATCGGTACACGAATATCCGATCTTGAACCTTCGACATATACCTTTTTACTCGCAGGAAATTGCATGAAAGATTTGATGTTTTGCATGTAACTCCTCTCCCTTAAAATAATGATTTAGGATCTGAAGTTACACCAAAACGCGGGGCAGAGATAGGAGAATATATGCGGAAATAAAAATCGGGTTCTCTAAGAGAACCCGATGGAACGCAAATAGCGAAACGTACGCAACAAACACATACACTCCCGCTATCTACTTCCCTACGCTGGTATAACCCAGATCAGGTTCAAAGGGTCAAAGAACTTAAGCGCGTTCTTTTCTCAGTCCAAGCTATTGGACTCCCCTAGTAGATAAGCGACAAACTTATTTAAATTTCCTTAATATTAACATACTTATAAAGCCATGTAAATAGGTTCTTGGTACCGTCAAGAATTTTGTGTAATGTATTGGGGTAGGGTTTCTCTGAAATGGATTTGAATTGATAGGGGACTGAGGAGACTGAATATTCAGTCTTCTGTATGCAAAGGGAGAATCCCCCTTATCTCATTTATTTACATTATTTAGTTAATTGTAACGTTCTTCAAACATTCGCTCGAGGGCTTCCTGCGCTTCGGCAAATCCTCGCAACTTTCGCCCTGCCCATTTCTCGTTAAAGTCCTGTATCGTCAAATATACGACTTTTTCAGCGGCTTCTAAACTGCTCAAACTGTTCATCGGTTTTAGGCGTTTCCGAATCTCCTTGATCGTTCGTTCGATGGCATTGATCGTATAAATCACACTTCGAATACTGCTTGGATAGTCCATAAAGGTGAGAAGGACATCCAACTCATTGGCCCAAGATTGGACTTCTCTCGGATACTTGCTGGACCATTTCGACTCAAACTGTTGAAACATTTGTAACGCCATCTCCTTATTCGGCGCGCGATAAATCAGCTTGAGGTCCTCTGCCACTTCGAATTGGTCTTTTTTCCGAACACGGCTGAGGGTGTTGCGGACTTTGTGCACGACACAGCGCTGCACATCGGCTTTCGGATACACCGCTTTAAAGGCTTCCTCCAGCCCCGGAAGGCCATCGAAGACGCCCAGAAGCACTTCCTTGACGCCTCTTTGGTAGAGCTGCTGGAGAATCTCCCGCCATCCGTAGGCGCTTTCTTGTCCTCCTACGAAGAAATCAAGAATTTCACGATATCCTTCTTCATTCACCCCTAACACCACATAAATGGCTTCTTTCTCCACGGTTTCGCGACGAAGTTTTACGTATAAACCATCCAAATATAAGACAGAATAACGCTTGTGCAGTGGACGAGTGTGCCATTTCTCGATGCCTTCTTTCACGACATCGGTAATACGGCTGATCGTCGCTGGAGAATAAGCATTTCCTAGAATTCGTTCGATAAACTTGCCAATTTCCCGTGTACTCATGCCACTTTGATACATCCTAATGATGGCTTCCTCCAGCCAGCCGGTGTGGCGTTGGTAAGGAGCGAACAATTGGGTTTGAAATTCCCCGTTTCGGTCTCTTGGAACCAAAAGACCCTCAATCCGGCCATATTGCGTATCTAGATTTCGCTGATAGTAGCCGTTTCTCATATTCGGCGTTCCAGCCTGTTCGATTTCGAGGAAATGTTTGATTTCTTCCCGCAAGATCAGTTCTAATTTTTCCTTCACAAACTGACGGATCACACTTTCCAGTTGCTTTGCCCAGTCGACATTCGGTATACTTCTTTTAGACAAAGGTAGGGTACTCCTTTCTCTGGAATGTGTTTTTGTCCAAATCAGAGAATACCCTACCTTTTTTCTTTTGATCTAGTAAAATGCTTTACACAAAATTTTATACATCATCTCGAAAGGGGCTTCTATTTATAATAAAAATAAAACGTTTGTTTTTTGTTGAAAACAATTTCTAAATTGTGCTTGCCTAAAGTGAGCTTCAAACTGTCGAACTCGGGGTAGAAGTTCTGTGTCCTTTTTGGGAAGAGACTATACGATTAGAATTGAAAAATGCCCCAAGTGTTTTTCATCACTTGGGGCATGGATTGAAGTTACGTTAGCAAATTCGTTCCTTATTTCTTATATTTTATATTATATTATTTGCTTTTAACCATTCTTCAAATAGCTTACTTCCGACTTCATAAGATAAATCATCTGCATCAACAGTAAAAATCTTGTAACCATATTTTTCATGGAAATCATACTTATCTAATATTTTTTTAACTAATGTAGTATCTTGTTCATTATCTAAAAAAACTACCCATTTATTTTCATTCTGAATTTTATATGCGACTGCTTCTAAGTCAACATTGTTCTCATAATATCCTAAATGAAGATGCTGATTGGGATCAAATTTCACGCTTATCCACTCCCTGCAATTGATTACCATCTTAATGCACCAACCACATTTTTCGGTTCTGCATCTCTAAACTCCTTGATCATGTCCAAATAATCGTTAATATTTTCAACCGTTGCATCCCTTCCTTCGAATTCCAAAATAAAAGCTGCTATATAGCGCCAAACATTAGGGCCTGTCCATGATGATAATGGTATATTGTACAAATCTTCCCAAACATGCCGAAAATCCATTTGAAGATGAAACTTTGAGCGAATCTCTAAACTTTGTTCAAGCGTTTTCGTACGGTGTCTCCATATTTTTGCCCCTCCTTCTTCAACTCCAAAAAACCAAATCGGGGCATTGACATTTCCATAGCCAATCCAATTATACAAACATGATTGAATGTTTCATTTTTTTGCACGTACACCAATTGATGGAACACTTCTTGCCACGATAAATATCCGAAATGAACACCGCTTGGCAGTTTTCTGTCTTCCATCACCTTTTTAGCAATCATATTCACTTCTGGTTCCGTTCCTAATAAGAGCAAAAACTTTGGCGTCTGTCCCTTACCCTTTAGTAAATCACTCGCTTCTCGCTCCAATTGATCGTCTGATGATAAAGGACTATGGTATTTCACTTCGATTCCTATGATCAAATGATCAAATTCAAGTAAAACATCGATTTCACTTCTTTCTCCCTTGACCCAAAACTTAACCTTATCCCCTATAAACTCGTCTTTTTGCATCTCCAAACCATTTATGAACACCGTTTGAGCGGTTTGAGAAAAAAATACAGCCTTGCTTAAAATCGGCTTAATCCCTTTGTGAAAAGGGAGATAACGCGACGTACCAAATACGTTCGCTGTCAGCTGATCTTCAAGCCGCTCGCTTAAATTCGAACCTTTCGATGATATTTTTCCATGTATTTCAGCTAACAAACTTTCTCTCCCCTGTCTGTGCCCATACATTCGACAAGTGACAGGATCCGCGTGCAACGAAGCTTCTCCTGTCGCACTCTAATTTTTTAATTGCTTCTCATAACACTTCTTCATCACAACAGATAAATCCGGGTTAATCAAGTCTTGCCCAAGACGTTTTCGTTCCTGACACAGCTTTTCTTCAAGAGGTGACAACAGACACTAAAACTATTTCTCTCAACTTCATCATCATTTTCTATTTCTTCCAATAAATGGAGAAGATCTCTAGTAAACGGCTTTAAATTTTTGTCCTCTAGTTGGAGAATATGTTTAAATGAAATGTTGATCATTTCATTCATGGATACATATTCAGCAAATCCTATAAATACCATGTAGCTACCTTGTTTAAACCACTTTTCAATAAAAGATTTCTCCCTCCGCAACTACTTGTCCCCCCTATTGAGATGTTCTAGCTTATGACCATCATAACAAGAAGAGAATATGGTTTATGGCAAAATGAACGTCCATGAGTAAACTTTACTCACTACACAAGCATGAAAATGGTGCTCATGTATCCTATATATTTCACAAGAAAACATTTTTTGTAAGAAAAACTTCGTAGCGATTCACTATTTTCTACAATAATAACCCTACTAATGGATATTATACTATATTTAACCAAAAAATTATCGCACCTTGCCACAAAATCAAAAACAGAAGCTCACTAGCTTCTGTCTTTAATGAATGATTAACCATTTAGCGCTTGCAGCATAAACAGATTTACATATTCTATGATCCGACGAATTCAATATTTGTATTTAAATGAGAATTAATCGTTCATTTATTACTTCTCCATTTCGGACGAAATACATATACACACTTCCTTGAAGCTCTGCTAAATCTTCCAGATGGGACTCTGGTAATGTCATTTTCAGGTTATCTGTTAAAATAATGAATCGCGGATTTCCATGTTCATCCTCGCTCATAAAGTCAACTAGAGATAAAGAAGAATACATTTTTACATGGTTACGACCGTTCGCTTGTTCATAACGTTCGACTGCTTCTTTATAATCAACGGAAAGAAGGCGGTACGATGTTTTATCGTCAGGTAATAACGTGAATGAAGCAATTTTTTTCGGCGGAATGATATTTATATTTCGTTCTCGTTCGATTTCCTCTAAACGGGCTTGGCGGCGTTCTTCAATATCCACTAATTTTGCTTTCATCTGATTGATTAGTGCTGAATTCCGATTTGCATCGTTCTCTCGGCGATATTTTTCCAGTCTAAATACCGTTTCTTGATATTGATGGTCAAAAGCACGGCGAAGGAACTGTATTTTTTTATTTAATTGCGCTTCATTAGATATAACGAACTCTTCCCGTTTTTGCATCACTTTGTTGAGAGCATGGGTAAGCAATGATGATTCATTTTGTTCAATAGGACGCAATGATACTAGCTCCAATGAATAACCATAAAGCCAGTAAGAGTCGATTTCTATGATTTCTCCGTTTTTCCGTCTCGCAAAGTAGACAATATCCCGGAATAATTCCCTTCCTGTGCCATCTGTCAAACCAATTTCGTAGGCTTCTGCCATTAATGCTTCACGAATTGGGATTTTCGCTTCAAAAAATGGCAGCACCAACCCTTCGATTTCCTCTTTCATTAATTGCAATGATACAGCAAATAACGGATGGTCATTTTTCATCAATGCAACTTCTTCATTTGCATATTTAGCTATATCGGTAAAACGGTACGATTCTTCTTTTCCTTTTAAGCTAATATGGTGTTTTCTCGCAAATTCCCGAATAAATTTTGGCATACGATCAATGCGAAAAACATGGTTGTTTTGAGAAGGATATACCTTTACACGATGACGGCTTAACGTATTGATCGCAAATTGCGCATAAGCGCGCGCAGGGATTTTTTGCACAGCGAGATCATACTGTTCCCTCTTCATTCCCGGTAAATCGATCGTTTCTACTGCAAGACGTTCTTCTTTTGCTATTTTTAATAGATCCGCATATTCTTCCGCCAACACTTCGTCAATGCTTTTCTTTATATCTTCCAATCGTTCTCTTTGAAGAATCGCTTGCTGCATTAATGTTGGCAAATCTGCCACTTTATCTTCCAATCGATCACCGATAAAGTCGTATACTAAATCATGACCTAAATCTTTTCGCATCTGTTCCATTTTTGTCATTAACGTCAATAAAACGTCCCCTTCTCGTGTATTGCCAGCCACTAAGTTAAATACAAATACTTCGTTTCTCTGCCCAATACGATGAATTCTTCCCATTCGTTGCTCCAGCTTATTTGGGTTCCAAGGAATATCATAGTTAATCATTTGATTGCAAAATTGCAAATTAATCGATTCGCCTCCAGCATCCGTTGCCAGCATAATTGGACATTCATGTTTGAATTTTTCCACTTGTTTCTGTCGTTCTTCCATCGAAAATTTTCCAATAATCTTTGCGACTTCCACTCCATGCGCTCGTAGTTTCTTTTCTAAATAATGCAACGTATCCGTCGATTCAGTGAAAATGAGAATCTTTTCCCCTTTTTGCAACAACCCCTCTACACCAAATAAAGTCTTTTCTAACTCCATCCATTTACGTTCTACACCATGTTCGCGAAGATAGCTTGAGTAATCTATTAATTTTTTTAGCTCCTCTATTTCTAACTCTAATTCTGCTAGATCAATGGCATCCACACACGTCTCGCTATTCATTTCGAAAATTTCTTGCTCCTCTAACGTTGCCTCTTCATACTCATCGACAAGTATTTCTTTCGATGGAATCATTTGTTTTTGCTTCGCTTCCTCCAGCAAATTCATCAATCGATGATAACGGCGTTCCAACGAAAAATGAATCGCTTCAATTGAAGAACTTAATCGCCTTTGCAATAGCATCATCGCAAATGCCGTACTATTATTTCCCCCGATTGATGGCGCGATTAAAATGTTCTTTGACATATTGAGTCACCGCTTCATACAGTTTTAATTCTTGTTCTGATAAATGATATGTAATCGTTTTTGTTGTCCGCTTTGGAAATAAAGGAGATCCATCAAAATACTTTAAATGTTCTTTTAGTCGGCGAATAATAAACGGATTTGTTTTATCACGCAACGTTTCTTTTATACCGATGGAAGAAAAAATATCAGGGTCAATAAGCCGCATTAAATGACGAAAATTTTCGACATCTCCTTTATGAGGAGTAGCCGTTAACAACAAACAATGATCGCTATGCCGCAAGATGATTTCTCCAAGTTGATACAGTTTTGTGCGTTTTGTTTTCTTTTTCTTTACTCATGATGTATATGCCGCCATTTTATGCGCTTCATCGACAATCACAAGATCAAAATCCGCCTCGATGACAAGATCTCTGACATCATCTCGCGCAGCCCAATAAAGAGAAGTAATGACACAATCATTTTCGACAAACGGATTTTTTCCGCTGTACTCGTTTAATGTCGAACGGGTAACAATAAGGAAATCTTCATTAAACTTTTCTTTTAGTTCTTGCTGCCATTGTTTCAATACTAGCGGCGGAACGAGTATTAAAATTCGATTGGCGCTTTGTCTCGCCTTTAATTCTTGAATTAACATCCCTGCCATAATCGTCTTTCCCGCACCTGGATCATCCGCCAGTAAAAACCGCACCGAAGGCACGCGAAGCATTCTTCCATACACCGCTTCAATTTGATGTGGCAAAGGGATCAGATGCTGATTCCCTAATGCGCGCGTTTTTGAAAATCTTTTATCGACAACGAATTCAAAGTAACGTAAATAGTCTTGCAATTCTTCCGAAGAATATGTTTTTTTATTTGATGTATTGATAATTTCAATATTGGTTAATTGTTCAGGGAGAATAATGACTTGGTAATACTTGCTCGTATTCTTCCCATAAGCCTCCACTTGATAAAATTGATTTTGAATCATCGTACAATTTTTTATTTCTACTACTTCCGGCCATAAAGGTCCTTTGACAATATCCCCAACTTGTATCATATTGCTCCCCCTACGTTTGCTCCATTTCTCCTTTATTATAGCAAAATAAAGCAGCCTTTCTGGGTATATGTGACCAGAAAGGCTTACTTGATCATTCAATACTATACAGCTTCAACTCGAATTCCTCTTCGGCATACAGCTCTGTGGTACGTCCTGATACGTCCTCTAAGCGTAAAACACATATTTCTCCCATTCGATACCGGTCTTCTAAAAGATGAAACACCACTTCTATTTGCCGTTCTGAAACTTCTCCAGTGGAATCAAAAGTAATCGTTATCTCATTCGAAATTCGCTCGTTATTGCGGTAAAACGCTGCCCGCAACGTTCGCGGTTGCCGCTCAGATGAGACTTTTTCCTCTTGGAAAAACGGAACGATAAATCGGTAACTCGTAATGACTTTTTGAATCGAAGCAACCCGCACGTTTACCCGTTCCACCTCAGATTTACGAGCTTTTCCTTTTATTTGCCGGTATTCGATTAACGGAATAATGCTTTCTTGCGGCATTGCACCGCCATGAACAAACCGCAATCCGCCACCGGCAGTAAAACGATTCAGCCCCTTTGCAATGACCGCTTCACAATCCACACCTAAATAATCGAGAGAAACTTTGATCGCGCCAACAGGGACCGTTAAGTTTTTCCCAATCGCAAAGCGACGATTCCCGTCATAAATTTCTCCCTTTAAACTTTCTGCTTTCTGAAATTGCTCGACTTGGGAAGTTTGATATAAAAAGCCGTGATCACTTGTTAGAAATATACGAACAGCTTCATACGTACCTGTTAATTTGCGAACGGCTGCTTTTATCCGTTCTAACGCATTTTCGACTGCTTCATACGTATATGCTTCCGTTTTGCTCGAATCGCCAATCGCGTCAATGGCATCATGATACAAATAGACAACGCGCTTGCCGCGAATATACTCTTGTCCTTCGTCTTTAGTTAATTGAATGAAGTCCTCCATTTTTAAAGCGATGGAATCCACTTCATGCATTTGTAAAATGTTATTCCGGTTTTGCAAGCCTTTCGTAGAAAGATCATTTACATAAATCGTGCCATCTTCTTTTATCCCTGTAATCTTTCCTGGAAGCAATGCCGCCATTCCTAATTGCGTATAAGTAGGAAGCGTTGCCTGCATCGGAATGATTTTCACTTCTGTGTTTAAACGCTGTTGAAACTCTTCTAACAATTCCATCCCTATTTCATAACGAAGCGCATCGGAAATAATGACAAAAATACGCTCCCGTGTCGCCTCTAACAATGGCCGTATAAAATGTTGATAAAAATTTTTTTGCTGCATGACATTTGGAATGTTCCATTGTTTGCTCAGTCTTGTTTCCAACATATGATCTGTATATGCCGCTAACGTCATTAAATATTTATTCTCATACCAAAATGTTACTCTTTCTATTAATTGTTCGTAACGTTCCAAATTCGTTCCTTTTCTATACAGAAGATAAATATGGCGATAAAGTTGGTCGATACGATAATACTTTTCTGTATACAACGAAAACCATTCTTGTTCGTTTTTCGGTGCTTCATCTCGTTCAAAAATGATTTTCCATTCATAAAAATCAAGTATTTTCTCCAACAACTCATACTCTTGGGCAAAATGCGCCTGATACCAATAACCTTTCCTTCGTTCCGCCAAAATACTTTTCCATTCGTTCACAAGAACCGTTTCATTTAATAATAATTCATGCAAAGCATCAAGCACTTTTCGTTCGATAATCGGAAACGTAAAACAACGAATGAATGCTTGATACGTATGCGATTCTATTAATTGCAACACATTCCACTTTTGTTCCAGTTCCAACAAAATCATTTCTAATATTTCACGTTCGTCCGATTTCAACCAATCATCAATAAATACTTTACAAATATTTGGAACGCTACAAGGATAATGAACATGCAATACACCTTCATCGATATTGGAAGCAACATGCTGATAAACAATTGTTTCGATAATATGAGATAGACGGTGTTCTTCTTTCGGTGAAACGCCAAAGTAATCTTCGATCAACTCGAAAAACAGATTGACATCTAAATATTTGCTCATTTGCATGAGTGCTTCATTATCATCTGATATCCCGCCTTTTTTTGCGACAACGCTTTTCAATAACTCCTGTGGATGGATGCTTTTTGCATCACATAATACAGCCATCATCGTTTGCTTTACATCATTGGCATTTGGGTTATTTGGAAGCAGCTTTTTAAATTTGGCAACTCGTTGCTTGTTTTTAAAAAACGCCCAATGCTCCTCTATAAACGGTCGAATCGCTAAATGATCGATGCGAAGTTCTTTCATCATAATCGCGATTTCATCTGCTTGAAATTCTCCGTATTTGCCGCTGTAAAGAAGGATATCTAATAAAAAGTTATCCTCATCTTTCGGTTTGGCAAATGGAGCGTATATTAAATACGAACTTTCCGTGTCCTCGAGTTCCAACAATACTTTTGTTTGGAACGCATTGTGATCGTTTAATTTCCAAACTTTGATTCCCTTTTCATTCAGCGCTCGTTCAATTTCTACTAAATCGCGATCCTCACTTTGCGCATCATACCAAAAAACAATAGCACGATCCGCGCCAATATTTTCCGTAAGCTGTTTTTCGAATAGTTGCAGCAACTCTTGAACAATATCCATATCTTACACCAACTCTCAATGTATTTCTTTTCCCTATTTTAAAGAAAGACAACCCAATGGCAAGTGAAAAATGGATAGGGGGCTTTCCCTATCCATTTTGCAGTGGTTATCTTATTTTCGCAAGGATCGTTTTTAATTTCTGGTAGTTCACAACCACTCCGTCATCTAAATCTAAGGCAATGCGTTGGTTGGCAAGTTCCGCTAATTTTTTATCGAATTCAACGAGCTCTTCCTGCTGGGCTCCAATTTGTTTCAATTGCTTCTCATAACGCTTCTTCATCGCAGAAGATAGATCCGGATTGATAAGGTCTTGCTCGAGACGTTTTTGCTCTTGACGAAGTTTTTCTTGTAAGTTTTGTACGTACGTAAAGCGCATTGTTGCTAGTGTTTCTGGCGTGTAACGGTGTAAGTAGAATAATGCGCGGAATGCTTTTTTCGGCCCTGATTCCGCCATCCAATAAATCGGACGCTTTTGATAAATCTTGCAATGGTCTGCATAAAACTCATCAAAGAAATAACGACGCAAACGTTCTGTCGGTGTTTCGCTGTTTTTCATCGTTAATGACTCCGCTAACCAACGAAGATTTTCCGCTAACGTATCTTCGCCGAACATAATGATTAATAGCTCTTGCAAGCGGCTGATGACATCATCTTCAAAATAAGCCGTTTCCGTCAATGGAATGATGCCATCTTTATCAGGCTGGAATGTTTTATACTTCGAAGCGTCCCACTCACCACCTGCATACGCAAGGCCTTCGACGTCTAACGAATAACGCCCCATCATCAAACCAACGCAGTAAGACAAGAATGACTTCGCATCACGAACGCGATCCGCGCGGCGAACGGTTACTTCCTCATCCGGCACTTCTGGTGTTAGTTCATCCTGTAAACCGTACAATTCAATAAAAATACGATTCAGTTCTTCCTCATTTTTCTGCAGTTGACGGAACCGTTTTTCCGTATGGTCTACCCAGTTGACATAGCACTCCTCTAACGTCTTTGCGTTTCCGCGGTATGTGAGGAATGGATGCTTTTTGAAATCCCATGAGATTTCGAAGGAGTCCCAATCTTCCTTCGCATTTTGTATACACGATACTACAATCTCATCTATTTTAGTATTATTAATTATATTTTTGTGGAATGGTAATAAAGATATATTACCTGATTGAAAAGTTAAAGTAGGATTAATATAGGTTGCAAAAGCTTGTGCTACATTACTATTTAAAAACGCTAGCATTTTTAAAGTTATTTCTTTATCAGGGAAACAAACACCCGAAGCGCTTTCAAAGAAAAAACCCTCATTCATAACTCTGAAAGACGGCTTATTTGTTGTGATACGGGACCAGCTTATTCCACTTCTAAACAAATAATTTTCATTTCGGATAGTAGCTCTTCCTGTACTTTTAATGTCTTCTCCTTTGTTAAGCCAGTTTATAACATATATTTGATTACCGTACCATTTTCTATAACTGCCACCTTTTAAACAAGGTTTCCATTTCCTCCTAAAAGAGGATATTTCAATTTCATGCCAAAGTCTTAAAAACTTTTGGTTATCTCCTATTGTAGATCCTTGTTTAAATTGCGCAAAATCACTAACTTGTGGATTACTTTTAAAAATATTACTAATGGTAGTACTCATCCAATACGTAATTGGTGATCCAGCTATAGCGTTAAATTGATTTTGATTAACAATATATCTATTCTTAATATTAAAAAACATTTGCTTTTTTTCCTTAGAGCCATAACTTGTTAACCTAATAAATGTTGTTTTATACGAAGGAAGGGATCTATTTCTAATTACAAAACTTGTACTTTGGACAACTTCTCCTCCAATTTCTTCAAAAGTTCTGGGTCCTAAATGTACCATTGACTGAATTGATATATTAGACAATAATTTTTTACGTATATTTTCATAGATACCTAAAAACATCCAAGATTGTTGATTTATTTCCGCATGAAAACCATTTACTTTAGTAAAACGACTACATCTTTCCATAAAAACTGCAAAAAGATCTGCCTTTGAGTCACTATAATTCTTTTTCACATAGTCACTCAATTTGGTGTTTATTCCTTTTGCACCCATATACGGCGGATTTGTCACTACCACATCGTACTGGGATGCTAACAATTTAGCTTGTTTTATTAGTTGCTTAATCTTGTCTAGTTGCTCATACACTTCAAATGTTTCAAGTGTATGCTCCCCTGATTGCTGTAACTGTTCAATTTTCCGTAAGTATTTATCGAAATCTACTTTTTCCGGTTGTAAAATGGAACCGTAGTTTTTCGCATCGATAAATGTTTGTAACAGTCTTTTGATTTCTGCTACTTCTGTTTCGCTTTCTCCAATTAATTCTGCTGCTTGATCAATGAGAATATCATTCGATTCTTGGATTGAAATGACGTTCAATACAGGCGGATGGCGAAATACTTTTTTCGTTTTCTCCCTCGCTTTCATCATTAACGCAAACGCCGCCAACTGTGCCGCGCGATCGTCAATATCGATTCCGTATAAGTTTTTCTCTAAAATAAGAAACGGAATTTCACGTGCAGGATAGCCACGTTCTTCATATATTTTGTATAGCAAGTCAAAGGCATAGACAAGAATATGACCAGAACCGCACGCAGGGTCTAATACAGTAATATCTTCTGGCAAAAGATTTGGGTTACGTAGTTCTTCTAATTTTGCTTGCACCTCTGGTTCTTGTTCCGCTGGCTCTACGTAATATTTCATTTCCTCCTTTAAGTTGGACTCAGGATGAGACTCGAGCCACATATGACCAAGTGAGTTTTCTACCATATAGCGGACAATCCAATGAGGTGTAAACATCTGTGTTGCGGCTGGGATGTTTTCTTTCGTGATCTTTTTGTTTTTCTTTAACCCTGCAAATACTTCATCTTTTTTCTCTGAAATATAATATTGATACAACCAGCCAATGACTTCTACATGTTCGAAGTTTTCGTCTTCTAATTCTTTGCCTAGTTTGTTAATCAGCGAATCCGCATGAAGCAACGACTCTGGCAATAGTAGTTCTGTATAGTCTGCTAACTTTTCAAATAAGAACGGCATGATTTCATGCAATTCATTACATTGGGCGATTAATAATTTCCGATACGCTTCTTCCCGCTTTCCTTGTTGTAAAAGAGATGCAATCTCTTCTTTATCTACTGGCAAGTCCGTATATTGGTAATCGGTTAAAATATCCGGATCCACTTTTCCTTTCGTTTCGCTTGATAAAACGCGAATTTTTGACGACAAATAGTTATGCACTTCCATATAGCGAATCGCGATTAAGCGGTTAAACCATGTGTACGCGACTTCTTCAATCACTTGGTCATAGCCTTTTGTTTCAATTTCTTTTAACAGCTTTTGTAGACCGTTTTTATAAGATAACGGCAGTTTTTGGCCGTTGATTTCGACATAATCAGCACCTGTTACAAGCACAGGAGAGCCTTCAGGAGTAATCCCAAAGGCTTGTGCTCGTAAGGCAATTTGATTGCGAAGTTCGTTGCGTGCATAAACAGCAAATTCTTTTAACGCTCGTTTGTGCATTGTCTCCTGACTCCTTCTACTTTTTAATGACGACAACTTTTCCATTCTGAATTTCTTTTAGCAGTTCCCGTTTCATTTTTTCTAATAAACGATCCACGTCATCTTCAGTACGAATTTCGACTTGACCGGACGGAATCATGACTTGGATGAATCGCGATATTGGCACTTCCACTGGACAATCATCGCCGTCACTCGTTTCCGACTGATATTGTACATACAGTTCATACACTTTTTCTTCCAATCGGCGAAAATCGTTTGTCGCCATTTGTGTGTAGGAGTAGACACGGGAAATGCTGTCCATATCTTTCAGCTGTTCAATACGTACTTGCAACTCTTCTAATTCATTTTGAACAATAGCTTTAATCTCTTCTATATCATATCGCTCTTTAAGATCTTCCATCTTGCGGCGAATTTCTTCCATTTGTTCAAGCTGAGCGCCCAGTTCTTTCTTTACAAAATTCGTAAGTTCTGTTCTTAATTTTTCGTTTAAGATTGGTAGATTAGGAATTTCTCGATAAGGATGATCCATTGTCAAGATGGAAACAATTTGATTTTTAATTTTTTGTACTTCCGTTTGATTTTTTGCGATATCCAGATCATCCGCACGCTCTTTTAATAGACGGACACTTTCATCAAAATAGCGAATGGCTGTTTTTTTATAGAATGAAGATAAAGTTTGTATATCCTCGAGCCATTCCTCCAAGTCTTCATCTAACTCAATGAATTCCTCAACAAGATTCTCGCTCTTGGAATAAGACAACAATTCTTCAATGCTATTCTTTAATTTGGCGAGCTGAATGCCGCCTGGATATGGATATTGCGGATCTTCATATTCTTTTATTTTCAGCATCTCTGTTATTGGTTCTAAGAAATGTTTTTGCATTTGCATGCGAATGTTCTTCGCAATTTCATCATACGTTTCGCCAACATCGTAGAAGTTAAATAACTCCCTCATCATTTCTACGACGATTTTACGTTTGTGGCTTGGAATGGCGATTTGAGCCTCAATCATTACTTTTTCGCGTTCCGACGCTTTTGTAATCCGAGAAATAAACTGTGGATGACTCGTGTCAAAACTTTCTCCTAAATACGTTAATTTTATTTTTCCATCATGCATTAAAGCAGCTACTAATCCAGCAATATCGTTTTCGCTCCAGCCGTAAGGCGCGCTTTTAAATTTTTCTACAAGCAATTTCATCGTCACCATTTGCCGGTTGCGGCTTTGTTCAAGGAAACGAAACACCATGTCGTACGCAAGATGGTTGGCAAACGTTCCGTCTAATTTCGCTGGAAGACCTTTTGTTGCCCATTCATAAATCGTATCGTTCGCGTTTTTGACAGGAACCGGCTCTTCCATATAGCTTAAGTAGCTGTACGTATTACGGACAAGAATTTCAAAAGCGCTTTGCAGCTGATTTTCTAAACTGCCGTTAAAACGGTACTCTTGTCCTTGAACATAGTAAGTCGCATACAACGCCGCTTCGGCTAGCGCTTCTTTTGCTTTCTTTTCAAATTCGGTGATTTGTTGGCGTTTTTCATCCAGTATTTTACGTTGTCTTTCCGTTAAGCTCGTTGAAATTTTTTTATTTGCATAGGATCGGATTTTAAGCGCGTATTCCATCGGTTCAAAAAACTTTTCGGTAAATTCTTGTGGAATATGCATGACTAAAATGCCTGAGTTTGCCTCGGCTCGCGCTTGTTCTTCCGTGACATCTCCCGTGTACACTTGAAGGGTTAGTTCATTCGTTCGCCCACCGCGAGTGTACGTATCAAATATTTTATTGAATTCAAAGTCATGTGTTTTTTGATAACGATATGATTTCATTTGCACGATATCTTCGAAAAATATTTTGCCCAACTCATCAATGACATTTGCTTCGTTAATATGTTCGTGTTCAATCTCGCGATTCATCTCTTGTTCGTCATCGCTTAAGAACACGAACGTTTTATCCGCATTTTCCGCAATTAACATGTTTCGGCGAAGACGGTTTAACGAACGGCGAACTTCTTTTTCTAAATCATTTTTTATGCAGTCTACACTGTCGACAAGCAAAGTGGTAATATTTTCTACCGTTGCTTTAATCTGCTCGATCCCCTTGATCATAAATAACACTTTTAACACTTCAACGTCAAACTCTGTGATGCCTTCGCGTTTCGCTGCCGATGCGATCGTCGCCGAAACAGAGGTGCTTAAAAATCGTTTAACCGTTTCATAAAATTGGGAAAAACGGGCCAATTGGTTTGTATCTTGGTCTTTTAATTGCAACGCAACTTCCTGGAAGGCGTTTAATAAGGAGCGTTCTCCGTGCGCTAAATGAGCCCCCGCCTCCCCTTGGCGGCGTACTTTATCAAAAACCCGTTGCAACAATTCGACTTGATATGGGACGAACGGATAAATCGCCGCATATTCTTCTTCATTTTTGAATCCGCTTTGAAGCACGCACGTATCTTTTTCAAACGTTAACGTATTGTTTAAACTTTGTCCGATTTGCTCAAATTCAATTTTCAAATGATCGGCAGCTGCCGGACTTTTTTCTAATAGACGGCGTTTAATGACTTCATCCGTATTAGAGCTCGTCAAGTGAATACGTGTTGCGAAACGGCCTTGAATTTTAGAAAAATTGTCAGCGCCTTTAATTTTTGTTACTGCATCGATTTGTTCTTGAGAAGTAACAATCACCCACACTTTTCCTTGGCAATAGTTTCCTAAATCTTCGACAACGGTTTGTAGATTTAACATAAGGTTCGGATCATCACCAATATACTGACCGATTTCGTCGACAAGGAACGTAAGGCGGTAGTTGTCTCCTTTTTCTTTGACGTGTTTTGCAACAATTTTCGCGAATTCCTCAGAACTGATTTCAAACGTTTTCTTAGCCGCGTCCAAGAAGCCTGCCGACGTTTCTTCGTCATACCCTAATCTAGCTAACGCCTGAATAAACGATTTGCGTTTTAATAAAACCCGCGCCCGTTCTTCCTTCCATGGTTTCCCTTCTATTTCTTCAAAATGTCTTACGAATTCCTCATATACTCCTTCGTCTGCCAATTGCCGCTCGATATGGGCAATCCAAAGCGTTGGAGAGTATCCTAAATATTGGTTAAATACTTTTAAAAATACTTCTACAATAGTTGCTTTATCTTTTTTGCCGCCCGCTGATTTGGAATCAACGTTAAATAAAATCGCATGGCTATCAAACGTAGCGGATCGCTGCATCATTTCTAATAATTTTTGGTCATCTGTTTTTTCTGCAAAGAAATCAACCGCTCGTTTGCCATATACGGTTTCGTTGTTAAGCAAATAAGATAAGATTTTTAGAAAATGAGATTTACCTGAACCAAAAAAGCCGGAAATCCATACCCCTATTTTTGTCGTCGGATGGTCAAAACTATAAGTGTAGTTTTCAAAGAAATACTTCATATTTTCGCTGATTTCTTTCGTCATAACATATTCTTCTAATTCGCTGTGAACCACTTTTTCGTCGTATTGTCCCGCTTGCACTACCCCATTAATTTCACGGTCAATCGGCTTTTTAAACAGTTCCTGAATAGTAAATGTGTTTTGTAACACTGCGAACCCTCCTCTGTCCATTAGATAGAAAATGCCCGATAATATCCATTGGATTCGAAACGATTAAATAGGCTCAGACCTTGCCCTGTATATGTTCCCGGATAAAAAATAACGATTGGCACGTTGGTTACTTTCGGATGCAATTGATTTAGCAATTCATGAGCCCGTACTAATGGAAATACACTCCCAATCCCGGTGATAAAAATGATTTGTGCTTGTTCTGCCGCTTTGGCAATTTTATCTACGAGCTCCTCTTCTTCGATCGTTGGCCGCAAAGCGTCAAACAAAGCTTCCGTTCCTTGTTCTTCCTCAAATTGTTTTAACCCTTCTAATCCAATATCGTCAAATAGTTCAATAACCATTTTCAATAAATTGAGCACTTTAATGTTTAAATGAGTTCGATTCATAAAATATCGGATCGATTGACGAACAATTAACTCATGTTCCGGTTCGTAATCAAAAATGAAATACGGTACTTCATTTCCTAATCCTCTCATCTGCAAAAATTCATCTTTTTGAATCTCTTCAAAAAACCGATCTAATTTTTTTTGAATCTCCACTGCAAACCTCCTATATTATTCGTTTAATGTTAAGATGAGTAAATCGCGATAGTTTGGATTTCGTTCGACGTAATCACGCAACTCTCTGCTTAATGGAATCGGTTTGATTTCGTATTCGTTTCCATTTTTCTTAAGCAATTCGGCATCTACTATTATTTTTAACATCACTTGCTTTAGTTTATATTTTGTTTTATCGGTCCAGTTTCTCACTTGTTCATATTGCTGTTCCTTTTCTTCAAAAAACGTGCGAATATTACCATCTGTTACCGTTAACTTAAATTTTTTTATATTATAATGAATCACTTCTAAAACAAAATCACGAGGAAACGAAAAACGTTTTAAAAATGCATATAACAGGAGCGCGTTTTGGTCGGAACGTGCTCCATGTATTAGAAAAAACTTTAGCTGCTGATCAAGGACTTCGGCTCGCCGATAAACGCGAGGAAATAGATCTTTTATTGCCGCTTCGCTGCGACAATGAAGTAAATTTTCTTCAAAAACTTTTTTCTTTATTTCCTCTTTCGATAACCCTTGCAGTTGTAAATGAACAATGATTTTCATTTCATTTCTATAAAGGTGTTCCGCTGTAAACCCACCGGAATATTTTTTCAACACTACATCCCAACCTTTACGATTTTTCGTCTAATTGTTTTCGCATTTCCGCCCAGCGGCGCCAAACTTTTAACCAAGCATGGAAATCGTAATATCGTTCGCGGTCATCTTCAAACGCTTCTTCAACAAACTCTTCTTCTTCGTCATCAAATAATCGAATCATATCTTCCTTTTTCACACGTTTTACTGTTTCCACTCGTGGTTCCACATATGGATCGTTTATATCCGTAATTAACCAGTCGGCAAACGATTTACGTGGTTTTGGCGGCGCGCTAGGGTCTCGTTCTTCCAATAGCGGCGATATATTTCCACGGTAAAATAGATGTAAGTCGTGATGAGCGCGAGTAATAGACATATACAACATCTTCGCATGTTGCGTTTCATCTTTAAATGTCTTGTCACTAACATCTTCGATAATCACCGCATCAAACTCAAGTCCTTTGACTAAATACGAAGGAATAATGACGATTTTCTCTTTCAGCGCTTGGTGTCCCTCCGTAATCACTTCCATTTGCGTAATTTGACGTCTCATTAACTGGTCATACGTATCAATGGCTCCTTGTTTGGACGCTGTTAAAATCGCAATTTTTTTATAACCCTTTTCTTCAAATAATCGTATCGAATTTACTATTTCATCATAAAGTTCACCGATGCTTTCAACTTTCTTAATCGTAGGAACGGCCCCCGGACGGTTTACAGGAATGACAAGCGGAAAATCATAATTGCTATTTAATAACACCCTGTTGGCCAAATCCATAATTTGTTTTGTCGAACGGTAGCTTGTCTGCAAGTGAAGTCTTTTAAACTCTTTTTCTTTAAAAACATACGATTCTATTTCTTCCCAACGGTTAAGTCCATAGAAAGAAAAGATTCCTTGTGCAATATCGCCTAAAATCGTCATCGATTTCGCATAATCTTTCATAATCGCAAGTTGAAATGGGCTATAATCTTGTGCTTCATCAATAACAATGTGTTCGTACTGCAGTTTTTTGCCATTGATTTTCGCATCTAAATAAATGAGCGGGGCAATATCTTCGTACATAAAATGTTCCTGTTTAATTTGTCTTCCGTTTTTCAATAAAAGACTTAGCAATTCTTCATCGATATCCGGATGAAATTTCTCAAATACTTTTTTCTGGAACACCGATTTATACATTAACAACGCAGGGATATTTTCCATCTTTTTCACGATAAGCGAAATTTCATGCTGCATTTTTTCTTGAAAGATCTTCATACGCAATTGTTTTGCTTTTTCTAATGCTTCATATACCGCTTTTCTTTCTTCTCCTTCTGGAAGCGTTACAACCCATTTCCGATACGCTTCCTCAAATTCGTCTTCAATTTGTTGTTTGCGAATGTTGATTTGTTCATTGCTCCAATTTAAGATAAACTCTTTTACTTCTTTCATGCGTACATTGAGAGGCAAATGTTCTTTTGCATGATAAAGTTGATGAATTTCTTCCTTGGAAAGAATAACCCCGCTTTCAATAACGATGTCGCCATGCGGGATCATCGTATTGCCAATATACTCAACAAAGTCATCTAGAAGCTTTTTAAATCGAAGCGATCCTTTATATTTAGCAATTTTTATCAAGTCTTCTTTTTCCGTTGACCCGTATACATGTACATATTGCTCATGTAAGTCAGGAATATCATGAACATCGGTAAAATAAGTAGATGCCCAATCGTAAAATGTTCGTTGTTCAATCCCTTCAATTTCGATTTCCGGTACGATATCCTTAATATAGGATAAAAAAATCTCGTTCGGCGCTAAAATAAGAATATCTTTCGGTTTGACTTGCTCGTGATATTGATATAAAAGATATGAAATGCGATGCAGTGCAATCGTTGATTTTCCGCTTCCAGCCGCACCTTGGACGATAATCGTATCTTTCAGTGGCAGGCGGATAATTTCATCTTGTTCGGCTTGAATGCTAGCAATAATATCCCGAAGTCGGTGAGCTTCTTCGGTATTGGTCAAAATTTCTTTTAAATAATCGTCCATGTATTTGACTTTTTCGCCATTTTCATTTTCAACGATTTCCGATTTTCCAATATCGGTTACTTTAATCACTTTTCCGTTTTTAATGACGATACCGCGTTTTCCATGAATTGTTACCGGTCTGTTTTCTTTTCCGATTTGGAAAGTCTTTTGTACACCTTGGTAAGCGTTATATAATCTTCCTAAATCCGTCCGCCAGTCAACAACAATCAACTCTCCATCTTTTTCAATCCCTTTTTTTCCAATGTAAATGGTCTCTTTTCCAAATTCGTCTTCAAAATCTAACCGTCCAAAATATGGATTTGGCCGCATATCTTGAAGTTTTTTTACTTCTTTCTTGGCATATGCAATAAGCTGTGCTTCTACAACATCTTTTGCGGTTTTATTCATGTTTTGTTTATTTTTTTCTAACAGCTCATCAATAACACATATCGTCGCATCTAAACGTTTCTGCTCTTTCTTTATAACTTCTTGCATATATATCCCCACCGTTTTTATTTAATACACGTGCTTATGCATATACACGTATCGATCTGCTATGTAATGTTGCCGCTAACATATATTTTACTAAAATAGTAAAGAGTTTGGAGAAAAATAAATTACCAACATACTATAAAACTTCAAAACTTCTTTCCTATATCCTTTATATGCTTATGAACGTGTTGCAAAATGCATAATGCACATAAAAAATCCACCACCTTGGAAATCATATACAGTGACCAAAACCAACTCTGCCAAGGGGTGAACACGATCATGATTCCAATTGAAACAGCGAACATGCATCTAACAAACCAACCAATACTTATTTCAATATAATTCTGTATATTTCTTTTTTGACCCAAACGCTTTCTCAATTGGATATTTTTGTTCATTTTTCTTTATTTTATCGATAACAGCTTTTTCTAGGTCAATCCCTAATTCATGCGATAGCAGGAGCGCATAAATGACTACATCGGCAATTTCGTCTTTTATATTTTCCAAGTTTGTTTTTACAGCTTCTTCGCTGCTTTTCCATTGAAAATTTTCCAGCAACTCTCCTGCTTCCAGGCATAATGAAATTGCTAAGTCTTTTGGGGTGTGAAACTGTTTCCAATTGCGCGCATCGCGAAATTCAATAATTTTTTGCTGCAAGTGTTTCATGATTACTACCTCCGTTAGTGCTATTTTTTTAAGTATTATCTCTATCCATCAATCTCACCATCTCCTTAAACACCATCGATGGCTGTTTGAGCAAAGCCTCTACCGGAAGTGTTTTGCGTTCGGTTCCTCTTGTGATGGCAAGTTGTTGGTCTTCTAGTTGGATGACAATATCTTTGATTCGATACGCTTTAATTTTAGACGCTTTATCCAAGTATCGGTCATCCAGGTCAAAGCGGATGCGGTCAGATAGTCTTCGCAGCATTCTCCATAAAGCGATTTCTTCTTTTGATTTCATAAACAATTCAGGGAGTTCTTTCGCTTCTTTTAATGTGTTTAACGTCGTCATCGTATAGACCGATATTCCATAGCCAACTGGTCGGATAATGTCCTTTAAAAAATGCCAGCTTTCGATCTCGAATCTCACGTACTCCTCTGAACTGTTTTTTGGCAGTTCGTTGATTTCGTATCGTTTTACAAACTTTACATCGGTGATCTTTCCAAAGCAAGTAACTCCATTGACCGGTGCCGCTCCTTGTTTTGGATAAAGAGCGATGTATTTCGCTTCTTGCCATCCTTTTTTCAGCCGTTTTACCGGAATGTGGTAAAATCGGTGTCTCAGATGAGCATGATAGTTTCGTGCGCTAGGGACCATTCCGACAAGCACTTTTTCATCGAAAGAAGATCGCCATTCCTCCATAATTCCTTGCGGCAAAATTCCTTCTTTTTGCAATTCCTCTGGGCTTTTTTCGATCAGACGCTCGATCAATTGTTCGACTAACCGAGTCGCGTTTGGCAAAAACGGCAGGCCGCCGATATTGACTTCATTAATGCTTTTGTACAGCTTGTGCTCTTGATAGCTATCCTCATCATACCATGGAAATAACACATAGGCGCCAAAGGCGGTTCTTTCATAAGGTCCGTTGTGGCGGACAACGAGCGAATCGCGGTAACGGTGCATTGTATTGATGTCTTCTTCCATCGGTCCGGGAATGTGATAACGTTTTTGGTAGCTGCTTCCTTCCACCGCGAAATCAATCCGATATTTCGCGTCGAAAATGTAATTGAACGTATAATCTTTCCCTTTCTTTTCGATCGACAGCATCGTATCCGGAATTTGCGGAATGGTCGGCAGCCTTCCTTCGTATTTTTGATACGTCAAAATAATTTTTTCGCCCGTGTGCGGATGTTCGTATACCCGCTTTGCGGAGCGGTTTTTTTCTAGATTGACGAATAGTCCGCTGCGATTCACTTGAATTATGTCCTGGCTGACAAGTTTATACTTTTTGCCTAACAGTTGTCCCAGCTTCAGAAACGTCCAATACTCATACAATGTCGCAACGTCTTTGACGGACATTTGATACAGCTTTCCTTGTAGCGCAAGACCACGTGTCACGATTAAAAAAATTTGATACGCATCGCGATATCCCGGCGCCATTTGCAAAACGAGGCTCATGATCGAACGATCCAGTTTCCCGACCGACCGCCAAAACGAATTGTTTGTTTTCGCTTCGAGAGCGCGTATCATATTCATGATTTTCGTAAGTAAATCCGGATCGGCTTCCACTTCATATCGTTTGTTTTTCGACTGCACCTTTTCCCATAAATCTTGCAATTTATCGATTAGACGTGTCATCATCCATTTGACAAACCGGTTTTCTAGCGTATCATACGTCATTTCTTTTTTCGCTTTTAAGCCGGATACCGGCATCAGTGAACGGTGTTGAATCCTTATTCCGTTATGGACTTCACAAAATAAGTGAGGTCTTTTCCGCAAATAGTTTCTTCCCTGTTGGTCCAAACGGCCAAGCTGGTCTCCTCTCGTTTTTACATGGGTCGTCACAAGCTGATGGTGCGGCTGCCGCTCGATTTGCCGAATGGCTTGGAGAAAATCATGAAAATGCACCTCCATCAGCCGGAAAAATTCACTTCGGGAAGGAGTGCCGTCTAGTTTTGCTTTCGCCCGCTGATACGTTTTCTTGATAAAATGAAACGCGAGATTATAAATTTCATCGCTCACTTCTTGAAGAAGCTTTTGATAGTCTTCTTTATAATTTAATTTGGTCGGAAAAATTTCGATCGTCACTTCTAACAGGACTTTATCTCCCATTCGGATTTCAAACGTGGATAATCCCACTTCGTTTTGAAAATGAAGGTTTCCCATTAGTACGTATTGATTGCCGATGCTGACTCGATCGACCGCTCTTCTTAACGATGGATATTCATGATAAAACGTTAATTCAACATCGTTTTTCGGAGAAACGATGATTTGATAAATGCCATTTTCAAAAAAGATTGGCCGGTGGCCCGCAGACCATTCAACAAGTCTTTGTTGATCAATATCAAATATCTTTACTTCGAGAATGTCTTCTCCTTTTACAAAAAACTCCATCGATTCGTGAAAGTCGAGTTTACGGTATTGCTGGAGTCCTTTGTATTGCTCATGATATGGCTTTCCTTTGATCACGAGGGTTACGTGTTTTGTTTCAATATGGACCAGCTCTACATCCTCACGAGCCAATCCAGAAGGAGGTAAAGCCATCGTCCGCTAACCTCCTTAACATGTGTAAAATTTTATCCGCGCTTTTCGGATATTTAGCGTATGTAAAATCAAGCAAGGCATCGTATTCCCCATTTAATTCAATGCCAGTGCAGAACGTAAATAGTTGTTCGAGGGCGCGCTGCACTCTCGCATCACTTCCAGAGATGCGCGGCAAAATTTTCTGCAAGAGGCAATGATCAAACGCGTTTTCAAATGTCATCAGCTTTCCTTCTTCGTTGTAAGCAAGATAAAAACAAATTTCATCGCGGACTCGGTAGCCGATGTGCGCTCCTAAAGGCTGTAAATAGGTATTGATTTTCACCAGCTCGTTCGATGCTCTTTCGACAACATGCGGATACCGCTGATACACGTCTTTTAAATGCAAATATTTAGCGGCAAATGCTTCCTGATTCAGCTTCATCGGTTCCACTTGCTTTAACTCTTTTAAAAAATCGAGATGATCAAGCTGAACGCGATTGAATTCAATCGTATTGGCGCGGTCTAATACTTTTTTGCTGAAAGGATGCGTCGTTTCGTCCATATTGACTGTACCAATAATATAGACATTGGCAGGCAGATAAATATCCCGCCCTGCTATTTCTTTCGGAAGCAGTTTAGAAGAAACGATTTTCCCGTTTTCCCAACGCCGGCTTTCCATCACGCTAAGGACATCACTGAAGTAATGCTCCACCCTCGCCAGGTTCATTTCATCGAGCAAGACAAAATACGGCTCTTCTTGATTTTGTTCCGCTTCCAGCACCACTTTCGTCAGCGGCCCCGCCTTAAATTCTCCTTTAATATCTACGTATCCAAGCAAATCCGATCCGTCGTTCCAGTCAGGGCGGACGGGAATTAACGTAAACCGGCCGTTTTCTTCCGTCGCGCCAACGCTCTCGGCAAGCCATTGAACGATTTTTGTTTTCCCGGTTCCGGAAATCCCCGATAAGATGACAAACGGTTTCGTTTTTAAAGACAAAAAGAGATTTATCACTTCTTCTTTCGTATAGTAAAAACCTTTGCCAGAGATGTAAGAGTAAATATGATTAACGATCGTTTCATACGAATGCGATTCAGATGCACGTTTCATGTCCATGGCAATCTCCACATATTTTTCGTAGTATTCGATCATTTGCTGCAAGTCATGCCGCAGCTGCACGTCCGCGGGCATATCATCGATCGAGTAAGCGATATAGGCAGCGACAGAGTCCTTATACTCTTTTGCTTTTTTACTTTCGCCAAGATCAATTTCGTCATCTTTTTTCACGTTGCCGCCCATCGGAATCGTTTGGCGGATTTCTTGTTTTATTCGGATCATTTCCTCCTTCGGCGTTTCCGTCACGCCTTGGGCGAATGTCAGGTATAATTTGCTCATATCGTCACTAAATAGATAAACAATATAATATCCGCGCTGCGTCGAAGTCGTAACGGTTTTATTCATAATCGCGACCCAAGGGACATCCGTCCATACCCCTTGGCCCACCGATCCTTTAATCACATAGCGATCTTGTGGGATAAAAGGCAACTTCTCGATTGCTTGCGGAATCGCTTTCGTCACTAATTGAAACACCGGCTGCTCTTTGGAAAATCTTTCTCGTTTCTCTTGCAAGTATGTTTTCATCACTTGTAAAAAAAGATCGCGCATCGCCATTTGGAATGCTCCTTTGAAAGCTGTTTCTGCTAATATGATAAACTAGTAACTTTTACCTTATATTTTACAAAAATAAGTGACAAAACGTCTAATAATTCTTGACAAAATCAGACAGTTCCACTTTTAACTCGATCAACCATGCGCTCAGTCATCTTTTCATGATATCACTTACCTAATGTTTGATTGGAAAGTGGGGAAACAAACTTTTTTCTTTCGTTTCCTACGCAATCCAAAACAAAATAAGCAAGCCTAAAAGGCAGCGGACGCGAAAAGCCATTAAAAAGAAACTGGCTCCTTTCTCGCGTTTCAACGATAGCAGTAAGGAAGCCAGTTTTTCTTATGATAAGATAAACAGTATGAAACAAGCTAAGGCTAAATAGACGCCTCATTCCTTACTCCTCTTTTCCACTCATCCAAAAACGCGGGCAGCCGGCTTTGGTACGGAACGATGACGCGCTGGTAGTAGGTTTCCCATTCTTTTGGCTGCTTAAGAATATTTATATAAACATGGCGGATTTCTTTTATATATTCCAACGCATGACGGTACGCTTTGCGGTTTTTTTGCGCAATAAACGCTTCTGCTTTCTGTTTGTAGTAAGCAATTATCTCAGACGGATGACGTTCGTTCAAGTAACGTTCATAGATGATGTGGCGAGAGTACACGGCATAGGACGCGTCTCTTGTCACATAGCGAAGGAGTTCTTGGCTGTTCCCTTCTTGATAGTCAATTTCCGCTTTTATAGAAGAGTAACGGAGATCGCTAACAAATGAATACAATTCTTTCCTCACTGCTTCTTTTTCGCTTTTCTCTGCATAAGAGATGGTTTTCTTATACAACTCATAAGAAGGACGGTGTTGGAAGTATCGTTTTAATAGTTGAAGCGCCTTTCCTTTTTCTCCTATTTGATCGTAGTGCCGAAATACGTATTCATATAATGTATCTAAAGCTCCTTGCCCTTTTTCCAATCCTTGTTCCGCGACGTCGAGCGCTTTTTTCACTTCTCCTTTGCGGTGCAAAAATTGGACATAATCCCAATAGTCGCTTCCGTAAGTTAATTGCTGCATCCGCATTAGTTCATATGTATCTTCATCCCCAAGCTTGTGACGATAACTTTTAGCATGAGAGATTGATTATATGTGCTGTTTGACCGCTCCAAGTGCGATAAAATAAGGCTCCAATGTGTTTCTTCGCAGGCGATTTGTTCAATCCAGTCCCATTATGTCATCGTCAAATCCTGAATTTCCATCGAGGTATTGTTCCATCAATTCGTGAATCATTTCTTCCCTGCATTCATCCGGTAGTTTCCCGTCTTCAAGCAATGAAAGAATATGTTCCATATTCTCATATGCACGATATTCCTCTTCTTGCAGACCACCGCCGTACATATTAAACTCAGAAATAATGTCTATCGTTTCTGCAAATTTGTCACGGTACTCGTGATAATATTTCTGTGCTAACTGTTCATTATTGAGATACCCTTTTCCTCCAGAAACTAAATCGTCCGTTCCTTTGCTTTTTTGTCAAGCACAATCAGGCCCATCATGAGTTCAATCATATCTTGATGGGAAACACGCTTCAAAATCGCACGAATATCCATAATTCCAACTCCTTGCTTGTCTTTCCATAGTATACTTTTGTACCAATACCATCAGCAATGGCTTATGACAAAAACGGGCATGGTTCTAAAACAAGCAAATTCGCAAAAAAGAGGTTGAACAGCAGTTCCCCGCACCTGCTTTATTGCGCGGAAAAACAGTAAACCCTCATTCTACAGAAAACAAAGATGGACGGTAAAAAGAAACCGGCTTCCTCCTTGCACACTACCGAGGAGGAAGCCAGTTTTTTCGATAATAAACAGCACAAGAAGATCGTCAATGCTCTCCCTATACGTTTTCTAACTGCAAATCATGCAATACGTAATTTTTCTTCGTTCATCTAGAAAACAGATCGAAAACCGTAAAAACTGATTTAAAAAAAGAGAAAGCACCCTCGCACCTTCTCTTTCCCATTCCTTCTTTAATTTTTATACGCACAATACGGACGCAGTTTGACGCCGATGATGCTGCCAAGAAAGGCGAAGACAAACCAAATCCAGCCGTGGACGCTGAAAGAGGCGATGCCGCTGAAGTAAGCGCCGATGTTGCAGCCGAACGCAAGATGAGTGCCGTAACCCATCATCAATCCGCCGATAAGGGCGCCGATCGTCATGCGCGATGGGCGCTTCCATTGAATCGGTTTTGCGTATCGTCCCGCAAAAGCCGCGGCTAATAGCGCGCCGAACATCAAGCTAATATCCATTACTGTTGTTGTGTCTTGATATAACGGGCTTTTTAGCGCCTTTAATTTCGCTGGATCCTGCCAATATGCCCACTCGGTTGGATCGACGCCAAACAATTGCACGAATTTCGCTCCCCAAAGAGCGAACGCGGAGGTAATGCCCCACGGTTTGCCGTTGATCATTAATACAAGAGCATTCATAACGGCGAGTAAAAGCGCGCCGACAAGAAGCGACTATGGTCCTTTATAAATTGCTTTCCAGCCGTTTTTGTTTTCGGTTTTCGCTGAAATCAGCTTTCCGTGACGGCGTTTTTCGATAACGGTCACGACATAATAAACGAACGCCAATAGCACAAGTTGAAGGAGAAAGTCTCCGACAGCGCCAAGTTGATGGTGGTATTGGGGGTGAACGAAGAAGGATATCGCGAAATTCTGGATTTCTTCGTGGGAGGACAAGAAAGCGCCTATGGATGGCGGGAGATTCTCCAACAGCTCTACCAAAGAGGAGTCAAGGAAGTGCTTCTGGGCGTATTCGAAGGTCTTCCGGGGCTGGAGGAAGCTTTTCGATCGGTTTATCCGAAAACCGATGTGCAGCGCTGTGTCGTGCACAAAGTACGTAATACCTTACATCGTGTTCGGATAAAAGACCAATTCGAAGTGGCCTAGGATCTCAAGCTGATTGATCGCGCGCCGAATAAGGAGATGGCGTTACAAATGTTTCAACAGTTTGAGTCGAAATGGTCCAGCAAGTACCCGAGAGAAGTTCAATCTTGGGCTAATGAGTTGGATGTCCTTCTGACCTTTATGGACTATCTAAGCAGTATTCGAAGTGTGATTTATACGACCAATGCCATCGAGCGAACGATCAAGGAAATTCGGAAACGTCTAAAGCCGATGAACAGTTTGAATAGTTTAGAAGCCGCGGAAAAAGTCGTGTATTTGACCATCCAAGATTTTAATGAGAAATGGGCAGGGCGAAAGTTAAGAGGATTTGCCGAAGCGCAGGAAGCCCTCGAGCGAATGTTTGAAGAACGCTATTGTAAACCAAATATTGTAAATAAACAAAATAGGAGGATTCTCCCTTTCCACACAGGAGACTGAATATTCAGTCTCCTGTGTGGAGAAAATCAATCTCCTATCAATTCAAATCCATTTCAGAGATACCCTATCTATCTTACATTACACAAAATTCTTGACGGTACCGCAAAATGCTTTACACAAAATTTTATACATCATCTTATCACCTTTTTTAATAAATGAACGTGTTACAAAACACATAATAGATGTATTCTAGACCAAACAATTCTAAGTAATGCCACGACAGAATGGATTTATTCCAAATTCACCTTTTAGCTGACCATTCCACAATGTCATTGATCATTTCATAGCTTCAAATTACTCTTCTCTGTTCTTCTCAGAAACGTCAAAGTAAGCTTCAAAGTAAGCTGGGGAAACATATTTAAAAAATAAAATCCCATCATATTGTTGTGCAGGTACAAAGGAAGTAGGCATTCCTCCGCCCTCATAGGCCCGCCACTTTTTCTGTGCCCAGTTTCCATTGCACTGAATAAAACTATTTTGATAAGGAGAATGGTCAAGAAGGCTTTCCAAATGTTTTTTGCCTAGTTTTTTTATTGGATATTCCTTTCCTGTATAATCCAACATTTTGCCTTCCTTTGCATACAACCCCAATACAAAACTTTTCTCCTTCACCGTTTGGGAGAGATTTTCCACAAACGATTTATAGGCAGACAGGCGCTTGGCGGAAGTACGTTTGCTAATATGCATGTTATGGGCCCAAATGATAAATTTTTCATTTGGATATATTTCCTGTGCTAAAAATTCTAGGTTTTTTGCCATTAATGCATCCCGATACTCAAAAAGTTTCGAGAAACTTTTTTCTAACGTTGCTTTCAAATAATTTACTCTATTTTCCATCGTCCGGAGGACAATTTTATAAATCTTGCTGTCCGGAAAACAATGCTGTTTGAGTTCCTCAATCAATTCCATGCCCTTACTTTCCATCTCTTCCCTTATATTTTGGCGCATTGAACGCTTGATTTTCCGTTTATCGGCTGCAATCAAAACCTCGATCGCCCGCTTTTCAAAATCGACAAACTTCTGTTTGGTCGGACCCGTTAAATAAGACTCGAGGAATTCCGAAAACAAATTCTCCTTTTTTCCTTGATAAACATCCACACCAGTAAAATACAGCGGCCGCTCCTGCTTCATTTTTTTCATATAGTCAAATAATCCAAGGACAAATTCATTTTGCCACACACGCCCAATGGTACCCGCCATAAAACGTTTAGAATCAAGTTGATCAGACAGATAATCGCCGATCATACATGGCCCCAATTCGCTTTCAAAGGCAAGTACATGAAACCCCAATTCTTCATGAAGATATTTAATCAGGCTTACTTTTGCTAGACTGTATTCTTTGACGCAATGGCTGCTCTCCCCAAGGAAGACAAAGCGTTTATGTTCCAAAATCGGCTGAAGAAACTCAAAATGATAGCGGTCCATATCCCCTATATCGATACTTTGATTTTTGACTTCGTTTACAAATAAAGTAGTCATTTAAATTTCACCTTCCAAAACGGCGTCCAATTCTTCATTATTCCTCTTTCAATCATAAAGATTGTAAGCGAAGAGCCTTTCTCATTAACTCACAGTGAGTCATCCTGATATTCTGCTGTTTTTATGCAGGTTTGTGTAGAGCATATTCTGGTATATTCATCTTTAAATCATCCATTTCTTCATGTATGTCACACGTGACGCCCATATGTATAGCATAAAATATATGGTCCTTGTCTTTTTCATCATCGATAGGCAAATCCGCAATTGTTTTTGTCCTGCTAACAATAATCCGATGGCCATATGAAATGAGGTTGTAAGAGGTGCTTTGCTTCACGAGGTTTCCAAGCTGTCTTGATCCATGAGGTCATCGAGCATATCTCCCGCCAACATCATCAGTTCTACAGACGCTGCGATTCGTTCGCTTTCCTTCACCTCTTCGGAAAATATCTGGTAATGCATACCAGCTAAGCAGCCGTACAAAAAGTCGCTTTGTTTTGTGTGCTCCTCTATTGATGTCAATACCGACTCTTTTAAAGACGGTACGGAAAAAGATGCTGTAACGATCTCTTTCATTTGCATCTTCACTGCTTCTTTTTCGATCATTTCAGCAACACCTTGCATAAAATAAATATTTCCAAATAGGTAAATTTCAACAAGATTTATAAAATTCCTTCTTCAAATCAGTGTAATTTTCAAAACAATAACCCCTTTGCTTTGACAAAGAGGGATTCACTATGTATTATCTGATGAACATGTTTTATCCAACTAACATATTTTGGGATTGGTGGAAGTAGCAGAAAATGGCGAAGAGTGAGTTTTTTTACAACACGGTTTCTAAAGAATATTTATGTTTGAGAGGTTGATTTCAAAAGGCATCCTCATTTTATAAGAAGCCACCATGTGCTCATGAAATTTTTAGCTTCACATCGGAGCGGGCATGGCATCGCTTTGTGGTCGAAAACCTATTACAGAAAAGGCATTCCCTGAGCGTTCTCGATACCATCGTTGTTGTCGCTCGCTACGTTGGATGATTAAATGGATTCGACATCAATTCGCAAACTTGGACAATCTCACGCGTATACCATTGTAGACAGTTTACCGATCTGTGCCATTATACACGTACTTCACGTATAAAACGGTTTCGAGATGTGGCGGATATCAGATATCGTGCTTTCAAGAAGATGTTCTTCTATGGATTTAAGATGCACATCCAAATTGCCAAACGAACGTTGGTGTTATGTCAAGAAAATAGACACAAAAAAATAGAGATTTTTTCTACCGCGCTTCGCTTGCTGGCCTTGTCAGGGAATGAAGGTGTTATCCTCTTTCATTTCTGACAAGGAAATAGATAATTAATACGCCTTTTCATACATCACTGGAGATGGATATCGATTGTCGGAATGGATTCGTTTGTAGTTGTAAAAACACTCAATGTACTCAAATACACTTACTTTGGCTTTTTTAGGATGGAGTTTTCCTATTCTAGGTTACGAATTCGCTTTTGTACTTCTCGCAATGCTTGCTCTTTCAACCGGAGGTTTCCACTTCTAACAAAACTGTGAACAGGATCTTATACCCATCTATGCAATGTTTTTGGCGATAAATCGATCTACCGTGCTGTTGCAGCGATAGTGTTGCCTTCTTCTACAACTAACTTGACGGCATGAAGTTTAAATTCTTTATCAAAACGTTTTCCCACGTTGGACACTCCCTTAATGTAATTAGTTTTATTATAACCTTTCTAGGTCGTGTCCACTTTTTAGACTAACATCAAATTTTCATAATGTGTTAAAATACTTTCATAAGGGGATTTGATTTGGGATGATTATACCAACATGCCATCAGTGGCAAGTACTAAGTTAAACCTCTCTTTTTTTAATTTTATCATTTAGCCCCCTGTTCGAGGGCTAGCTATAGCCAATGGACAAAAATACTGGCTTGCCTTCCCTTTTTGCTTTTTGAAACGCTTCTGGCGACCATTCCAACCAATTCACAGGATTTGTTTCATGTTGCTTCAAGTAAGGACTTTTCGACATGACTAACCAATTGTATTTTTCGTTATCTCATTAGCCCCCTAATGAATTTGGACACTCGATAAGGTGTTTTTTATAATCGAAGTGACCAAATGAAGGGGGCTTTTTGATGTACATGAAACGAAGAAAACATTCGAAGGAATTTAAGCTACAAGTGGTGAAAGAAGCATTAGAAGTTGGAAATAAAGCATTGGTAGCTAGAAGATACGAGCTTAGCCCGAATCTTGTGCAAAGATGGGTGAAGGCATATGAAGAAGGAAAACTAGGACAAGAAATGGTTTCCTCTCCCTCTTCAGCTGAAATCAAACGGCTGGAGGAAGAAAACGAGCAGCTCAAGAAGCTATTAGGGGAAAAAGATTTAGAAATCGCGATTTTGCGTGATTTGATAAAAAAGAAGAACCCTCACTTACTGAAAAATTGGAAGTAGCCGAGCAGTGGATCAAGAAAGGATATCCGATTACAAAAGTATTGGAGATTCTAGAAATCAATCGCTCAACCTACTATTATCAGCAGAACGGAAATGTTGAGAAGAAAACAGTAGGTGGGGGACGTCCAACACCCGGCTACTCTCTAACGGCAACTGGCGAAAAAGTGTCAGACGAACAAATCCAAGAATGGCTCTCTGAGCTTGTGATGGGAGAAGGATTTGCCTACGGATATCGCAAGCTGACCATTCAGTTAAGAAGAGACCATCAGCTTGTGATCAGTAAGAAAAAAGTATATCGATTGTGTAAAGCGATGGACTTACTACGTCCGCAGCGAGAGAAACGGATTCCATATCCGAAGAAACTCGCTCGAAATCGCATTATTACAGGCTCGAATCAGTTATGGGAAATGGATGTGAAATATGGATATATCGAAGGAGAAGAACGCTTTTTCTTTGTTTTGTCGCTCATCGATGTGTATGACCGTTCGGTAATTGATTACCATATTGGGTTGAGTTGTTCAGGAAGCGATGCCGTAAAGACGCTTCAAAGAGCGTTATTCAAGCGTCAGCAATTTGAACAGGCAAATAAACCTGTGATTCGGACAGACAACGGCCCGCAATTTATTTCTCATGCCTTTGAAGCTGCCTGTGAGCGATTTGGAATCGAACATGAACGGATTCCACCACGGACGCCGAATATGAATGCGCATATGGAAGCGTTTCATCGTTTACTGGAGGAGGAATGTCTAGGAAGAATGGCGTTTGACAGCTATGAAGAAGCTTATCAAGCCGTGATGGAGTACATGAAATTTTATAACGAGCGAAGGATTCATTCGAGTATTCTCGATCTTCCACCGCATGAATTTTACAAAAAAGCGCAAACGGAATCGTTAATCATCAAAGAAGTTCGCGTATAAGGCAAGAGGATTTTGTCTTCTTGCCAAGAAAAAACGAGAAATTTTGAGAATAACCTAAAATAAGATAGGATGTGTCCAAATTTAGGGGGTCAATCCGGAGGCTGTTCCCGTTCAGCGTTCAATAGGCTATTCATTCAAAAATAACATAAGCAAAAAAGCCATTTCTAATCCATTCATGAGGAGGTGTCATTTTTTTATGAGCATGTTTTTCAGTTTATTGGTATTTTATGCAAAACAAATGTTGAAAAGTTTTCTGTATTTGGGAACGTTTCTTTTCATGGTCATTATGCTGTTTTTCCGTTTTGTGATTAGACAAAATGACTTTTTTGGATATACAAATTACGGAAATTTTGTAGGGGAAATGACATTAATCGTGCAGGCGGTTATGCTTCTATTTATGATTTTCTTTTATAAGTTATTTTCCGATGAATATAAGTTTGGCGCCAACAATTTATTTGTTGGATCTTTCCGGATCACTTTATTCAAAATAACGGCTTTATTCTGTAATCATCTATTATTTCTGGTTGTTTTGATCGGGTTTCAGATTGCTTTGATTTTCTTTTTTTACCGTACGTGGGAAATTCCGTTTTCCTCTTTTTATACACAAACCGTGTCTTATGTCATCGTTTATTGGTTTTTGCCGTTTGTGCTTGCCTTTTTCTTGGGGATATTCACAGCCCTTCTTTTTGGGAAAAACAAGATAAGCTTCGTATTTATGATGGTTGTCTGGCTGGCGATTGGACCGATGAATACAGAATTGTTTTCCCGTTATTTTCGTCAATTTTCATTTTCTGATGCAGAAAGTTTGTTTTACATCGGTCCATTGAATAGCAGCGATGTATTCAAAGAGGTAGTTGGATATAATCTCAGTTTATCTGTATATATGAAGATCTTTTTTTGGATTGTCCTGGCGATAATGGCGGTTTTTGCAGCAGTTTTGAAGACCACCCGCACAGTACCAGAGAAGTTGATCATTATAATGATGATCGTTTTCCTATTGATAGGAAATTCCGTTATCTTTCCTAAAATATTTGAAGGTGGAAAGCTTGCCTTTAGTTATGCCGATTATGATCAAGAGTCATTGTATTATAAAACCCGTAAAGCAACCATTCATCCTGATACTTTACAATATTCCATCCAGGGATATGACATTCAATTGGATGCAAGGAACGGGACAAAAGCCAAAACGAAGGTCATCTTGGATGAAATACAAAATCCAACATTATCCTTTGTGCTCTACCATTTTTTTGATGTGAAAAAAGTGACGGACAAGGAAGGCCAAAATTTGCCGTTTACCCAAAAGGGGGATTTTGTAGTGGTGGAAAGAACAGCCAATGATCCAACAGATGAATTGACGTTTTATTATCAAATGAAGAATTCATCGCATCTCCCTGTTTCCTCAAACTATTTATATTTGCCCAATTACTTCAGTTGGATTCCAATGAAAGCCAAACATCCGCCTTTTGATTTTGACTATTTTACGAATGAGGGCACGATTGATTTGTCCATGCAAACAAAAGAACCGGTCCACTATACCTTATCTTTTAAGGGGGACGTGCCATTTTATACGAATTTGCCGCGAAATAAAGAAGGGGAGTACAGCGGGGAAGTGTCCGGGGGAATTACCGTTGTAGCCGGCATGTTTTTAAAGAAACAAATCGATGAATGGGAAATCGTGTATCCAAATGACTGGCAGGATATCACTGAGAATTGGCCGATTTTTCAAAGTTATCTGATCCAAGCGCATAAAAAATTAGTGGACATGTTTCAAATACAGGATATGGAACTTCCGAAAAAAATAATATTTCTCAATCCCACTTGGGAAACAAACGCTTATTTGAGCAGTGATCATTTGCTGTTTCAAACCCATACTTTGTATAGTATTGCATCCCCGTATACATTGGTGAATATGCCTGAAGTTTTGTTGAAAGCTTTACTTTGGAATTATGATAAGCGGGAGTTTTCTTCTTATGAACAAATTGTAGCATTTAATCAATTGTTGACCTATTTGATTCGAAATGAATTAGAACTGGAAATGTTAAATTCCTATTATTTTCATACCTATTTACCTGAACACTTTGAAGAGTATGACCAAGAAACACAGAGAGCGGTTAGACATATATATGAAGAATTATTTCAACTATCGGATGAAGAGAAAAAACAATTTCTTTTGCTATGGTACAAGGAAATGGACAAGGTTTCGGACAGCTGGGTGAAAACAGAAAAGTTATTCCAGGAATTTAAGGAGGGAAGAAGATGATCCGGGTTTCGGGAGTAAAGAAACGGTTCAGAAAATATCAAATATTATCGGATGTTACGTTGGAGATGGAGGGGATTTACGGTTTAGTGGGGCCCAATGGTGCCGGTAAGACGACGTTGATGAAAATATTGTCAAGTCTCATCTCCTTGGATGAAGGAATAATAGAAATCAACGGAGAGAATTATGTGAAAGGGCGGTATGTGAAGGCCAATCACCTGATCGGATACTTGCCCCAAGATTTTATGGTCTATCCCCAAATTAGTGTGGTGGAAACGTTGGATCATATCGCCATCATGCAAGGCATGTTGAATAAAAAGGAGAGGGCAAGAGCCATAAGAGAGGCAATCGACAAGGTGAATCTGGCGGGGCATGAAAATAAGAAAATGATGGAATTATCCGGCGGAATGAGAAAGCGGGTAGATATTGCCCAGCTGTTGATGAGAAAGCCGTCGATCCTCATTTTTGATGAACCGACAGCGGGATTGGACATTGAAGAGCGGATCCGCTTCCGCAATTTGTTAAAAAATCTTGGTTCGGAGCATACCGTCATCATTTCCTCGCACATTGTCGAAGACATTGAGTTTTTATGTACAAAGATTGGCATTTTAAAAAGCGGGAGAGTTCTATTTGAAGGCACTCCAGCCGAGCTTAAAGCCCATGCGGAAGGATATGTTTGGGAATATCATGTATCACCGGAAGAATTGGATTACATCATGGTGGAAAAGGAAGTGATTCAGCTTCTAGAAGAGGAAGATGGCGTGAATGTACGGGTGTTTGCGAAAGAAGGAGAAGAAGGAGCGAAACAAGTGGCACCAAGGCTTATCGATGGTTATTTAGCCGTTGTTAGGGGTGTGAACTAGAATGAGGGATTACTTAGAAAGCATTTATGCCACCTTTTTATTTGACCGAAAGACGATGGGGCTCACTTTTTTTGTCCCGATTGTGATGTTTGGATTATCTCTGTTGCTTATTCTGCTTGTTCCAAGAGAGCAAAACGGCATCTATAACAATATTATTATTATCCAAGGAGTTTTCATTCCATTTTCTTGCTGGTGTCTTATGTATAGGCTGAGCGAAATGTATGAAGAAGGCGCGCAGGAAACATTAGTTCCATATTACTCCAAACGGTTTGGGATTGACTTCTTAAGATACTTCATTGTCAATATAATCGGGGTTTTTCTTCTGTGTACCGCTTTTGTGGTGAAATACGGGATGTCTTCATTATCTGCTTTAAACGTGATTCATTTCATTATTTTAGTGTTATTCTATATGTTTTTTGGAACATCCCTTATCGTGCTTATCAAAAACATTGAGATTTCCCTTACCATTATTATTATTTATACGGTTTTAGAAGTGGTAACGTTAGGGGAATTTATGCCGTGGCCGCACATCTTTTTATTCCAGCCGCCCGTTTGGGATCCGTTTTTATTAAGGAAATTTGTGATTTTATTGATAACGGTCATTGTGCTAATGTTCACAACGGTTATTTTCATTCGGAGGGCGGACAGGAAACCTCAGTAGTATATAGAGCTGCTGCTTGCGCTTTTTCAGGATCATTGAAGAACAAGGGATGGGAAAGGAAGTAAAAACTTTTCTTAAAAATTAGAAAATAATAGATCAAGCTCCCTCTGCTTGTTGCTTCTCAAGCGAAACGTCCTAAGCACTGAAAAACTTTTCTTTGTGATGCTCGATGTACGCTAAGATGCTGCCACCGATTGTTCAATCTCATGGATATCCTTAAACATCCGCATTTTCTGCAAGCAAAATTGTGGTAAATACGGATGTTTTTTCTAATTCCTTTTGATACAATGGGGGGAGCTGAGCGGCTTGACAAGATAATGAATGAGGAAGGAATCTTTATGAGCAAAAGAAAACCTGTTAAAAAGCTTATAGGTATTGTCTTTTTTATATTAGTTTTTGTATTTGCATGTACTGTATTTTTTTTGGATTTACATCTTACTCCTTTAAACGCTGCTAAGAAAAACAATTATATACATAAGAATGCTGTATTACTAAAAGAAATAAGCGCTCGTGAATACAAAATATATATTTTTCAGGATAACGATCAATCTTATAAAACTGTCATATCTAAGCCTTTTGGACCATTCTGGAAAAGTGAGATAGCATTTAATTATCAATCAAATTTAAAAAATGATATTGAAACAGTTGGCTACGCCAAGATAAATGATCAAACCATTAATGTGCTTATGTTGGCTTTTAAAACAAATACAAATGACATTAAATATGTTGAAGCTGGTCCGGACGGAGAAAGATTTTTGCGTCCAATGCATCTAGGGAATATCGAGATTTTTTACTGGGAAGGGAAGTTTAATGAAAGAGATATCAACCCAATAGCTCTTTCTGCCGATAAAAAGCCAAAATATTACTATGGTTTTTCTAAAGATGAACAATATGATGATCTAAGGACAGTACAATGGCATGAATATCATTAGTTTCTACGTGAAATATATACTTAAAAATAGGGTTTTTACTCATTAGCCCCCGGACGCACGATAAAGGTTATTTTTTATAATCGTAGTGACAATGGGGCGTGTGACAGATGAAATGGAGAAAGTGTTTGAAGGACTTTAAACTACCAAGCATTCTGGTACCGTCAAGAATTTTGTGTAATGTAAATGGGGTAGGGTTTCTCTGAAATGGATTTGAATTGATAGGGGACTGATTTTCTCCACACAGGAGACTGAATATTCAGTCTCTTGTGTGGAAAGGGAGAATCCCCTTATCGTATTGGTTTGATATTTACATTATTTGGTTAATTGTAACGTTCTTCAAATATTCGCTCGAGGGCTTCATGCGCTTCGGCAAATCCTCGCGTCCTGCCCATTTCTCATTAAAATCTTGGATGGTCAAATACACGACTTTTTCCGCGGCTTCTAAACTATTCAAACTGTTCATCGGCTTGAGACGTTTCCGAATCTCCTTGATCGTTCGTTCGATGGCATTCGTCGTGTAAATCACACTTCGAATACTGCTTGGATCATCCATACATGTAAGGAGGACATCCAACTCATTAGCCCAAGATTGGACTTCTCTTGGATATTTGCTGGACCATTTCGACTCAAACTGTTGAAACATTTGTAACGCCATCTCCTTATTCGTCGCGCGATAAATCAGTTTGAGATCCTCTGCCACTTCAAATTGGTCTTTTTTCCGAACACGATGTAAGGTATTACGTACTTTGTGAATGACACAACGCTGCACATCGGCTTTCGGACAAACCGCCTTAAAGGCTTCCTCCAACCCCGGTAGTCCATCGAACACGCCCAGAAGCACTTCCTTGACGCCTCTTTTGTAGAGCTGTTGGAGAATCCCCCGCCATCCATAGGCGCTTTCTTGTCCTCCCACGAAGAAATCCAAAATTTCGCGATATCCTTCTTCGTTCACCCCTAACACCACATAAATGACTTCTTTCTCTACCGTATCGCGGCGAAGTTTCACGTACAAAGACCGAATAACGTTTGGATAGTGGACGATGGTGCCATTTCTCGATGTCTTCTTTCACGACATCGGTAATCCGGCTGATCGTCGCTGGAGAATAAGCATTTCCTAGAATTCGTTCGATAAACTTGCCAATTTCCCGTGTACTCATGCCACTTTGATACATCCTAATGATGGCTTCCTCCAGCCGGCCGATGTGCCGTTGGTATGAGGCAAACAACTGTGTTTGAAATTCCCCGTTTCGGTCTCTTGGAACCAAAAGACCCTCAATCCGGCCATATTGCGTATCTAGATTTCGCTGATAGTAGCCGTTTCTCATATTCGGCGTTCCAGCCTGTTCGATTTCGAGGAAATGTTTGATTTCTTCCCGCATAATCAGCTCTAATTTTTCCTTCACAAACTGACGAATGACACTTTCCAGTTGATTTGCCCAGTCTACATTCGGTATACATTTAGACATAGGTAGGGTACTCCTTTCTCTGGAATGTGTTGGTCCAAATCAGAGAATCCCCTACCTTTTTTCTTTTGGTCTAGTAAAATGCTTTACACAAAATTTTATACATCATCAAATCCGATCCTGACTGAAGGGGATATTTATTTATATTTTCTCTAAATCTTCATTCATTTGATTTGCTAAGTTTTTGAAATATAAATAGTAGCAACCCCATATAACTAAATAGACTACAATAAATATAGCTGCTGAAATAAGGATGTTTTTCAAATCAAACGGGATCCACCCAATTCCCAAGGACAGGATAAAATATAAAACAATTACTGTAATAAAGTGCAATGCCGTTTGTTGCGACAGACGGAGCGATTCTAATTCAAAATAAAGCGAAGATACGGCAAAAAACCATCCACAAAATATGCTCCCAAATGAGTTTTTTATAAATTCTTCACCATTAATGACAGGGAAATGACCGAAATAGATGATAGAGCTAGTTACCACTACTGCGATAAAGGAACCGATCAATATCCCGATGATGCTTCTGTATAAGAATTTTTTCATTCTTTTTTCCCCCTATTCATTTTTAATGCTTTTTTGATGGCATGAACATAACGTCGAGAAACGTACTCTTTCACTCCTGATTTAAAATAAACGCATAGAGTGCCATTGAACGATGCTTCAAACCGGCTCAACTCATAGAGATTTACAATGACCGACTTAGAAATGCGAACAAACTTGTTAGAGGGAAGCAATTTTTCGAGCTCATACAGCTTTTCCTTCAATTTAAATGTTCCCTCGGCTGTCACCGCCTCGATGCTATCCCCATGAGCACGAAAAAAATGGATCTCATTTGGCTTTAATATATAATGCATATCACCATTTTTTCCGACAATAAATTCCGTCTCCATCCCTTTTAAAAAATCAAGAATTTCTTTAATCGTGTCATCCACTTCCTTACAGTGAATGGTCACGATTGTCTCAGCGTAATCGCTGTCAATATCCAAAGACACTTTCATTCTGCCCGCCTCCTTTACATTCATCTTTTTTATTAAATTGTATTCGTTATGCTAGCTGTTGTCTTCATGATAAAGGTAAAAGGTTGTTTTTCCATCCCATCCGGCAAAAATCGTCCCTTGAAATGCATACGATACATGAACCTCTCCCACCTCGGCGCTATACCGAAACTTCGATGAAACTGGACGATCTGGCCCAAAAAGACCACCTAGCACGGCGATTGATTTTTTTCCTTTATTTACGACATAGTGAAAGATCTCTACTCTGAAATCGTATTCGGCAAATAATCGAGTAGGAGGGAGCGATTAACTCCCGTCCTCTCACACCACCGTACGTACGGTTCCGTATACGGCGGTTCAATTAAGATAATTGACGCAAGTTTTTATATAACTTCCGTGAATAGCTGTTCTCTTTATGCCAGTGGTCACTCCACCCTCCAAGAGGTCCCCCACGGGATTCACCGCTTCCTCCCTCAAGTGAAGTACTACGTTTTCTGTGTTCATCATGACTCACTGAATGCCAAGGGCTATTCTCTCTTAATTGTTCGGTCCTTCTTAGTAGTTCTAAACCAACTAATACGATGACCTCTGCTGACTTCTGGCGGTTCAGCTACTTATCACTAAGTAGGTTATGAAGAGTACTTCACATATCCGCCAGACCTCCCCGGGTAAGTACATGCACTTTCACACCATCTATCCGCCTCATTTACTCGATATGACCTTCGACAGAAAGAGCTTTGTTTTGTTTTGCAAACTCACTCAATCATACCTAGCCTATATGAGGTTCGTGTTCCTCGGACCGGTGTTTTGCCTCCAGCTTCCTTCAGATTCCGCGTCACCACGGACACCCTTGCGTTGAGCTAACCTCTACTTCTGTCTTCGGGGTTCGGGACTTACACCCTATCGTTCATGTACATGCCGGGCGCACAAATACGGCAAGAGTCCGGTGGAATGCCGAACTCTTGCCGTACAAGGTTCACTCTTTTATACGTATCTATTTGACAGGTATTATTATTTAGCCAACCTGTATCCTTTAAACGAGTCAATCAAAGGAGCGGATGAAGGAATGATTATGGAGTTAATCTTAAATCCGCCCAATGTGGGTGTGCCTCAAGTCTACGCTCCATATCGCGGAACGCTTTGAGTGAACGGCTTAGCTTGCTGTAAGCGTCGCCTCCTTCACCCCAACCTTGGTAGCCAATCATCCCATTATAGCCCATCTTTTTAAGCTGTCCAAGCAACGCAAAATTATCTAACTCTCCGACATCCAAAGGCTCGATTGTCGCCACTCCCCCAAAACCGTGAGGATCTCGGCGGCTGCCAGAAATGTTTACTTGTTTTAAGTAAGGGGATACCGCTCTAAGCGTACCTAATAGGTTTGTTCCATCGACTGCGTACCAATGGTAGCCGCAAAATACAATGCCGAGATTAGGATGATTGAGACGCTTGCAAAGTCTTACTGCATCTTCATGGCGTTCAACCCAGAATGATAAGTGTGTGTAAAGCAAGATATTAATGTTTTTTCGTTCAGCAATCTTTAGTGCTTTTTCCAGCCACTTCACAGCGATGTCGTCCCCTTTAGGGTCTGAAGGGCGTATATGATGTCCGACCGATTGAATCGCCAGCTCGACCGTGAAGCATCCTTCCATGATCTCCAGCATTTTTAAAATACCCGTATTTCTTGGATGGTCCTCACCTAATGAAAGGTCTAACACAACGTACACGCCAGCGACATCCAGTCCATATTTCTCCTTAACGTTTTTCAGCTTCTCTACATCTCTCCACCGTTCTCCGTGCCAGACGGATAAATGGGTCGCATCATACCCGATCTCTTTTAGCATTTCACACCGAGCTTCAAAGCTATAAATGCCCATGGAGTTATAAAAAGCAAAATCCATTGCATAAAATTTGTAAGCCATGTTTCTAAATTCTCCCTTCGGATGAATGCTTCATTACAGTGATTTCAATGCTTCAGCAATCTCTGTATCCCCTGACATTAAATCGAATGCTTTTTTATACGTATTTGGTTCATCAAGAGATTGAACGATTGTTCTTGCGACATCTTCGCGTGGAATGCTCCCGACATTTAAGTTTTCTGCTACAGTAACCAACCCTGTGCCTTTTTCATTAAGAAGATAGATAAAATTCCTCGAGATTTATTCCTTATCACAGCACTTATTATTCCTGACAAGATAGCGTGCATACAGGGTGTCATTCTATAGTCAAATAGTGTATTGTTTTAAGATGCCGCAGTGGCAGTTGAAGCATCCATTTTTATCACTTCGTCAATAATCGCACTGCCAAGACAAACATCATTGTCATAAAATACCGCTACTTGTCCTGGAGTAACGGCTTTAACTGGTTTTTCGAATTCCACAAAAGCCGTTCCATTCGGACGAATATGAACGGTTACTTTCTGATCTTCTTGACGGTATCTGAATTTAGCTGTACATGCAAATGTACGTGGACGAACATCCCCGTTAATAAAGCTGATGTTCGATGCAATAAGACCGGTAGAAAACAGAGCAGGATGATTTTTACCTTGAGCGACGAGTAAAACGTTGTTTTCTAAATCTTTATCGACGACATACCAAGGTTCCACTGTTCCTTTTCCACCGATTCCAAGTCCTTTTCGTTGGCCAATCGTATAGTACATCAACCCATCATGAGTACCTAGCACTTCTCCATCTAGAGAACGAATTTCTCCGGGCTGTGCCGGTAAATAATTCTTTAAAAAGCTTTTGAAATTTCTTTCTCCAATAAAACAGATTCCTGTACTATCTTTTTTACTGGCGTTAACAAGGTTCAATTCTTGAGCGATTTTTCGTACTTCATCTTTCGTTAATTCTCCAATAGGAAACAGGACTTTTGACAAATGCTCTGCTGTTAATTGGCTAAGAAAATACGTTTGATCTTTATTGGGATCTTTTCCACGCAATAAGGCGATTTGGCCATTTTCTCTGATGATTCTTGCGTAATGGCCTGTCGCGATATAATCAGCATCTAGTGAAAGAGCGTAGTCAACAAACGCTTTAAACTTAATTTCTGTATTGCATAAAACATCTGGATTTGGTGTTCGCCCCCGTTTCAACTCATCTATAAAGTACGTAAATACACGATCCCAATATTCCTTTTCGAAGTTCACACTGTAATAAGGAATCCCGAGTTGATTGGCAACTCTCTTAACATCTTCGTAATCTTCCGTTGCTGTACATACACCATCGTCATTGGTGTCATCCCAATTTTTCATAAATACACCAATGACGTCATACCCCTCATGTTTTAAAAGGTAGGCTGCCACAGAGGAATCAACCCCACCCGACATTCCAACGACAACTCGTTTTTTCTTCAACCTTATTCACCTTCTTAAACTGAAATATTTTTTGTTACAGTTATGTTTAAAAAAAATTGATGGAGCATAACGAACATAAAAAACATTAGTCGTACTTTTGTTTCAGGCATGAAAACCTAACTACTATTGATTTCATCAATGATATCTTTGATCGTTACACCTTTTAAATAATTTAAAAAGTGTTCTTCCGCATTGTGAAAAACGCGAATGAGTATATTTGATAGGTTTCTGCCTATTGGACAATTCTCATTGGAATCAGGGCATTTCGGTACAAGCGTTTCCTCACTAGTGATTTTAAATATTTTGTCTAACGTAATATGTTCCGGTGAGAACTGGCCAGAAAACCTCAAACCTTATTATGTCGCTAAACATTATGCTGACCGTATGTTAATGAATAGTGGTTTAAATAGATAATAGATAATTGTTTCTAAAAATAAAGGTGTCCTGAAAGTTCTTGACTTTCAAGACATCCTCTTCTTTGTTATCTAAATTTTCCCCTCACATCCCCCACCCCTGCTGCAAGCATCACCGCCAACTTCATGCGGGCTTTTTTGCTGTCGTAGTCGCGGCCGAGGATGGCGCCTTTCTTTTGCAAGTCGTAGGCAGTGCCTGGGGTGTCGTACACCACTTTGACGTTTCCTTCCGCCGTGCTTGTTGTCACCACCACGATGACGCCTTTTTCAATGGCATATTGCACTTGTTCTGCAACGGCCGGGTGGACTTGGCCTCGGCCGAACGCTTCAAGGACAATGCCTTTTGCTCCCGTCTCCACCGCATACTTAATCAAGCGGCCATCGGAGCCCAATGAACATTTGATGATTTCCACATAAGGCAATTCGGACTTCAGCTCATACGTTTCCTTTTTCACCGCTTTCCCGTAAAGGATGACTTCTTCCTCATCCACATACCCCAAATGGCCGAACCCCGGCGCGTTGAAGCCGTCCACGTTGGAGGCGTGACACTTCTTCACATAGCGGGCGGGCAAAATCTTTTCATTGAATAACACGACCGTGCCCAAATTTTTTGCCTCATCGCTTGCGGCCAGAATGATCGCTTGCCGCAAATTCGAGAAGGCATCCGTTCCGATGGTTGCCGGGCTCCGCTGGGCGCCCGTGACCACCACCGGCCGCGCATCCCCGATCGTCAAATCGAGGAAGTACGCCGTTTCCTCCAGCGTATCCGTTCCGTGGGTCACGACCACCCCCGCCACTTCTTGATTTTCGAACACCTGCCCAATTTTCTCTTTCAGCCGGATCAAATGGCCAAAAGTCATTTCATTACTTGGCAAATGGAAAAGGGTTTCCGTCTCCAAATCAATATGGGATGGCAGCACGCATTGTTTGGCCAATTCCTCCCCCGTCAACATGCCGGATGTGAGGAGGCCTGTTTCCGGATTCACGCCGCTTGCAATCGTGCCGCCCGTACTGATCAATACCACTTTCTTTTTCATTGCTGCACTCCTAAACTCTCAATTTATAAACGTTCATTTATCAACATAACCCATTGTTCCGGGAACTTCAACCGTCGCATGCCCCAAAAAAATCCCCCGTCGGCTTCCAAGGGGAAAATCATCAAAAGAGCGGATGGAGAAACGCTGCTTCTCTCCACCCGCTCTTTTTTGCCGGTCCGTTTTTTTACCCTTCCAAAATCAATTTTTCCAATTCCAACGGCTCGATGTATTTGCCGTCTTTGTAAGCGCGCATGTTGCCGCCGGAAATTTCGTCGATCAAAATGATTTCATTTGTTTCTTTGTCGCGGCCGAACTCGAATTTAATATCGTAAAGCTCGATGCCTTTTTTCGCCAACTCTTCTTTTACAATGCCGGCGATTTTTTGCGTCAATTCTTTCAATACTTTGTATTCATCTTTGGACAAAATGCCGAGCATATCCAACGCGTCTTCGCTGATCGGAGGGTCTTCGCGTTGATCGTCCTTGATTGTCACTTCCACGAAGGCATCAAGCGGCTGGCCTTCTTTCACGTACATGCCGTAACGGCGCAAGAAGCTTCCCACCGCGCGGAAGCGGCAGATCACTTCAAGACCGTTTCCGAATGTTTCGGCAGGTTTCACTTTCATTGTCTTTTTCTCGATATCGGCATCGATATAGTGGGTCGGAATGCCTTTTTCATTGAGCAATTCGAAGAAATATTTTGTCAATCTCAATCCCGCGCGTCCGGCGCCTTCGATTGTCAGCCCGACCGTATTGGCGCCCGGGTCGAACACACCGTCAACGCCCGTCACATCATCTTTGAATTCCAACAAATAGTTGCCGTCTTCCAATTCGTAAACGTTTTTCGTTTTCCCAGTGTAAATGTGCTTCATTTCAGATCTCCTTCTCTCATTAGCCTTACCATCGATTTGAACTGATGATGTTTATATAATAAATCAAAAAAAGTTTTCCATACAAGGGGGCCTGTTTTATTCATTACATTTTTGTCATATTCCTATACAGGGGGTTGTTTGTAAACGACATTCGCATGGTGAAAAAAGGAATATTTTGGTATAATGATTAGGAATTAACGATTGAGAAGGAAGAGAGGCATGGACAAAATACATATCACTTGGAAAAGGGCCTTTTCATATATGTCCGGGCTATTTGTTTTGGCCTTCGGGGTCAGTCTTTCCATCTTGGCGGACCTCGGTGTGTCCCCCGTTTCATCCCTGCCCTACGCCCTGTCTTTGAGCTCCGGCATGACGGTCGGCATCGGCACAGTGATCGCCGCCTATTTGCTTGGGAAAATTTTGGGCTGGTACATGAAGCACTTCAAAGCCCGCCTGGAACTATGGCTTGCGGATGAGAATGATGATTTCAAAGACGGAGAAGATGAAAAGGAAAAAATCGCAATCGAAAAGGAAGCGAACGTGTAAGGAAAGGGGAATAGGAATCGGACATCTGTTTGGCAGGCGTGACGGATATGGGGACATGAAGAGGCTCTGAAACATATAATGTGACTTTCCCGATTCGAATCATTCCATTTTCTCCTACAAAAGAATTTTTTCCTTCTTTCATAGGGATTGTTTCATGAAACTTGAATCTTGCACAAATTACAAAAAATATATTGATTCATAATGAAACCATTTATACATTAATAATAAACAATCTGATACAGGAGGCCGTCATGGAAAACGAATATGTAGTCGGATGGGGCACATTGGCGCTCATTAATGCGGGTCTTGCGCAAGGCAAAAACCGCTCCGGGTTGAACTGGTTTTTGCTCTCGCTTTTTTTGGGGCCTTTGGCGACACTGTTGCTGTTATTTGTGGAAAAGAGATAATCTCATTGGGGGGAGAGCCGGACCATTTCCTGTGCTTTCCCCCTTTTTTCAAAATCATCATGATTATATTGCCCTTTTCCCCAATTTCCAAAACTGCTAAAAACCGCCTATTTTCTGTTTTCTGAATTTTATGTCATTTGACATATTGATTGAACTTATTTTTTAGTATTATCCTTTTTATAAACATGGAATCGCTTCCATGGACAACCATTTCAAAAGGGGGATGTTTGTTGAAAGCTGCAGTTGTATCAAAGGAAAAAACGGTAAGTATTGTGGACAAGCAATTGCGTCCGCTCAAGTATGGCGAGGCTTTGGTGGAAATGGAGTATTGCGGGGTTTGCCACACGGACTTGCACGTAAAAAACGGTGATTTCGGTGATGCCACCGGAATTACGTTGGGCCATGAAGGTGTCGGCAAAGTGATCGAAACGGGGGAAGGCGTCACAAACATCAAAGTCGGCGACCGGGTGGCCATTCCTTGGCTATACGAAAGCTGCGGACATTGCGAATACTGTACTACCGGCAGGGAAACATTATGCCGGGATGTAAAAAATGCCGGATATACTGTCGACGGCGCGATGGCGGAACAAGCGATCGTGGCCGCCAATTATGTAGTGAAAGTGCCTGACAACGTGGATCCTGCAGCTGCCACATCCATCACATGTGCCGGCGTGACGACCTACAAAGCCGTCAAAGTGTCAAAGGTTCGCCCCGGCCAATGGATTGGCGTATTCGGAATTGGCGGACTTGGAAATTTGGCCGTTCAATATGCGAAAAACGTATTTGGCGCAAAAGTCATTGCGTTTGATATAAACGATGATAAATTGGCATTTGCCAGGGAAGTGGGCGCGGATGCCACAGTGAATACATTAAATGAAAAACCAAAAGAAAAAGCCTTTGAAATCACTGGAGGAAAAGGACTGGATGCCGTTGTGATCACGGCTGTGGCAAAAACGGCATTCAATCAGGCGGTCGACGTGGTGAAAGCGGGTGCCCGTGTCGTTGCGGTCGGCTTGCCTGTCGATAAAATGGAACTGGATATTCCCCGCCTCGTATTGGATGGCATTGAGGTAGTCGGTTCCCTTGTCGGCACACGCCAAGATTTGAAAGAAGCCTTCCAGTTTGCGGCGGAAGGAAAAGTGGTGCCGAAAGTGACGCTGCGGAAACTTGAAGAAATCAACGATATTATGGAAGAAATGGAACAAGGGAAATTTACCGGACGCATGGTCATCGATTTTACAAAATAATGTTTGCCGAAGGAGCTGTCGATGGACATGCTCCTTTTATTAATATAATAAAATAATAATTCCATTCCTTTTCCAATCCCTCCCCCGCAACTTTTCCATCCGCTCCTTCCTCTTAAAAATCGCAATATTTTCTTTTCTAAAATAAACACGAAACAGAAAAAACCATGTATAATGATGAAAAAGGGGAACTGGAGAGATTTCGATGGAGCTTCGCCAATTGGAATATTTTATCGCGCTTGCAACCGAGCTGCATTTTACCCGCGCGGCCAAAAAATTGCATATCTCGCAGCCGACGCTGAGCCACCAAATCAAGGCGCTTGAAGAAGAAGTGGGCACCCAATTGTTCGACCGGATCGGCAAAAGGATCACCTTGACGGAAGCCGGAAAAATCCTGCATGAACAAAGCATGCATATTTTGCACCTCATCGAAAATACGAAACAGCAATTAAATGAACTGGAATTGTTCCAGCGGGGGACGTTGAAAATCGGCGCATTGCCCGGGGAACTGACCAGCCTTGTATCGAATGTCTTATTGACTTATGCCAAAGAATTTCCTTATGTACAAATTTCCGTGCAGAGTGCGGATGATGTCCTTTCCATGTTAAAGGAAAATCAAATTGAATTCGCATTATCCTATATCGATGACTCGAATCAAGCGATTGATGGGCAATTTTGCCAAATCCCGCTATACACGGATTCATTCGTTTTTGTCGCCGCAAAAGACCATCCCCTCTTGGAGAAAGATGAATTGACTTTGCGCGAGATTGCCTGTGAACCATTGATTTTATTCACGAAGCTTCAAACTTGCAGAAAGATTTTAAATCAAGCCGCAAAGCAGGAACAGATTTCGTTGAACCCCGTATTCGAAACTTCCGATATCCATACGATTTTTCATTTTGTAAAAGAAAAATTGGGATGCGCCATTGTGTCCGAATCCCTTTATCAATTCCACCGCCATGAAAACATCGATGCCCGTCCGATTGTCAACAGCCGGCTGAACCGGAAAATGGTGCTGATTTACCGGAAGGACAAATATTTGAGCAAAGCGGCAAAATCGTTTATCCCGATTCTCATCCAGCGTCTCGAGAAATTTGACATGCCTTTGCCCCCGGCAAGCAGAAAAAAGCTGATGCTATTGGCAAGTAAAGAATCCTGTCCGGATCCCCTCCAAAATGGAAAGACCACTTAAGCTCCCTTTTCGTCTTAAGTGGTCTTACAATGCTCCGGCGCTAAACCCCCCGTTTATTGCCCCAAACCAGGGTATGGAGCTGCGGAAGCACCCTCACATCTTTCAACTCTTCGTCGCCCATCGCTTTCCGAATGAGCTCTTCATATTTCCCCAATAAATGGCGGACGAGCTTCTCCCGATCCTCCGAGGTTGTATCATCATTTCCCACCTGCAAGTAAAAAGGGATGGCCGGTAATCTCCGGTGGACTTCCTTGGCGAATTGATAGTCTTCATCATTAAACACGACGACTTTCAATGAAATGTGCCCGCTGCCGTTTCTTGCTTTCAGCTTATCCAGCATCTCCGAAAGCGCGGCAAAATCCGTCTTCATTCCCGAGCTTGGCGGTTTTGGGGAAATCGTCAATTGATCGATGTCGTATAACCAATCCTGCCATCTGCTTCCCTGGGTTTCGACGCAAATTTTCATCCGGTTGTCCTTTAAAATCCGCACCAATTCCCCGATATTCCGGATTAATGCCGGATTACCGCCGGAAATCGTGACGAAGGAAAATCCGTTTCCTCCCAGCCGTTTCAATTCCGACCAAATCTCTTCCGGCGTCATTTGCCTGATCAAATCTTTCCCGCTGCCGTCCCAAGTGAAGGAAGAATCGCACCAGGAACAGGAATAGTCGCAGCCCGCCGTGCGCACAAACATCGTCTTTTGCCCGATGACCATGCCTTCGCCCTGAATCGTCGGGCCAAAGATTTCAATGACGGGAATTTTACTCAAGTTCCATCCACTCCCGTCTCGCTTCGGCAAAACTTGTCGGAGTTTCATAGAGCCGGATAAATTCCACCCGCGCTCCCTCAAGTCCGGCGTCTTCCAACGCTTCCGCGAATTGTTCATAAATCCATACCACCATATTTTCCGCCGTTGTATTCATCGGCGGAAGGGTTTCGTTCAAATAGCGGTGGTCCAGGTAAATTTCAATTTTTTCTTTCCATATTTCCTTGAGATCGGCGAAATCGATGACGATTCCCCTTTCGTCCGGATAGCCGCTGACTCCCACAATGACTTTGTACGTATGGCCATGGAGATTTTTGCATTTCCCTTCATAGGCATGCAAATGGTGGGCGGCGTCAAAGGTGAATTCCTTGCTGACGAGCACCCGTTTCGAATGGTACCTCAATTGTTCCTTTTGGATATCTTCCCCCAGTTTTTGAAGCCGGTCGACAATCCGAAACTCAAACATGCGAAGTCCCCTTTCTTGAACGCAAATATTCTTCAAGCCCTTTCCTTCTCAGCTTGCATGCCGGGCATTCCCCGCATCCATCGGCGATGATGCCGTTGTAGCAAGTCAATGTTTTATTGCGGACAAACTCAAGCACTCCCAGCCGGTCCGCCAGTTCCCACGTTTGCGCTTTTGTCAGCCACATGAGCGGCGTATGAATGACAAAGGTATCATCCATCGCCAAATTTAACGTGACGTTCAGCGATTTGATAAAGATATCCCGGCAATCGGGGTAGCCGCTGAAATCCGTCTGGCAAACGCCGGTGACGATATGCTTCGCCCCCACCTGTCTTGCCAGCACGCCCGCAAAGGAAAGGAACAGCAGATTCCGCCCCGGTACAAAAGTGTTCGGCAGCCCGCCGTCCTTCCCTTCTTCCACTTGGATGTCTTCCCTCGTTAAAGCATTCGGGGCGAGCTGATTCAACAGCGACATGTCCAGGATATGATGTCTGACCCCTGTTTCCCCGGCGATTTCCTTGGCGCATTCTATTTCAAGGCGGTGCCTTTGCCCGTAATCGAAGGTCACCGCTTCCACTTCACCGAAACGTTCTTTTGCCCAAAACAGGCAAGTCGTGCTGTCCTGTCCTCCGCTGAATATGACAATGGCTTTCTCATTTTTCATATCGAACACTCCTTTAACAATAAAAAAACAGCACCACCCTAAGAAGGAAATGCTGTTTCTCTTCTTAGTTTTGGTAAAGAGGGTGGCTAAGAACCTCTATTTCTTTGCGATATGGAATTGTTTATCGATTATCGACTTTTTCGGGATATAAGTCGTGGTTCATCAAACGATAGTTGGCCATTTCTTCGTATTTCGTGCCAGGCCGGCCGTAGTTGCAATACGGATCGATGGAAATTCCCCCGCGAGGCGTGAATTTCCCCCAAACTTCGATATATCTCGGATCCAATAATTGAATGAGATCATTCATAATAATATTCACGCAATCTTCATGAAAATCACCATGATTGCGGAAACTGAACAAATATAATTTGAGGGATTTGCTTTCTACGAGCTTCTTATCCGGAATATAGGAAATATAAATGGTCGCAAAATCCGGCTGGCCTGTCAGAGGACATAGACTTGTAAACTCCGGGCAATTGAACTTTACGAAATAATCCCGGTCCGAATGAAGGTTATCCACCGCCTCCAACACTTCAGGCGCATATTTTTCCGGATAGACCGTTTTGTTGTTTCCCAATAATGTCAAATCTTTCAAACCGTCTTCGAACTTGCGGACAGACATAAAAAAAGACCTCCTTGCAAAATGTCTCCCAACATTTTCAAGAGAGGTGCACCCAATCATTCTATAAAACTGATGAAATATGATGGTTTCATAGTTTTTTATAGAGGGTTGCTATGAACCTCTCCCGAACTGGCCGGGCATTTTTAATAGTATAGAAGTTTGCAGAAGGAGTCAACTCAAATTGAACGATTGGCTGAAATTGCGGTGGCCGTGTCCCCGGTTTCCCATATTCCTGATCATCAACTCAATCCCAAACATGAAACCGCTTACATATCCAGGCAAAAAAACGGATGCTTCTTCATCCAAAGAATTTCTCTCTATAATCGCATCCGGGTCAATTATTTTCTTTAAAGGCCATATATTGCTTTTCAATGAAGTTCTTTAATAAATCCATTTTCTCTTTTGAATCAACCACTTCAAACGGAACATACACTTCATGTTTTTTCAATTGAAACGATCGAATTTTTTGGATATCAAAATTTAACATCTCCTGGATTTCCTTTTGCAGCAATTTTCCTCTGGCCGATTCCGGATTCCCGGGCTCCACATGCAAGATCAAGCATTGATACCGCTTATCCCCATACAGGGTCGCGAATTTGCAATAGCCGCCTCTCATAGTGAATGGTATGTACCCAAGCGACAAGCTTTTTCCGGCAATTTTGCATTGCATTGTCCCCAAACCGGACAAAAACTCATGCAGTTCGCCAAATACGAGCAATTCATTCATTTCCATTCCACTCCATGCCCATTTTTCGTTCCAAAAATATTGTTGTATCTACTACCTATTTTAATAAAAATCATTTCTTTGCCTATCCCATAAAAATTAACAATTTCTTTTCCGCGCCGGAAAAGCGGATCGATGTGTGAACCCGGGCTACAATCTTTTCCTTTTCACCCTCCCTTTAACATAGGATTCATTTGGGAGATCCAGACGGATATCATTGATCACTACCGTATGGTCGTTCACCCATTCAATGTTTGCCTTCTCTTCGGCAAATTTCCAATAAATGATTTTAGGTTCTTTCTCTTCTTTATTGAACACTAATTCCCCAATAATCAAATCAGAAAAGAATATCTCTCCATCGGATACATAAACATTGATTGTATAAGTCCCGTCAGGCGAAGTGGATTGAGCAATTAAATTTTCTTTGAATCTGTTCATATCAAAGAAAAGCCAATGGATTCCATAACTCAGGATGATGGTCAATGCGAAAAACCAAATAAACAGCACCGCAATTTCGACTTTATAATTCTTATTAGCTCTGTTTATTATTTTTATCCCCACATTTTTCCTCCATTGTCTCATTATACTTTATACTTTATACTTTGCCCATATATTATTACGGAATATTTTATTATAAGTTCCTAATGAATAAATAATTTTCACAGAAAAGTAAAATATTTTTAGTAATAGTAATTTTAAGAAAAAAATTGATAAGGTCAACTTTTTTAAATAAAAAAAGCGGATTGGAAACCCATTCCAATCCGTTTCATACAAACTTCCTCAACAATTCGTTAAATAGATTCCGTTCTTCCCAAAATGTCCCGTGTCCGCTAAATTGGAAAGGAACAATCGTTGAGTTCCGGATCCGTTGATGGAGCTCGTGCGCCTGGGCAAACGGGATCACCTTGTCATGGATTCCATGAATAATTAACGACGGAACATGGATTTTTGACAAATCCCCATACAACGTTTCATCCCGCAGCGTATTGATGATGGCAATGGTGGACCAGCTTGCCGCTTCCATCCCCATGTTCATAAACCAATCAGAAAATTCTTTTGTGATATATTGGAAGAAAAATCCGTCTATGACCTTTTGCATCATTTTCGCACGGTTATTGTAAGCCATCTCCAAAAAACTTTGCGCCGTTTCCCGGCTAAATCCGACCGGCGCCGCACTCGCAACAAGCACCAATTTGGAGACTCCAAATCCATGGTGGCGGGACATATAGCGTATGGCAATCGCCCCTCCCGTGGAATGCCCGACCAAGGCAAAATCCTTTAATCGCAGGGCCTCCACCACCGCCCGGACATCATCGGCCAACCGGTTAAAACTGTAGCCTTCAAACGGCTTATCCGACTTTCCAAATCCTCTCCAGTCGATGCCGATGCAGCGGTACCCCCATGCGGGCAGCACATTGAACTGATATTCGAACTGCCGATGATTCAAAGGCCAACCGTGCAGAAACACGATGGTCTTCTTTCCGAACGGATTGATATCTTCCACGTATAATTTCACACCGGAATCCACCGAAACAAAATAGCCCATGAATACCCTCCGTCAAAATGCTTTCGGAATAGGATATTCAGGGCCTTAAATATGGGTGAATCCCTTTATAAAAAAGAGAGGAAGCACATTGTATTATGACCGCAAAATTTTCTCCATCGCTTTGCCCTTCGCCAATTCGTCAATCAGTTTATCCAAATAGCGGATTTCCCGCATCAGAGGATCTTCAATCTCTTCCACCCGCACGCCGCAGATGACGCCTTTAATCAATTCCCGGTTGGAGTTCAATCGCGGTGCTTCCGCAAAAAACGTTTCAAAATCCACTTCTTTTTCGATCTGCGATTCCAATTCCTCCTGTCCATAGCCCGTCAACCAGCGGATGATTTCATCCACTTCTTCCTTTGTGCGTCCTTTTTTCTCCGCCTTTTGGATATAAAGTGGATAAACGCTTGAAAATTTCATCTTATATACCCGAGTGTTAGCCATTTTACTTCTCCTTTTTTATTTAACCGGAACGTTTATTCATATCGTAATTTCAACCGTCTTTCCTATTACATACCCCAAAAACGCGAGGGTTATTCCTCCAATGTAAGAAATTGCGGTGTACAAAAGAAAATATTTTTTATTTTTTATATAAAGCCGGGTCAGCTCCAATTTCAACGTGGAGAAGGTGGTAAATGCGCCCAGGAAGCCCGCGCCAAAAAGCAAAACCATCATCTTGTTTCCTTCCGCGCCTGTCAGGATTCCCAACAGAAACGCGCCCAATAAATTCACGGTCAATGTGCCAATCGGCAAGGACTCTTGCCAATTTAAAGCTTTGCTCATAGCGAAGCGGGAAACGGCTCCGGCAAAGCCCCCGATTCCGACCAATATCAATTTTATGATCATGCCTGTTGCCCCTCCTTGCCTGCCCTGAAACCGATCCGGCTCATGATGAGCCCCCCGGCAATGCTTGCGAAAACATAGGCCATCCCCATTACCGCATGCCCATTTTCAAAAAGTTCGACCGTTTCGACGCTCAAAGCCGAAAAAGTGGTAAATGAACCGATGAATCCGGTACTGATTGCGGCAGCAATATCAGGGGGGAGATGGTATTTTTTAAATATGGAAGTGGTCAGCCATGCCAATAAAAACGCTCCCGTCAAATTGACAAAAAGGGTTGACCAAGGAAAAACGCTGCCCGGCAAAAACACGGTGCCGATCCAATATCTCAAAATGGCGCCAAGCGCGCCTGCAAGGCCGACATATAGATAAATCATTTTGATCCTCCTTTTCACAAATAGCTCCTGCCGCTGACTTGGCGGCCCATATCGGCAGAAGAAACCAAACGGTCTGCGGTTCATCAATCGTTCCCTGATGACATAGTTTTTTTGATTTATATTTTCTGCAGGTCCATCATTATTCTATCCTAAATTTGCCATTCATCAAAATTAAGAATAAAATCATTTTAACAACGTTCATATTCAGATAAAATTCTATGAATCTCACATAAAGGAGTGCGAAAGATGAAAGCGCAAGTGATCCATCACTTTGGAGATCCGTCCGTTTTCCAAATCCGGGATATCCCGGTGCCTGAAGTCATTCCCGGACATGTCCTAATCCATGTAAAAGCCACAAGCGTCAACCCGATTGATACGAAAGTGCGTTCAGGGGCTGTTCAAACTGTTGCTCCGGAATTTCCGGCAGTTCTGCACGGGGATGTCGCGGGAGTGGTATGCGCGGTCGGTGAGGGAGTGACAAAATTCAAAGTCGGAGATGAAGTCTACGGCTGCGCCGGCGGATTCAGAAGCACACCAGGAGGGGCATTGGCGGAATATATGCTGGCAGATGCGAATTTGCTTGCCCATAAACCAAAAAATCTGACAATGGAGGAAGCATCCGCTTTGCCGCTTGTGGCCATCACCGCCTGGGAAGCATTGTTCACCCGGGGCAAATTGGCCCCAGGACAGAACATCTTGATCCACGCGGCGGCAGGAGGCGTGGGCCATGTGGCCATCCAGCTGGCAAAATGGGCCGGCGCAAAGGTCTACACAACCGCCTCTACGAAAGAAAAGCTTGAAATCGGTTCCCGCCTCGGCGCCGATGTTGCCATCAACTACCGGGAGGAAAGCGTCCGGGATTATGTACAAAAATACACAAACGGAAAAGGTTTTGATATGGTCTTTGACACCGTTGGAGGAGCAAATTTAGACCGCTCCTTTGAAGCGGCGGCACCCCTCGGAACGGTCCTTGCCATCGCGGCCCGCTCCACCCATGACCTGACGCCGCTGCATTCAAAAGGCCTGACCCTCCATGTGGTATTCATGTTATTAAAAATCCTGGACAAAGAACTGCGCAAAGAGTATAGAGACATTTTGGAAAAATTGGCAAACATCGTTGAAGAAGGAAAACTGCGTCCCGTTCTTGATCCTAACATCTTCACATTCGATGAAGCCTCCAAAGCCCATGAATTATTGGAATCCGGAAAAGCCATCGGAAAAGTCGTTTTGGTGAATCAGTGGTGAGCAGTAACATTTTCATGATCGTTTCCGTGAGGTTGTCCCATCAATAGGGACTACCTCACTTTTTTTGTATCGGGGCGTTGTTGTTTCAACGCCCCTTGTTTCTTTAGGTTGCTATTGATGGCCATAATGTTCTTGCGCCATCGCCTCCGCTTTTGTCCGATGAACCGTTCCGTGCGGGTGATTCGGCGGCGCGTAGATGGAATAAAGTTTCATCGGGATTTTCCCTGTATTGATCACATTATGCCAAGTTCCGGCAGGCACCATGATGGCGGAATCTTCATGAACCCTTCTTCTATAACTCAAGTTATTTCGAGTTCTCCCCATTTCCACAATCCCTTCCCCTTGTTCAATACGCAAAAATTGATCGGTATGCGGATGAATTTCCAGGCCAATATCTTCCCCCGGCTGGAGGCTCATTAACGTTAACTGCAAATGCGGACCTGTCCACAAAGCTCTTCGGAACGCCGTATTTTCTTTTGCCGCTTTCTCAATGTTTACCGTAAAAGGTTCAGGGCCTTTGTCTACAATCGGATTGGGTCTTCCGAAATTGCTTGAATCATTTTGAAAAGCTCTGTAATGGGCATTCATGTTTTGTGGATGCCAAGGATTCCAGTAATACATGTTTGGATTCCAAAAATAATTGGTTGGCTCATTTGGATAATAATAGGGATTATAGAAATAATTCATTTTCCCATCCTTTCCCATGCAATCTAGTCTAAATTCTATGAAACATTGGGAAAATGACATAGGCAAAAAACCATAAATGGTTCCGGCGCCGATAAAATTTCCGGCATTGAAGAAATTGCAGGACGCCTAAATAAATTGAAATCACACTCTATTTCTTTTTTCTATAAAAATTGGAAGTTTTGATTTTTGATTATTTTATGGCGGAGATGAAAAGTGTTTGCAAAACATTTCCCTTTTTCCAAAGGTTTTACAGTTCCTTTATTGTTTTTTCACAACTGTCTTATAAGATGATGGTGAAAAAATGAGAAGGGGGAATAGTAATGAATTTTCCATCAGTGGATTATTCATGGCTCGGAAACGGGACGGTCATTGCGATGATCGCCATTGTCCACGTCATTATCAGCCATGGTGTAGCCATTGGAACATCCGTTTTGACCGTATCTTTGGAACATAGAGCGTTTAAGACGAGCAATCAAAAACTAGATGGGTTGGCCAAAAACATTGCGAAATGGATTTTAATCATCACTACAACAGTAGGAGCGATGACCGGTGTGGGAATCTGGTTTTCGACAACGGTCATTCAGCCGGATTCGATTGGTTCTTTATTGCGAATCTTTTTCTGGGCATGGGTAACGGAATGGGTCTGCTTCATCACCGAAGTCATTTTATTGCTCGTTTACTATTACACATGGAATCGTTGGCAAGATCCGGAGAAGAAAAGAAAACATATTTATATAGGAGTTGGCTTAAGTATTGCTTCATGGCTGACAATGGCCATTATCACAGGCGTGTTGGCAGCAAAATTGACACCCGGGAAATGGATTGAGACATTCTCATTCTGGAATGCCTTCTTTAACCCAACGTATTTGCCTTCTTTAGGATTCCGAATGTTCTTAGCTATCTTATTGGCGATTGTACTTGTTTCATTATTCATACGTCTATTCGTAAAAGACCTTTCACTGAGGGAAGAATCCTTTAAAGTATTCGGTTTTTGGGGTGCGATTTCTTTGCCAATGACCTTCGTTTTAGGGCTTTGGTATTTATGGTCCATTCCAGATCAAGCCTACAATATGATTGTTTTGGCAACAGGAATGACCGAAAGTACATTTAAAATCATCAATGGTCTTGCATTATTGATTTTACTGGTTTATTCTGTTTGGCTTATCCGAAGCCCGAAAAAAGTGCCCATTATCCTTTCTATAGCAGTGTTTGGTGCGTCCATCGGATTTATCGGAGAATTTGAGGTGGTAAGGGAATACATTCGAAAACCTTTCATCATTTATGATTACATGTATGCAAACGGGCTCCTCGCCCAGGACCGGGAAAAATTTAATGAAGAAGGCTTTTTGGCCAATGCTACTTGGGCAAAAGAAAAAGAAATCATGGAAGAAAACAAGGTGGAAGCCGGAAGGGAAATTTTTGTGGGCCAATGCATTGCCTGCCATACCATCGATGGTTGGAGAACAAAAAGGGCGTTAGGAAAGCGTTTAGCCGGATGGGATGAAGAAGCATTGAAAAACTATATACCAACCATGCATACGGTGCGGGTTGCCATGCCTCCTTTCATGGGAACTGAAGAAGAATTGGATGCCTTAGCAGCCTATTTGAAATCAGAAATTGACCGCGTAAATAATGAAAAGGAGGTAAGTCAAAATGAATAATTTGCCGATTTCTCCTGATAATGCGTTACCAATTCCGGCACCTCTGGGTTTAATGGAATTATTCATCATCTTAACCTTTATCATTCATATTCTATTTGTAAATTTTACGGTTTCACTTGTAACGGGAGCAGTGGGATTAGAGATTGCCGGGAAAATTAAAAAAAGTGCTTTCTTGGATAAGATGGCAAAAAGTTGTTCTTTCCACGCATCCATTCATAAAAGCATCGCTGTTGTAATGGGGGTAGCTCCACTGCTCATTATTAGCGTGATTTATACTCAATATTTTTATTCCAGCACCATTTTAATCGGGAAAATATGGATCAGTGTCATTCCTTTATTAATCATTGCATTTCTTTTGTTATATCTTTATAAATTCACATGGGATAAGTGGCAAAATAAAAAAGCGCTGCATATTCTTGTAGGATTTGCAGCAATGTTGATCTTGTTATATATCCCGCTTATTTTCATCGTGAATATTACTTCGATGCTGTATCCAGACAAGTGGGGCGAGGTTCAAGGATTTTTCCCTAGCTTATTGTATTATCCGCAAATTTGGCAAAGATATTTGCATTTCATCCTTGCCAGTCTTGCTACAGGCGGCTTTTATGTATTCCTGTTTTACGCATACAAAAGCCGAAAAAAAGGCAGTTTGGAAGATTATGAACAAAGCCTGAAATTATTTGGTGCCAAAGTGAGCTTATGGATTACAGTAGTGCAATTAATTGCAGGATTCATCCTGTTATTCGCCTTTAAACCGGAAGTCAGAATGTTATTCATGGGTGAAGATTTATTATTAACTACTTTATTAATGCTTTCAATCGTTTTAACCATTATTTTATGCGTCTTTTTATTCCTTGCGGGATATAAAGATTCCTTCAAATCCTTTGTTTTATCGGCGGCTGTGTTCGTGTTAATTGTGGGCATTATGGGATGGATCCGTCATGAAGTAAGAGAAACTTATTTATCCCCTTATTTTGATGAATTCCCAAGAACGGAGCAATCGCTTGAACTGGAAAAATAATATGAGTTTTATGAAAGGCGGTTTGGCAGGGGCGGAAGCCTGCCAAACCGCCTTTGTTTCATGCCGGCTATGATCCTTTCACGCAATCCCATCCATCATTCGGGCGGGCGCCGCAGGGCAATGTTTGGATTTTCGAAAAGAAGAAGGTGTCCGGAAAATCGGAAACTTTCCGGACGCCCCCGCTTCGGATGATCATGATTTCTTATAACGAATCCCGTTGATCGTTACCGTTTTCAGCACCGTGAAGAATTCCTTGGCGGCCTGTCCCTGCTCGCGGAAGCCCGTGCTTGAATTTTTCATGCCTCCAAATGGCGCTTGCGGCTCTGCCCCGCCCGTTTCATCATTGATTTGCACAAGGCCGACTTCACTGCGTTCAATAAAATCGAACGCTTTCTGGATATTCGCCGTGTAAATCGAAGCGCTTAACCCAAACTCCGAATCGTTCGCGAGCCGGATGGCTTCTTCATAATCCGCCACTTTAAATATGGCCAGTACCGGCCCAAAAACTTCTTCCCTCGCCAAGTCCATTTCATGGGTCACATCCACAAACAGTGTCGGCTCCACATAATAGCCATGGGACAATTCCGCTACAGGCTTCCCTCCAAAAATGCATTTCGCCCCTTGCGCCTTTGCCCGGGCAATATGCTCCATGACGCTTTCGAATTGCTGTCTTGAAGCAAGAGGCCCCATCGTTTCCCCAACTTTGATCTGCTTCGCATATTTGATTAGTTTTTCGACCGCCTCATCATACACAGACGCTTCGATATACACCCGGCTTGTGGCAGTGCAGCGTTGGCCCGTCTGTTTCATGGCCCCTTCAATCGTCAGACGCGCGGCCAGTTCCAGATCCGCATCCGCCAAAATAATCGCCGCATTTTTCCCGCCAAGCTCCAATTGGATTTTCTTATTCAAAGGGCCGGCTTCATTCAAAATTTGCTGTCCAACCGCATTGGAACCCGTAAAAGAGATGGCTTTCACTATCGGGGATTTGATCAGCACCGTCCCCAGCTTCGAGCCGCGCCCCTGCACAATATTCAGCACATGTTCCGGCAAGCCAGCTTTCAAAAATAAATCCGCGATATACTGGCCCGTCAATGCGACTTCGATTGACGGCTTCCAAACAACCGTATTGCCGTAGACAAGCGCCGGAGCGATTTTCCAAAGCGGAATCGCAATCGGAAAATTCCATGGGGTAATAATTGCCACGACGCCTAACGGTACGCGCTTCGTAAAGAGCATTTTCTCTTCGGAAACCGACGGCAGCACTTCCCCGGCGGCCCGCATCCCTTCCTGCGCAAAATAACGCAAAATGGAGGCGCCCCGCTTCACCTCGCCGATCATCTCGGGAACCGTTTTGCCCATTTCTTTCGAGGCAAGCTCTGCCAACGGCTCCATATGTTCGATCAATAAATCCGCCATTTTATGCAAAATTTCTCCCCTGGCCACGGAAGACATTCTGCTCCACTCGCCAAAAGCCTTCCCGCTCGCCTCAATTTTTGCCTCCGTTTCTTCGACCGTATGCAACTCGATTTTTCCAATACATTCAGAAGTATTTGCAGGATTATACTGTTCACGAATCTCCCTTGTTTCCGTCGCCATGCTTCCGCCTCCTAACCTATTGTTACTCCCAATGCTTCTTCATGCGGGGTATACGGCAGGTTGTGCGCTTCCGCAACCGCCTTGTACGTTACCTTGCCGGAGATGACATTCAATCCTTTGGCAAGCGCCGGATTATCGAATATCGCCTGCTCATAGCCTTTATTGGCGATCTGCAATGCATATGGCACCGTCACATTGGACAAAGCCATCGTCGATGTGCGCGCCACGGCCCCCGGTATGTTGGCCACTGCATAATGGATTACGCCATGCTTCACATATACCGGATTGCTATGGGTCGTGATGCGGTCAATCGTTTCAATGGCGCCCCCCTGGTCGACTGCCACATCGATGATCACGCTGCCCTCTTTCATCTGCTTCACCATATTTTCCGACACAATCCGCGGTGTCCTCGCTCCCGGAATCAGCACCGCACCGATTAATAAATCCGCCCTTTTCACCTGCTCTTCAAGGTTGAACCGATTGGAGATGCACGTCTTCGCTTTGCCGTCAAACAAATCATTGAGCTGACGCAACCGGTTAACATTCGTATCCAAAATCGTTACATCCGCTCCCAAGCCCAATGCCATTTTGGCCGCGTTGGTGCCTACCACGCCTCCGCCGATAATGACCACATTGGCCGGCGCCACTCCGGGAACGCCGCCCAAAAGCAGTCCTTTGCCGCCCGCATGATTTTCCAGGAAGTGTGCGCCGATCTGCACCGACATTCTTCCGGCCACTTCGCTCATAGGGGTCAGAACCGGCAGCGATCCGTCATCCAACTGAATCGTTTCATAGGCGATGGCCACTACGCCCTTTTCCATTAAAGCCTTCGTCAATTCAGGCTCGGCCGCCAAATGCAAAAATGTAAATAAAATTTGTCCTTTTCGGAAATAACCATATTCCGAAGGCAGAGGCTCTTTCACTTTCATGACCATTTCCGCTTCCCAGGCTTCGCGGGCGGAAGGGACTATTTTGGCCCCTACCGCGATATAATCTTCGTCGCTGAAGCCGCTTCCCGCTCCTGCCCCCGTTTCAACAAGCACCGTATGGCCGCTGTGCACCAGGTCATATGCCCCCGCAGGCGTAAGACTCACGCGGTTTTCGTTATCTTTAATCTCTTTCGGAACTCCGATGATCATCTTACTTCACCCCATTTCCGATGATTTCTTTTTGCAAATAGGCAAAGGTTTCGTCAACGATGCGCAGCATTTCGTTCAATTCATTTTTCGTGATAATCAACGGCGGAGAAAAGACAATCGTATCCTGGCCGTATGTCACCGTGCGCAAGATCAGGCCGCGCTTCGTCATTTCCTGTACGGCGATCGGGCTTAACAGCGGATCGAACAGTTCGCCCGTTTCGCGGTTTTTTACGAGCCCGATAGCTCCCAGCAATCCGAATGTGCGCACGTCGCCAATGAAGTCGTACTTTTGCTGCAGCGCCTGAAAGCCTTTGAGCATTTCTTCGCCCATGATTTTGGCGTTTTGTACAAGGCCTTCCCGCTCAATGATTTCAAGATTTTTCAATCCCACCGCGCAGGCAGTCGGATGGCCGCTGTACGTATATCCGTGCATAAGGATGCCCTTGGATAACTCGCAGAAATCCTTGTGGATCTTTTCGGAGATGATCACGCCGCCCAGCTGCGCATAGCCGCTGGATACCCCTTTGGCAAAGGTCATCATATCCGGCACTACGCCGAAATGCTCGATGCCGAAGTTTTTCCCTGTCCGTCCAAATCCGGTGATGACTTCGTCCGCGATAAATAAAACGCCATACTCATCGCAAATTTCACGCACTTTTTGGAAATAATCCGGCTTCGGCAAATTCACGCCTCCTGCCCCCTGAACCGGTTCGGAAATAAAGGCCGCCACCTTTTCCGGACCAAGTTCTTCAATTAATCGTCTCAATTCTTCCGGAGAATCTTTATCGACATAATGGAAGTCCGGTGCGGGCGAGTTGGTGAATTTGCGGAAACCTTCAATCCCCGTCGCGTTCGTCGATCCGTAAGCGAGGCCATGGTAAGACAACGAGCGGGAAATGATTTTTTGGCGGTTTGGCTGGCCTTTTAGAATCCAGTAATGGCGTGCAAGTTTAATGGCTGTGTCGTTCGACTCGGAACCGCCGGAAGTGAAAAATACCGTATTCAGGTCTCCCGGAGTCAGCTCCGCGATTTTCGCCGCCAGTTTGATTGCCGGCTCATTGCTGAACGTGGCAAAACATGAACTGAATGCGAGCTTCTCCATCTGCTCTTTCGCCACTTCCGCGATTTCCGTCCGTCCATGGCCGACATTTACATTCCAGAGGGATGACATGCCGTCAATATACGTATTGCCCTCCAAATCTTTCAAATAAATCCCTTTTCCTTCGCAAAAGATCGCTGCGGGTCCGTATTTTTGCTGCTCCTCGATGGAGGATGTAGGGTGCAGGAAATGCTTCTGGTCCAATGTTTTTAATTGCTCCACCAATTGAATTGTCATGCTATCAACCTCTTTCTATTGGAATATTTCAATTGACAAATCCCTTCAACAGACGTCTCTACTAATGAATGAGCAAATCCCGTGCCAAACGACGGAAAAATAAAAAATTTTTTATTGAAATTGAAAATAAAGTGAAAAACAGACCCGCGCATTATCCGTCCTGACCGAAAAAAATGCATAAAAACAGGCAATCCGGAAGACTTCTTATTTTCCGGACTGCCCATTTGTCCTCTTGACATTGTTGAAGAATGGGTTTGCAAAGTTTAAAACATTGAAGATTCCTTTACACCATTTATGCATTAATAAACAAACTGTTGCAATTTTGCATCACTTAAGGCAATAAAGCATCTTTCATCCGTTAATTGTATGTCACATGCTTCGTCAGTCGATACCGCTGAATTTTCCTTACCAATGTAGACTGGTTGCATCCCAATGCTTCGGCCGCTTTCCTGATGCTTTCATGTTCGGACAACGCTTGTCTGATGATTTCCTTTTCAAAAGCCGCCACCTGCTCTTTGAGCGTGCCGGTGTATTTGGAGAAATCAATGCTTTTGGCGGTTTCGGCCAGTCTTTTTGCCTGCCGTTTCGGCTTGCTTCCCAACGCCGAAGCTTCCCTCAATTCTTCGCGGACCATGCTTGCGCTGATTTTCGGCTGATTGGCCAACAATGAAACTCGTTCAATAATATTTCGCAACTGGCGGACATTTCCCGGCCAATCATATTCTTCCAGCACTTTCAAAGCTTCTTTGTCAAACGTCCGATGAATTTGGTATTTCTGTTCAATCTGCGACAAAAAATGAAAAGCGAGCGGAACAATATCTTCCCGCCGTTCCCTCAACGGCGGAATTTCGATCGGGATGATATTCAGCCGGTAATATAAATCTTCGCGGAAAGTCCCCTGCTCGACCATCTCGGCCAAATTCCGGTTGGTTGCCGCAATGATCCGCACATCAATCGGGATGGGCTTCGTGCTTCCGATCCGCTGAACTTCCGACTCCTGCAAAACCCGTAATAGCTTTGCCTGCAATTGCAACGGCATTTCCCCGATTTCATCCAGGAAGACAGTGCCGCCGGACGCGGTTTCAAATAATCCGGCCTTGCCGCCTTTGTTCGCTCCTGTAAAGGCGCCCGCTTCATAGCCAAAAAGCTCCGATTCCAGCAAGGCCTCCGGAATGGCGCTGCAGTTGATGGTCACCATCCGCTTTTCGCTTCTTCGGCTATTTAGATGGATCAGCTTTGCCGCTTCCTCTTTTCCGACACCCGATTCCCCTTCGATCAAGACCGTCGAATCCACTTCAGCGACACGCAAAATCCGTTTCAATACTTTTTGCATGACCGGGGATGTGGCGATCAGGTTTGTTTTCTTCCGTTCAAGCGCATTCAATTCTTCAATTTTTTGTTTAAACTTTTCATTTTGGATTTCGAGCTTCTTTACTTCTTCCTCCAAACTTTTCAGCCTCGACATATCCCGGGTTATAATGAGCACATATTGCAATTCTCCCGTTTCATCAAAAATCGGCTTCCCGGTCACCAAAAAGCATTTATTGTTCAAAAAAGTCTGAAAAATGGTTACATCCTCTTTTGACTCCAACACTTTCAATGTCAGCGAATCGCTCATAACCCCTTCCGCGATTAAATCCCTGGCATATCGATTGACACAATTGATGCCAACAAATTCGATATCCACATCATTTTGAAAGATGATCTTCCCATGTTTGTCGCTGATGGTAATGCCGTCCGAAATGGAGTTTAATAATTTGATGGATAAAGGATTCAAAATATCCAAATCATTGTACTGTTGAACAGGTCGGAGGCAAAACAAGATGCCGTCCGGAGAATGGACCACATGCACATAAAAATCTTCGGCCTGAAAAAATTCATTGCCATTTTCATACTGCGCATAAATTTTTTCAATTTTTTCCTTTGGAAGATTGCTGGAAAACTTTATTTGATTCTCTTGTACATAAAAAAAATGTTCCGTTTGATGAATATGTTGGACAACCATTGCCGCTCTCCCTCCCCCGACTATTTCCTTTTATTTTATATGCTATTTCCCCATCTGCAAATACAAGAAAAAGAATCTGCATCTTTTAAATGCAAGCCCTGGAATAAGGCTGGCATTAAAAGAAGCAGACCCTTTCCTCCCGTCAATTTGATTCGGATACGGTTTCCGTCACCAATGCTTCCATTTCTTTCTCCGCTTTCGCCCCTGATGCAGCCGGGCTCAATTTTCTCATGACAAAGAACAGCCCGATTGAGCAAATGAACACGGCAGTGCTCAAGTAGAATTGCGACTGCAGGCTTTCAATGAACAATTGCGAGATATAGACCGCCACAAGCAGGAAGATGGTCGCGTATGTCAAATAAGGGAAAAGCCACATCCGGATCGGCAATTTTGTATCTGTTTTCTTCACAAATTCTTTGCGGAAGCGGATTTGCGATATGGCAATGAAAATATAGACGATGATCATCAGTCCGCCCACGCAGTTCCCCAAGAAGTAGAAAATGACATCCGGCGAAATGAAATACAGCATTGCACAAATGTATGCCACGACGGTGCTGCCGATGATGGCCGGGACAGGGGCGCCCCGTTTATTTTTGATCCTCGAGAAAAACTTCGGCGCATCCCCCTGCTGCGACATGGACAGGAGCATCCGCGAACTCGTATATAATGCCGAATTCAAGACGGAAACCAATGAAACGAAAATCACAAGTTGCATCAATTCCGCCGCGATCGGCAAACCCGCCATCCGCAAAATGTTTGCGTAAGGGGCGGCCAGATTCTCGGCGTCATTCCAAGGCAAAATCATGACCATCAAAGCAACCGATCCGACAAAGAACAGCGATAAACGGAATACGACATTCCGTATTGCCCGGACAATATTTTTGGCCGGATTTTCCGATTCCGCCGCCGCAATGGCTGCCACTTCCGCTCCGCAAATGGAGAAAATCACGAAAACGATGGCCGTCAAAATCGGGATATAACCTTGCGGCGCAAAGCCGCCATGATTAACTAAAATCCCCAATCCTTCCGGCTCGAATGTCGGCCAAACGCCAATCGCCATCAGCGCCCCGACAATCAGGAAGACCACGATGGCAGTGACTTTAAAGAAAGAAATCCAATACTCGAATTCGCCAAAAGTTTTGACCGAATACACATTGATAATCGTCATGAGCAGCGTGATGCCGACCGAACCCGCCCAAACCGGGACGGACGGAAACCAGGCATTGATCATTCCGCCAATCAAAGCCGCTTCCAGACCGACAATGAATACCCAGCTTGCCCAATAAAGCCATCCTACCGTGAAGCCTGCCCAATCCCCGATATACTTGGAAGCATAGGAAGCAAAGGAGCCCATTTCCGGGTCACCGCTGTTTTTCATCCCAAGCGCCAATTCGCCGGAAGCCATTTCTCCGACCATTTGCATGATTAATACGATAATTGTGCAGGCAATCAGATAGGAAAAAACAACCGCCGGACCCGTATTTAAAATATTTTTTCCTGTACCGACAAACAACCCTGTTCCGATGACACCGCCAATGGAAATCATGGTAATGTGGCGCGTCTTTAAAGATTTTTGCAGCTTCCCCATTGAATTCCCCCTTACAAGAAAATATTAAAGTATTTTTCATTGTCAATTTTCGATATTTTCAGACATATAAGTTGGGAAATATGTCAATTTTCCCTCCGGCGACTTCAAATCAATCCCAATAAGCCAATGTACGTTTCATCATCGCTTCCCGATATTGCTCAGTGGATTTGACCAGCACCTGATTTGTTGTGTAGTCCATGATGACGCCATACCGCCGGATGACATCCAGCTGGTCAATTTCTCCGTTTTTATACATTTTCTCTACTTCATATGGACTTACGCGAAGCCAATCTTTCCGATGTTTCCGGATATACTCTCTTTCCTTTTCGGTAGCTTCATAGTCGATTTCATACAGATCGACATCCCTGTCAATTTCCCGGATGACGACCCCATAGTCCTTTCTTGCCCTTTCAATTGAAACGTAGCCGTCAATGACATCTTCCAACACGGTTTCCACATCCCTTTCCAGCGGATCGCCCAAACCGCCCCCGCCGGCGGATGGTCTTGTAAACGAATCGCCTTTTTTCATCGGGATATTCGAAAAAATGGTACCCAGGAATTGTTCCTTATCCGTGCCCGGATGCAAAACGGCTCCCTGAGGAATGGATGGCAGCCCGCCTTTGATCCCCCAAGTGATGGAACGGGAACGGTCGCAGCAATAAGACATGACCCCTCCGAATACTTCCGTTAAAACGCCGCCTTTTTCGACTCCGCATCCTCCCCGGTATTTGCCCGGTCCTCCGGAATCGGTGATAATTTCATGCTTTGTCGTAATGACCGGAGACAATCTTTCCTGCCCTTCGCAAGGCTGTACGCTGAGCCCGACGCCAAAAACCGGGGATGTTGCATTGGCGCCGTCCCGGTCGATGCGGCCTCCATGGCCACCCGCCATCCAGTCATACCACATGAAATAATTGTTCGATGCATCGCGGCGATCATAGCCGCCAATCAACAAATATTCCAGATTGAATGAACAAGCGATGGCTCGTTCCGGCATGATTTCGGACCAAATCTCAAAACACGCGTTCATGATTTTTTCAAATGCGCCGGAACAGAATCCCGTAACAGCCACCGGTTCTGGTGCATTGACCACCGAATTTTCGGGCAAAGTCGCTTTCACGACGCGGTAAAAGCCGGAGTTCAGCGGCACTTCCGGGAAAAATGTTTTGGTGCCCGCATACAAGCCCGACAACGCCGCTCCATAGCCTGCATTTAAAAAGCAGCTGATGTATGGATGGGAACCGCTTAAATCATAATGAATCTCATTGTCTTTTATCTCCATTTTCACCCGGATTGGAATCAGCCCGTCCCCCAATTCCGGATCCATGTCGATATAGTCGACTGTTTCCCAAGTACCTTCCGGCAATGACTCAATCTTTTTTCTCGTTAATCGTTCGACGTAATCCTGTACTTCCTTGAATGCTGTAAGAACCGTATCAATTCCGTATTTATCAATTAACTCCAGCAATTGTCTTTGTCCAACTTTGGCCGCTTCGACCTGTGAACGCAAATCGCCCAACCGTTCCTTCGGGACGCGCATGTTCGAGATTAATAGATTGACGACATCCGATAAATATTCGCCCCTGCTGTAAATTCGGACAGGTGGAATGCGGATGCCTTCCCCAAAATGATCCCGCGACTTTACATCAAAAGAGCCCGGGTTGGAACCGCCGACATCTGCCCAATGTCCGTTTGTTTGCATGAAGGCAATCAGTTTTCCGCCATAAAACACGGGAAGAACAACCCTTGTATCACAGAAATGGGTGCCGCCCCGATACGGATCGTTTACTAAAAATACATCTCCCGGATGGATGTCCCCTTTGAAATCCTCCAGAACCGCCTTAGCCGTCAGATGCAACGTCCCTACATGAACGGAAATGTCATGTGTCCCTTGCATCACGGTATTTCCTTCAGCATCGCAAAGGGCGCAGCTGAAATCGCGGTTATAAATGACGAATGAATAGCATGTCCTCAACATCTGTTCCGCCATTTGGTCGACCAAATTCACAAAACCGTTCTTCAACACTTCGAATGTAACCGGATCTAAAGACGTTTCCTGTTTGGAAACCACTTTTTGCAGAGAGCCCATCACCATTCCACCTTTCCGAAATTATGATTGATTTACAGAAATAATGATGTTTTTATACTGATCCACCTTCGCGGAAAACTTCGGCGGAATCACTGTCGTCGTATCCAATTGTTCAATGATTGCTGGACCCGTGATTTCCGTCTCCACCGGAATTTTGTCACGGTCATAAATTTTTGTCGTAACAAACTCGCCATCAAAATAGACTTTTCTTGTCCCTTTTAAAGCATCTTCAACGGTTCCTTCCGGTTCATATTTCGGAAACTCCGGTTTTGGCACCGTCCCAATGGCTGTGACACGGAGGCCATAAATTTCAACCTTTTGTTCCCGGTCTGAATAGGCAAACTCCCGTTCATGTTCTTTATGGAACAATTCCAAAATCTCTTCGATGGATGAACTGCTTTGGCTTACCGGGACGGACAAAGAACGCCATTGGCCTTGATATCTTAAATCAATGAAATTCATCAAAGTGAATTGCTCTTCAGGAATTCCTTCTTCCAGAAGCAGCTCCCTGGCCTCCGCCTGCATGCTTTCAAATTCTTCGTATAATTCTTCCAACGTGACTTCTTCAGCCTGTCTCAAATAAGTTTTGGAAATATCATGACGGACATCGACAAGCAGGCATCCCATCGCTGCCGCCACACCCGGATAAGGAGGAATGATCACGGTCGGGATGTTCAATTCTTTCGCCAAATATGCGCCATGCAATGGTCCCGCGCCGCCGAAGGCAACCAGCGCAAAGTCTCTTGGGTCATATCCCCGGCGTACGGATATGAGCCTTACCGCGTCGCTCATATTTGCATTGGCCACTTCAATGATGGCGTTTGCCGCCTCTTCTATGGAATAGCCGAAATGATCGGCTATCTTTTGCACAGCTTGTTCCGCTTTCGCCACATCCAATTCCATCGTTCCGCCCAGCAATTTTTCGCTTAGACGGCCTAGCACCAAATTGGCATCGGAGTTTGTCGGTTCGGTTCCTCCACGGCCGTAGCATGCCGGTCCGGGCGAAGCTCCCGCGCTTTGCGGGCCATTTCGCAAAGAACCTCCCTCGTCGATCCATGCCAAACTTCCTCCGCCTGCCCCAATGGTCAAAATTTCAATGCTTGGGAACCCGATCGGATAGCCATATTCAATCGCCCATTCTTTCGTGATCCGGATATCGCCGTCATACATTAATGAAATATCCGTGCTTGTCCCGCCCATATCCAAACCGATGGCATTGCGATACCCGCACAATTTCGCGATATGTTTGCTGGCAATGGCGCCCGCTGCAATGCCGGAACTTGCAAGTCTGGCGGCATAACGCGGGACTGTACTGGACGTCATCACCCCTCCGCCGGAATGTAGAACCAGAATATCATCTTTGTAGCCGCGCTTCTGCATTTCTTCTTCCAACCTGTGAATATAGGTAGTCATAATCGGTCCCAACACCGCATTGATGATGGTCGTGCTCATCCGTTCATGTTCGAAGATTTCCGGCAGCACTTCGCTGGAAATACACACATACACCCCGGGCAATTCTTCCTGGAGGATTTCCTTCACTCTTCTTTCATTTTCGCCATTCACATACGCATTGATGAAGCAGACAGCAACCGATTCCGTTCCGCGTTTCTTCAGTTTTCTCGCGAGTTCACGGACCTCGTTTTCATCGACAGGCACCAAAATATTCCCCCGATAATCTGTCCGCTCCGTCACTTCGAATCGGTCACGGCGGCGAATATACGGTCTTGCCTTGTCTTTGTATGTGTCCCATATATCCTCTTTCGTCCCCCGCCCGATTTCAATGACATCCCGGAATCCTTTTGTGGTAATGAGGGCTGTTTTCGGCAGTTTCCTTTCAATGAGGGCGTTTGTTCCGACCGTTGTACCATGTGAAAAGACTTTAATTTCTTCTCCGCTGATCTTCGCCTTGGCAATCCCTTCTAAAATTCCTTTCTCGGGATTAGATGGGGTGGAAGAGGTTTTCGTTACAAAAATTTCTCCCGTTTCCTCATCAAATACAAATATATCGGTGAAAGTGCCCCCCACGTCAATCGCTAAACGTTTTTTCGCTGCTATCATGCCATCCCCTTCTTTCTATCAAAATTTCAATCCATTACCCGAAAGCTGTTCCATCAAACATCATGATTGCCTTTTGACATCTTCATTTCTGCAAAGCAGCTGTGCCAATATTACAAGCAAACCCAATGCCAACTTTTCCTTTCGTTTCCCTATCGCTTTTTCAAGAAAATATCGATTATGGAAAATGGTTATTTGAAAAAAGCAAAAATAATAAAAGGCCCTTATGAAAGGGCATTCTGGTATCAACATCAAAACTATTTTCAATATTCCTCCATCTATATATTTTTTTATATTTCGAAAAATGAGTTTGAGCGTTAAATTATTTTGTAAAATTAATAAATTTTAAATAGAAATATTCCTTTTAGCGGCGGGGAATATTTAAAATCATCATTTTTATACGCAAAAATTCATCATCTGTTGCATTTTTTCATCACCCATTCCCTGATGAATCAATTTTGCAAAGCCCGATTGAATGAACTTGCAATATTCATTTCAATCCGGTATTTGGCGACAGTCCTTCTGGATATTTGAATCCCTTCCCTCTTCAGTTGGTTTGCCAATTGGGTATCCGTTAAAGGCTTTCTCTTATTCTCCTGGTCGATCAATTCCTTGATCCTCTTTTTAATCAACACAATGGAATCCATTTTTCCGGATGCACTTTCAATCCCCTTTGTAAATAAAGATTGAAAACTGTATATGCCATGGGGTGTCTGCAAATATTTCCCCCTGATTGTCCGGCTGATCGTGGAAATATGCAGATTCAGATGATCTGCCACATCTTTTAGCCGCATCGGTTTCAATCCTGCCATTCCATATTCAAAAAAATCCGGTTGAATATCCAAGAGGAGCCTTACAAATTCATAGATGGTTTTATTGCGCTTCTCGATTCCCAACAAAAGGGCTTTTGCATCTTTCAAATATTTTTTCAGAAATTTTTTATTGTCCGTTTGTCGCTTTAACAATTCCACGTATTCTTCGTTGATTTGAATGGAAGGCAAATTTTTCTGGATCAGTTGAATGATCCATTCTCCATTTACCCGTGATACTTCAATATCCGGAACAATATAATGAACAGCGGCATCTTTATGGCCTGCCGGAAGGGGATTCAAAGATTTTATGAAATCAACAGCCTGTTGAATCTCACGGATTGTTTGATTATATTTTTTTGCCAGCTGCTTGATCTTATTTTCAGCAACCATGGATAAATCATTTTTTATGATCTCTTTGACGAAAGGAGGTGCATCTGGACAGCGATGGGTTTGAATCAATAAATACTCAATGTAATTTCTTGCGCCGACCCCGACCGGTTCCAAAGTCTGAAGCAATTGAATAAGCTTCTCCACATGTGCGGCGGTCGTCCGGAATTTTTCTGCTACTTCATGCGCTTCCACATCCAAAAACAGGCGGTCATCCAGTGAACGGATCAAAAATTTCAAGATTTTCAAATCAAAATCCCTAAGGGAAACGGTCAACGGAATTTGTTCAATAAAAAATTGTTCAAAATCAGGCTGTGCCGCGGCGCTGCGTTCTATATAATCCCACCGTTCTTCATTCGAAAAGGATGAAGGCATCCGATCTTTTACATAAGGGATTTCCAATAATTTCGCATCCCTTCCATTTCCGCAATCAATCGTCAGCAAAGGATTCTCATCCGCTTTTTCATAAAGGTATTGCTCCAGTTCCATACTGGACATTTGCAAGATTTTCAAACTTTGTATTTGTTCCACACGAAGCGTCTGCAACAAACGATTTTCCAATTTTGACTGCAGTTCCATCATGCTCCCCCCTATAATTTACTCCCCATAATTTTCCCCCTGCAATCTACTTATCTGCACAAAAGAGAAAAAAGATGATTTTAATAGAATTTTACAACATTTTTATTGACATGTATAAAAAACTATGATTAGATTTGTAATACGATAACCATTACCGCAATACGATAAAATAAAGGGGATGATGAAATGTTTCAATTGCCGACGGTGCAATTTACCGAGGAACAGGAAGCCTTTCGTTTGGAAGTGCGCAACTTTCTGCAAGAGCATATCAAAAAGGGAACTTTCACTCCAAAATGCGATTCATGGTTAAGCGGCGTCGATCCTTCATTCTCGAAGCTGATCGGCGAAAAAGGCTGGATCGGAATGACATGGCCGAAAAAATATGGCGGGCAGGAACGGAGCACCATTGACCGTTATATTTTGACCGAAGAATTTTTGGCAAGCGGAGCGCCCGTTGCAGCCCACTGGTTTGCGGATCGACAAACGGGACCGCTGCTTCTCCGCTACGGTACGGAAGAACAAAAACAGTTTTTCCTGCCGAAAATCGCCAAGGGTGAATGCTACTTTGCCATCGGCTTAAGCGAGCCGAACAGCGGCTCCGATTTGGCTTCCGTCCGTACACGGGCCGAAAAGGTCGAGGGCGGCTGGATTGTGAATGGTCAGAAAATTTGGACAAGTAACGCCCATATATGTCATTATATGATCGCTCTTGTACGGACCAGTCCATTTGACGGAAAAAACAAGCATGCAGGATTGAGCCAATTGATTATCGACTTGCGTGCGGAAGGGGTAACCATTGTTCCAATCAAGTTTTTGACCGGAGAACATCATTTCAACGAAGTCTTTTTCGATAACGTGTTTGTGCCGGACAATATGGTGGTCGGCGAAATCGGAAACGGCTGGGAACAGGGACTGGCGGAACTTGCCTTTGAACGGAGCGGTCCCGAACGGATTCTAAGCACGTACCTGTTAGTCGACGAGCTTGTGCAAGAGCTGAAGCGCCAAGGCAACAAAGAGGGGCTGAAGCAGGCCGCGAAGCTTCTTTCCCGCCTGTGGGGCTTGCGCAATTTATCCATTGGCGTTGCAAAATTGCTCGAATCGGGAGATGCGAAAAACGTGGCCATCCCCGCTTCGCTGGTGAAAGCCATTGGCACGAAGTTTGAACAAAGCGTTCCTGAAGTGGCGCGGCTTCTGGTTGAAACGTATCCAAAACTGGATGCGGAGCGCAAATTCGACCGCTACATGGCCCAGTCCATCCTGCATTCTCCTGGTTTTACAATCCGCGGCGGTACAACGGAAATTCTCTACGGTATGGTGGCGAAAGGGGTTGTGGCAAAATGAGCGAAATGAAAGAAATGATTTTGGACGTTGCCGAACGCATGTTGGAAGACCATGTGACAAAAGATGTGGTGGATGTCCTTGAAAAAGGGGAATGGGCAAAAGATGTCTGGAAATTGTTCGAGGACAACGGCATGATTTCCGTTGCAGTGCCGGAAGAGAAAGGCGGTGCCGGCGGAGACCTGGAGGACCTGTTAAACCTTGTCCGTTTGACAGGAAAATACGCCGCTCCGATTCCATTTGCCGAAACAACATTTGCCAATTTCCTGCTGGAAACCGGCAATCTCGAAACGGTTGATCAGGTTGCAACATACTCTTTGCAAGAAGGCTTGTCTTTGCAGAACGGCCAAATTTCCGGTACGTTGGACAATGTTCCTTGGGCAAGACACGCGAAACACTTGGTTGCCCTTGTACAGAAACAAATCGCGCTCATCGATTTGGCGGATGCAACGATTCAGCCGGGCAGCAACATGGCAGGCGAGCCGCGCGATACGGTGATTTTGAACAATGCAAAAGTACAGTCTTCGTCCCTTTTGACCGATGAACAAATTTTCCATTTGAAATCCATCGAAACGGCATTCAAAATCGCCTTAATGACAGGCGCCATCGAAAAAATCAATCAATTATCGGTCCAATACTCCAAAGAACGCGAACAATTCGGCCGCCCAATCCACCGATTCCAGCTGGTGCAATACCAAATCGCTCAACTGGCCGGGGAAACGGCCATCGCGCTTGCGGCGTTCAATAACGTCTGTGCCGCTGTTCAATCCGATAAAGTATTGCATGAAATCGCCTTTGCCCGCATCCGCTTTGAAGATGCCATCACTACGGTGACTGCCGTTTCCCATCAATTGCATGCGGCGATCGGTACGACCCATGAACATGCGCTGCATCAGTACACACGGCGCCTATGGTCCTGGCGTGACGAAGGAACAAGCGCCGATTATTGGAGTGGACATATCGCCGACTATTTGCTCAATCATGACGATGACCTTTGGGCATATCTCACCAAAACAACAGGGGCAGCGGTGAAAAACTGATGGTTAAAGTGAATGCATCTGAAAACACGGCCTTCATTTTCTGTCCTGCTTGCGGCTCACCAAAATCAATAGAAGATCAATAAATTTATAAAAGGAGAGAGGTTTCATGGCAGATTTGCTGTTTGAAGTGGAAAATCATATTGCGACGATTACATTGAACCGTCCGGAAGCCTACAACGCGTTCAGCGAAGAAATGATTTTAAACTGGATTCAGGCGCTGGAAACAGTACGGGATGATGATTCCATCCGGGTAGTGATTGTCAAAGGAAACGGCAAAGCTTTTTGCGCGGGCGGCGACATTAAAGCCATGCATGCGGGAGAAGGGTTCTTCAAAAGCAAAGAAGACATTTCTTCCACAGGGTTGGCACGCAAAAATTCCCTATGGAAAAAAATTCAACTGATTCCTCTTCTTCTGGAAGAGATCGATAAGCCGGTGATTGCGCAAATTCACGGCTTTGCGATGGGCGCCGGCCTGGATATGGCCTTAATGTGCGATATCCGCATTGCCGCCGCGTCCGCCAAATTGTCGGAAAGCTATATCAAAGTGGCCATTGTGCCTGGAGACGGAGGCGCCTATTACTTGCCTAAGCTTGTCGGCATTGACAAGGCTCTGGACATGTTATGGACGGCCCGGATGCTGACGGCGGAAGAAGCAAAAGAAATCGGACTTGTCACGTTTGTGGTGGATGACGACAAACTTGAGGAATTTACCCGCAACTATGCGGAAAAGCTGGCAAACGGCCCGCAAACGGCCATCCGTTTTATTAAACGGGCAGTATATCAAAGCCAAAAAATGGATTTACGTTCTGCTCTTGACTACATCTCTTCCCAAATGGCGATTGTGACGGAACTTGACGACTTTAAAGAAGGCGTGGATGCCGTTATTCATAAACGCAAGCCTGTTTATAAGTAAAGTCGCGCCGATGCAGTGCAAGGATGAAAAAATTGATGAATCCATATTCGTGCGCACATTACGAATCTTTTTTGGAGAATTCCTTTTCAACCATTCTCCAAACTACTTTCAGAGAGGAGAATTCCACATGCAACAGCCTCTGCAAAATATAAAAGTGCTGGATTTGTCCCGGGTTTATGCCGCACCGGCAGGCTCGATGATTTTGGGGGATTTGGGCGCGGAAGTCATCCGCATCGAACATCCGGATGGCCTGGACAGCATGCGCGACTGGGGGCCATTCATCAACGGTCAAAGCACCTACTATCTATGCGCCAACCGCAATAAGCGCTCCATTACGCTGGATTTGAAAACGGAAGAAGGGAAAAAGCGGCTGAAAACTCTCATCAAAGATGCTGATGTATTGATCGAAAACTTTAAGACGGGCGATATGAAGCGGATGGGGCTCCATTATGAAGAATTGAAAAAAATTAATCCCCGCCTCATCCATTGCGCGGTGACCGGTTTCGGACAGACAGGCCCCCTCGCCCATGAGCCCGGCTTTGATCCGGTCATACAGGCGATGAGCGGTCTGATGGACGTGACCGGCCAGCCGGATGGCGAGCCGACAAAAGTCGGTGTGCCGATAGCGGATATATTGACTTCCCTTTATGTGGTCATTGGGGTTTTGTCCGCATTGCGCATGAGGGACATCACAGGGGAAGGGCAATTTATCGACCTTTCGCTTCTGGATGTGCAAGTCAGCAGTTTGGCCAATGTGGCAAGCGCCTATATCAACACAGGATTCATTTCGAAACGTTTAGGGAATCTTCACAACAATGTCGCGCCTTACCAGGTGTTCCAATGCGCGGACGGGCCGCTGATGATTTGCGCGGGCACCAACGAACAATTCCGCAAATTATGCAAATTATTGGGGCGCGAAGAATGGCTGGAAGATGAACGTTTCCTTACCAACGCGCTGCGCAAAGAACATGAAGCCGATCTGAGCAGGATGATCCAAGAAATTACGATCACCAAAACGCGGGACGAATGGATTGCCCTTCTTCGGGAATACAAAATTCCTTGCGGCAAAGTGCATACCATCGCCGAAGCGCTTGAACAGCCTCAAGTGAAAGCCCGCAACCTGATCGGGGAACTCGAACACCCCCAATACGGAAAAATCAAATTCATCAAAAATCCGTTGCAGTTTTCCGGCTTAAATATCCAGTACAAACTTGCACCTCCATTGCTTGGCGAACATTCCGGCGAGTATCTGGAACAGCCTTTGAACACGAATCAGCCATGAATGCTGAATTCATATGAAACCTTCAAAAAAACCCTATATAATATTGAAATAGCGAATCCAATCGAATCATGCGATTTCCCTTTGAGACGGTTTGACGGAACGGACGAAAAACGGACAGCAAGCAAGAAAAAAATTCATTGCATGAAGTAGGTGTAAGTTCATTGAATAAGGAAGCACATGAAAAAAACTATACAATAGCCTCTTTGCATAAAGCGATCCGTGTATTAAAAGCTTTTTCAAATGATGAGCCGAGACTTTCTTTGACTGAACTCAGCAAAAAAACGGGGATCACGATTTCCAGCTTGCAGCGCATCGTTTCCACTTTTGTGGCGGAAGGATTTTTGCACAAAGACAAGCATACAAAGCGCTATCAATTGGGGCATTCTTTATTGTATTTGGGCAATTTGGTAAAGCAAGAGTCGAGCTTAATACTTGTGGCCGAACCGATTTTGAAGCGGCTGAACGAGGAAACGAAGGAAAGCATTTCCTTAAATATCATCGATGGTACTGAACGGAGATGCATATTGAACTTTGATTCTTCCTATCCCCTTTCCACAAAAATGCTTGTAGGGGATACATCCCCCCTTTATGCGGGGGCTTCATCCAAAACGTTGCTCGCTTTTATGCCCAACTATATGGAATATGTCGAACATGTTCAATTAGAGAAAATTACCGAAAAAACCGTAAAAACGAAAGAGCAGCTGCTGAAACAGCTGGATCAAATCCGCAGGCAGCGGTATTGCATCAGCTGCGGCGAAAGAGTCCGCGGCGCCTGCTCCATTTCCGTCCCGATCTTAAATGCGGCACGGGAATCCATTGCATCGATCAGTATTGTCATCCCGGAAATCCGGTACACCGATTACGACGAAAAAGAACTTATTCAAAAAATGCAGCAAGCCGCAAAAGAAATCGAAGACCAATTATATTAAAAAGCGCCTGGCAGTTCACGGTTGCCGGGCGCTTTTTATAAACTTCACATTCGCTTCGTGGCACTTTATCAAGCTTCTTTTATAAGGATATGGCTCAACCAAATGCTCATGTCCGGCATTGGACTCGACGGCCCGGATCAAGTTTTGGATATATCGGAGGCCGTCGTTTTTTCTTTTTAGGATTTCATTTTTGCCGAACGCCGCATGCCCATGCCCCGGTATCATGACGTGAATTTCATGGTTATCCAAAATCATGTCCGTTTTTTCCAAAGTTTCGATGTAATCTTCCACACTTGAATAAATAAACGGAAATTCGATATCGGATAAATAATCCCCCGCAATCCATATGCCAAGGGGCTCCACAATGGCAAAAATGCCATCATCGGTATGGCCCTTCGCTTCATAAAAAGTGAGCACGGTTTGGCCCATTCTCAGCTGCTGGCCGTCTTTCTCCACGGCAACATCCACTTCCGGATAAATCAACGGGTATTTCCGGTCGAGATAATACTCATCATCAAAGGCCTTCCCTTGTTCAAGAATCTCATCCGGATTTTTCGCCGTAAAGGCTTCGCTTGCAATCACGGTCGCTTCCGGAAATGCCCCCGCCCCCACAATATGGTCCCAATCGGAATGGGTGAAGAGGAGATAAATCGGCCGGTTTCCCTTCACGCTTTGCACATATTGTTGAATTTCCCCGATTTCCATAGGAAGAAAGGCCGGATCGGCGACTATGACGCAATCGTCCGTTTGAATGACCGTGGATACGGTTTGATAGATTTGGCTTTCGAAGATGGTGAGATGTTTGTCTTTGTACCGGATCACATGTTTCACTCCATACATATATGGTCTTAATAAAAAAAATACTGGTGAAATTGCCGAAATACAAGCCCCTCTTTTCCCGGCATTTAAAAAGGGAACTGAGGATTCTATCCTGAGTTCCCTTCTTTCATAAATATATTTAACTGTTTGCAGCACTCTTATTTTAAGAAATCCGGATCAAGGTATTTCGGATTAGGGTAGTCATAGAAGCCTTTGCCGTTTTGCACGCCCAGGCGGCCTTTATCCAGGAATTCTTTTTTCAGATACTCGGCAATTTTCTCCGCTTCCTTGTCCCCGGCTTTCGCTCTTGCAAGGCATAAATTGTAAGGGGTGTTGATGCCGACCACATCCAGAATGGCGAAAGGCCCTTTTGGAGCGCCTGTCGCAATAATCCATGTTTTATCCACCGTATACGGGTCAGCAACGCCGTTGACCACCAATTTTTGCGCGGCATCCAAGAATGGAACGAGCAATGAATTAAGGATATATCCCGGCTGTTCTTTATATAATGGCAGCGGCACCATGCCAATCGCTTTCGCAAATTCAATCACTTCTTCAAACACTTGTTGGTCCGTACCGTCATGTTTCATGATTTCTGCCGTATTGTGTTTCCAGATTTCATTGGCAAAATGCAAATTCAAAAATTTCTCAGGTCTTCCGGAAATTCCGGCAAATTGGCTTGGCAGCATCGTAGAGGAGTTCGAAGCAAAAATCGTCTTTTCATCCGCCACTTCCGCCAATTTTTTATAAAAATCCGCTTTGATTTCGTACACTTCCGGCACCGCTTCGATGACAAGGTCTGCATCTTTCACCGCTTTTTCCAGATCTGTATAAAAAGTCAAATTATTATAAGCTTTCTCTACCTCTTCTTCCGAAGCTCCCAACTCTCTTTTGTACGCTTCTTGCCAAGAACGGATTTTTTCTTTCCCTTTTTCCAAAGATTCCTCATTAATATCATAAACATTCACCGGGAAACCCGAAAACGCTGTCTGAAACGCGATTTGGCTTCCCAATACACCGCATCCTGCTACAGTCACACGTCGAATATTCATGGCTATGCCCTCCGTTTCTCTTATCAACTCTACAATTATTTTACAACTATAATTTCGGATATTATATAGTTTGTTAATTTTTTCACAAATTATACATAAATAATTCAATAATTTTTCTTACTTCTGCGGAATGTTTCACTGTTCCAAATTTCAAACCGGGCCAACAATGATTTCTATAACAAAATAATGAATTGTTGAAACAGCGATTGAGTATTATTAATCAAAAAATAAAAGAGGCCTTGCTTAAAGTAGAAGCCTCATCATAATTTTCTATATCTCCTTCGTAAACCGGCATCGCGGATTATTGCTGCATCCATAAAAGGAGCCGTATTTTCCGAAGAATCAAATTTCCTCCGCATGTTGGGCATTGATGCTGATTGACCGCTTTATTATAGTTTTTCTTTTGTGCACGGAGATTTTCCCGGACGGCTTTGACATGCTGTTTCTTTACCTGTTTCTTTTCATATTTATCCTCAATGACCAATTTGCTTAATTTTCGATTGATTTCCCCCAATTCTTCGGGAGGTATGACCACTTCATCCCATTCTTTAATAGATTTCAGCAGTTGATCTTTAATTCATTGCTTCAAAACAACTGCTACAGTATTTATAATGCTTGTTTTTATAGTAATTTTATTGAAGATTAACATAAATTTAGCATCTTTAATTGGAGTTACTTTTACTGGACTTATTGGTTTGTATGGCATAGGAATAGCTTTTTCAAGTCTATCTCTTGTATTTAAAGATATCAAAGCAATAATAAGTTTATTTAAGGTTGGATTTATTTATTTATTGTTTAAACAAAATGAAAACATTTTTATTCCTTTTTCATATGCGAAAGGACTAATTTGGGATATAATCTTAAATGAATATAAAATATCGGATTTTCCTATTAGTTCATTAAGTATAGTTTTTTTAAATTCTTTGGTATACTTTATAATCGGATTAATTATGTTTAATTACTTTGAAAAGATAGCAATGAAAAAGGGAATTCAAAGTTAAAGAGGTGATATTAATGTTCAAATTGGTAAGAATGTTGAAATTGCGAGACCTAGAGTTGTTTCGTTTAGATAATCAAGATAATGAAACTGTCTGTATGCTATTGATTTTAGATTACAGAAGACCTAGTGTTTTAGATGATTTTCCTATTTTAAAGGAAATAGAGGATGAGGATTCATTTGAAGGCGCGGAGAATTATATCCACACGGTAATAATTTCAGAAAAAAAATTAGAAGAAAATATTGTGGACCAAATTGCTGAGGTAATCGAAGGGTTAGTTGAACATAAGCCAAATTGTGATAATAATAATTCTTTTTATATTAGTAAATTCCCTGATAATTTTGAGGCTGGCACACATTTAATAGAGTATATTAAACCTATCTTAGATAAGATGAATTTTGATATTGATTTAACATATATCACTGATAAACATTTTAATTACTTGACTCAAGAATAATCTTTAATTTAATTGTGGTTCTTGAGTGGTACAATGGGTAATGTAGCGGTGAACATTGATCCAATCGTTAACCTAAAAATAGCATTGAATGGCGCAGGAATTAGGGGTGGGAGGATTTTCGACAGCGATGGTAAAAAAGATTGCCATCGCTTATCGTGTTGGGCCGGAAATTATTTTTGAAAAGTAAATAAAAAATCCTTTATCTTGGGATGGTCTGGATGCGAAATGTGAGTTATAAAATCGCAGTTGTTTAATTTTACAACTGCGATTTTTATTGTGTGCCGGGTAGGTCGATGAACTAGGCGGTGAAAGTCCTCTATGGGCGTCGGGGGATGTTGGGATATGTGAATCATCAGTCAAAGGCAAGGGTGTCCATGGAGAAGTGAAATCGGAAAGAAACCCTAGACAAACCCTTGAATCCAACGAAATACATTCGAGGTTGCGATTTCAGGATGGGTTTGCAAGACAAAACGAAGTCCCCAATTGATCGATCGTTGCCTATTACTCCATGTAAAGTTGGTGCAAACTAAATTCTCTGTAAATCTCTGTGCTTTTATTTCTCAATAAACATTGGAACTATTCTAAGCTGATTTCATGTGGACGAATCGATCGGAAAGATAAGACCGAAGAAGCCCTTATTGCTTCCTCGATTTTATATGCTAATGGAACGAGCTTGCGAGTGAATCATATTAATAAGGATTAATTTGGTAAAACGTATGCCTATGAAACTCAGTATTTTTTCTAGACTAGTAATTTTCAAACCCTCGATAGAACAGGATTTTTCCAATTTTGTTTTCCTAAAATGGACTTCAAACTGTTGAACTCGGGAGAAAAAAATTAATGAAACACTCAAAAATAAAAATCGTAGCTATCAGTGTTGATAACTACGATTTAATTTTAAAATAAATTTATTGGTACTTTTCAGTTGTTTTACTGAAAAGCCGTAAAGCCTTTTTGAAATGCTTATTTTACTATTCGGATATGTTTAAAAGGCCAATAAATTATGTTTGCCTGGCCAACAACATCATGCATCGGAATGGCCCCAATATGACGACTGTCCTTACTATATCTTCTATTATCACCCATTACAAATAAATAGCCTTTAGGAACAGTGTTTCTACCGATTGGAGTATCCTTTAGAGTAAACGATTCCGTAAGGGGACCATCAAACTTGTTTTGTTTTTTGTATTCATCTAGATAAGGTTCTTTATACGCTTTCCCGTTTATATATAAAATATCATTTTTATACTCGATACGATCTCCAGGTAACCCAATTATGCGTTTTATGTAATCCTTTTTTCTTTTGTATGGAACACAATAATATCAAACCTTTTCGGTTTTACAAAAGAATATTTTATTTTGTTTACAATCATACGATCTTGATCGTGTAGTGTAGGCATCATGGATTCTCCTTCTACTATAATCGGCGCAAATATGAAGTGCCGAACAAAAGCAGCTAATAAAATTGCAATAATGATCGCCTTCATCCATCCCAAAAACTCACTTTTCTTTTTCTCCATTATCATCATCCCCCTTAAAACGGTACCGTCAAGAATTTTGTGTAATGTAAGATAGATAGGGTATCTCTGAAATAGATTTGGAATGGATAGGGAACCGGTTTCCTTCACACAAGAGACTGAATATTCAGTCTCTTGTGTGGAAAGGGAAAATCCCCTTATTTTGTTTATTTACAATATTTGGTTAACAATAACGTTCTTCAAACATTCGTTGAAGGGCTTCTTGCGCTTCGGCAAATCCTCATAAATTCGGTATACTTTTAGACATAGGTAGGGTTCTCCTTTCTCTGGAATGTTTGGGTTCAATCAGAGAATACCCTACCTTTTTTCTTTTGGTCTAGCAAAATGCTTTACACAAAATTTTATACATCATCTTACAATACGCCCCATACAAGATACTTTGGAGACGGTTGCTTTTGTACGGTCTCTTGCAACAAGAACACATACTTGTTCGTGGCTGATTCCTCTGTTGTAAATTATCACTTTATTTCCGCACAAAAAAGACTCTTTTTTGCACATTCCTTCGGAATATCCCTCTCCCCCTTTCCGAAAGAATGTGCTAAATTTTTTGTGAATTATTTCGGAATGGGACATGGGTGATTTCCAGAGGGGGGACGAGGACGTGATTCGGTTTCATGACTTTCAGGTCGATGTCCAGACATATGCCCAGCGGGGAAAACAAAACGACTTTCCCCTTCTTAAGCGGTGCCCTCATTGCCAGGCAAAACGCCCTCTTTATCGCCATGGGTACTACGAACGAAATGCCGTGACGTCGCATCAGTCTTATCGCATTTGGATCGCTCGGTATCGCTGCCCGGAGTGCAGGAGGACGGTGGCCGTGTTGCCTTCATTTCTTCTCCCTTATTTTCAGTATACGTTGCCCACCATATGGAGAGTGGTGAAAGAACGGTTGGGCCTGACTCCGAAACGGGGGATGGAGGAGGCTCCACTCCTTCCTACGGATGAAGGGGTTTTATTTTATGTCCGACGTTTATTCCGAAATTTGAACCACCTTCATTGGTTTTTTGCGGAGCGCTGGAGAAAAATTGGTCCTGCCATCGCCCAAGCGAGAGAACGAGCCCTATGGTGGATCCAGACGATGGAGGAGATCGGCCTCTTTTTCGTCATCCAAGAGATATGGGAGCACCGATCGACGCATCTTTTTGCACGTACATTCAGTTCCTGATTTTACTTATATCCCCTTATATGGAATCATTTATAGATTCCACAAACCTTTCCTCTCGACGGTCGGGGGAATGATCCGATAGGATAGAGACAGGATGGACCGATAAGGTCCTAGAATGGGATGAACGAAGGAGGAGATCGAAATGAATGAGTCGATGAGACAGGAGATCGCTTTATTTCGGTATGGATTGATCGCTCCATTGGTGAATGGACAAGTCGATCCAAAAACGTACTTGAAGGAAGTAGCGGAACGGATCCATCAAGTTCCCCACCATGGAGAGAAACGCATCGCCGCCAAAACGATCCTCGACTGGTGCACGCAGTACAAAAAAGGGGGCTTTGAGGCGCTGAAGCCGAAACGACGGTCGGACCGTGGCCATTCCCGGAGGCTGTCACCTGAAGAAGAGGATCACATTTTAGCCCTGAGAAAAAAACACCCCCACATGCCCGTGACGGTGTTCTACGAACACCTTATCGAGCAGGGGGAAATCCAATCCATCTCTTATTTCACTATATACCGACTTTTAAAAAAATACAACCTCGTGGGGAAAGAAATTTTACCGATTCCTGAACGAAAACGATTCGCGTACGATCAGGTCAATGAGCTCTGGCAAGGTGATTTGTCCCATGGCCCGTTGATTCGCGTGAATGGCAAAACGCAAAAAACGTTTTTGATTGCCTATATCGATGACTGCTCGCGGGTCGTGCCGTACGCTCAGTTTTTCTCTTCCGAGAAATTTGACGGGTTGCGGATCGTAACCAAGGAAGCGCTGCTTCGATACGGAAAGCCGAAGCGAATTTACTCGGATAACGGCAAGATTTATCGGGCGGAACCCTTGCAGTACGCCTGCGCGGAGTTAGGGATCACCTTGATCCATACCCAGCCGTACGATCCGCAAAGCAAAGGGAAAATCGAACGATTTTTCCGCACCGTACAGACGCGGTTTTACCCGTTGCTCGAAATGAATTCACCGAAGTCGCTCGAAGAGCTAAACGAGCGATTTTGGAAGTGGTTGGAGGAAGATTACCATCGAAAACCGCATGCCTCGTTGAACGGGAAGACGCCACATGAAGTGTTTCAATCGCAAGTCCATTTGGTGTCGTTCGTCGAGGATTCGGATTGGCTCGACTCGATCTTTTTGAAACGCGAATACCGTAAAGTGAAGGCCGATGGTACGGTCACGTTGAACAAGCAGCTGTATGAAGTTCCGCCCCGGTTCATCGGACAATCGATCGAACTCCGTTATGATGAACAAGGCGTGTATGTGTACGAAGACGGTCAACGGGTCGCCGAAGCGGTCCTTGTTCGCTTCGAGGACAATGCCTATGTGAAACGCCATCGGTCACCGTTTGCGGCGGTTCCGGTAGAGGGAGGCGAAAACGATGTATAAAACGTTTTATTCCCTTTCCCGAGAGCCGTTTTCGAAGGAGACGAATCCACCAGAGGCTTATCAAGGGGCCTCGTATCAAGAGGCCCTCGCCGCTTTGGACTACGTGAAACGAACAAGAGGGATCGGGCTATTGATCGGTGAACCAGGGGCCGGCAAGACATTCGCCCTTCGGGCGTTTAAGGAATCCCTGAATCCGTCACTGTATCACGTCGTTTATTTTCCATTGTCAACGGGAAGCGTGATGGACTTTTATCGCGGCCTTGCCTTCGGGCTCGGGGAAGAGCCGAAATACCGCAAGGTCGACTTGTTTTATCAAATCCAACAAGGGATCGAGCGCTTGTATCATGAACAACGGGTAACGTCAGTGTTCATCCTCGATGAAATGCATTTAGCGAAGGATGCCTTTCTGCAGGATATCGCGATCCTGTTCAACTTTCACATGGACTCAACAAATCCGTTTGTCTTGATTTTGGCGGGGCTGCCCCATTTACAGGCAAAACTACGGTTGAATCAACACCGTCCGCTTCACCAACGAATCATCATGCGATACCAGATGGGGCCTCTTGATAAGGAAGAAGTGGTAGGATATATCGAACACCGCCTGAAACAGGCGGGGGCGAAACACCCGATTTTTACCCCAGCTGCCTTAGAAGCGATCGCCCTGCAGTCGCAGGGGTGGCCGCGGATCATCAACAACCTCGCCACCACTTGCCTGTTATACGGCGCTCAATTAAAAAAACATATGATTGACGAAGACATTGTGCGTATGGCAGCCGAAGAAATGGGGTACTGACACAGCAGGGGCTGATCGGCCCCTGTTATGTTTCATCCCGATCCATCCTCATTCTAGTTAATCATCCGAAATAATGTGCAAATGTTCGGAAATAATCTGCAAAACCTGGAATAATTCGCAAAGATTTTGCACATTATTTCAGAATCCGTCCGAAATAATTTGAAAAAGGGATTCTGAAATAATGTGCTAATTTACAGAATTGATTTCTATCAATACTTGGTCAAAGTATTGACAGAACTCCCAAACCTCCCAATCCATCAGCAACCAGAAATAATCGATCGCTACTTGCCTTGGTCTAAAAATATACGTGAATCATGTGCAATAGCAAAATAGCCCTCAATCTGAAAAAATTCAAGATTGTAGGGCTATTTGTCATGCGTACTAATAGGTACGCTTTTTTAATCCCTGTTTTAAGTTTTTCAATGCGTCATTTGAATTCGGGCTTACCGAACTACGCGCACGATTTTTCACGCTAAAATCGTGCGAACAAAATAAAAATGCGCCTTCTGTAACGTGTACAGAAAGCGCGTGTTTATTACGATCTAGGCTTGTTATAAGTGCCGATGGTGGGAGTCGAACCCACACTCCTCGAAGGAACACGATTTTGAGTCGTGCGCGTCTGCCAATTCCGCCACATCGGCATGATATAAATGTTTTTGGAGGCGGCTACCGGATTCGAACCGGTGATAAGGGTGTTGCAGACCCGTGCCTTACCACTTGGCTAAGCCGCCGGAATTTGGAGCGGAAGACGGGACTCGAACCCGCGACCCCCACCTTGGCAAGGTGGTGTTCTACCACTGAACTACTTCCGCAATTATAATGGCTGGGGTACCAGGATTCGAACCTGGGCATGACGGAATCAAAATCCGTTGCCTTACCGCTTGGCTATACCCCAACAATACTTAATAAACTTTCACTGTTTTCGAATCCACAATCCCATATATCATTTTATTATGGGGCGACTGATGGGAATCGAACCCACGAATGCCGGAGCCACAATCCGGTGCGTTAACCACTTCGCCACAGTCGCCATTGTTTTATTCTTGGCAGGGGCAGTAGGAATCGAACCCACACTAAAGGTTTTGGAGACCTTTGTTCTACCATTAAACTATGCCCCTGTATTAGTATGGTGGAGGGGGGCGGATTCGAACCGCCGAACCCAAAGGGAACGGATTTACAGTCCGTCGCGTTTAGCCACTTCGCTACCCCTCCGGGAGTATGGTGCCGGCGAAAGGAATCGAACCCTCAACCTACTGATTACAAGTCAGTTGCTCTACCAGTTGAGCTACGCCGGCATATTATTTTAATATGTAATATGGTGGGTTGGGGCGGAATCGAACCGCCGACACGAGGATTTTCAGTCCTCTGCTCTACCGACTGAGCTACCGACCCACAATCTATATGGCGGTTCCGACGGGACTCGAACCCGCGATCTCCTGCGTGACAGGCAGGCATGTTAACCACTACACCACGGAACCGTTTTGGTTGCGGGGGCAGGATTTGAACCTGCGACCTCCGGGTTATGAGCCCGACGAGCTACCAGACTGCTCTACCCCGCGATAATCCTAAATGTTTTATTCGATGGAGGATGACGGGATCGAACCGCCGACCCTCTGCTTGTAAGGCAGATGCTCTCCCAGCTGAGCTAATCCTCCATAATGGTGACCCCTACGGGATTCGAACCCGTGTTACCGCCGTGAAAGGGCGGTGTCTTAACCACTTGACCAAGGGGCCGATTTCTAATTATGGCGGAGAGTAAGGGATTTGAACCCTTGAGACGGGGTTTAACCCGTCTACACGATTTCCAATCGTGCTCCTTCAGCCACTCGGACAACTCTCCAAGATATATGGCTCCGAAGGTAGGATTCGAACCTACGACCCATCGGTTAACAGCCGATTGCTCTACCGCTGAGCTACTTCGGAATAATTCGAATGTATGAGCCTAGCAACGTCCTACTCTCGCAGGGGGAATCCCCCAACTACCATCGGCGCTGAAGAGCTTAACTTCCGTGTTCGGTATGGGAACGGGTGTGACCTCTTCGCCATCGTCACTAGGCTCTTTATTTTACCGAAAGACATGTACTATTATAACATATTTTGTTTATTTTTCAAGAGTTTTTTTGTTTTTATTTTTATTAAGAGGTTGTTCCCTCAAAACTGGATAACGGCATCGAAAGTGTTTTCTTGGTTAAGTCCTCGATCGATTAGTATCCGTCAGCTCCACACGTCACCGTGCTTCCACCCCGGACCTATCTACCTCATCGTCTTTGAGGGATCTTACTTGCTTACGCAATGGGAAATCTCATCTTGAGGGGGGCTTCATGCTTAGATGCTTTCAGCACTTATCCCGTCCACACATAGCTACCCAGCTGTGCCTTTGGCAAGACAACTGGTACACCAGCGGTGTGTCCATCCCGGTCCTCTCGTACTAAGGACAGCTCCTCTCAAATTTCCTGCGCCCACGACGGATAGGGACCGAACTGTCTCACGACGTTCTGAACCCAGCTCGCGTACCGCTTTAATGGGCGAACAGCCCAACCCTTGGGACCGACTACAGCCCCAGGATGCGATGAGCCGACATCGAGGTGCCAAACCTCCCCGTCGATGTGGACTCTTGGGGGAGATAAGCCTGTTATCCCCGGGGTAGCTTTTATCCGTTGAGCGATGGCCCTTCCATGCGGAACCACCGGATCACTAAGCCCGTCTTTCGACCCTGCTCGACTTGTAGGTCTCGCAGTCAAGCTCCCTTATGCCTTTACACTCTGCGAATGATTTCCAACCATTCTGAGGGAACCTTTGGGCGCCTCCGTTACTCTTTGGGAGGCGACCGCCCCAGTCAAACTGTCCACCTGACACTGTCTCCCAAGCCGATCAGGCTTGCGGGTTAGAATCCCAGTACAGCCAGGGTAGTATCCCAAGGGCGCCTCCAGGGAAGCTGGCGCTCCCCCTTCTACGGCTCCTACCTATCCTGTACAAGCTGTACCGGAATTCAATATCAGGCTACAGTAAAGCTCCACGGGGTCTTTCCGTCCTGTCGCGGGTAACCTGCATCTTCACAGGTACTATAATTTCACCGAGTCTCTCGTTGAGACAGCGCCCAGATCGTTACGCCTTTCGTGCGGGTCGGAACTTACCCGACAAGGAATTTCGCTACCTTAGGACCGTTATAGTTACGGCCGCCGTTTACTGGGGCTTCAATTCGGAGCTTCGCTTGCGCTAACTCCTCCTCTTAACCTTCCAGCACCGGGCAGGCGTCAGCCCCTATACATCACCTTGCGGTTTAGCAGAGACCTGTGTTTTTGATAAACAGTCGCCTGGGCCTATTCTCTGCGGCTCATCGGGGCTTGCACCCCAATGAGCACCCCTTCTCCCGAAGTTACGGGGTCATTTTGCCGAGTTCCTTAACGAGAGTTCTCTCGCTCGCCTTAGGATTCTCTCCTCGACTACCTGTGTCGGTTTGCGGTACGGGCACCTCCCGCCTCGCTAGAGGCTTTTCTTGGCAGTGTGAAATCGGGAACTTCGCGCGCAATGCGCTCCCCATCACAGCTCAGCGTTGCGGGAAGCGGATTTGCCTACTTCCCCGCCTTGCTGCTTGGACACGCTCGACCAACGGCGTGCTTTCCCTATCCTCCTGCGTCCCCCCATCGCTCAAACGGCGGGGAGGTGGTACAGGAATATCAACCTGTTGCCCATCGTCTACGCCTTTCGGCCTCGACTTAGGTCCCGACTAACCCTGAGCGGACGAGCCTTCCTCAGGAAACCTTAGTCATTCGGCGGATGGGATTCTCACCCATCTTTCGCTACTCATACCGGCATTCTCACTTCTAAGCGCTCCACCAGTCCTTCCGGTCTGACTTCTGCGCGCTTAGAACGCTCTCCTACCACCCGTGCGAAGCACGGATCCACAGCTTCGGTGAACCGTTTAGCCCCGATACATTTTCGGCGCAGCGTCACTCGACCAGTGAGCTATTACGCACTCTTTAAATGATGGCTGCTTCTAAGCCAACATCCTGGTTGTCTAAGCAACGCCACATCCTTTTCCACTTAACGGCTACTTTGGGACCTTAGCTGGTGGTCTGGGCTGTTTCCCTCTCGACCACGGATCTTATCACTCGTAGTCTGACTCCCGTGTATAAATAGCTGGCATTCGGAGTTTGTCTGAATTCGGTAACCCGAGGTGGGCCCCTAGTCCAAACAGTGCTCTACCTCCAGTATTCTTTACACGAGGCTAGCCCTAAAGCTATTTCGGAGAGAACCAGCTATCTCCAAGTTCGATTGGAATTTCTCCGCTACCCACACCTCATCCCCGCACTTTTCAACGTGCGTGGGTTCGGGCCTCCAGTGAGTGCTACCTCACCTTCACCCTGGACATGGGTAGATCACCTGGTTTCGGGTCTACGACCACGTACTCCGTCGCCCTGTTCAGACTCGCTTTCGCTGCGGCTCCGCCTCTTCGGCTTAACCTTGCACGTGATCGTAACTCGCCGGTTCATTCTACAAAAGGCACGCCATCACCCGTTAACGGGCTCTGACTACTTGTAGGCACACGGTTTCAGGTTCTCTTTCACTCCCCTCCCGGGGTTCTTTTCACCTTTCCCTCACGGTACTGGTTCGCTATCGGTCACTAGGGAGTATTTAGCCTTGGGAGATGGTCCTCCCGGATTCCGACGGAATTCCACGTGTTCCGCCGTACTCAGGATCCACTCTGGAGAGGATGGATTTTCGACTACAGGGCTGTTACCTTCTACGGCCGTCCTTTCCAGAACGGTTCGTCTAACCCATCCTTTTGTAACTCCGTATAGAGTGTCCTACAACCCCAAGAGGCAAGCCTCTTGGTTTGGGCTCTTCCCGTTTCGCTCGCCGCTACTAAGGGAATCGAGGTTTCTTTCTTCTCCTCCAGGTACTGAGATGTTTCAGTTCCCTGGGTGTGCCCTCTTAACGCTATGAATTCGCGTTAAGATACTGTTCCATTACGAACAGTGGG